>SXOB01000053.1 GCA_005776945.1 Pseudomonadota bacterium
CAATGTCAGAAAGTTGTTTCTGCACGCTGACGCATGACCCGTTCCGTCCACGTCAAGCTCGCCGCGCATCACGATAACCCGGCACGCTTTCACCAACGCATCGAAGCCACCCTGACCCTCGGCAGTGACGGCAGTCTGCAGCTTGCCTATGTCGTGCAGGGCCTCAACCTCGACCTGCGCGTGCCGACACCGCATGCACCCGCCCCGCACGATGCGCTGTGGCAGACCACCTGCTGCGAAGTCTTCCTCGGCGCGGCCGGGCAAACCGGCTACCGCGAATTCAATTTCTCGCCCTCCGGCCAATGGGCCTGCTACGACTTTGCTGACACGCGCCAGCGCGCGCCCAGCTCCTACGATGGCCCCGCGCCGAAAATCGCCTTCGAACGTGAAGAGGATCTGCTGAAACTCGTCGCCACGCTGCCCAAAGCCGCCTTGCCGAAAACGGACACGCTGCGTATCGCCCTCTCGGCCGTGCTCGAAGCCGAAGGTGGCCTCCATGCGTACTGGGCGCTCGCCCACCCGCCCGGCAAGCCCGACTTCCACCATCACGCCGGCTTCGTGCTGAGTCTGAGCGCCCTCGGTTTCCGTCCTTCGCAGTGGCCATGAAGTTCGGTATCGAGCGTCTGATCGAGGATGCTGCGCTGCGACGTCCGTTGGCGGGAAAGCGCATCGCCCTGCTCGCCCATCCGGCTTCGGTGACGCGCGATCTGACTCACAGTCTCGATGCGCTCGCGGTCTTCGATCGCGGCTTCACGGCCCACTTCGGGATTCGCGCCAGCGCCCAGACCCTTGGTGTGACCCGCCCCCAACTGGAAGCGCTTGCCCGCAAGGCTCCGGGCGAGGTCCTGGCCGTCCGTATTCATCGCAATGAACTCGACGCCCGTCAGGCCCGCCTGAATCATCGTGTTGATGGCGTTGCCGCCACCGCCCCCGACCCCGATGACCTTGATCTTGGCGCCGGGCGGAATCGTGGTGTCGTGGATGAGTTCGATCATGGGAGGGCTCCGAGGATGCGGGAAGGTGGGAGGTTTACAAGGGACGGAAGGAAAGGTGCGGGCGGACCACGGCGAGTTGCCTCGGGGCGAGGTCGACCTCGGTCGACCGAGCCGTGAGGTCGGGCTTGCGCATCATCAGCGCCCCCAGGTGGTCGAGCTGACGGTCGCGGCCGCCGAGTCCAAACAGGAGGCGCGATGGACCTACGGTCACGGTCCACCCGGCCGTCCGGGAAAAATGAATTTCGCTGACGTCGGCGGGATGGACCAGACCTTTGGCCTCCAGAGCGAGAAGGAGGTCCACGGCCGAGGCCAGCGCCACCGCGGGCAGGTCGGGGTGCAACTCCGCCAGGTCCGGCGTCAGCCCCGTGAGGTGGGGCAGGTCCATGTGGTCCGGGTCCGCCTCCGCGAACACGACCCCACTCGCGTCGACGTACCAAGTTCCGCCGTGGTGCAACACCGCGAGTGGCTCATGCTCTTTGACGCGAATCAGCAGCGTGTTGGGCCACACGAGCGCGACTTCGGCGCGCTCCACCCAAGGATGCGCCTCGACCCGCTTCGCGACCGCCTGGGGCCAAATCTCCCACATCCGGGTCCCGTTGCGAACCTGCGAGGCGTGGCGCAGTTCGGCCGACGGCGCGTAGTCGGCACCCACAAAGACAACATGCTCGACGAGGGCGAGGTCCGGGCGCAGGGCGAACAGCCCTGCCGCGAAGGCCAGCGACGCGCCAGCGGCGGCCCACGGCCCAACGATCGATCGGATCGCGGGACGGATCGCGGCCATGCCGTCGAGGAAGGAAGTCACGGGGCGCCGGGAGGCTGGGGGGAAGGGCTTCACCGGGGTGGTGGAGCGCGTGAAAAACTCTCTACACGACCCGATCCCAACCTTCAAGGGGGCTTCAAAGAAAAATAAGGTGGCCGCGGCCTCCCGGAAGATCCGGTCCGGCGGCCGATCGTTGGCCTTCAGCCAAGCGCGATGTGGACCGCAACGCCGAACAGGGCCAGCGCGGCCATTCGCTCCCCGCTCGCGTCCATCCCCTTACCCACGGCCCCTCCCAAAAATACGGCCAGCAACGTACTGATCGACGTCAACGACCCGATCGTCCAACTGAGGCCCTGACCCCCATGGGCCAAGGTGGGCGCCGAAATGCCGGCAAAGGCGGCATCGACACTCGTCGCAAAGGCCGCCGCAATGAGAGCCGGCCGCTGCGCGCGCGGCGCAACCGCCGTGCCGGCGCGACGCCAAACTGCCACGCCAATGGCCACCAATATGACCGCCGCCAAGGCGCGTCCGCGCCCGCCCCAGCCGCTCAACACGAGCGTCCCCGCCGTGGCGCCAACGGCCCACATCCCACCTTGGAAGACGCCGAACCAAGCGGCTGCTTCTACCGCGACCCGGGCGGGTGGACGCCGCGTGCCCAACGCGGCCGCCACCGCGACGGAGTCGACCGCCAGCGCGATGGCGAGGGCCAGCCCGGTCGCGTCGATCAGGGGTGCGCCGCGGCCGGGGCACTGCCCGCAGGTGCGCTACCGGCCGGCGCCGCCTCCGCTGCGCTTCCGGCCGGTGCTTCCTCGGCTCCGCCGACATCGCCGAGGTAGCCAAGTGCCTCGAGCGCCGCGTTCTCCTCATCCGACCCACCGGCCTTGGCCGCCTCCACGGCGGCCGTCAGCTCGGCATCGCCTGCAAAGCGCTTGAGGCCGCCGTCGAGCACGTGGATGGCGCCAGTCGCGTCGCCGCCGGCCTTCACCTGCTCCGCCGCGGCCAGATAGCTCCCCGCCTTGACCTGGGCGGGGTAGGCCGCAGCGAGTCGATCGAGCGTCGACAAGGCGTCCGTCCCCTTGCCGCTCCGAGCAATGGCCTCGAGCCGTTTGGACTCCAGCCGCCAAGCGACGGCCGGTTCGAGGCCGCCAACCGCCAACGCGGCGTCGGCCGCCGCGACGGCTGCCGCGTAGTCGGACGACGCCAAGGAGGCCTCGACCCCGCCGATGACGGCCTCCGGGTCCGTTCCCCCACACGCCATCGCAGCCACGACCACCCATACCCAGCGAGACATCGGCAACCCCAAATCAGCACACTGGGGTTAGCACGGCGCCCGGAGGTCCGTTGACCCGCCGTCTTTGGGGCCGCCTGTTCGCCGTCGCGGCCGCCCTGAGCTTCCCCGCCGTCGCCTTCGCCTACATCGGTCCCGGCGCGGGCTTCGCGCTCGCGGGTTCATTCATGGTGCTGTTGACGACGCTTGCCATCGTCGCCCTCACCCTGCTGACCTACCCCTTCACACTCCTGTGGCGCGCGATTCGAATTGGCAATCCCTACAAGGATGCCGCGGTCAAGCGCGTCATCGTCGTCGGCATGGACGGAATGGATCCTGGCCTCGCCAGCCGCTTCATGGCCGAGGGCCGCCTCCCCAACTTCAAGCGCCTGGCGGACAAAGGTGCCTTCCGGGCCCTGCAGACGTCCAACCCGAGCATGTCGCCCGTCGCCTGGTCGACGTTCGCAACCGGAACCGACGCGAGCCACCACGGCATCTACGACTTCATCACGCGCGACCCGTGCACCTGCGCGCCGTTGATTTCGTCGACCGACATCGGCAAGGTCGAGCGGGTCCTCAACATCGGCCGCTACGTCATTCCGCTCGGCAAGCCAGAGATCAAGCTCCTCCAGAAGGGCGAGGCCTTCTGGAAGGCGCTCGGCGAGCGTCACGTGCCGGCTATCGTCCAGCGCGTCCCCATCACCTTTCCGCCGAACGCGTTCCGGGGCCTCCTCCTCTCGGGCATGTGCGTCCCGGACCTCCGCGGATCGCAGGGTACCTTCGCGTTCTTCACGACCGAGGAGAAGGAGGGCCGGCCAGCCTACACGGGAGGCGAACAGACGCTCCTGCGCCGCAAGGGCAACGTCATCCGCAGCCGCATCGTCGGCCCCGACAACTCCCTGCTCAAAGCAGGCGGGCGCATGACGCTGCCGTTTACGCTGACCGTCGGAAAGGCCGGCGTCACCGTCGCAATCGAGGGCTCCGAGCCCTTTGAATTGGTGCCGCGACGCTACTCGCCCTGGATCAAGCTCACCTTCAAACCGGGGCTCGGCATCTCGGTCAACGGAATCGCGAGGTTCTACCTCAACGAGATGGACCCCAACGTCAACCTGTACATGACGCCGATCCACATCGATCCGGAGAATCCGGCGATGCCGATCAGCCACCCCGACGTTTACGCGATTTACCTCGCCAAGAAGCAGGGGCCGTACGCCACCCTCGGCCTCGCCGAAGACACCTGGGCGCTCAACGAGCGCGTGATCGACGAAGCGGCCTTCCTCGACTTCGCCTACTTGGTCGGCGAAGAGCGCGAGAAGATGCTGCTCGACGCCATCGAAAAGACCCGTAGCGGCCTCGTGTGCACGGTCTTCGACACGACCGACCGCATCCAGCACATGTTCTACCGTTACCTGGACCCGTCCCACCCCGCGAACGCCGGCAAGGACATCACGGCTCACAAGGACGAGGTCGCGAAGGTCTACGAGTCGATGGACCGGATGATCGGACGCCTGTGGCACGAAGTCGAGCGCGAGGACACCGCCTTCCTCGTCATCTCCGACCACGGCTTCACGAACTTCCGTCGCGGCGTAAACCTCAACTCCTGGCTCTTCCAGGAGGGGTACTTGGCCCTGCGCGACGGCCACGTGCTTTCCGGCGATTGGTTCGAGCACGTCGACTGGTCCAGGACGCGAGCGTTCGCCCTTGGCCTCACGGGCCTGTTCATCAACCGCAAGGGCCGCGAACAGTCTGGCATCGTCGAAGAGGGGGCCGAGTACGACGCGCTGGTCGCCGAACTGCGCGAACGTCTCGTCGCGCTGCGCGACCCCGAGCGGGAAGGCCCCGTCATCCGTCGCGTAGTGTCCGCAATGGCCGAGATGGACGGCCCCGAACGGTTCGACGCCCCCGACCTGCTCGTCGGCTACGAAGGCGGCTACCGCCACTCCTGGGAGTGCGCGACCGGCGCGGTCACGGCCACCGTTTTCCAGGACAACACGAAGTCGTGGAGCGGCGACCACTGCGTCGACCCCGACATCGTCCCCGGTGTGCTGTTCAGCAACCGGCCCCTGGCCACCGAACGTCCGCGCCTCATCGACATGCCGACGTCCATTCTTCGCCTCCTGGGCCAGAAGCCGCCCGCACACATGGTGGGCGGCATGATTTTCCCCACATCCGAGCAGCCAGCCGTCGCTCGCGGCTGGCTCGACCCGGCCACCCTCGACCAATCTGGTGCCGCGCCCGGCGCCTTGGCGGTCCCATGATGGCATGGCTCTCGGCAGCGGCCTTTGCCCAGCCCGGCATGTTCGTGCTCGGCGTCGACGGGATGGACCCCGTCATCCTCCAGCGCCTCATCGACCAGGGCCGGGTCCCCAATCTGGCGAAAATGGCGCGAGAGGGCGCCTTCCAGCCTCTCGGGACGGCCAACCCGCCCCAGAGTCCCGTCGCGTGGTCCACCTTCGTGACCGGCGTCGACCCCGGCGGTCACGGCATCTTCGATTTCATCCATCGCGATCCGGCGACCTACCACCCCATCGCGTCGGCCACGCCAGCCCCCGAAGGCGAGGCCACCGTGTTTCGCCTCTTCGGCTATGTCCTGCCGATCTCGGTGCCCGAGGCGGGCAACAACCGAGGCGGAACGCCCTTCTGGGACCTCCTGCACAAGGCCGGCGTTCCGGTCGAGGTGTACCGCATTCCGGGAAACTTCCCGGTGCCCGAAAGCGAAGCGAAAGTGCTCAGTGGCATGGGCACACCCGACCTTCGCGGCGGCTACGGCACCTACACGCTGTTCACGGACCAACCGGTCCCGTCGACGTCCAAAGGGGACATCATCCGTGTCCAGGTCGCCGACTATGACCTCGACGGCATCCCCGACACCGTGGACACCGCACTGAAGGGCGCACCCGACGTCCTCCACCTCGAGCCCGGCCAGGTACCCCGCGACGACGACTACCTCACGGCACGAGTGAGTTTCTCCGTGGACCCCGAGCACGAAACGGTGGCCGTACGAACCGGCGACGGCGTCACCGTCCTCCGGGAAGGCGAGTGGAGCCCGTGGATGACGGTGAGCTACGACGCCGCCCCCTTCGGCCTCATGCCGATCGAAGGCATCGTCCGCTTTTACGCGAAGGAACTCCGCCCAGGCTTCCAGATTTACGCGAGCCCTGTCAACATCAGCCCAGCCGCCCCGGCCATGCCGTTGACGAGCCCGACGGACTGGGCAACGGACCTGCTCGACGAAATCGGACCCTACTACACCCAGGGCATGCCCGAAGACACGAACGCCCTGCGCGACGGAACGTTCACCGACGACGAGTACCTCAAACAAGTCGGGCTCGTCCAAGAGGACACGCGACGCGTCCTCGACCGCGCGCTCGACGGCTTCAAGCCGGGTTCCTTCGGCTTCCTGTACGTCTCGGACATCGACCTGCAGTGTCACATGATGTGGCGCCACGGCGACCCCAAGACCCCGGATGCCCCACCCCACCCGGCGATGGACCCTGCCACTGCGGCCGCCCACGCCGGCAATATCGACCACTTCTACGAAGACGTGGACGAACTCGTCGGCACCGTCCGCGCGGGCCTGCCGGCCGACACGCGCATCATCGTGATGTCCGACCACGGCTTCCAGCCCTTTCACACGAAGTTCCACCTCAACGCGTGGCTGCGCGACGCGGGGCTCCTCGTCCTCAAGGATGGCGCAACCACGGGGTCCCTCACGGACGTCGACTGGTCCCGCACGAAGGCCTATGGCGTCGGTTTCAACGGCTTGTACCTCAACATTCGCGGGCGCGAAGGCCAAGGCATCGTCGATCCCGCCGCTGCGGGTGCGCTCGAAGCCGAAATTCGCGCAGGCCTCGAAGGGGTGTTGGCACCGGAGACCGGGGCGCGCGTCGTTCGCCGCGTGGTTTCCCGTGCACAGGCCTACCATGGCGCCCGCGTTGCCGAAGCGCCGGATCTGGTCGTCGGGTACGACGCCGGTTTCGGCAACTCCGACGAATCGACCCTTGGCATGGTGACCCGCGCCGTGTTCGAGCCGAACCGCGAAAAATGGTCGGGCAACCACCTCATGGACCCGGAAGTCGTCCCCGGTGTGCTCCTCGTCGACCGTCCCATCGAGGGCTCCGGTCACGACCTCACTGACCTGACTGCCACGTTATTGGAGCACTTCGGCGTGGCGAAGCCGGCCGAGTATGTTGGGCAACCCATCACCATTCGGTGAAGAGACCCAACGAAGAGGGGGATTCATGTTCTGGGGCAATTCAGCCAAGGTCAAGCTGGACCGCGCGCTGTACGACAAGGTCGCCAAGGTCGCGGACGTCGCCGGCTACGCGACCACGGACGAGTTCGTCGCCCACGTCCTCGAGAAGGAGATGCTCCACTTCGAGAACATGAAGGGCGACGACGACATCCGCGCCAAGCTCAAGGGCCTCGGCTACATCTCGTAGGCGCCATGACCTTTCTCGTCGGACCCATCACGTCGGTCTTCGACGTCCTGCTCGCGCCCTTCGGCCACGGTTGGCCGTGGTTCGACCTCGTCCTGTGGCCCTTGGTCGGCGCGGTCATCGCGTTGGTCGTCTACAAGTACGTCTCGAATCAGAAGGCCATTGCGGCGGCCAAAGACCGCATCGCCCTGCATCTCTACGAGGTGCGGCTCTTCCCCGAAGACCTGCGCATCGTGCTTGGTTCCACGCTGAAGATCTTGTGGCGCAATGCCGTGTACGTCGGGCACAACCTGCTGCCGATGGCCGTCATGTTGGCGCCGATGATGTTGCTCATCACCCAGCTCGTCAGCCACTACGCGTTCGCGCCGACCCCCGTAGGGGAGCCCGTCGTTCTGCAGGTCGCACTCGATTCCGGTCGCCCCGCCTCGTCCGTCCAGCTCGAGGTCCCCAACGGCGTCACCCTCGACGCCCCACCCGTTCGCACCGCCGACGGGCACGCTTACTTCCGCCTTCGCGGCGACGTCGCAGGCGACCACACCCTGGTGGTCCGCCAAGGAAGCGAGACCCAAACCAAGGTCTGGAGTGTCGGCGGGGAGGCCCGGAAGGTCTCACCGCTTCGCACCGACTCGCTCGAGGCCTGGCTCTACCCGGGAGAGCCCGCCCTCCCGGGCGATTCGTCCTTCCGAGAGTTGCGCATCGCCACGGCCGCCCAGCCCATGCACTGGCTTCCCGACGGCGAAGGTGGCATTCTGCTCTGGTTCTTCGCCCTCTCCCTTTTGGCCGGCTTTGCGCTCGCCAAACCCATGGGCGTTACCTTCTAGCGAGGGGAGTGTCATGTTCGCCGCGATTCAGAACTGGCGTCGCCAGTCCACCTACGGCGACCCCATCGTCGTCGTCTCCGGCCTGCCGCGCTCAGGGACGTCGATGATGATGCGCATGCTGGACGCTGGTGGGCTCGGCACCGTCACCGACGGCATCCGGACGGCCGACATCGACAACCCAAAGGGCTACTTCGAACTCGAGCGCATCAAGGACCTGGAGAAGGAGGCCGACAAGTCGTACATCCGCCAGTCCCGCGGCAAGGTCATCAAGGTCATCAGCTTCCTGCTCAAGGACCTGCCGCCCGACAACTTCTACCAGGTCCTGTTCATGCGCCGCGACCTCGACGAGGTCCTCAAGAGCCAGGACAAGATGATCGAGCATCGCCAGGCCGACGACCCGACCCAAAACGACACGCTCAAAGAGGCCTACCGCAACCACATCGTCAGCGTGCGCCGTATGGTCCGCAACGCACCCAACTTCGCCATTCACGAGGTCTTCTACGCGCAGTGCGTGTCGAGCCCCGGTCAGGTTGCGACGGAGGTCAACGCGTTCCTCGGTGGGCGGCTTGACGCGGCGAAGATGACGGCGGCCGTCGACCCGAGTCTCTACCGGAACAAGTCGGGATGATCGCTCTCGCCTGGATCGCGTGTGGCGGCGATGATGCCTCGCTTCCCGGCACGACCACGGCACCCACGAGCGAACCCCCCATCGCCTCCACCACCGGCGACCCGCCGACGCCGACGGACACACCAACCACGGGCGACCCGCCCGAGGAAGGCCCGCCGCCACTGACGGGCCCGGCCTTCGCCGACTGCACCACGGACGCGCCCTGGTCCGCAGACAACGGCACGCTGAGCGCGGTCTTCGTCGACCTCGCTGAGCACCCCCTGGCCAGGTGCAACGACGGCAGCCCTGGCCTCTACTACGTCATCCCAGGGGGCAACGACTGGCTCGTGTACCTCGACGGTGGCAGCCTTTGTAAGAACCACGCCACCTGCGTTGCGCGCTGGTGTGACGGACTCGACCCCTACGACCACACGGACATGTCTTCTGTCGGCGCGCCCGCGAACAAGGGGCTCGCCGGAGTCTTCGGCGACCAACCCGCCAACCCCTTTTTCGGCTGGACGCGCGTCTACGTTCATTACTGCAGCTCCGACTTGTGGTCTGGCCACACAGAGGAACCGGTCGAGCTCCAAGACACGGGCAGCCCGACCGGGGAAGGCGACTACACGATTTACTTCAACGGAAACGACATCCTGCACGGCGTCCTCAACGAGTTGTTTGCGCCCACGCGTCGTGCCGAGCTGTCAGAGATGCCGCCTGCTACCGATATCGGTCGCTTCGTGTTCGCCGGTGGGTCCGCTGGCGGCGTCGGCACGATTTGGAACGGGGACGCGGTCGCGGAGCGCGTCTTGGCGACGGCCCCCTCGGCGGACGTCACCCTTGGCGTCGTCGCTGGTCTCGGCCAGGGCCTCCAAGCGTCGACGGACCCGTGGGGACCGCTCGACGCCCCGGACACGCTCATTGACGCCATCCAGGGCCAATGGGGCATGAAATCGCTGGCGGAAGACGCTCTGTCCCCCGCCAAGTACAATTCGCAGATCGACGCGACATGCATCGCCAACCATCCCGACGACGGCTGGTGGTGTGGCGACCCGATTCACGTTTTGACCCACGCCGTCTCGACGCCGTTCTTCGTCATCCAAGATCAACTCGACCCGGTCTGGCTCGGAAACCTCGACGATGCGGTCGACGGCGGCGATGGACCCCTCGCGGGGCAGATCCAGGGCGACTCCTGGGCCGAACAGGTGCGGGACCTCACCCTCCACTGGGATGACATCACGAGCCCAGACACGCCGTCCGCCTATGTGGACGGCGGGAGGCCCGTCGGGTTCTACGTCCCCCGTTGTATGGAACACGACGGCTACCCAAAGAACGCCAACCTGTTCTACGACTACACCGTCCCCACCCTGGACGGGGACGCGTCACTAGCCTCGTTGTGGGGTGCCTTCCTGGTCGGGGAAACGGCACGGGGCCTGACGCTGGCCGACGACGTCCCGGACTGCGGCCCATGATGTGGCCCTTGGTCGCCGGCCTGCTGGCTTGCGTCCCTGCGCAGACACCCCCATCGTCGCCTCCTTCCAAAGCGGATCCGGACGCCCCCGTCCTTGCGAGCCCACCCGACGCCCCGGCTCCCCCCCCCGAAGACACCGGCACGCCCGGACAGCCACCTTCACCCGGCCTGTCCAGGGAACCCATGACGGGACCCGCCTTCGACTGTGAGGTATCCGACACCTTCGGGGGTGGAGAACTCGGGATCTTTTCGCGCGTGGACGTCGACCTGAACGCGGCGCCGAACGCCGTTTGCAACGACGGGTCGGGCGCCGTCTACTACATCCGGCCCGGGTCCGATCGCTGGGTTGTCTACTTGGAAGGCGGAAGCCACTGCAACTCCTTCGGTACCTGCCGCGACCGCTGGTGCGACGGCATCGACGCCTATGACCGCCGCGACATGAGCAACGTCGGCGCCCCCGCCACGTTGCCGCTCGCTGGCCTGCTCAGCAGCTCCGCTGCCAACACGTTCTCCACGTGGACGGCGGTCTACGTCCATTACTGCAGCTCCGACGTCTGGTCGGGCAGTCGAGGAGCCCCGGTCCTGCTGCGAGACACCTCCGACACAGGGCAAGCGAGCGACTACACGATTCGATGGGAGGGCCGCTCGATTCTCGACGCCGTGGTCGCCGAATTGCTCGCGACGAACCGGCGCCCAGAGCTTTCCGCCTTGCCGCCGGCCGCGTCCATCACGACCTTCCTCCTCGCCGGCGGTTCTGCCGGCGGCATGGGCGCCACACAGGCGGTCGACGACGTGGCCGTCAGCGTCCGCGCGGCATCCCCTGCTGCGGACGTCCGGCTGGCGACCTTCGGCGCCGTCAGCCCAGGGGTCCACGGCGCCTTCGACCCCTGGCGCGTGGCCACCTTCGCCCCGATCGAAGAACACCTGCGCCGCCTGATGGGTGAGGGGGCCCTTTCCGAGGAGACTTACGGTCCGCGGCACTATGCCGCTCGCCTCGACGCCAGCTGCGTCGCGAACAACCCTTACAATTCCTGGATTTGCGCCGACATCGGCCACGTCCTGAGCCACAGCCTGTCTACGCCGTTCTTCATCGTCCAGGACCAGATCGACAGTGTCTGGGTCCCCTCCGTCGACGGGATCCTTGACGGCGGCGACGGTCCCTACGAGGGCCAAGTGACGACCGAACGCTTCGCCCTCTTGGTTCGGACCTTCCTCGACGCCTTGGACGACATCCGACTGCCCAAAAATCCGAGCGTCTACCCGGTGGACGGTCCGGCGCCGGGTGGTTTCTCTCCGCGTTGTGCCGCCCATGATGGCTACGGACGCAACAACGCCAAGTTCCGAGAATGGCGCGCGTCTTTGTTGGACGTCGGCGACACCGGCGCTACAGCCACCGTCGAAACGACCTTGTCCCACTGGATCGATGGGACTCCCGGACAACGCGCATGGGCCCGCCCCGACCGGGTCCCGGACTGCGGGGACACCGCGGACACCGGCTTCTGAGCATCAGTCGACCGGCAGGGTCCAATCCGCCGGAGTGGCCGGATGCCGCTTGCCAAGCACGTAGGTCTGGATTTGCCAGACATTCTGGCGATTCGTGACGTAAAGCGTGTCGCGCCGCCAACCGCCGATACCATTGCCCCAGCGGATGGAGTTGAACTCGTTGAAGCCGGCCGCATCGATGGTGACGAGCTCGACCACTTCACTACCATCGGGGCTGATGCGCAGCAGGCGACCCAACGTGTACTCGATCGTGTAGATGTTGCCGCACTCGTCGACTTCGACGGCGTCGAAGTCCGAACCCGGCCCGCCATCGAACAACAGCGTGGGAACGGGGTCCCATGTGTCCGGCCCCGTCCGGTGGTAGGCGAGGATTGCCGCATCCGACACACCCACGTTGCCGCCGACGTACAACGTCTGCTCGTCGAGCGACAGCACGACACCGTTGGGCATGTAGGTGTCGTCGTCGATCGTGCCTTGCACGAGCGTCACAGGATCGATCCAGCGGATCCGCCCATTCGTGGTGAATTCCGTGAAATACACGCGGCCCGTCGACTCAACTTCGATTCCATTCGGCTGGGTCAGACCGCCAATGAGGACCTGGCTCGTGCCCGCGTCGGCGTCAACAAGCTTGATGGTGCCTGTATCCTGGGCCCCCACGAGAATCTGATTGGAAGCGGTGACTTGGACGCCGGACGGATCGAACGCAACATTCGTCGCAATCGTCTTGAAATCCCCGTAGAAACTCAGGCCGGCAATATTGCTGCCCGACTGGTAGACCATGTACCCGTCGCCGTCGAAATCAAAGTCCTCTTCAGGCTGCAGATCGAGAACGTCTTGGTAGGTGGGCTCGGGCAGGGCGGCACAATCCACGGCGGTGTACCCGGTCGGCGGCGGCGGGGTCCCCGTCTCCGTGGGAGTATCGGTCCCCCCAGGCGGCAGGATGGGACCCGAGGTGTCCGTCGTCGGCGCGGGATCCGTGGCGTCCGGGGGATCCGGCGGGTCGGGAACGGTCTGGGATGGCGTGGGACCGCACGCCACGACGAACAGTAGCCAACTCACCGAAGCTTCCTCGCACGCCCAGCCTAGCCTGAGGTCTGGCGTCGGCATGACAGGATGTGGCAAAGGGACGACGTCCTCTCCCCGCCGCCTCCTCTCACCGCCGCCGGTCGTAGGGGCGCGGTAGAGAGGCCCATGTCGCGCGTGAGAGTGTACCTTGGTTGCTCGCTCGACGGACACATCGCCGGTCCCGAGCACAACCTCGACTTCCTCTCCGAGTTCACCCCCGACCTCCACGCGCCCGCCGGCGGCCTCGGTTTCACGGCGTTCCTCGACGCCATTGGCGTACTGCTCATGGGCCGACGCACCTACCAGGTCCTCCTCGACCACGACGCGTGGTGGTACGGCGATCGCACGGTCCTCGTGGCCACCCACCACCCCCTGCCTCCCGCGCCCGGGGGCGGGCACGCCGTAGCAGTCAGCGGCCCGATTCAAGCGATGATCGCGCAAGCCAAAGGCGCGGCCAAGGGCAAGGACGTCTACTTGGATGGCGGCGACCTCGTCCGCCAAGGCTTCGAGGCCGGCGTCGTCGATACGTTCTGCCTCACGGTCCTCCCGCTCGTGCTCGGGCGCGGCATCCGACTGTGGGAAGGGCTGGACGGGCGCACCGATGTGAAGTTCGACCCGCCGGTGGCCTATGGTGGGTCGATGATTCAAATTTCGGGTCACGTGGTCAAGCGATGACGTCGATCGAAGGATCCGGGGTCTTCGACCACCTCTCGCTCGGTGTCGCAAACCTGGACGCGTCGGTTGCGCTCTACGACGCCGCGCTGGCCCCGCTTGGCCTCGTCAGGCTCTGGCTGACGCCAAGAGCCGCCGGCTACGGACCGCCGGGCTTCACCGGCGAGGCGCCCTTCGCCCTGGTCGTGCCGCGCGAACGCTGCGCCGGCGCTTCTCGCGCCTTCCATCTCGCCTTCCGCGCGCCCGACCGGGCCTCGGTCCAGAGTTTTCACCAAGCGGCCCTCGGCGCTGGCGCCCTTGACGACGGCCCGCCAGGGATTCGCGAGAACTATGGGCCAGGTTACTATGCGGCGTTTGTCGTGGATTTTGACGGCCACCGAATCGAGGCCGTCGTGCACGAGGGATGATTGGCGGCAGGTCATGGGAATCGAACCCACCGGACGCCACCCTTCGGTGTGTCCCGACCGGTTTTGAAGACCGGGGCCGGCACCAGCGCGGCACGACCCGCCAATCCCTCTTTAACCGCTGCTTCGCGGCGGGCTGCTAGAACGGGTTACGGCGGCCCATGCGCGTCGACATCTGGCTCGACATCACCTGCCCCTGGTCCTACATCGGCTTGGTCCGTCTCAAACGCCTCGCCGATGTCGATGGCGACGTGCAGATCAATCACCGCCCCTACCAACTGAGGCCCACACTCGGCCGGGAGGGCACCCACCTCTACGCCGCGCTCCGCAAACGACATGGGAGAGAACCCCAAGCGGTCTTTGCCCCGATTCATGCCCTCGCAGCCGAAGACGGCCTGAAGCTCGACCTCACCCGCCAACGCCACCTCTGGCCGACCCAAGCAGCCCACCACCTCGTACAGATGGGCACGTCCGCCGGCCCCAAAGGCACGGCCTGTTGGTGGACCTCTACCGAGCGAATTTCGACGACGCCGCCGACATCGCCGACCCGGATCTGCTCGCCGACATTGGCGCGCGCAACGGAGTCTCCGACGTCCGCAAACGGTTGGACGACGCCGAAGCGCGCCGTGCCCACCGCGCCGTCCTCGATCTCAACCTGCGGATGGGCCTGCAAGCAGTGCCCTTCTTCGTCTTCGGCCAGGAACTCAGCGTGTCGGGCTGCGAGTCGTACGACCTTCTCTCCCGTGCCCTTCGACGTACCAGAGAAGCGGAACAGCGAAATGCGGAGCGCGTTGCCGCGCTGGAGCCCTGGTAGCAGGCCGGCGGGCTGTGCCTGAGGCCGTTCACGGAATAGCCCGGCCGGCTTGGAGCTCGGTTGCTGAGTTGGATCGCGATGGCCGCCATGGCGGCACCAGCCGAGTGGGTCGCGTTGGCGCCAGAGGCCGGCGTGCTCCACGTGCTCAGCCCCGACCGCGCCTGGGGTTCCCCCGGCCTCGTTCAGGCCCTGCAAAACGCCTCTCGCTTGGTGGCGGCCAGATTCCCCGACGCCGACCCCGTCGTCGTCGGCGACCTCAGCTCGCCCGGCGGAGGGCCGCTCGAAGGCCACAAGACCCACCACGAAGGTCGCGACGCTGACGTCGGGCTCTTCCTTGGCGCCGGCGGCCAGCCCGAAGGTGGATTCGTCGAAGTCGGGCCAGATCGGTTGGACCTCGACGCCACATGGACCCTGATTCAGGCCCTGCTCGACCACCCCGACGTCCGATACCTGCTTCTGGACCAGGCCCACATCGACGCCCTCCGCCATTGGCTCTCGGTCGAGCGCGGCATGGGCAGCGCCACGCTGGACGCCATTTTTCCTGCGCCGGGCGCCCCTTGGGGCCTGACGGCGGTAGTTCGCCACGCCCCCGACCACTCAAGCCACATCCACGTGCACATCGGCGCGGAGCCAGAGTCCTGAGCGGCGTCGTCGCCGCTGGACATCCCGCCACCGCGCAGGCCGCCGCCGATGTCCTGAGCGCAGGAGGCAACGCGGTCGATGCCGTCGTCGCTGGCGTCGCAACGTCGTTCATCGCCGAACCCTGCCTGACGAGCGCAGGTGGGGGTGGCGTGCTGCTTTGTGGCGCGCCTGGCCGCTGGCGGGTCCTCGACGCCTTCTCAGCCGTTCCAGGGGCAGGCCTCCATGCTGCCACTCAACTCGACTTTCAGGCGGTCGAGGTCGATTTCGGCGTCACCCGCCAGTCCTTTTTCGTTGGGCGCGGCAGCGTCGCAATCCCCGGCCTCCTTCCCGGCCTGGTGACCGCATGGCGCACCGAGGGCCATCTGCCGCTCGCCCGGGTACTCGCGCCCGCCATCGAGGCCGCCCGCAAAGGCGTTGCGCTCACGGAAGCCATTTCCCGCATGCTCGCCGTGATCGCGCCGATCGCGGACTGGTCGCCGGGCACCCGCCGCATGTTCGGGTACGCGGGCGGCCCGCCCCAGGTGGGCACCCTGCTCGACAATCCTGGCCTGGCCGACCTGTTGGTGCGCCTCGCGGCCGACCCCGAAGGCACCCTCGTGGGCCCCTGGCGCGAAGCCATCCTCGCGACGGCCGGCGCAGCCGCTGGTGGCCTCGTCACCGACCACGACCTCCGCACCTGGCGCCCCGTTTGGCACGCAGCGCTCGAAGTCCCCTGGGGCAACACCACCGTCGTCACAGTCCCCTCCCCGCTTCCGTGCGGGTCCCTCGTCCTGACCGCCCTCATGGCCCTTCGCGGGCTGGGCTGGCACGGGGCGGCACCCGGCAGCACCGAGCAACTGGTCGCCGAAGTGGCAGCGCTCAACGCCCAGGCGGGCGCGCGAAGCTCGGGTAGGCTGGACGCCTGGCGCGACCCGGACCTCCTGGCCATGCTCGCCGCCCTGCCCCATCGTCCCGAGCCGCGGATTGCCGGCAATACGACCCACATTTCCGTCGTCGACAGCGACGGGCAGTTCGCGGCGATGACGACGTCCAACGGCGAGGGCTGCGGCCACGTTCTGCCAGATTGGGGTGTCCACCTCAACAATTTCCTGGGTGAGGAAGACATCAACCCCGAAGGCTTCCATCGCGCTGCACCGGGCTCCTTGTTGCCGACGATGATGGGCCCTACGGCCTGGATACGCGGGGACGCGACCACGATCTTGGGCTCTGGCGGTTCCAAACGAATTCGCAGCGCCATCGCCCAGGTACTCATGCGGCTCGCCGAAGGACATCGCTTGACCGACGCCGTCGCCGCCCCCCGAGCCCACGTCGACGCGGGGCACATTTTCTATGAGGCACCGGGGCGGACCCCCATCCAGCAAGACTGGCTGGCGGCCCGCGCCCCCCACGCCACCCGCTTCGACGCCCCGTCGATGTACTTCGGGGGTGTTCACGCGGTTGAGCGCTCCGGCGGCGGATCCTTGGGAGCCGCGGATGCCCGCCGCGGCGCCGCGGTGGTGGTGGTCCCATGATGTTGCTCGCGCTCGCGTGCACGCCCGCGACCGATTCCGGGACGACTGGGGTAGGTCACGACTTCCTGACGCCGCCGACGCTCGTCGAGGCCGATCCACGCGCCCCGTTGACTGGGCTGTTGCGCGCTGAATTGACAGCGCCCGGGCAGCTTGTGGTCACGCTCCGAGAAGTTGGTCAACCCGAAATCGAAATCGCCTTCGCTGCGGTCGCCGCGTTTCACGAGGTGCCGATCGCGCTGCTCCGCGCAGATCGCAGCACGGAGATCGAGGTGGTCCCCCACTTCGAGGACGGCACTGTCGGGAAGCCGGCCGTCCTCAGCCACACCACGCCGCCCCTCCCCGGGGAGGCCCCGGACGTGGCCATCTCGCTCCACGTGACGGAGGCGAGGTCCGACGGCTTCACACTGATCGGCGCCGGACGCGCAGGGACCTTTCCCGGCGCCGAGATGTTGCTGCTGATCGACGCCTTTGGCGAAATCGTCTGGATGCGGACCTTCGACGAAGACGTGATGGACGCCGTGCCAACCGGGGATGGCGAGTTCTTCGGACTACGTACGGGAACGGTCGCGCGCTGGGACCTCGCCGGTCGCGAAGTGGCCGCGTGGACGTCGGCCGACCGGGGCAGCCTCGGCACCGCCGTAGTCGCCGATCAAGACCTCCACGACAGCGTTGCCCTGCTCGACGATGGCACGGCCGTCGCGCTGAGCACGAAGCACGTCGACGTCCCGTCGTTGCCCACCTCCTACGATGACCCCGGCATCCGCGCCGGCGGCATCGTCGCCGACGACATCCTCGTCGCCTTCGACATGTCTGGCGTCACCGTCGGCGAGTGGTCCGTCCTCGATGCACTGACACCGTACCGAATCGGCTACGACAGCCTGTTTGTCCGGGACGACGGGACCTACGACTGGGGTCGTGCCAACGCCGTCGACGTACACGACGCCGACGGGGGCTGGCTTGTCAGCGTCCGCCACCAAGATGCGGTCGTCGAAATCGACCCCGTCACGCGGGCCGCAAATTGGATTCTCGCACCGCCCGAAAATTGGCCAGACGACCTCGATGCCCTGCGCCTTCAGCCCCTCGACCCATCCTTCGAGTGGCCCTACCACCCTCATGGCGCACGATGGGCAGACAGCGGACAACTCCTGGTTTTCGACAACGGAAATCGGCGGGCAAGCCCTTGGACGGGTGAAGCGTCGGTCCCCGACGAGGACAACGCGAGCCGCGTCCTCGTGTTGGACGTCAACGAAGCGGCTGGCACCTTCAGCGTAGTCACAAGCTGGGACGCCCCTCCCCAAGGGAGTCTGTTCAGCCAGCGCGGCGGCAGCGTAGAACTGCTTGCGGACGGCCACCATGTCAGCACGTGGGGCAGCGTGTCTTGGCTCGGCGGCATTTCAAGCGTTGACGCCGGCTACGGCAAGGACGCCGTCATCGTCAATGAAGTGGACGAAAACGGGACCGTCGTGTGGCAGATGGTCCTTTTCGAACCGGCAGAAGAATTCGTCGCGGGCTGGTCCGCGAATCGCTCGGTGCGCGTCGTCAATCCCTACGGCTCCCTCGCAACGCTCACCGTCCGCTGAGCAAGGCGCCGATCTCAGTCCGGAATGAACGGACCCCAGAGCGTATCGTTGGGCCACCGGACCTTTCCAGGGGTGCCGACCCTGACCTCGATGGCCTCGCCGTACGTGCTCAGGAACACGCTGAGGTGGGACCATTCCCCGAGACCTGTGCCAAATCGGAGGGCAGGAACCGTCGTCGCCACATTATGGAAAACCTGGTCGATTTCTTGGGTCGTCGGATTGAACCGCCAAACGGAACCGTAAAAATCCGCGAGCAGCAAGTTTCCGCACCGATCGACCTGAATGCCGTCGATGATGCCCCAAGGCACGTCCGCGGGCATGGGGACGACCTCGGTGGGACCGTAGTCGCCAACCGCGTGAATTGGAATTTTGAGGATCTCGGGGCCAATCATCGTGCCGACGTACAATGCGTCGTAGGTCTCATTGAAGGACAGACCGTCGGCACTGGGAATGTCGCTGGCAAGGACCTGTATTTCCCCCGTCTTCCGGTCGATGCGATAGACGCTCGCGGCGTAGCTGTCGGTGACGAAGATACTGCCATCCGGCGCCACTTCGAGCCCATTTGGCCAGGTGATGTCCGTGGCGAGCACTTCGATTCCGCCCGTCTGGTAGTCGCGAATCACGACGCGGCTCTGGAGCCGGTCCGCAACGGCGAGGTCGCCGTCGGGCAGAAGTTCCAGACCCGTCGGATCCCCGAAGGACGTGCCCCAAAGTTGGCCATCCCCTTCGTAGGTGTACCGAATCAGGTTGCTCGACCAATCGGCCGCCAGGAGGAAGCCGTCCATGTCCAGCGCGATGTCCTCGTTCGAGCCCGTCCCCGACAGGGTTCCATGCTCAAACGGGCCCGGGTCCAGCGGCAGCGAACAGTCGAAGGCGAAATAGGGGAAACCCCCCCCGATCGATGGCGTGACGTCTGTGGTCCCTCCGCCGGATCCCGTCGTCCCCGTGTCGCCGGTCGTCAGAGTCACGTCTGTCGTCGTGCCGATGGGCGGCGGGTCGCTCTCCGCCGCCGGCGGCTCCGAAATCGTCACAGGACTCGCCCCACCACAGGCGAGAATCACCAGCCAAAGGGTCGCCATCAGACCTCCCTGCGAGCTTCGTCTGGACCACGATAGACTGCCCGTCCAGGTGCTGCGTCAGGATTCCGTTCGGTCCCGTGGTCGGTCCGAAGCCACGCAACGGTCCGCAGACGCCCGTGCTGGCCGGCCGCCCAGGTGCGCGCTTCCCCCCCCCGCCCGCGGTGCCACCACTCCCGGAACGCGCGCACGCTCGCCTCGGCGTCTTCGGGAGAGGCCAGCACGAGGCCGGGGCCAACGGCCTCCGGGATGCCCCCGACGGCGCTGCCGACGGTAGCCAACCCCGCGGCGGCCCCCTCCACGAGGGCCAGGCCCAGGCCCTCGGTCCCCACGCCGTGGGGTCCTTGGCGCGCAAGCAGGAAGGCGGCGCTGCACGACACGCGCAATGCAGCCAGTTCGGAGGGCCGTCGATGTCCAAAAAAGCGGACGTCGGCACCCATGGCTCGGGCTTGGGCCTCCCAGCCCGCGAGGGCCGGGCCGTCACCCACGACCCAACCCGTCTGCCCGGCCGCGGCACACATGGCCACGAATGCGTCGCCGCCCTTCAACGGGACCGCGCGACCCGCGAGGAGCCAGGGCCCATTCGGGTCGCCGCCCGGAACCGGGTCGACGGGGGCGGGAAGAACGCCGGCCGCCAATCCGCGTTTGGCAGCGCAGTCTGCGAGGTACCGGCTCACCGCCCAGCAGCGGGCGCGTTGGACCACAGGCATCATCTCCGCGGACGGATTCGTCAGATCGGACCCATGAAACACGACGTCGACCGGAACGCCGCGCGCTACCGCCGGCCACGCCATCCGCCACGTGGTCGCCAAAACGCGGTCACAGCTCACGTCCCAAGCGCGCGCCCACGCCCACAGGCCACCCCATCGCCGAAAGCGAGGCCCCCAGGCCCCGCGAACGCCAGGTTCCAGACCGCCTCGCTCGCGAGCCACCACGACGACCTCGTCGCCGGCTTCGCAAAGGCCCCGCACCACCGACGCCGTCCACACCGCCACCCCACCGGGCGACGGCAGGGCGTCGTCGGTCAGGACGAGCCAGCGCATCGGTTCATGGCGTCGATGACGGCCTGGGGATCGTGATCTTGGCAGGCCAGCGTGCCCGTCTTGCACGTGGCCACCCGGTGGAGCGCACACGGTCGGCAGTGGACGGATCGCTCAATCACGGCCCCGGGGTACACGGCAAAGCCGTCGCGGGGCGATGTGGGCCCGAACAGGGCGACGACCTTGGCTCCCGTCGCCCCCGCGAGGTGCATCCACCCCGAATCGTTGACGACGGCGACGCGCGTGCGCGCGAGCAGTTCCCACGCCCAGGAAAACCCATCTCCGGCCACGGCGCGGGCTCCGGGAACCGTGGCCGCGACCTGTTCGACGAGCACACGTTCGCCAGCGCTGCCTACGACGACCACGGGGCCGTCCCATCCAGCCGCCACCATCGCGAAACCATTGGCGTGCCAACGCTTGGGGGCCCAAGACGCACCCGGCGCCACGAGCAAGGTGTCTCGCGGCCGATCCGGCACGTCCAACCAGGGTCGCTCAGCGGGCTGAACACCTGCAGCTTCGCCGTACAATTCCGGCACACTTGGGCGACCCGGCCCAATTCCCCACATGACGGACAACCGGCGAAGCACAGGCCGTTTGCGGATTCGGCTCACGGGCCCGCGAAAGGACCGCAGGAGCCATCGCGAAGCCGGATTTCCCTGAAGGTCGACGATCCGGTCCACATCCCAGTCGGGAACCCCGTCGGGCCAGGGCAATACCCGGTCCACGCCGCGCATCTTGGCGGCCACTTCGGCATACCGGGGGTGGGTGACGACGGTCACCGCACCCGGCAGCGCATCCGTGATCGAGCCGACCAGGACGACGTCCCCCAGACTCGACTTCCGCAGAATGGCCACGCGTTCGGCCATTCTAGCGACCCGCCTCGGTGGGCTCCATCCGCCCTCCCCCTGCGTGGACTATCCGCCCTGGAACGGCGCGTTGGACAGCGGCCAAGACAGCGTCCACCTCGATGTCGTGGCAACCGAGGCCGACGCTGCACGAACGCTTCAGGCATGGCCGGCAAGGCGGTCCGACGCCGAACACGGGCACGGCCCCAAGCGGGCCCGTGGTTTCAGGAGACGTCGAGGTGAACACGACGACCGTGGGCACGCCGCAGGCGGCGGCAAAGTGGGCGGCGCCGGCGTCGTTGCTGAGGAACACCGTACATCGTTGCAGGGCGGCCGCGAAGGCCACGAGATCCGTCCCCACACAGCGCAGGGCCCGCGCCGGTGCCGTGAGCCGTTCGCCCTCCCCTGGCCCGGCGTAGGCGACAACCGGCCCCGCCCAACGCTCAGCCACCTCCGACAAGCGCCCCCACGCTCGAGTCGAGTCGCCCTTGACCACAGGATTCAGCCCGAGGTGGCCTTCGGGCACATCGGGCCCCGTCTCGCCCGCGCGCAACGTAAAGGTCGGCGCCCCGACCGGCTCGGCTCCAAGCACGCGCCCAAGCGCGGCCATCGCCTCCCGCCGGTGTCCGCGGGCATCCACGACGTCGGTGAGCAGGGGCCGGCGCAAGTCCGTCGGCCACCCGACACGGCGGGGGACCCCAATGGCCTCGAGGCCTGCGCGCAACGACGGGGCCAACAGAACCACGGCATCCACGCCGCCCCAGCGCCCAGGCTTCCCATAGGTCACGTCGAGGTCGCGGTAAATCGTGGGCAGGAATGCGGGTCCGCGAACTTCGACGGGTCCGAGCGTCGTCAGCCCACGAATCGTTGGCATCGCCATCAGCGCGTCGCCCAGGTGGTTGGGCGCCCGAACGCCGATGCGCATGTCAGCGCCGATTCTTCTTACGGGCTTTGCGGGCGTCTTTGGCCTTCTTTCGGCGCGCCTCCTTTTCGTCTTTGCCCATGATGGCCCGAGGCGCTTCCGCCGCAGCCGCGCCCGGCGGAATGCCCCGCGCCATCTGCTGCTGCAGCTTCAGCATCTTCGAGGGGTCCTTCATCAGCCCCCCCATCTCCCTCATCATCTTGCGGGCATCGAGAAAGCGCTTGTGCAGTTCCTGCACATTCTGCACAGACCGCCCACAGCCGCGAGCGATGCGCACCATCCGGCCAGGGTTCAACACGTCCGGGCGGTGCCGCTCCTGGGGGGTCATCGAGTCGACGACCGTCATGACCCGATCCAACTCGCCATCGTCGAGGGCCGCCCCCGCCTGCTCGACGAGCTGCGACATGCCAGGCAGACGGCCGAGCAGGTCGCGGATCGAGCCCATCTTCTTGATCGTCCGCAGCTGCCCCACGAAGTCATCGTAGGAGAAGTCGCCGCGAAGCATCTTTTCGGCGTCGTTCTCTGCCTGTTTGGGGTCGACGTGCTTTTCGAAGTCGGCCATCAGGCCGACGACGTCACCGAAGCCCAAGATCCGCTGAGCAAGTCCTTCGGGACGGAAGGCTTCGAGCTTGTCGAGCGACTCCCCCTGTCCGAGGAACAGGATCGGCTTGCCGGTGACGGCCTTGATCGACAAGGCCGCGCCACCGCGGGCGTCGCCGTCGAGCTTCGTCATCACGAAGCCCGTGAAGTCGAGCTGACGATCGAACTCGGCCGCAGTCGCCACAGCGTCCTGGCCGATCATGGCGTCGGTCACGAACAAGGTCTCGTGCGGGTCCACCGCGTTGCGGATCGACCGAACCTCTTCCATCAGCGGTCCATCGATCGCGAGGCGGCCCGCCGTGTCGATGATCACGACATCGCGACCCACGTTGCGCGCCTGCGCGACGCCCATGGTCGCCAACTGAAGCGCGTTCATGCCCTTGATCGAGAAAACCGGGACCTGGATTCGGCGGCCGAGAACGACGAGTTGGTCCGCGGCGGCCGGGCGATGCACGTCGGCGGCGACCAACAGGGGCTTTCGGCCCTGGGAGGCCAACCATCGGGCGAGTTTGCCGGCCGTGGTCGTCTTGCCCGACCCTTGGAGGCCAACGAGCAAAATCACGGTCGGCTTTCCGTCCAGCCGCAGCGCCCGCCCCGAGGGGCCCATCAGCTCGACGAGCTCGTCGTAGCAGGCCTTGATGAACCAATCCTGAGGCGTCACCCGAAGGTCGGTCCCCCCCGGGCCCTTGATCGGGACGATCTCGCCAAGGCTCCTGACGCGCACGCGCTCAAGGAAATCCGCGACGACGCTCACGCCGACGTCGGCCTCCAACAAGCTCGCCCGCACCTCTCGGAGGGCTGGCTCGAGCGCAGCATCCGTGAGTTCTGCCTTTCCCTGAAGCGCGAGCCGGGCCGACCGGAACCCGCGGGAAACTACCTCGAACATCCAGCCACCCGGGTCCGGCGCGCCTAACGCGCGTCCGCGGGACGACCGGCGTTAGCGAACGCCATGACCCGCTTGTTCGCATTGGCGTGTGCCAATGCACCCACGGCCGAGTCCGATCCGACGGCCGCCCCGGCACCCGTACTCGTCCCTCCCCCCGAGGGCGCGCCGTTGTCGTGGCGAATCTACGCGAACTCCGCGGTCCCGACGGCGGCCACCCTCGAGATCGTCAACGAGGACGGCCACCGCGTCGTTCAGTTCTTGGCCCAGACGACCGCCCACGCCCTACCGCTTCTCGGCCTGCCCCCCGACAGCGTCGCGACCGTCCGCCTCACCTTGGCGGACGACGCCGACGCCGTGCTGCTGCGCCACGAGTGGTCGGTGCAATCGCCCCCCCTGGAGGGCTGGTGGCCCGAGGTCCAGCTCGACATCGCGGAGCCCGACCGAATGGAGCCGGGTTGGACACTCGTGCCCCTGGCCTCTGACTCCCTCGACGGTTGGATCGCCGCCCTCGGTTCCGACGGTCGACCCCGTTGGCTCATCGGCCCGACGCCAACGCACACCGCGCTTTCGTGGCGACCCGATCGAGCCACCGTATTCGGGGTCCGATTCACCGCCGGAACGACCGTCGAGATGGACCGCTTCGGCGCCGAGCTGATGAGTTGGGGCGGCGCGCAATCGGGCCCCGTCCAGGCCTTGGACGACGTAAGCCACCTCCATCACGAGGTGTTGCCGCTGCCCGAAGGTGGCTTTGCCACCCTCGACATGCTCCCCACGATCGCCGCCGAGTACGCGGGGTCCTACGACGACAAGAGCATCCGCCAGACCGACGTCCTCGTGAGTCGCCAGCAGATCGTCGAGGTCGACGGCGCTGGCGCCGTGGTTCGCACCCTGCCTTTCGAGCCGCTGCTCGATCCCATCCGCGTAGGGTACGGCAGCCTGGAGATGCGGACCCACGGGCTCGACTGGATTCACGCCAACGCCATCGCGCTCGACGAAGCCGCCGATCAGTACGTCGTGAGCAGCCGCAACCAAGATGCGCTCTTCGCCATCGACCGCGCCAGCGGCGAGCTCGCCTGGATCGTCGCACCGCAGGTCAACTGGCTGGGCCCCGCCAGGGACCATGTGCTCACCCCCACGGGCTCAAATTGGCTGCAGCCCTCCCACCAACACGCGCCCCACCTCACCCCCGATGGCACGTGGCTCGTGGTCGACAACGGCAATGTCCGGGCGAGCCCTTTTACCAGCGAAATCCTCGACCCCGACCCCCACACTGAGATCATCGAGCTGGCCATCGACCCGGAAGCGGGGACCGTTGAGCGCCTGAACACCTGGGAACCCGCCGACGGACCCATCTTCTCTAGCGCCATGGGGAGCGTGGTCCACCTCCCGACGACGGGCGGCAGGCTCATCGACTACGGCTTCGTCGAACGACTCGACGGCGTGGACAACCTCGACCTCGGCCGGGCCCCCGTCAGCATCCGCCTTGTCGAACAGGACGCCGACGGCGAGGTCGTCTGGGACCTCTCCATCTTCGTTCCGGCGACCGACCCCGCGGGCGACGGCACCTTCGCCTACCGCGCCCACCGCATCCCGAGCCTGTACGGTCCCGAGGCGACGGAGACCTGGCTCTGAGTGTGAGCCGGACTCACGCGCCCCGCGCGGAGAGCCCTTCCCACGCATAGCCGAGGACCGCATCGGCCACGCGGTCCACGTCCAAGGGCTCGGCCGCGTCGACGATGCGCGCGACGATCACGCCCCGCAGGGTGCCAACGATGCAGTCAGCGACGACGTCGCGGTCGATCGGCCGCAGAATCCCGTCAGCCACACCAAGCGCGAGCGCGTGCCGAACCCACGCGGCGAGGTCGCGGTGAAAATGGGCCATACGGGCATCGGCGGCGCCGTCCGACGCCAGCGCCTCACGGAAGAGGACCCGTGTGAGCGCCCGGTCGCCGTCCATGACCGCGAGGAGGCCCGACACGATGGCGCGGAGTTGGACCGAGACCGGGGCGGCTCCAGGGCGCCGGTCGACCGGCACGAGCGCGGCCCCGAGCCGAGCAAGCAACACGTCGAGTAGCGCGTGGAAGACGGCTTCCTTCGACGGAAAGTACTGGTAGAAGGTTCCGCGCGCGACGCCGCAGGCCGCCACAAGCTCGCTGACGCCGGTCCCGTGGTAGCCTCGCGCGGCAAACACGACACGAGCCGCGTCCAGGATCTGTTCGCGTCGCGCTTCTCTGGCCGCCGCCGCGCGTTCCACCCGGCCGTCGCTCACGGGGCCTCCAGCCGCTGGACGATCCTCGCCCGCACGTCGTCGGCCAAGGCCTGCAGGCTAGCGTCCGAGACCCCCTCCGTCGGCACTGGCGCCAAGACGTACACCGTCACGTCCCCGGGATTGAGGTGCCACGAATTTGGCCGGTTGACGTCGAACATCCCTCTGACCGCCACCGGGACCACCGCCACGCCCGCATCGCGCGCGACGCGAAACATCCCCTTGCGAAAGGGGCCGACGGCCCCGGTCCGCGTGCGGGTGCCTTCCGGAAAGGCCAGGATGCTGTTGCCTTTCGCGACTTCTGACTGCACTCGTTCCGCAAACTCCCGACCCCCACCCGGCCGGACCGGAATCGTACCGCGTGAGCGCATGAACCAGCCGTAGAACGGGATTCTGAAATGCGCTTCGAGCTCTACGCCCTGCTTGAAATGGGGCGTGGCGTCGTACATCGTCACATGGTCGAGCAAATTCACGTGGTTTTGTACGAAAAGGTAGGTCGCATTCGGGTCGACGGCGGGGTCGACCACCGCGCGCCAGCGGCTCCCCGTCAGCGCGACCTGACCGCGACAATAGACGCGGGACAATCCGTCGATCGCTCGCGGTCCGAGCGCCCAACCGAGTACGGTCATCAAGGCCATCATCGGCGCCATCCACAGCGCCCCGACGGTCCAGAGGACCACGGAGCGAATGGCGCGCCACAACCGCCGCATCATGTCAGCACCGCCACGGCCAGTGGCACGACTTCGATGGCGCGCAACGTGAGCGGGAGGGCCTCGCCATCGATCATCGTTGGGACCGGGCCGTCGAAGCCAAACTCCACTCGCCGGGCCCGCGAGGTGGCCACCGTCGGCAAGTTCAGATGGGTTCCGCTGAAAATCTTGGGGAAAGCCATGAGGAAACTGAGGCGCCCCATCGGCGCGAGGGCGATGAGGTCCATTTCCCCGTCAGCTGCGTCGGCATTCGGCGCCATCTTCATCGTCCCGCCGGTGTATCGGCTGTTGCAGGCCGACCACATCAGCGGCGTCGATTCCGACCAGTTGCCCCCGTCGACGCGGATCTTCAGCGAGAAGGTGTGTAGTCGAGCCACTTCTACGGCCACAGCGGCGATGTATCCAAGCGCTCCGAGCGCCTTGAATGAGCGATTCGTCGTCGCGCCCGCATCGGCCGCAAAACCCAGGCCCACGAGGTTGAGGCTGTACCGGTTCCCTTCGTCCGCCTCCAACCGGAGCAGGTCAATTCGTTTGGGCGCGCGGCGTGTCAAGGCGCCGAGCGCGCCCTCCAACGTGTGCAGGCCGTAGTCGCGCCCAAACGAATTGCCAGTACCGACGGGCCAAACCGCCAACGCTGGCGCATTCGGCCTCACGAGTCCGTTGACCACTTCGTGTAGCGTCCCGTCGCCCCCGGCCGCGACCACCACGTCGGTGTCGGCCTCCGCAGCCAGACGCGTCGCATCGCCGGGACCCCCTGTGTACGCGACGACCACCTCGTAGCCCACGCCGCGCAGCGCCTCCGCGGCACCGTCCGCGCGCCGGGCCGCACGCCCGCCGCCCGCCGCCGGGTTGACGATGAGATGGGCCCGCTTCACAACGCCCTCACATCGGACATCGTGGCCCCACTCCGGAGGGCCTCCATCAGCTCGCCGCGGCGCAGCTTCATCGTCGTGGTCCGCGGGAACACGCGGCCCCACTCCAGCCAGCCGCCGACCCGACGATGCACAGGGAGCCCACGGTTTCGCTCCGCGAGGTCCACAAGGTCCACAGCGCGGTCGGCGAGCGGCCGGACGACGAGGACAAGGGCATCCGAGGCGAGGTTCCGCTCCCCAAACGTGGCGTTCATCGCCACGACTGCACATTCCTCGGCGGAAATTCCGTGAAAGGCGACCTCCACGTCTGATGGCGCCACATTTTTTCCGCCCGCGGTCACGATCAGGTCCTTGATGCGGCCGACGAGCACGAGGTGGCCCGACGCATCGAAGCGCCCAAGGTCGCCGGTGTGCAGGGCGCCGTCCCGAATCATCGCCGCCGTGGCCTCAGGGTCGTCCAAATAGCCCGACATGAGCGTCGGCCCGCGAACGACGACCTCGCCGACACCCCCCGAATCGGGTTCATGCAGGCTCACCTCGACACCGCGCACCGGCTTGCCCACCGTCCGCGACCGAACCGGCGAAGCGTCGGCCAACGTCACGACCGTCGTCGCCTCCGTCAACCCGTAGCCGATGAGGGTCGGAATCCCGAAACGCGCGAAAAACTCGACGTCGTCCGGAGGCGTCCAGGATCCTCCGCAAAACAGCACTTCAATCCGGCCGCCGAAGACGGCATGAACGGGAGGGAACAGCCGTCGACCCAACGCCGGATTCGCCCGCTTGGGGCTCAGTGCGTCGTAGGTCGAAAGCAGGACATCGACCGCCCGCCGCTCGGTGGCGGAGCGCGCATCGAGGGCCTCCTCGACGCCCTTGCGGAGAGCAGCAAGCACCATCGGCACCAGCGCCATGTGGGTCGGCTGGTACCGGGCCATCGTTGCACGAAGCGTGTCCGGACGCAGCGCACGCTGGTGCACGACCGTCGCACCGCACACCCATGGACCGATGAAGCCGGCAAGGAAGTCGATCGCGTGGTGCGTCGGCAGAATCGAGAACCACACCTGGCCGACAGCCATGGGATGGCGTTCAAGCAGGGCCGTCAGCTGGCTCAAGTAGGCCCGGTGGGGCAAGACCGCCCCTTTGGGCGGTCCCCCCGTCCCCGAGCTGAACACGATGGTAGCGGGGTCTTCGGGCCGGCGGGGAACGGGCTCGAACCGGCCCTCCCCCCACGACTCGAAGGGCTCCGCTCCGGCCATGGGACCGGGCGCGCCGAGCACCCACGTCCGCGCCACGCCAGGGTCGCCGCGGAGGAGCAGCCCGTGATCGATGACGAGCAGGTCCACGCACGTCCGACCCAACAGATCCCGGTGGTCCGCCAACGACAACTTCGGGTCGATGGGGACGAGGACGGCACCCACCCAGAACGTCGCGACCGCCGTGAGCAACCAGGCCGACTGGTTGGAGGCGATGATGGCGACCCGGCCGCCAGGGCCCACGCCGGCCGCCGACATCCGCGCCGCGATGGCTTCGGCGTCGCGCTGGACGTCCCGAAAGGTCCGCCGAGCGACCTCCCGGCGCCGATCGGACTCGACCAGCGCCGTGGCGGGCGCAAACATCTCCATGGCCTCGCGCAGCAAGCTGCCGAGATGTTCGTGCCGCGGCACGAACACGGCGCTCAACGTGACCGCCGGGCGACGAGGTCGGCGAGCCCGCGCAGCGTCGACACGCCTTGCAATTCGTAGTCTGGAATCTCGACGCGGAACGCCTCTTCGAGTCGCGAAAGCAGGTCGAGCGCGGCCAGGCTGTCGATGCCGAGACCTTCGTAGAGGTCCTCGTCGTCTTTCAGCGTTTCAGCGCGCGCACCGAAGCGAGCAACGGCCAGCGCTCGCAGGCGGGTCAGGGGGTCTTCGCTCATGGCAGATACGGCCTCACATCTCGGGATTCAACGAACTTCGCAAGCGCGTTGAACACCGCTTCGCGGCCGACAAGCCGACGAAACAGGGAGCGCTCCTTCCGCAGCTCCGCGCTCGGAAGGGGTTTTGCGAAGCCCTTCGCCGCTGCGACGACTTCGGGGTCGAAGCGCGCGATCTGATCCGCGACGCGCCTGGCGGCGTCGACCGCTTCTCCCCTCGGAACGACCTGGCTGACGAGGCCCAATTCGTAAGCGCGTTCGGCGCCAAGGCTTCGGCCCGTGAACAACAGGTCGCGGACCACGGCATTCCCGACGTCCCGGGACAGCCGCGGCAGGCCGCCGAAACCTGGCACGAGGCCCAACCGGAGCTCGGGAAAGGCGAAACGCGCGGACCGGTCGGCGATGGCGACGTCGCCAAGCAACATCAACTCGAGCCCCCCCCCAAAGACAGGGCCGTGGACGGCGACGACAACGGGCACAGGGCTGGTGTCGATCGCGTCGAAAGCGCGGTGTAGCCGCTCGATGAACCGCCCAACGGCGCGCTGGACGACGGGTCGGAGCACCCGAGTCGCGACCGCGGCCCCCACCGTCCCCGTCGACCGCGCCACGCGCGCGACGACCGCAGAACGACGTGCGGCCAAGTCGGCGTGCAAGGCCCGCAGGTCTGCGCCGGCGCAAAAGCCAGCTTCGAGCGACGAATGGAGGACCACGGCACGGGCGCCGTCCGCACCCGAGTGAAGGTGGCGCCCCAAGTCGGCCAACGCGTCGACCAGCTCGGGCCCAATTTCGTTGAGGGGGGCGCGGCCAAGGCTGACCTCGAGGCGATCCCCGACACGCGTCGTCGCCAGGACGCTCATCGCCCCTCCACGAGCGCCGTGAGGGACGGGTGAAGCGGCGGCAGGTAGGCCCAAGGGTCGTCGCCCAACCCGGGTCGCATCGGTATGCCCGGCAGCTGCTCGCGGAGGGTCGCCGCGACGTCGCGCCCCATCTCGCCCATTCGACGCAGGTGGCCAGCGACAGATTTCGCCGTCCCCGCCCGGATGGCCTCCCGCTGCAAGTGCAAGCGCGTGAGCACGTCCAGCACGCGGTCGCCAAGGGCGTCGTCCGAAACCCCAAGGCACAATTCCGGCGTCCCGCGGTCGTCGTAGAGGTTGCGGAGCCGCTCGTCCATCGTCACGCCCGCCGATGGCACGAGGCCGCCCATCGAGCAGACGACGGCGTGGTACCGCGACGACAACAACATCGACGCGCTGCGCAGCACCGACAACATCTCCGGCCAGCGATGGTCGTCGGACACGAAGACGGGGGCGCCTCCAAGCGCGTGAGCTACCGACTCACACGCGCGCCGGTCGAGGCGCTCCATCCCCATGACCACGACGAAGTGGGGCTGACGCGAACAGAATGCCCGCACCCCTTGTACGAGGCCCGCTTCGTAGGTCGTCTGCTGGCGCGCGGGCTCGTCTCCCCCGCGATGAAAGTAGATGCTGGCGTAGTGATCTTCGGCGTCCAACCCCGTCAGCCGATGGGCGACGGCGCGCCCGATTTCGGCCTTCACGGGCCACCCAAACGGGCGGATGGGCGCGACGATCAACACGGGCTGACGGCCGTCCCACCCCGCTTGTCGCAACAAGGCCTCGCCGATGGCCGGGTCGGGCGGCGATACCGTCCATGCCGTATCCGTGCCCGGACGGGTCTGGTTGAGGCCCAGCTCCGCGAGGACCTGCCGGGAGGCCTCGTTGCGGCACAAGATGGTGGCGCCGCTACACGTGCGCCGCACGAGGCGCTGCAGCGAGGGGTCCATCGCCCCCGCTTCGCCGCCCCAACCGATCGCCGGCTTGTTTTCCGCGACGGCACAACCAAGGGCACCCGCCATCAGGATCGACAGCGCATTCGCGAATTTCGACTTGAACATCGACCCTTCACACGCGATGACCGCGTGTTGTTCGTGGACCACGTCGAAGACGAATTTAGGAAAGATCTGGGGCAGGTGCAGTTGGCGTACGCCCGGGAAGTAGCCGGCCGACAACGCAGGATCGATAGTGAGAATCGAGAAGGCCCCACCGCCGTCGCCGAGAATCCAACGGAGCTGCCGAATCATCTCCTCGACGCGGATGTCGGCGCCCGTGTTGCGGGTCCCGGCGTAGCCAGCGAACAACACCTCGAGCGGTTCCCCTTTTCGCCACCGACGGCCGGGGTCCACGGGGTACCGAGCCGCCGCCAACTCCACGAGGCCACCCATCGCGGCGGCCAATGCCGCATCGGCGTCGACGTCCCCCAACCGTTCCTTGAGGCGTGTGAGCCAACTCACATCGGCTCCCAGCTCTTGTGGGGGTAGCGAAAGCGGTTGCGGACGGCCCACGCCATCAGGGACGCCGCGCGCGCTTCGAATCGCGGCGGCGGGCGGCCAACGACGGCGGTTGCGCGGTCGTTCGCGAAGACGGTGTCGTAGGTGATGTAGGGCCAGAAGACGTCCATGAGGACGGCCGCGTCGCGCATCCGCCAACCGCGCGGCAGCGCCAACCCCGCACGGATCGCCGTGGCGAAGGTCGGCGCCAACCAAGGCAAGAACGTCAGCCGCTGACCCGCTTCGGCGAGAGCCGCAGCGATGGAGGCACCCGTCGGACTGTGGACGCCAGAGGCGAGGTGGAATCGGCGATGCTCGAGTTTCGGCGCGCCATGGATCGCGACGATGGCTTCGCCCACCCAGTCGGCGGCGACGATGTCGAGCCGCGTCTCCGCCTTCAACGGCACAAATCGCGCCGACGCCAGGCCGCAGAAGGCGCGCACCATGTCGAATTGCGTCGTTTCCGGCCGGCGCGAATCGCCCAACACGATGCTTGGGCGTAGAAACACGGGGTCACACCCGGCCAACAACGTTTCAGCCAGGTGCTCCGCAAACTTCTTGGTACGCCCGTACGGGTCGTAGTCGGACCGGTCCCAGTCGATGGCCGTGTCTTCCTGGACGACCTCACAGGAGCGCTCGCCCGCCACGGCCACTGTGCTGACATGGGTGTAGCGTCGGAGTCGGCCTTTCTCGGCCAACGTACGCGCCAACTCAACGACCGTGAGCGTCCCGCGCAAATTCGTGTTCAGGCACGCTTTTTCGGACCGGCGATTCAGGCTCGCTGCGATGTGCAGAACGCTCGTCGCCGTGGCCATGACGCGGTCGCGCGTGGCGTCGTCCAAGCCGAGACCGGGGCCGTGGAGGTCGCCGAGCGCGATGTCGATCCGCGGCAACCAGGAGGCAAAGGTCGCCCGGTCGACGTGGAGTTGAACTCCATGCCATAGACGGCCCACCGCCGTCTCCCGGTCGGGCGCCCGCACGAGCGCGATCACGTCCTCGGGGCGCGTCCGCATCCACTCGGTGAGCGCATAGCCGCCGAGGTAGCCGGTGCCGCCCGTGAGGAGGACGCTCACTTGGCCACCGCGGACGCGGGCGCGCCAGCCGCAATCCGCAATGGGGGAGAGGTCGCCTCGTCCTTCTCGATCGTCCCGCCCCACACGAGCGGAATGCACCAACGACGCAACCCGGGGTACTCGACGTCGATCCAATACCGGCGCCAATCGATGTCGCCCACCGTCCAGCGAAAGTCCGGATCAGGCTCCAATGCCGACAGCGCGCGTACGGTGTCCGTGCGGAAGACCCAGCGATGGTCATGGATGAACGGCCGGTACAAGGCCAACATCCGGTCGACGCGCTCCGCCTGGTCCGCCGTCGTGAGCGCGGCCTCACGCCAGGACCCCTCGCCGAGCTGTTCGCTGGCCCAACGGGCGAACCGAGCAACGCGCGCCGCCGCAAAGGGGCCGGGCGCCTCGGCGGGGACGGCGACGGGGTCGAGGTGGGCGAAAAGGAGGCGATCCCATCGGTTGCCGTGGTCGCGGGCCCACCGCCGCATCGCGAGGCCCGTCAGCTCGATGGTCCGGCCCAGCGTGAGCGGCCTCACATCGCCCGACGCGAGGTGCAGAAGGGCCGGGGGTTGGGGCCCCAGCGCGGCCGCGCAGGCCAGCACCAGCCCGATGGCGACGTCGTCGACGGGGACGACGTCAAAGGGCGCGTCGGGGTCCGCAGGCAGGTCGCGGAAGGCCGTCGAAATGAGCCACGCCAGAGGCCCCGACGTGTTGAGGCCCTCGTTCCAGCCCGCGAACGGAACCGCCCGCGCACATTCGACGATGCTCGGGCGCACGATCGTCACGCGGCCGCGGGCACCAATCAGGTGCTCGGCCAGCCCCTTCGTATAGGTGTAGACATTCGCCCAGCCCAGCCGTTTCGCCCGCTCCGTGATCCGCGACACCCGGCCGTCCACATCCTGGGCGACGTCCGATTCGCGACACGCGGCGAAGGCGGCCCTGACCTCCTCGATGGGGTCGAAACGGAGGCCAAGGGGAGAAACCCCGACGTCGAGTTGCTCGGAGACCAGCCCGTCGGCCATTCCGACCGCAAAGGCCGTCGACACGTGGACGAGGTGGGCGCCGAGGCGCTGGGCCAACTGCGACGCGTGATGGGCGCCAAGGGTGTTCGCCGCCAACGCCCGCAGGGGATCTGGGGCGAAGTCCGTGAGCCCTGCACAGTGGACGACGAGGTCGATTCCACTCCGAGCGGCGAGGTCGTCTTCCGTCCAGCCGAAGAGCGGCTTTTCGACATCGGACGCCACGGCGTCCAGCCGGCTAGCGAGCCACGGCCCGAGGTGATCGCCGTGTCTGGCGCGGAGGGGTCGGAAGGCAGGGCTCGTCGCCACCATGCGTTCCACGCGTATGAGTGGCCGCTCCACCCGGCCGCGCGTGCGGACCGCGAGCAGAATCTGCACGCCCGGCAGGCGTTCGAGGAGGAAGGCGAGGAACACCTTGCCAACGAAGCCCGTGGCCCCCGTCAGCAGGATGCGTTTGCCGCTCAGCGAATCGGCGACGCTCACGCTCCCGCCTCCACGATGGGCCACCCACAGTCGCGCGCAAGCGAACGCAAGCCGCGGTCGGGGTGGACGGCGACGCAGGCCTCGGCGGCGGACATCAAGGGGGCGTCGTCGATCTGGCTACCGTAGACGGTGCAGCCGTCCGCGGACCCCCCGGCATGGCCCCGGAGCCAAGCGCCGTCGAGCCCACCGACGACGGGGTCGATGAGGCGACCGCTGAGGCGACCGCGCACGACCTCGAATCGATTGGCGACGACCTCGTCGGGAGCGAGGCGCTCGACGATCGCGTCCAGCGCACCGTCGGGGTGCTCAGCCACCAAGACGCGCCTGAGGCCCGATGCCCGAGCGCGCTCCCAGAGATCCCAACCGGCCGGCCGGAGGCCCTCCAACAGGACGTCGCGGCCGTAGTCCATCCCGAGCTCCGCGAGCCGATCCTCCGAGGTGCCGCGAAGCGCCCCGAAGGTCAGCCGCCGCGCCGTGGCGCCGTCGGACAGGGGCCCACGCGGCCGAAACGCGAAGCCGGCGACGACGGTGGCGAGCCCCGTGACGCGGTCGCCAAGGTGCTGGCTACGCAGCGCCATCCAGTAGGCAAAACGGGCCGGTCCGGCGTCGACGAGGACCCCTTCGAGCCGGAAGTAGGCGCGCGACATCCCGACCCCCCAGTCCATTGGACTGACACGTCAGTCTAGCGCGCGGGCGTCCTCCACGCCGCCTACCCAACCGTAGGCGCCAAAATTTCCGCAAACAGCCGATCCAGCCCGCCGTCCCCCAACTCGCCAGGCCGGACGTCCGCAGCGACCCGCCCTCGGGCCAGCACCACAATCCTGTCGGCCACGCGCTCGACCGTCTCGGCGACGTGGGTCGACAACACCACGCTCCGCCCCGCCTCCACGCGCGCCCTCAGGAGGCCTCGCACGCGCGCCGCGCTCGGCGGGTCCAGGCCGTTGAGCGCCTCGTCCAACACCAGCAAATCCGGATCGTGCAACAGCGCCGCCGCCAGCGCCGTCCGCCGACGCATCCCTTGGCTGTACTCGCGAATCGGACGGTCGGCGTCGCTGCCGAGATCGGCGACTTCCAACGCTGCACCCACGTCGCCTACGCCACGCACCTCGGCGACGAATTCGAGGTGCTCGCGAGCGCTGAGAAACTCGTAGACGGCGGGCTCCTCGGGGACCGCCCCAAGGTGGCGACGCGCGCCGGCCGGGTCTGCGAAGACGTCGACGCCTGCAATCGAAACGCGTCCCGAATCGGGCGCCAACAGGCCCATCACGATGCGAAGCAGCGTCGATTTCCCGGCGCCGTTGTGCCCGATCAGGCCAACAAATTCGCCAGGGGGGACGACAAGGTCGACGTTGTGCAGCGCCAGGACCTTGCCGTACATCATCTGTACGCCTCGAACATCGAGCGCTGGCGTCATGCGAAACCCCACGTGAGCAATGCAAGCGAAACGGCGGCCCAACCCATGTACGCGCCTCGCCAAGGCGCCCGTCGCGCGATCGCGGAAAAAAGCAGCCCCGCTGAGACCGCCGCCTCCCCCGCGAGGGCAGCCGGCGCCCCCAACAACACCCCCGGCAAGAGGACGGCAGGCTGGCACCACGCGCCGACCACGGCGACCCGCGCCGCCCATTCCACGCCGTCGCGCCGCGGGAGCGTCGCCCGTAGAAAGGGCAGCTCTGACGTTGTCATCGCCGTGGCCACGCCCGCGACCCAGAGCGCCCCGGCCATCGTCGCGACCCGACCCCACTCTGGCTGCGACACACCCACGGCCACTGCAAGCAATCCCAACACATAAGCGCCGGTGATCACCGAGCGCCGGGCGCGCCAGCCGTCCCGCAAATCACGTAAGGCATAGGGACGCCAGGACGGCGGAAGGAACCGAACGGCCCAATCGAGCGCCACCCGCCGAGTTTCCAGGGGATCGGCGAGGCGCGCAAGGCGCGCATCGATTTCCCCCAACACGACGCTCGCTTCGTACCAGGCGCCAAGCGACAGCGGCCCGAGCGCCCAGGCCGCAACGCCCGCCAAAGCGATCGGCACGACAAGCGCCACGCTGGGCTGTCCCACCGCGGTGGACGCGCCGGCCAGCGCGAGGCCGCCGACGGCGAGGGCGACGCCCGGCGCGTAGAGGAAGGCGGCCTGCGCGCGCGGGTTTTGCCCGCGAACCAGGTCGAGCAACGCGGCGGCCCGCGGGTCGCGCGCAAGTCGAACGGCACCGAGGTGCACCGCGCTCGACACCGTGAGGCCCATCGCCGTCGCCGACGCGATGACCCCCAACGCCCGCACCCGTTCGCCTGGATCGGGCACGGCCGCCACTGCGACCATCGCAGCCGCAATCAGGGCGAGCTGTTCGCGGGCAGCGGTGACCACGGCGGCCCGAACCACCGCGGCTTCGTCCAACGGCAACAACGCGAGCAGATTGCGGTCCTCCGCCCGCACGATCGCCCCGTAGGTGGCCAATCCGAGCCAACCCGCCAACGCCGTCGACACGCGAAAAGTCAGCGCCGACGCATCGCCGCCGCCCGTCGTCCCCACGACCCAAGCCATCCCGCACGCCGCAGCCACACCTCCGACCTCGGCCAACGTCGCCCGACTGCGCGCCCGACGAAGGGCGAGGCGCAGATGGACGTTCATGCTCCGACGAGCTCGCCGCGGCACGAATGCGTGAATCCCCTCGTGACGCGCACGTCGACGAAGGAGCCAGCCAGCTCTGGCGAACCTGGGAAGTTCACCATCGTAAAGGCCGACGTCCGTCCCGCCACGACGCCTTCGTCGTGCCGCGAGGCCCCCTCGACGAGCGCGCGGACCACCGACCCTTCGAGCGACCGATGAAATTGCAGGCTGCGTTCGCGTTGCGCGTCCTGCCAGCGGGTCAGCCGCGCCGACGCCACGGCCGGATCGACCTCGTCTTTGAGCTTCAATGCTGGGGTTCCAGGACGCGGGTTGTACTTGAAGCTGAACGAGGTGACGAAACCAGCGTCGTCGAGCAACGACATCGTCTGCTCGAAATCCTCGTCCGTCTCGCCCGGGAAACCCACGATGATGTCGGTCGACAACACGAGATCCGGCCGCGCCTTGCGCAATTGTGCGACGACGTCCAAGAAGTGTTCGCGCGTGTAGTAGCGCTTCATACGTTTGAGCACGCGGTTACTGCCACTCTGGACTGGTAGATGCAGGTGGGACGCCAACTTTGGCAAGTCGGCGTAACACTGAACCACGTCGGGCCCCATGTCCCGCGGGTGGCTCGTCGTGTACCGCAAAACCTCGAGCCCAGGCACCTCGTGGACCGCGCGCAGCAATTCCGCAAATGTTTTTTCGCCCACGCGCTTCAGGCCGTAGCTGTTGACGTTCTGGCCGAGCAGCGTCACGTCTTTGATGCCGCGCGCGACGAGGGCCGCGACCTCCGCGACGATCGCGTCGGCGGGTCGACTCGCCTCCGCGCCGCGCGTGGCTGGAACGATGCAGAACGTGCACTTGTTGTCGCAGCCCTTTTGAATCGTGACGAAGCCGGCGACGCCCGTCGTCGCAGGGTCGATTTCGTCGGAAAACGGGTACCCATCGAGGTCGAGGAACGTCGTGTCCATGACGCGCTCACCGCGCTGCGCACGCGCCACGAGCTCATCGACCCGGTTGACGCCGTCGGGTCCGAACACGAGATCGACCTCCGGGTAGCGCTCGAGCAGCTCGGCCCCGCGCTCCTGGGCGACACACCCGGCCACGCCGATCGTCACCCGCTGGCCGAAGCGGCGCGCCATCCGGTAGGAACCGAGGACGGAGCGCATCTTGTCGACGGCCTTCTCGCGCACCGAACAGGTGTTGACGAGCACGAGATCGGCCAGACCGGGATCATCGGTCGTGACCCAGCCCTGCGCCGTCAGCCGTGCGCGCATCTTGCCTGTGTCCACCTCGTTCATCTGGCAGCCAAGCGTATGGAAGTAGACGCGCCCCGCCCCATCCATTTCCGCCTCCGACCGCCGCCCCTACCTCGCCCCGACCCACGCGCCCAAAGGCCGGAGAGTCGCATGTCGCCGCGCCATCACCTGCAATGGTTGTCGCCGGCCTCGAAGCAGTCGTACCTGCGGCGTTCGGGCGCCGCGACCACGGCGACCCTACGGCCGCGACGCGCGTCGACCGCTGTGACCGTGCAGTTCCCGGGGTCCGCTTCGGCTACGACGACCTCCACCGCAGCTTCCGCGCGCGCACGTTCACAGCGAACGAGCACGCGGGATGTGTCCGGCATGTGCGACGCAAACACCAACAGACTGGGCTCCGGGTTCGCGGGGGGGGTCACCTCCTCACCCTCCGCCTCGTTGTTCACAAGCGGAGGCTCGCCCGCCGCCTCGTCGTCCCCGACGACGGCGCCCTCGGCCGCCTCGACCACGGCAATCGCGGGGTCGGCGCCGGCCCCGCCTGCGTCGTCCAGCGGCGCAGGCAGCTCGGCATCGGCCTCCGGCGCGGCCACCGCGAGCGCGCCGGGCTCAGGCTCCGCGGCCACCTCCGGAAGCTCGGTCGACTGAAAGAACAAGCCAGCGGCGACGAACGCGACGAGGCCCGCAGCCCCCAACGCGACGAACCCCGCCATTGCCAAGGCCCCGGCCATCATCACCGGCGCCGACAAGAGCCCGCGCGCTGCGGCAGGTGGGCCTGCGCGACCGATCGGAGGCAGCGGCGGCGGAAGGCCAGCGCGGACGACCGTATGGGCGTCCTCGTCGTCTTCTTCCCAGTTTCCAACGCCCGGCAACGAGAGCGACGACTTCGAAATCACGCGAACGGGCGGCGCGAGGTTCCGCAGTGCGGGAACGCCCGCGCCGCTCGGCACGCCCGCCGCCACGACCGGTCGGGCTTGGGGGTCTGAGGGAATCGGGGGTGGGACGGTCCCTTTGCCGGCTTCGGCGGGGCCGTCCAAAGGCGCGTCTTCGACCGAACGCCCGGCCATGCCGAGGTTCGTCCGCCCCTGCTCGAATCGGTCCACGGCGTCGGCAATCGCCGGAACGGCGACGCTGGCCCATCCCGCCAAGGTCGGCTCTTGCAGCCGACGCGCGATCACGCGCAGCCGGCTCGCGACCTGGGCCGACGTCGGCCGATCCTGGGGGCCGTACGCCAGCATGTCGTAGAGCACGTCATGGACGGCGTCCTCGATATCCGCGCTCTTGAATTCACGCACCGCAGCGAGGACCTTGAAACGCCGTTCGAAGCGGTCTTCATGTTCGACTTGGCGCAACCCGCCCGGACCGAAGTCCTCACCGGCCAACAGCCCGAAAAGCAGCGCGCCAAGTGCGTAGACGTCCCCTGACGCCGTCGCTGGCTCGCCGAACAGCTCCTCGGGGGCGCAGCCGTCGCTCCACGTGGTGTGGGGGCGTCCCTCCGCTCCGTACCAGCCCACCTCAAGGACGTTGACCACGCCATTCGGCAGGACTCGGACACAGGTGGGGCGCAAACGGCGGTGCAGCATGCGCAACGCCGGCTCGCCGGGGGCATGGGGTTGGCTCCAAGCGGCATCGAGCGCTGCCGCGACGGCCGCGATGAGTTCCAGCGCCACACGTGTGTCGAGGTGGACGCCCGCAAGGCGAAGCGCAGTCCGGATGGCCCGAACGTCGACCCCCGGAACGTGCTCGGAGATCACGGCGAGTCGCGAGCCCGCCCGGACGACCTCACAAGGCCCAGGCAACCCGCCGTGGCGCACCCAGCCAAGTTGCCTCAAACGCTCCTGGAGCGCTCGGCCGGCCACCGCGTCGACGTCGACGGGCAGCAGCCGTGCAACGACCTCGCGCCGCGGCCCGGCCCCAGCCTCTCGCGCCGCGATCCACGCGTCGTCGCCGGTCCCGAGGGGCCGGACGAAGTGCAACCAGCGCTGATCAGCCGCTTCCATGGCACCAAAGGGGGACGGCGCAGCGCCGCGGCGCTACTATAGCCGACCGGAGGGACCGTGTTCATCGCCAGGTTCGGTGTCGCCGGCGCACTGGCGCCCCTGCTGCCGATTGCGCTGGGAGGCTGCTGGAAGCTCGAGACGGCGGACCTTCCCATCGCAGCCCTCGACTTCACGCCCGGCGTCGGAGGCCCCGAAGATTGGCGCGTCACGCCGATCTCGATTGGCCTGGAGTGCCCCGACGGCGAAGACGTCCGGTTCCACCTCGTCCATCCGGCCGAGGCCGACCCAACGACCACCTCGTTGCCGGTCGCCATCGTGTTCCATGGCGGTGCGTTCGACTTCGTGATCGCGCCAAATGCGAGCGACCCTGTCGACGGCACCCACTACGCCGAGCCCAGCCGCCTCGAACTCGCGTTCCCCGTGCAGCAGAGCTTCGCGGTCCTTGGCATGTACCCCTCGATCCCCGACACGATCGACGACGGCACATTGGCCTCCGCGCTCACCTCGCGCGGCGTCGCACTCCTCCTGCCCGGCAACTGCTGGGGGGACCTGTGGCACAACTCCAGAGGCATCGTCCAGAACGACACGACGCAGGACTTCTTCTTCCGCGACGGCCGCACGGCTGCCGAATGGGCCTTCCGGATGACCGCCGATCCCGTCTTTCGTGCTGGCATCGGGGTCGAGTTTCCCTTCTCTCCGGACGTCGACCACATCTACCTTGTGGGCCTGGCCGAAGGGGCACGAGCGGTGTCCGAAGTGCTCACCGTCGACGTCGACCGCGACGGCGACGCCGACCTCCATCCCACGGCCATCGTCCTCGACAACGCGAACGACGACCTGACGCCCACCTTCGCGAACCCCGCATTGTACGGCAACCGCATCTCCGGCTTGTTGAGGATCTTCCCCGACGGCTCGGCGTCCACGTCGACCGGTAGCCTTTCGACGGCGCCGCTTCCCCCGCGCGTCGCCTACCTCTACAGCACCTCCAATCCGACGATTCCGCCCGACGCTCACGGGGCTGCGCTGGCCGCGCTCGCGGGCCACCCTGGCGCCTCCATCCGCGCGGTCGATTCCGCAGCGCCAATCCTGCTCGACGGCGCCGATCCGGCCCTGACCGACGAAGTCGTCGACTGGCTGACGTCGGACCTTTAGAAACCATAGCGGCGGGCGGGCTGGACAGATACCGGCACCGACCCCACGGGTGCCGGCCGATGAAGCCGAATGACGCGTTCACGGACTCCAATCAGCGCCGCTGGGTGGCCACAGGTGCGCTCGGTCGCGGCAGTTGGGGCACGACCTGGTTGGTCCGCGACGACGCAGGCCGAAACGCCGTCCTCAAGGTCCCGCTGACGGCCGATGACTTCGCGGGCCGCACGGTTCCCGAGGGCGCCCTGGACGCGGCTCGCCAAATCGCCACAGAACAGGCGAACATCCTCAAGGAGCGCCCCCATCCGTTCCTTCCCGTGCTCGACGCCACCGTCGACTTGGGTGACGGCGGCGTCGGCCTGATTCTCCCACGCTACCCAGGCACCTTGGCGCGGCGCATCGAACTGGGAGCCCCGCTCCAAGACATCGTCGACGTGCTGGAGCGCGTGGCGCGGATCTTGGCTCGTACAGGCGCGCGGCACGGCGCACTGCGCCCCACCAACATCCTGCTCGACGACGGCGGCGAGCCCGTCCTCGCCGACATCGCCACCGAAGGTCTCTCCGCGTGGGCTCGGCGCCTGGACGCCGCACGACCGGACCCCGAGGACCGCCTTCCCCCCGAGATCGAGGGCCGCCTTGACGACGCGACCGTCGACACCTGGTCCCTTGGCCTCGCGTTGTACAGCGCGGCGCGGTCGGCCCCCGCCGCCGAAGGTCGCCCGCTGCCCTTGCGCCGACCGGAGCGGGGCCTCGATCGCCTCGAACTGGCCGAGATCAAGAGCGCGATCGCCAACCGCCTCGCAGCCCAGGGCAGCAATCCCCGCTTCCGCGGTCGCATCGCCGAACGCGTCAGCAGCTTGCTCAACCGCGCGCTGTCCGAGACCGCGGAGCCCACTCCACCGTACCGGTTCCGCGCGATGGAAGAGGTCGCCACGCGCCTCACGGAAGTCGCCAGTCTGCTCGACCCGGGCATCCAGGAGATCGGCAAGCTGATCTGGGGGGCGGACGCCCGCGACGAGGTCTTCCCCGGGGACAAACGCGTCACGCTCTCCGTTCACGTCTTGCCTGGCCACGGCCTCACGGACCCCGAGGACATCGCGGCCGGCCTACAACTCTTCGACCTCGATGGCGACGGCGAGGCGCGGATCCCGCTTCCCGACGTCGGCTGCGATGCCCGCGGCCAAGCTTCCGGCCGCCTCCGCTTCGGCTTCGATCTTGGCCAACTTGCGCCCGGCCGCTACCGTCTCCACCTCGCTTTCGGCGTCAAGGACGGGACCCGTCCGCTGAGCGTCGTCACCGGCAACTTCGAGGTCCGGCCGCCCCCGGGTTGGGTCCCTCCCCCAAGCGACGCGCCGTTGCCGCCCGCTCCGATTCCCATGCCCCAGGTGGCCCAACGCGAAGCGGACCCCGAGCGCGTCGCCGACGGCGTCGCCATCCCCTTCCCTCGCCCTCTCGCGCCGCCCCCCGACGACCCGGTCCGCCCGGCCGAGGTGATGGAAGAGCCCTCCTCGCCTTCGCCGGCCTTCTACGACGACCCCCACCCCACGCCCGTGGCGCCGCCCCCCGCTTCCGCCCCTCCCTTGGCGCAAGAGCCCTGGTTCGAGCGCCCTCGGTGGGAAGATCCGCCCGACATCCAGCGCGCGCCCGAACCCTCGCAAGACCTGCCGGGGTTCGATGATGAACCCGCCCGGCGCGAACCGGAGTGGTTGGCTTCAGCGCGCGACTGGTTCCAGCGCGACAGCCTCACGGCGGTGGGCGCATCCATCGCCGCCAGTTTCGTCGTCCTTCTGACCATGCTCGCATTGCTGCGGGCCTGCTGAATCCCGGAGCCCACCATGCGCGTCCATTTTTCCCCCGCCAACGCGACGGACGTCGAGGTCGACCTTCTCGCGATTGCGGTCGGCGCGGGAACGGACCTCGACACGCTGGACAAGCTGCTCGGCGCCGGCGTGGGCGCGTGGGCGCGGGCCCGCAAGTTCACCGGCGCTGAGGCCAGCGTGGCCCAACTCCCGGGCATGGGCCGGGCCAAGGCCCGCGACATCGCCCTCGTCGGGACCGGCGACGGCTCCGACAAGGCCATCCGCAACGCCGTCGGCAAGGTCGGCCGCGACGCCCGCACTGGCGGCTACCGGACCGTGGGCCTCGCTTTCTGTGCCGGCGACGACGCCGCCAGAGTCGCGCTGCAAGTCGAAGCGTTCCGCGTCGGCAACTACGCTTGGGACCGATTCAAGCCCGACCGTCAGCCCCCGGCGGACGCGGTGACCTTCATCGGTTCGAACGGCGGCGCCGCTCTGGAGGCCGCAGCCGCGCGCGCCGGCAAGCTGCTCGACGCACAAGACGTCGTCCGCGACCTCGTCAACGCCCCGGCCGCCGAAATCTACCCCGAGACGCTCGCCGCAGCGGCCCAGGCCCTCGCGGGCCGGCCCCACGTGACCGTCGAGGTCTGGGACGTCCCTCGCCTCGAGCAGGACGGCTGCGTCGGCATCCTCGCCGTCGGCCAAGGCAGCGTCCGGCCGCCACGCATGGTGCGCATCTCCTACGCACCTCCGGGTGCCAAGAGCCACGTTGCCCTCGTTGGCAAGGGCATCACCTTCGACTCCGGCGGCCTGTGCATCAAGCCGGCCGACGGCATGATGACCATGCGCTGCGACATGGCCGGCGCAGCCACCGTCATCGGCACCCTGCAGGCGGCCGCGGACCTTGGCCTTCCGATTCGCGTCGACGGCTGGATTGCGGCCGCCGAGAACATGCTCGGCGGCGAAGCCTACAAGCTTGGCGACGTCCTCACCTACGCCAATGGCGTCACCGTCGAAATCCACAACACGGACGCCGAAGGCCGCCTCGTCCTCGCCGACGCCCTCATCCAGGCCTGCCGGACCCCGGGCGTCACCCACGTGGTCGACCTCGCCACCCTCACCGGCGCGTGCGTCGTCGCCGTCGGCACGGACTTCACAGGCATGTTCACGGCAGACGACGCCTTGGCCAACGAGCTCCAAGGCGCAGCCGGGGCGGCATGTGAAGGCCTGTGGCGCCTGCCGCTCTACGCCCCCTACAACGAGCTGATCAAGAGCGACTTCGCCCAGATCAAGAACGTTGGCGGCCGCAACGCCGGTGCGTCGACCGCAGCGCTCTTCCTCCAGTACTTTGTGACCTCGTCTGTTTCGTGGGCCCACCTCGACATCGCGGGCCCCGCGTTCCTCGATCGGGCCAGCGGGCCCTACATGGCAGGCGGCACCGGCCAGATGGTCCGGACGCTGATCCATTGGCTCGGCGCGCGCGCCTGATGCGTCACTCCAGCGGGAAGCGGGTGTCGTCGCAGCCATAGGCATTCGGCGTGAGCCGGATGACCGTGTGTAGCGGCACGTCGAGGTGGGGGCTGTCCGCCGCCGGACGGCCCGTAAAGTAGGCAATGAGGCCACGAAGCACTGCCTGATGGGCGACGACAACGGCCGGGCGCCGCATCCGCTCGAGTTCGAGGATGACGGGATCGAGCCTCGCGATCACGTCTTCGTAGGACTCCCCCAAAGGGTAGCGATACCGCAACTTGTCTGCCTTTCTCGAGGCAAACTCGTCTGGCCAACGCGATTCGATTTGTGCGTAGGTCAGGCCGTCACACCGTCCCGCGTCGATCTCGTCCAGCACGCGCAGCGCGCGCGATGGCCAAGGCAGGCGCGCGGCCGTGGCGACCGTCCGCTTCAGCGTGCTCGTCCACACGTCGGGCGCGTCGACCTGGGTAGGCAACCAGCTGCCAAGCGCCTCGGCGTACGCCTCCCCGCGGGGCGTCAGCGGCGCGTCCCCACCAATGCGTCCGACCGCGTTCCAGGCGGACTCGCCGTGCCGGGTCAACCAAATCGACCGAGGCGCTATGTGGAGGTTCATCACAAGGAAGACGAGACGGCCGAGCGTCCAGCCCGTCAAATCGTAGGTCTCAATGCGCCGACCGACGTCCGTCAACCGGATGTAGGGTCCGTCCCGCTCATCGACCGGTTCCATGGCGCGGGCATAGTGCGCGATTCGCCCACGGAAATCGTCGATCGCCTTGGATTCCGCCACGCCTTCGTAGTCGGGGCTCCGCAGCTTGGTCTGCCGGATGTTCGCCTCGATGACGTCGGGGTCGTTGCAGACGGACTCGACGTAGACGACGCGGGCTCCGACCGCCTCACACCGTTCGCGAACCCACGCCCGCCGCTTCCGGCCCACATTCGTGGCATCGTAGACGGCCGTGCGACCGGGTTTCACCCAGGCCAACAGGTCGGCGAGTGCGGATTCGGCCACGCGGCCTCGCGCCTCCGCGCCCGCCGCATTTCCCGGGTCGAAGAACTCAGCGGGTTGGCCCGCCCCGAGCGTCGAACGCCGGTAGCTGCCGACATTGAAGACCCGCGCGTCCGAGCCGCACCAACTCAGGTACTGGACGATCTTGCGCGCGATGTAGCTCTTCCCGCGCGCCGGGAGGCCCACCATGCACAGGACAAGCGGTTGATCCTCGTGAATCAAGGACCGACGGCCACGCAGTGGATGGGTCCCACGGTACAACGCAGATGGTCGCCCGTTCGGATGTTGAAGCGCTCGCCGGTGCCCCCAAGCAGGCTGGCGACACAGGCCTGACCGCCCGGCAATTCCGGAAACCGGGCGACACCGCCCGCCACGCCGGCCCTCACCCGGTCCACTCCGCACCGCATTTCAACGCCCGTGATCGGCGCGTCGACCGGCAACTCCAGTACAGTCACCGCCACCGGGCGGACGGACGCCTCCGGACGATGGTCGGGAACCCCGTCGCGGGGAGGCAATGGGCTTGCGACCGCGGGGGGCTCCGGCGTGCCGGGGGCGGGCTGGCGCGCTGCCCAAGCCAACAGCGCAAGGCCACAGGCGACAAGGGAGACAAGGCCCAAAATACGAACGCCGTCGCGCATCTCAGACGAAGAAATCGGGTGTCGGCTCGACGCCCGGCGTCATCGCGTAGCGCTCGAAATCGGTGACCCCTTGGCTTCGGAGCAGGTCCTCGTCGATGAAGAACTGGCCGGACACGTTGCGGGGGTCCGACGTCAGAATCCAGTGGGCCGCGTCGGCGATGATCTCCGGGGACCGGGAGGCCTCGAACAAAGGCGCCCCACCCAACATCTCCACGGCCGCCGTGGCGATCGTCGTACGAGGCCACAACGCGTTGACGCCAACGCGACCCTTGAACTCCTCCGCCAGGCCGAGCACCACCATCGACATCCCGAACTTGCTCATCGTGTACGCACAATGGGGGCCGAACCAGCGCGCCTCCATGTTGAGCGGTGGCGACAGCGTCAGGACGTGCGCGTGGTCGGATTTCAGGAGCCACGGAAGTGCCGCCTGCGTGGTCGCAAACGTCCCGCGAACGTTGACCCCGAACATGAGGTCGAAACGCTTCATCGGTGTCTGCAAGGTGCCCGTCAGCTGGATCGCGCTCGCGTTGTTGACGACGATGTCGATTCCACCAAAGGCCGCGGCCGTCTGGGCGATGGCCTCAGCCACCTGGTTCTCGTCCCGAACGTCCGTCATCAACGCAAGGGCTCGGCCGCCCGCCGCCTCAACTTCGGCGGCCGTTTCGTGGATCGTACCCGCCAGGCGAGGATGGGGGTCCGACGTCTTGGCCGCAATGGCGACGTTCGCCCCCTCCCGAGCCGCGCGCAGCGCGATCGCCTTGCCGATGCCTCGACTCCCGCCCGTGATGAACAGGGTCCGTCCGCGCAGCGTCATCTCGCCTCCCCGGACCCCGTACCCGGCGGCCACCGGGCCGCCCACCGCGGCCGGCGCTAGCGTACCGCCATGATCGTCCGGCGGAGCCAACTCATCGAAACGCCCTGGCGCAACGGCGGCGGGGTCACCCTGGAACTCGCGACGGACGGGTCGAACCTATTCGGATGGCGCGTCAGCGTCGCGACCGTCGCCATCGACGGCCCCTTTTCCGACTTCTCGCGCCACCGTCGAGCGATCCTCCTGCTGGACGGCGCGGGGATGCGCCTCCACCACCCGGCCGGCGTCACCGCCCTGCTCGGGCGCGGCGCAAATTGGACGTTCGACGGAGCGCTTCCCGTCGTCGCCGAACTCGTCGACGGGCCGACGCGCGACTTCAACCTCATCGTCGCCGAGGGCCACGGGCACCCCGAAGTCGCTCTGATCACCACCGGAAGGTGGCGGGCCACAGTGCTCCACGCCCTGAGCCCCGGCGCCTTCGACGGCGTGGAGGTCGACGTCGGCGACACCTGGATTGGCGACGGCTGGGTTGACGTCGTCGGCGAAGCCGCGCTGGCCGCCGTCCGCCGCTGATTCAGCGCTTTCGCTCCTCCGCCAACCGGTCGGCGAGACTCGAGACGCGCTCCCGCAGGCGTCCAAGTTCCTCGAGAATTTCGTCGACCTCGGAGTCCACAGTGGGCAACCTGCCGGACGCCTCAGCGATCTGCCGGTCCACGGCGGCGTTCTCCTTCCGGGCCTCGTCCATGCCATTCATGATGACGCCGATGAACAGGTTGAGGATGACCATCGCGCCGAGCAACATGAACGTCACGAAGTAGGTCGCTGCGAGTACAGGCTGCGCCTTGCTGGCGACGCAGAGGCCCGGCCAGTCGTCGTAGCCGAATGCGCCGCAACCCCACATTTCGATGTACATGATTTCCGACCAGCCTTCGCCAGTCACAATGCGAAAGAGGCTGAGCATCGCGATGGGCAGGTGGCCGAAATACACCGGGTCGTTTTCGCCGAACAGAAACACCCCGGCCACGGCGTACACGTAGAACAGGAGAGACAGCAGCAGGGCGACGTAGCCCATGCTCGGAACCGAACGCAGCAGTGCGCCGACGAGCACCTGCAATTGGGGCAGGGCTCGCACGAGTTTCAGGACCCGGAGCAGCCGGGCCAGGCGGAGTACGGCCACGGCACCAGCGTCGATCGGCAGGAAACACACCGCGACGATGCCGAAGTCGAACAGGTTCCAAGGGTCCTTGAAGTACCCGAATCGGTAGGCGACGATCTTGGCCACCGCTTCGGCGACGAACACCCAGAGGATGACGTCGTTGACAAGGTGGAGGCTGCCTCCCCAGCGGGCCACCATGCTCGGACTCGTCTCGAGCCCCACCACGATGGCGGCAACGAGGATGGCGACGGTGATGGCGTGGCCGAACCAGGGTGCTTCAACCAGGTCTCGAATTCGCGACGTCATCGGGCCCTCACCGCTTCGATCACGTGAGCGGGCAGCCGGACGAGCCGGCGCTCCGCGTTGTGGATGCACACGAGGTGCAGGTCGCCTTCGACCATGGGCGCTGTTCCACCGTGACGCCAAACGGTCTGCTTGAACACGGCCCGGAACTCGCTTTTCACCTCAACCGTCGTCCGGATCTCGAGCTCGTCGCCGAAGACGGCCCCCTCCTTGAAGCGAAGGTTCGCCTCGTAGACGACGAAGCCGAGCCCCTCGTCCCGGAACATCGCGAGCAGGACCGAGCGCCCAAGCAAATGCTCCCGCGCCCGCTCGAAATACTTGAGGTAGTTCGCATGGTAGACGAGGCCGGAGAAGTCCGTGTCCTCGTAGTACACGCTGACATCAAAGCGGTGGGGTTCCACGGCGGCTCCGGGGCGCGGCGACTATCCGGCGGGCCGCCGGCCGGCCCCGCCCGTCCATGCCGCCAATGTCAACCCGACAGGAACACGTCGACCCCGTTCGAGTGGCCGCCTGACACGAGCGCGGGGCGACCCCGCGATTGACGCCGACGGCCGTCGGAACCCTCTGACACCCGGAAGAACCTGAAGGGTACGGGCTCCGCGCACCCAGGAAGGAAATCGACGGCGCTCGGTGCAGCGCCAAACCGTCCCGTTGGGTGGGTGGGCCATGAGCCCGCTGGCAACGCTGCGATCGCCCCATCGGCCACCTTGGCACGCCAGATGCTCTCGGCCGGCGCCGAAACGAGGTCGCCGTGTCCGTCACAGTCTGGGGTGCAACGCTTGAGGGAGCCGACGCCACCGCCGTCCAGGTCGAAGTCGACCTGCTTCGGCGGCTGCCACGGCTGACGATTGTCGGGCTCGCGGCGCACGCCGTCAAAGAGAGCGCCGAACGCGTACGGTCCGCGATTCAAAGCGCTGGCCTCGAGTTTCCCCGACAACGCATCGTCGTGAATCTCGCGCCCGCCGACGTCCGCAAGGAGGGCACCGGGCTGGACCTCCCGCTCGCCCTTGGCATCCTCGCGGCCGCCGACCTCGTGCCTGCCGAGAGGCTGGCCGGCGCTTTGGCGGTCGGCGAACTCTCCCTTTCCGGGCAACTGCGCCCAGTTCGCGGCGCATTGAGTGTCGCCATGCTCGGCCGACGCCTCGGAAGCACGGTCCTGTTGCCGTCGGCCATCGCACCGCAGGCCGCCCTCGCCAGCGGCGTCGACGTCCGCGGCTTTGACGACCTGGCCCAACTTGTCGCGTGGCTGCGCGGCGAAGTCGACGTCCCGCCGGCTCAGCCAGCCCCACCGACTGAACGGATCGACGCCATCGATTTCGCCGACGTCCGCGGACAGCCCCTCGCTCGGCGCGCGCTGGAAATCGCGGCCGCCGGTGCCCACCACGTCCTGCTCGTGGGGCCGCCAGGCTGCGGCAAATCGATGTTGGCCCAACGCCTCCCCACGATTCTGCCCCCAATGACCGCGGACGAAGCCCTCGAGGTCACCCGCGTCCACTCCGCCGCCGGCCTGCTCGGCGCCAATGCCCACGTCGTCGCGCATCGGCCGTTTCGTGCGCCCCACCACTCCGTGTCGGCCGCCGGCATGATCGGCGACCGAACCCTGCGGCCCGGCGAGGTCCACCTCTCCCATCACGGCGTCCTTTTCTTGGACGAAGCTGCGGAATTCCCGCGAAACGTGCTCGAGGTGCTCCGGCAGCCCCTCGAAGACGGAATGGTCCGAATCACGCGCGCCGCGGGAACGCTCGAACTCCCCGCTCGGTTGACGCTCGTCCTGGCGACCAATGCGTGCCCCTGCGGCCAGAAGGGAGGCCTACGACCGTGCGTATGCCCAGACGGGGACGTCCAGCGCTACATGCGTCGCCTCTCGGGGCCCGTACTCGACCGCGTCGACCTCCGCGTCGACCTTGCGCCGATTCCCGGCCGCGACTTGCTCCGCGGACCGCCGGGCGAAAGCAGCGCACGCGTACGGGACCGGGTCATCGCGGCGCGGGACCGCCAACTCGCCCGTCGCCAGGCGGGCCCCAACGGCCAGCTCGACGCCGCCACCGTGCGCGAGGTCGCCCACCTGAGTCCGTCCGCGTCCAACGTCCTCGAACGGGGCGCCGACGCGCACGCCTTGTCCGCCCGCGCCACGACGCGCGTCATCAAGGTCGCCCGGACGCTCGCCGATCTCGACGATTCGACGCCCGTCACCCCGGACCACATCGTCGAGGCGCTCAGCTTCCGCGGCGTCCCGGAGGCCGCGTGATCCCGCTCGTCCTCAGCGTCGTGGTCGACCAGATCGACGCCGGCGTCGCCGCCATCGAGTTGCCAAACGGCCACCTCGCCTTGGCCGACCTCTCCCTGCTTCCCCCCGACGTCCGCGAAGGCGACCGCCTGAGCTGGACGGTCGGGCCCCCCATCGCGGAATCCCCGCGGTCGCCGCAACCCTTTTGGTGTGGCGTTTTCAACGAGACACAGGACATCCCATGTACACAGAACCTCAACGCGCCGAAGCCCTCAACACGGCCCTCGACGCCATCTCCAAGCGGTACGGCTCCGGCGCCTTGATGCGCCTTGGCGAGCGGCCTCTCAGTGAAGTCTCCGTCCTGCCGTCGGGCAGTGCCCGGCTCGACGACGCGCTTGGCGTTGGCGGCTACCCCCGCGGCCGCGTCGTGGAGGTCTTCGGCCCCGAAGCGAGCGGCAAGACGACGCTGGCCCTGCACGCCATCGCCGAAGTGCAGCGCAAAGGCGGCGTCGCCGCGATGATCGACGCCGAACACGCGTTGGACGTCGCCTACGCCAAGGCACTTGGCGTCAATGTCGATGCCCTCCTCGTGGCCCAGCCTGATTCGGGCGAACAGGCGCTGGACATCTGCGAGAGCCTCGTGCGCTCGGGCGCCGTCGACCTCGTCGTCGTCGACTCCGTGGCGGCCCTCACCCCACAGGCGGAGATCGAGGGGGACATGGGAGATCAGCACATCGGCCTGCAAGCGAGGCTGATGAGCCACGCCCTGCGGAAAATCACCGCCATCACCGCACGCACGCAGACGATCGTCCTCTTCATCAACCAAATCCGGCAGAAGATCGGAGTCACCTTCGGCAACGGCGAGGTCACGCCGGGGGGCAACGCGCTGAAGTTCTACTCGTCGGTCCGAATCGACATTCGTCGCATCGGCGCCCTGAAGAAGGGCGAAGAACTGATCGGCAGCAAGACGAGGATCAAGGTCGTCAAGAACACGGTCGCGCCGCCCTTCCGCGAGGCTGAAGTGGAGATCGTCTGGGGACGCGGCATCTGCAACGCCGGCGAACTCATCGACGCAGCGGAGGCGGCCGGCCTTTTCGCGAAGTCTGGCAGTTGGTACACGTTCGGTAGCGACAAGCTCGCCAACGGCCGCGAACAACTCCGAGAGTTGCTCCGCGCCGATGTTCAGACCGCCAACCGCGTTCGCACCGCGCTCGCCGAGGCCAAGTAGACCCCGGGGCCCCCGTCCGGCAAGGCCGGGCGGGGCGCCTACAACGGGCCCCAGGGGACGTCGTTCGGAACTGGCGGCGCGCCGCCCCACGGGGAGTCCGCCGGCGGTGCCGGCTCCGGCGCCTCCGGCGTAGCGGGAATCGGTGGAAGGTCAGGCGCCACGGGTGCCGTCGCCGTCGCAGGCGCTGTGTCGCCCGGCGCGCGCGCCAACGCGCCTGCCTTCGACCGCCGCTGCACCGGAATCGACAGAACCGTCGCATTCACGGAAAGCCCAAAGAACGGCGCAATCCGAAGGCGGCTGTTGAGCCCTGGGTCGGCGATCTCCACCGCTTCCATCAGCCCTAGGCCCGCGTCCATCGACAGGCTCAGCGTCGCGTCGTCGCCGCCGATCGGCGCCTGCAGGTCGATCGGCGAGAACATCGCCGCCACCGGCATCGTGGGTGGATCGCCGCCGTCGTCCGACACCGCGGTTCCCCAAACGCCGGCCGCGACGCGGACACTCTGGCAAACGGCCGTCGCCTGATCGAACAACGCCGCACGAAGCTTCAGTGCCACCGGCGATAGCGTGAGGCCCGTCACGAGCCGTTTGTCGCAATTCGGCTCGGACGCTTGGCAGCCGGTCCAAGACGCGTCGACAAGTGCCAGATCTCCCGCGGGGATGCCCTCGACGGCCGACGGTGACGCAAGTCCGGGAATGACCTCCGTCACGACGAGGGCCGCATTTGCGGCCACGACCTGCACCTCGAAGCGCGGCACGTCGACCTGCTCGACCCGCCACGGCATCGCTGGTCCCTCCCAGACCTTCTCCCCACTGGTGACGACGACGCGCGCCGTACCCGACGTCCGCCAGTCCCCGTCCGGAATCGGCGCCGTTTCCCCCACGAAAGCCGGGTACCGCTGAATCGTCCACCGCTCGGCGCCCGCGGGCCAACTCGACGGCAACGCATCCGACAGTCGATGGGTGACGGTGCCGACGCCGTGGACCTGGACCTCGACCTGGACGACCCCACCAGCGAGGCTTGCGCAGTCGGGGTTCGGGGCCAGCCGTGCCTCAAACATGAGCCGTTCGGACTCTTCCGCCGACCGCGTCGTCGAGAAGGGTTTGGAGAACCCGCCCGACACGCGCGCGCGAACACCGACCTCAACGCACTCGGCGACCAAGTGGCTGATGGGGGACGGGGCATCCACGGGCAACGGCATTCGACCTCCAGCCGCCTTTGTCGCACGATTTCGCGCCCTGGCAAAGACGGATCAGACGGTAGTCAGGCACTCCCGAAGAACGACGACATCGGCCGGGCCCGCACCTCGCCCGGATCGGCAGAGCCCATGACCGCGTCCAACGCCCACACTTCCCGACCGGAAGCGTCGCGCAGTCGACCAGCAAAACAACGACCCGCCACGCCAGTGCCTCCCCACGCGTCCGCAAGCGTCTCCAGCCACTCTGCCTGCCGGTACCCACCGACGAAGGCCACCCGGGCCTCGCTCCGCAACGGCCCGAAGGCCGTGGCGAGCCCGGTCCACAACGTCCCGGCGGCCACCCGATCCTCGGCGTCGTCGGGCACCCCATGGACCGCGGCCAGCACGGGCCGCTGGGTGCTGCCAGCCCGCTCGAAGAACAGGCTCAGGCCCGTGGACGCCAACCGCTCGCGACGCCGGCGCAAGCCGTCGAATCCGTCCGCCGTTCGGAGCCAAGCCGTCGCGGCCACGGCCGTCCAATCCACGACGTACAGATCGTCGCGGCCCGTCAATCGGCGCGCAAGGCCTTGGGCCGACGCCAAGCACCGGTCCACGTGGCTGTCACCGACCTCGGGGACGACCGCAGCGAAGGCCTCGGTGGCCGCCGCCCGCAAGGCTCTCCAACCCGGTCCGGCCGGCTGGCCGCAAACAGGCGCGTCCCGAAGCCCGGTGCCAAGGACGGACAGCCGCCCTTCGGTGACGCCGTCGCGCAGCCGGTCCCGCGCCGTCGCCCGCTCGGCCCGCACGCGTGCGGGGTCGCGAATCAGCCACTCCAGCGGCGTTCGCCCAAACGTGTAGGCGCCCGAAATCGCCGAATTGGACATCGGGACCGCCGACCATGCGCCGATGACGATGGGCCCAGGCATGGACGCCGCAAGCGCAAGATCCAGCAGTGAGAACGTCGGCCCGTGGCTCGGCGCCACGTGGTGGGCCGTCGTGAACACCCCATGCCGAGCGACAGCCTCGGCGACCCCCACCGCGGACGCCGGCAACGCGTCGCGAAGCGCGCTGAGCCACACGTCCGGCCAGTTGGCACCCTCGACCGGCCCGGCCAGTTCATCGGCAACGGACGCGAGGCTGCGGTCCGACACCGCTTGCCGCCAGGCCTCGATCCGGCTCACGCGCCCATCAGCAGGGGGATCACGCCCCCGCCTCCGACGATGTTGACCACGTCGTCCGTCGACCCCCGAACGACGGCGCCCCAACCCGGGTCGGGCAGCCCCACGCTCGCGTAGTGCGACAGGTCGACGAACAACTCCGCCGGGATGACTCCTTCGGCCGTCGCCAACCGATGCGACTCCACCCGTGGTTCGACCCGTTCCTGCACGATGAAGCCGCCACCGCGAGGGTCAGACGCACACGCCCCGACGAGCTCCGCCCAGGTCATCGGACGCCCGAAGGCCGCCAATACGCGGGTCCCAAAACCCGAGCCCTGTCGTCCGCTGCCGACGAAGACCGCTCGCCCGCCGTAGTCCCAGCTCCGTTTGAGCACGAAGCGGTCCGGGTCGCGCGCCACGTGGTCAAGGACGTCGACCTCGCGTCCATCGGGACCGAGACTGCGCCCGGCCATCAGCCGCCGGGTCCATGGGATGACGGAGAGGACGTCCGCGTCGATCTGCGCCACAGTTGCGAGGTCCCCGTCGTGTTCCGCCTCCGAAAGCAGAGCGAGAACGGCCTTGACTTCGAACTGGCTCGCCGGCGGGTTGAACAGCGCCACCTTGGGATCGGACAGGAGGGCGATGGCCTCCGGGGCCGCATCGCCCTCGAGGCGTCTCACGAAAAGATGGCGGTAGACGAAGTCGAAGGCCCATCCATCCGCGGTCCACCCCCCCTCTCCGTGGTGCAATTGGTCCGGGTAGACGATGCGGACCGCCGGCCCGCGCTCACGCCAGGCCGCTGCGATGCCATTGAGCTCGCCAAGCTGCGCGTCGTTGCGGCGCGCCAAGATGGCGACCCGCTCAGGCGCGTGCCCAAGCCGACTCCGCCCCGCCTCGGTCAGCACGCGGATCAGGGCAGCCGTGTTCGATGGTGTCGCCGCGGGAGCCGTCGGGCCGTAGAGCGAACGCCAGCACGTGGTGGCGACGTCGCCGTAGTGCTGCATCGCAGGAATCGTCGCGTTCAGTTCGAGCGCCCGCAGGCCGTCGCCGTCGAAGTAGTCGACTCGCGACACCGCCAGGGCCTCGACGGGAACCCGCTCAGCGAAGTGGCGCTCGAGCGGCGAAAGGGCCGGACGAACGACATCGGGGACCCGCCCCGCGAGAGCAGCGTTGGCCAAGCGAACGATGGCCGAGGCAATGTCCCGGCTGACGTGCGCCGCGTGCTTCAACTCCGCCGCCGAGCGCAGGGTCGCTGTGGTCGTCGTCGGAATCGGCCGGGTACTGCCGTCCGGCAGGGTCACCGTCAACCCAGCAGCTGACGCCCTCGCGGCGAGTTCCGGGGCCAGCGCATCGTCCAGCGCGAACATCGGGCCCCTCTACCCCGTCACCCTCGTGCGGCGCTGGCGCCGCAACGTCTCGCGTTGTCCCCTTTCGTCCTGGGACCGTGCTTGGCTTGATTATTGATGACGGCCGGGCCGGAGGCGCCATGACGCGCGTTGGACCCCTGCTACTCCTGGCCGCATGCTCGGAGTACGACATCGCTCGACCCGCGCCAGAAGTGACCCTTACGGCGACCACGCCGCTTGGCCTCTGCGGCGCGATGGAAGCGCCCTCGGTTCCCGTTGAACCCCAACTGGACTGCTCCGTCCCGCTGCAGGAAGGCACGTTCACGCCCGAAATCGAATGGCAAGTCCAAGGCCACAACGGGTACGGCCCCCCGGTGGTCGGGCAATTGGACGACGACAACAACGATGGCCTGATCGACACCAACGACACGCCCGACATTGCCTACGTGTCGAACAACGGGGAAGGCGTCGTGTTCGTCAACGGCAAGACGGGCGCCGTCATGGGGATCGTCCCTGCCAACTACGACGGCGTCGAAGGCTTGGCGATCGGCGACCTCGAGGGCGATGGCGCACCCGAGCTGATCGTGGCTGAAGACGCGAATACGATCGTCGCCATCACGCCCAGAGGCGAGTTCCTCTGGCGCACGGACATCGATACGGCCGGCCTCTTCGACTTCCTGTACCCGGCCATCGCCGACATGGACGGCGACGGAATCGCCGAAGTTACCGCGGGCCGTTCGATCCTCGATGCCGACGGCCGCATCCTCGGCCAAGGCACCCTTGGCGTGGGCGCCGTGCCCAATCAAGGCGGGTCCTACGTGGAAGGGGCCGTGTCGATCCCCGTGGACCTCGACGGCGACGGCCTCCTCGAACTCGTGACCGGCAACGCCGCATACAACATCGACGGCTCCATCAAGTACTCCAACGGCCTGCCCGACGGCTGTCCGGCCGTCGCGGACTTCGACGGCGATGGGGAACCCGAGGTGTTCGCCGTCTCCGGCAACACGGTGTTCGCCATGGAATCCGACCTCACGCCGACCGGGTTCAGCGCGACGTTCGCGAATACCAACTACATCGGGCCGCCTGCCGCGGACGATCTTGATGGGGACGGGCTCCCCGAGGTCGTCGTCGTCGGCTCCGGCGAAATGCGCGCCTACGATTTTTGGGGCGACATGAAATGGGCCGTGCCCGTCCAGGACACCTCGGGTGCGGCGGGACCCATCCTCTTCGACTTCGAACAGGACGGCTACCCCGAGATCGTCTACGCGGACGAGGAGTTCGTACGCGTCTACAACGGCCTCGACGGCAGCGTGAAGCTCGTTTCGGACCAACACAGCTCGGCCACCGGCTTCGAAACCCCAATTGTCGCGGACGTCGACGCTGACGGCGAAGTCGAGATTCTCGTCCTCCACGGGTCGGGCAACAAGGGCCTTTCGAGCTTCGGCGACGCGGATCACACCTGGCCGCCAGGCCGGCAGACGTGGAACCAGCATGCGTACAGCATCACGAACGTGAACGACGACCTGACGATTCCGTCAGCCGTGACGCCGAACTGGGACGTCTACAACAACTTCCGGTCGGGCAACGCGAACCTCCCGCCGGACAACTGGCGCGAGTTGAATCTCGAAGTCCTCGAGATCTGTATCGACGGCTGCCCCGCGGAGTTGGCCATCCTGGTACGGGTTTCGAACGAAGGCACCGAAGCTGCGGACGGTGTGACGGTCGTCGTCGAAGCGGGCGTCGAGGGCGTCGTCGCCGAAGTCGAGATTCCCGGGCCCATCGAAGCGGGCATGTCGAGCGAAGGCGTGACGATTCGATTCGACCCCAGGAATCTGGGTGACATCGAACCCGTCGTACGGCTTGGTAGCGGAGCGCTTGGCTCTTGCGATCCGGACGACGACGTCGTGGCCATCGAAGGCTGTTGATCAGGCGGGGGCCCATCGACCCCCGGCCATCCGGACGATGCGGCCATCCATTTCGGCCATCGCAAGAAGCCGACTGAGCGCCCGCACGTCGATCCCAGCCACCTGGGCGGCCTCCTCGATCCGCGCGCCCTGAAACAGGGCCACCTCCCACACTTGCCTGGACGCGCGCGGCCCCCCGCTCAGTGTCGCCACAAAGGCGTCCGGGTCCTGGATGACCGAGGCCCCTTCGTCCCGCAGCTTTGCGCAGCCCTCCGACCAGTCCTCGCCTGCCTTCGGGGCTACGACGGCCACCTCTCGCCCACACTCCCCCGCCAAACGCGCCGTGATCAGTGCGCCGCTGCGCTTGGGCGCCTCGACGACGATCACGACTTCGGCCAACGCCGCCACGACGGCGTTGCGGGCTGGAAATCGCCAAGGGTCCGGCATCACGTCGTCCGGCCACAGCGACACAGCGGCTCCGCCGCGCTCCAGGAGCGCTGCGCGCAGGCCGCGGTGGGCCGGCGGCGCCGTTGTGCCCAGCCCATGCCCGAACACGGCGACCGTTCGGCCTATGGCCCCTCGGTGAGCAGCCCCATCGATGCCGCGGGCCAGCCCGCTGATCACAGTCAAACCGGCGCCGGTCAACGCCGACCCGAGGTGCCGGGCGACGGCATCGCCATGAGCGGTACTTCGCCGGGTGCCAACGACGGCCACCGACCTCTCTCCTAGCCGTTCGGGCTCGCCCTCCACGAGGAGCGCGCCAGGAGGAAGGGGGAGGACGCAGAGCCGGGCAGGCCAATCGGCCGTCCCCACGAGGAGCGGCCGCCCGCGAGACCGCAAGCCTGGCAGTCGGCGCCAGGTGGCAATCGTTTTGGATCGCGCGCCATGGAGCATCAGGCCGTCGGGCCCACGCCGCTCCAACTCCGCTGCGGACCCGGCAAGGCGGGCCGCTTCCACCCATCGGATGGCTCCGCCTAGCCGCAGCGCCCCATGCCAGAACGGAGAGACCTCGTACATGGGGGCCGCCTACTTGGCGCGAGCAACCCAAGGGGCACCTCGGCACCGGCGCTTCCGTTAGGTGGGCGGGGGAGGCCAAGTGAGCGTCGCCATCCGCGTCGAAGGTCAGGCGGCCGCCTGGCTCAAACTCCTCGTCGAATTCGGCCATGCCGACGAGGCTACTGTCGAGGCCTGGTGGATGGACCTCGCCGACGAGGCACACGGCAACGTGATCACGATCGATATGGTGCGCCGCTTTGCCGCAGCTGAATTGGCCCCCGAGGGCATTCCGGAAAAGGGCCCGCTGCTCGAAGACTGGAAGCTGCTGTTTTCGTGACGACGGCCGCCCTGATCGAGCGATTCGACGCCCACCTCGCCGCCGAACGGGGCGCATCGATTCACACCCGACGGGCCTACCGGGCCACGCTCCACTCGCTGGCGACCCATCTCGCTCCACGGTCGCTTCCGGAGGCCGATCGCCTTGCGCTGCGAAGTTGGCTGCTGGTGGCCGGCCATGGCCGGAGCGCCGCGACGGTCCAACGCCACGTCGCGGCCCTCCGCACGTTCTACCGGTGGCTCGCGCGCACAGGGGCCATCGCCGAACCCGTCGCTGACGCCCTCAAGACGCCGAAGACCCGCCGTCCCCTCCCCGATGTCCTTTCGGTCGCGGCCGCCGATGCCGTCCTCGAAGCGCCACTCAGCCCACGCGACGCCGCCCTCCTCGAGCTCGCCTACGGCGGCGGCCTCCGCGTCTCCGAACTCGTCGGCCTCGATTGGTCAGACCTGGATCTCGTGAGCGGAACGGTGGTCGTCCGCCGCGGCAAAGGCGGTCGCGCCCGTCGCGTCCCCATCGGACCCGTGGCCGCCCAAGCGCTCCGAGGCCTGCGAGATGCGCCCGATGGCCCGGTCTTCCGCGGTGCACGCGGGGCGCGCCTGACGGATCGGGTGGCCCGTCGCATCGTCGCAAATGCAGGGCTCCGGGCGGGGCTCGATGGCCTGCACCCCCACACCCTTCGCCACAGCTTTGCCACCCATTTGCTGGACGGCGGCGCCGACCTTCGCGCCATCCAAGAGATGCTTGGCCACAGCTCCCTTTCGACGACCCAACGGTACACGCACGTGAGTACGGCGCGCCTTCGCGACGCTTACCGGGATGCCCATCCGAGGGCTCGCCGCCGCGACGGTTAAGCGCGCCGGGGAGGCCGGATGCCAACCGTCGTGGTCGTCGGAACCCAATGGGGCGACGAGGGCAAAGGCAAGGTGGTCGATGCGTTGGCCCCCTCCGTGGCCGCCGTCGTGCGCTTCCAGGGTGGAAACAACGCGGGACACACCCTGGTCGTCGGGGGGCGCAAGACCGTCCTGCACCTGCTGCCGAGCGGAGCTTTGCATGACCACTGCCTCTGCATCATCGGGCCCGGCGTCGTCGTCGACCCGGCCGTCCTGCTTGCAGAGGTCGACCAGCTTAGCGCCCTTGGCGTAGACATCGAACGCCGCCTGCGCATCGCGTCCTCCGCACACGTGATTCTGCCGTGGCACCCCCACGTCGACCGTCAACGCGAGGTCGCTGCCGGCGCGCACGCCATCGGCACGACCCACCGCGGCCTCAGCCCGGCCTACGAGGACAAGGTGGCCCGGCGCGGCCTGCGCATCGGCGACCTCATCAGCCCCTCCCGCCTGGCCGCAAAGCTCACGATGGCCCCCATCGACGGCTACGACCGTGCCGAGGTCCTGGAGCGGCTGGCTGAACTTGGCGCGCGACTGCGGCCCTGGGTTGTCGACGTCCCGGAGCTGCTCGCGGAACTCCGCAGGAAGGGCGAAGGCATCCTCTTCGAGGGCGCCCAAGGCACGTTCCTTGACGTCGATCATGGCACATGGCCCTACGTCACGAGTAGCAACACCGTGGCGGGCGCGGCTTGCGCTGGCGCGGGCGTCGGCCCCACGGCGATCGATCAGGTCATCGGGATCGCCAAGGCCTACGTCACGCGCGTCGGCGGTGGCCCATTCCCCACCGAGTGCGCCCCCGACGTCGCCGAGGCTCTTCGCGCCGCCGGCGGCGAGTTTGGCGCGACCACCGGGCGCCCAAGACGAATCGGGTGGTTCGACGTTCCCCTGCTCCGCCGCAGCGCTCTCCTCAACGGCCTGAGCGCCATCGCCCTGAGCAAACTCGACGTGTTGTCGACGCGCTCCGAAATCCCCGTCGCGATGTCCTACGATGGCGGTTGGCCCGAGGACCTCGCGTTCGCCCGCCCGGTGTACCGCACCTTTGGCGGTTGGACGCGCGACCTTTCGGCATGCCGCACCCGTGCCGATTTGCCCCACGCCGCCCGGGCCTACGTCGACGCCCTCCAAGAGGCGATCGGCGTGCCCATCGCCTTTGTCGGCGTGGGGCCCGACCGCGACCACACGATCGACCTTCGCTGACCGCGGTCAGACGACCGGCAATTGCGGGTCGACGTCCTGCCGCCAAGCCAGAAGTCCGCCCGCGACATCGTAGGCCCGATGCCCGCGTTCCCGGACCGTTGCAGCGGCAACCGAAGACCGGGCCCCGGACCGGCACAACAGCAACACGTCGACCCCTTCCGGAAGGGCGAGCGTCGCGACCTCATCATGCGGACACGCGGCGTCGACGAAGTCGAGGCTGCCCGCCGCGACCTCGTTGGGCCGACGGACGTCGACAACAAACGGGCGCCAACCCTCCGCGCGGCGTGCGACCACTTCGCGAGGCGTCAGCCGGTCCGCGGTCGGCTTGGGCAGCCCACAGAGGGCGTCGTAGTCGGTCAGCGCGGTCACGCGCGCCCGGCCGGGGTCGGCGTCGAGCCGCAGTTCGCGAAACGACATGGTCGCGGCGTCGACGAGCAACAACCGCCCAGACAACGTCTCCCCGAAGCCCGCCAGGACCTTGAGGGTTTCGGTCGCCATGATGAGGCCGATCAGGCCCGGGACGACGCCCAACACGCCAGCCTCGCCACACGTCGGAACCGACCCGGGCGGCGGCGGTACCGGGAAGAGGTCGCGGTACCCTGGCCCGCCCCGGTAGCCAAAGACGCTCGCCTGACCTTCGAAGCGAAAGACCGAACCGTAGATGTACGGCTTGCCGAGGATTTCGCACGCGTCGGAGGCGCAGTAGCGCGTGGGAAAATTGTCGGTTCCGTCCAGAACGACGTCGTAGCGACCAATCAGATCGAGGGCGTTGTCCGCGCTCAGGCGCGTGGCGTGAGATTCGACGACGACCCCAGGGTTGAGCGCGCCGATCCGACGGACGGCCACCGACGCCTTGGGCTGGCCAAGGGACGGCGTGTCATGGAGGATCTGACGCTGGAGATTGGACAATTCGACCACATCGTCGTCGACGACGCCCAATCGCCCAACCCCCGCGGCCGCCAGGTACATCAGCGCTGGCGATCCCAACCCGCCCGCTCCGATGGCGAGCACGGACGCGGCCCGGATGCGCGCCTGCCCCTCAGGCCCAATCTCCTCGAGCATGAGGTGCCGCGCGTAGCGAACGCCGTCGTCGTTCACGGCGACCTCGGACAGGTGACGCCGACGGCGCCGTATCGCAGGTCATCTCGGAGACGGAGCGCGCGGTCGATCTCGCCGTCCACGCGCTCAGACGCCTCGGCGAAGGACCGCCGAGCGTGGGCCTGCAGCCACTCCTGAAGGTCGCCAGCCGCCCGCCCATAGAGCGGCGCCAAATGTCCCCGGAAGAAGTCGCCCCAATCTTCACTTTCGGGGGCCGCGGCGATCAAGACGACTTCGCGGCTGAGCGCCCGATGGTGGGCGTGAATCTGCTGGGCGCCCCAGTCGTCAGCGGCAAATCGGTCGAGTTGCGTGCGCACGACACGGTCCACGCGACCGGCGTCTTCGGCCTCCATTCCTCGGCCAGCCGTGAGGCCATCGAGCGCGAGATCGAGGGGCTCCAGGCCTTTCAGCGCACGGCGGACGGCCCGCTCTGCACGCTCGGGCTTGCAGCGCGCAGCGAGGTGGGATGCCCAGGTCACTTCAGCGCCAGGCGCCATCGTGCCTTGCCGCTCAAGCCGCCGTGCTTGCCGCAGCGCTTCCGCGACGCCGCTGGCGTCGCCGGCCACCATGGCCATCTCGGCGGCCGCGGCCCGCGCCAAACCCGCGCGCCCCGCTCCCGACGGTACCGCCATGAGCCAATCGTAGGCGCGATCGAGGCGATCGAGTTCCAACTCGACCGACGCGGCGCGGAACGCGGCCTCGGTGACCGCAGCGGCCTCGGCCCCCACCGCTGGATGACGCTGCGCGACCTGCCAATGCTGGAGCGCTTCGTCGGGCCGATCCAATTGTTGGGCGATGGTTCCGGCCGTGAGTGCGGTCGCCGCCTGGAAACCGGCGGCGGCGGCCCGCTCCTCCAGCAGGAGGCCAGCGTCGCCAACGAAGCCCCGCTCGAGCATGGAGCGCGCGATGGCCAGCGTCATCAGCTCCGCCCCAGGACCATCCGGCACATGATCGGGGGGGACGCGCTCTGCCCACGGCGCCAGCGTCACCACGTCGCCGAGGCTCCCAGCCAGGGCGTAGGCTCGGGAAATCGCGACGCGGTAGGTCGGCCCGCCTCGGTCGGACAACATCAACCAATGTGAAAGCGCGGCATGTTGAAGGCCGGCCTCTTCCAGGCAACTGGCCAACGCAAGGCCGTCCTCAACACTCGACGACTCCGCGGCCGCGCGCGCCAGTTGAAGGATGTCGGACGGAACGCCGAGGCTGCAAGGCGCCGTCCAACCCGACGCGGCGAGGAACCACCAAGTCACGACCTTCCCTAACCGCGCCCGCGGGACGATGTGGTGAGCGTTAATGCGCGTTTTGGAGCACTCCATGCGCCAGTTCATCCTCCTCGCCTTCGCAGCGGGCTGTGGTCGCGACGCCCCGACCGACACCGAAAACACCCCGCCCGCCACGACGGAAACCGACACCGATTCGCCGCCCACCGGACCGACCGGCGAACCTCCGAATCCGACCACCGACGAGACCGGCGGGACCGGGGAACCCAACGATACAGGCGCCGACGGCTTCGCCGTGCTGATCAACGAAGTGCTCGCAGACCCGTCGGCCAATGCCGGGGACGCGAACTGCGACGGCGTGATCAGCACGACGGGCGACGAGTTCATCGAAATCGTCAACGTCGGGTCCGTCGACGCGCGACTCGGCGCCGTGGCCGACGGCGTCGAGCTGCGTCACGTGTTTCCGACCGGTTTCACGCTCGCTCCGGGCGAGGCCGTCGTCGTCTTCGGGGAAGGTACGCCCACCTTCGACGGCTCAGGCGCCAGCCCTTGGTGTGCCGCCCCCGACAGCCCCGTCACGTTCGACGTGGCCTCCACCGGCCAGCTCGGATTCACAAACGACGGCGACGCCGCCGTCCTCACAGGCCCCGCGGGCACCGTTCTCGACGACGTCGCCTGGGGACCCGAGGCCGGAAACGACCAGTCCAGGGTTCGTCAGCCGGAGCTCACGGACGCGGACCTTGGCGCCCACCTCGACGCAGAGAACAGCACAGGGCCCTGGTCGCCGGGGCGTCGCGCCGACGGAGGCCGCCTGGACGAGCTTCCGGAACCGCCCGCACCGCCCGCCGATCCGACGGGCGCGCTCTTGCATGAGGTGCTGTTCGACCCGCTTGACGACGCGAATTGTGACGGCACGCCCGACACCTCTGCCGACGAGTTCGTCGAGATCATCAACCCCACGGCCGGCGTGATTGACCTCTCGGGCGCGACGTTGTCCGACGACAGCCAGGTGCGGCATACGTTTGCGCCGGGCACCACCTTGGCCCCGAGCGCCGCCATCGTGGTCTTTGGCGGGGGGAGCCCCACATTCGACGGCAGCGGCACCGGCGCTTGGTGTGGCCCCCACGCCACGGCCACCTTTGTCGTCGCCGACAGCGGAAGCCTCGGCCTGACGAATACCGCCGACACGGTCACGCTGAGCTCCTCCGCAGGCGTCGTCGTCGACACCGTCGGCTGGAGTGGCGGAACCGCCGACGAAAGCCTGACGCGCAACCCGCAAGCCAGCGACGGGCCGTGGGTCGAACACACCACGTTGCTAGGTGCGATCGGCGCCCAATCGCCGGGGTCCGCGGCCGATGGGGGCCTCTTCGTGCCGGTGATCGAGCCGCCAGATCCGGGCGGCGAACCGCCCCCTCCCTTCGTTGGCCTGCTGCTCAACGAAATCCACGCGGACGCCGTCAGCGACGCGAATTGCGACCAGGCGATCAACAGCTTCGACGATGAGTACCTGGAGTTCGTCAACCAGGGCACGGACGCCGTCCTGCTCGGAGGCGCGACGATCTCCGATGGGTTTGGGGTACGCCACACCTTCCCGGTCCCGACGCGCCTGATGCCAGGCGACGTGCTCGTCGTCTTCGGGGGTGGAACCCCCACATTCGATGGGACCGCGCCCGACGCGTGGTGCGCGGCCCTGCCGCCTGGCGTCGACGTCCAGGTCGCCACAGGGGGCCAGCTTGGCCTCAACAACTCCGGGGACGACGTCGTCCTCACGTCCGCGACCGGAACCGTCCTCCTCAGCCACACCTACGGAGGGGAGGCCGACAACGCCGCCGCCATCGTCCGCACGCCAGAGGGCACGGACGGCCCGTTCACCCAGCACGATCTGCTTGCGGGCGCCATCGGTCCCGTCTCGCCTGGCCGTCGCGCAACTGGCGAGGACCTCGGCTACGAAGCGCCCGACGACACCGGCCCCTTTGAAGACACCGGTCCGGACGCGCCCGCTGGCAACGACACGGGGGACCCAGGCCTCGATCTCGTCATCAACGAGGTCCTTGCCGACCCCGGTGCTGGCGACGCGAACTGCGACGGCGTCGCGGACGGCATCGACGACGAGTTCGTGGAGATCGTCAACGCCGGGACGATCCCTGTCGAACTTGGCGGCGCTACGCTGTCCGACGGATCCTTCGTGCGCCACACCTTTGCGCCTGCCACCCAGCTCGCGCCAGGCGCAACGATGGTCGTGTTCGGCGGCGGCACGCCGACATTCGATGGAACCGTCGACCTCGACTGGTGCCTTCCGTTGCCAGCCAATGTCGAAGCGCTCGCCGCCTCGACGGGCACACTCGCCCTGTCCAACTCTGGCGACAGCGCCACCCTCGTCGGACCCTTGGGTGCGACGCTCGACACGTTCACGTTCGGCGCCGAAGCGGGCGCGGACACCAGCCTCGTACGCGACCCGGAGCTGACCGGCGAGGCCTGGGTGAAGCACGACGACGTCGCGGCACGCCCCTTTTCACCAGGAACCCGGCGCGAAGGCAGTCCGCTTGACCTTCCCGCTCCGCCGGAGGACCCCGAACCGCCCGAAGACACCGACCTTCCCGAGGACACCGACCTTCCCGAGGACACCGACCTTCCGGAAGACACCGATCTTCCCGAGGACACGGACGCCGAACCGTATGTTCGCGTGGCCGACGGACCCTCTGGCGCCCTGGCCTTCAACGAGTGGTTGGCCGACCCCTCGGCGCTGGACGGCGATGCCAACTGCGACGGCCTGATCAGCACGACGGACGATGAGTTCGTCGAGTTCGTGAATCTCGGTCGCAAGACCATCGACATCAGCGGAACCACATTCGGTGACGAGGCCGTGGCCATCCGCCACACCTTCCCCGACGGGACCGTGCTCGCACCCGGCCAGGCCGTCGTCGTCTTCGGTGGTGGCGCCCCCACCTTCGACGGCCCCGGCCCCGGCGCCTGGTGTGTCGACCTTGCGGGTCTGGTCCTCCTTCAGACCGCCTCTACCGGAAACCTCGGCCTCACCAACACGGCCGACACGATGACCCTTACCGACACGGACGGCACCGAGATTGCGGTCCGCACCTATGGGGCCGAAGCCAGCCACGACGCCAGCGTCGTCGCCCTCCCGGAGCTTGGTGGTCCCGACAACGCCGAACACGACGGGCTCGCCGCAAGTCCGATGTCGCCTGGCACCCGAATCGACGGCAGCCCCATTTGGGATCCGGCGGCCCCCGGCGTGGCGACGATCAACGAGGTGCTCCCGCTGTCACCCGACGCTGACGTCAACTGTGACGGCACCGTCGACATGGCCGACGACGCGTTCATCGAAGTCGTCAACACCGGCGCTGGCAACCTCGACCTGTCCAATTGGGCCTTCTGGACCGACGCTGGGATGGTAGGCGTGATTCCCGACGGCACGCTGCTGCTGCCTGGCGACGTTTGGCTCGCCTTCGGTGGCGGCAGTCCTACGTTCGACGGATCCGGCTCCAACCCTTGGTGCTTCGCTTTTGGACCGGAGGTCCACATCGACGTGATGCCCTTGCTCGCGATGGATCCGACGGGCGACGAAGTCGCGCTCATTGGGCCTGAGGACGAAGCCATCTTCGCCTGGGGTGCCGAAGGCGACGCCCCGACCAGCCGCGTGCTGGACCCCGACGGTGCGGGGCCGGCCATCGTCGCCCACGACACCGTGTCCGACCTGGCCTGGTCGCCAGGCGCCCGCGTAGATGGCTCGAGCTTCTCCCACCCGGCTCCGCCTGCGGCGCCCGATCACCTCGTCATCAACGAGGTGTTGGCCGACCCTGGCCCCTGGGATGCCAACTGCGACGGCGTGGCCTCCACCACGCAGGACGAATTCGTGGAAGTCGTCAATCCGACGGCAGCGGCCATCGACCTGTCGGGGCTGACGCTTTCGGACAGCACGCTGATCCGCCATACCTTTGGCGCACTCGTCCTCGACCCAGGCGCCTCCGTGATCGTGTTTGGCGGTGGCGCCCCCGCCTTCGGCGGCGGCGCGCTCGATCCGTGGTGCGGCGCCCTCCCAGCGGGCTCGTGGGCCGAGGTGGCCGGCTCGCTCGGTCTGAACAATACGGGCGACACCGTGACCCTGGCCGATGCCGGAGGTCTACCGATCGACGCCGTGACCTACGGTTCCGAAGCCGACGACGACCAGAGCCTCGTGCGTAGCCCTGAGCTGGCCGGACCGTTCGTTCCGCACCTGCTCGTCGGTGTCGATGCGCTGTCGCCAGGCACCCGCGCCGACGGCGGGCCCTTCTAGCCGGAGGCTCCGGCCCGGAGGCGGAACCCGAACAAGGTGCGACCCGCCATCAAGGTCTCACCGCCCACGAGTTCGCATTCGCCGCGCACGTTGCGCCCGTTGACGAGCAGTCCCCGCGGGCTTGCGACGCTGACGGAGAATCCCTGTTCGCGCCGTCGAACGACAAAGTGCACGGGATCGAGCTCGTCGTCGGACAGCAGCCGCAGTTCCACACCCTCGGCCGACCCGACGCGCAAGGGCTCACCCACCGCAACCCGCCTTCCGCGCTGCGGTCCCGAGCGCACCTCGACATCGGCCTCCAACGAAACGCTGCCCAAGGCGGGCGGCGCACTCGGCGGCGGCGGGAGGACGGCGCGCTTCCAGACGCCAGACAACACCTCGAAAGGGGGAAGGTCGTCCTCCGTCGCATACGTCGCTACGGAGAATGTAGTCGTCGCAATGGCGACCTCGTCCCCAGCGACGAGTCGCCACTCCGACGCCGAACGGCCGCCCACCGTGAACGTGCCCTTCAACGCGCTCAGGTAGGCGAATTCCCCTCGCCGCCAGAGCCGGACGTGACCGTGTTCCAACGAGTCGTGGTCGCTCACGCGCACTTCGCCCGTCCCGGCACCCAACACGAGCGCGTCGACGTCCGCGAACAAGGCAGCGCGAACCGCGCCGTCGGCCACCAGGGCGACAATGGGCCGGCGGACGGCCTGACCGGTCGCCTCCCGCGCCCGGTCGGGGTCGATGGCACCGAGCAAGTCATCGAGGGGCCCGGTGCTCAGCAACGACGCCATATCAGGATCCACCTTCGATCCCGCTGGGTCGGCCTCCCGCAGCCACGCCTCGGTGTCGAGACCGCGCTCGACGGTGCCGTCGACAAGGGCCGTCCATTGGCCCGACGCCAAGACGAGCTCTGCCGCCGCGGAAGCCAGCCGCAGCAAGCCGCGGTCGGCGTCCGAAACCGCCCGGCCCCACCGGCTATGGCGCACCCAGGCGTCGAGGTGGTCGCGCCGGACGACCGCGCTGAGCCACCGCGCCAAGCGTTCGCGGGAATCGACCCAGCCCGGATGAACGCCGTCGGCCGTCCCCATCGCGACGCGTGCGAGGCCCCACGCCGCTTGAGCGTCGTCGAAATCGACGTCCAGCGCACGCCGCCAGGCATCGCCCGCAGCCCGCAGGTCAGCGCCCATCCAGCTCGCCTCGCCGAGCATCCGGCAGGCCCGTCCCTCCTCGGGACCCGCCGCCGCTTCCGCAGCCCAGCGGGCCGCCCAAGCCATGGCCTCCGCGGTCCGCCCTAGCGCCATGGCCAGACGAACCGCGAGGGCCACCGCCCCTGGACGCAGCAACACGTCAGAGCGCTCAAGATGCACCAGAGCCGCTTCCGCACGCCCAAGCGCGGCAAGGCCTTGCGCAAGCCGCAGCCGATCGTTGGCCGCCTGAACGTCGTCCGTGACCCGAGGCACGAGACGTTCGCGCAAGGCAACCGCGTCAGCGACCCGCCCTCCGCCGTCGGCCACGTCCGCGGCGGCACGCAACGCGTCTGGATCTTCGGGGCTGACCTCGATCCAGCGCGACACGACCTCGGCCCACAAGGGTCGATCGCCCACGTCCGCCGCGAGGCGGGCCGCACGGCGAAGCTGGCGCCCCGCGTCTGGAGCGTCCGTTCGCGCCATCAGGCTGCCAACGACGTCACGCCAATGCCCGCTGCGCACGCGCATGTCGTCGACGCGGGCCTGATGCTCCGGCGACAACGGGGCGGTGGCAGCGACCTCCACCCAACAGTCCAACGACCGATCCAACTGGCCCACGGCCTCCCAGGCGAGCGCCAGCCGGAGCGCGTCCCTCGGCCGATCGGGGGAGGTCGCAAGCAACGGGGCCGCGTGGCGCTCAAGCAGGCCAACGTCTCGGGTGGTTGCCGCGTGATCCACGAGCGCAGCCATCGCTTCCGCACCCAGGCTGGGCAGGCGGTGTTCCTCGAGCACCGCCATCCACAGTTCCGCGGCCAACTCCGGTCGGCCAAGCACCTGCTGATGGACACGGGCGAGCTCGGCACGAATCAGCGAGCTGCGATGGGAGCCATCCGCTTGCCGGACCGCCCGCCGAAGGAGGTCGACGAGGCCAGCGTGGTCGCCTGTGCGCCCGGCAACCGCCCGAAGCCGGGCCAAAACCGGCCCGGGCTCGTCGGCCAGCCGCAGGGAGGCGACGAGGTGGCGTTCCGCTGCGGCTGCGTCGTCGACACTCAAGTAGAGGTCCGCGAGCTGAGTCCTCAAGTCGAGCGCAACCGTCGGCCGCAGCACGAGTAGCCGCTCGAGGTGCCCGATGGCGGATTGGGCCCGCCCCGTCGTCAACGCATGCGCTACGAGATCGCCAACGAGATCGGGGTCTGACGCGACCTCGTCCGCGAATTCCACCACCGATGGGCGCTTCTCCGGATCCCAATCGGTCGCAGCGAGCAGACTTCGCCGGAGCCGATCACCGATTGAAAGGTTGCCGACGAGCCGCTCGAGGCTCCGCATCGCCCACAGCGGCAATTCGCCATTGTGCAACAGGGCGATGAGGCACATCGCCAAACCGTGGACGTCGGCTTGCGGGGACGGGGGACGCCCATGTTGCCTTTCGGGGGCGTCCAAGGGGTCTTGGGACCGACCGTTGACGGCCAACTGAAAGCCCGTCAGTCGGACGTTGCCTGCCGCGTCGAACCCGATGGTGTCCGGGCCGATCGCACCATGGCAGATCCCCGACCCATGCAAGCCAGCGAGGACCCCGGCAGCGTCCAGGACGGCCTGAAATACCTCGGCCCTGACTTGGCTGCGCTCGCGCAGGACCCCGCCTGGCAGGTGCTCCACGGCCTGCCAAACGAAGCCATCTGAGGCCCCATCCGCACCCAAGAAGCGTGCGACGCCCGCTTGTTCCACCGCACCCAGTCGCCGCGCGGCAGCGAGAAACTGGTCCACGTCGCGCGGGTCGTGCGTCCACGGTTCCAGGTGCACCCGTACCGTCACGACCCGGCGTTCGCTCCGATCCCATGCCCGCCAGACGTCCTCGGCCGCCGTGCTCGCAAGCGCCCGAAGCAAGCGAAAACGACCCTGGCCGAAGGTCTCGCCGGGACGCGGTCGCGCACCCTTGCGCAGCAGCGCCCGCGTCGCCTCGATCGAAGCGCGGATGCCAGGGGAAGGGTCGCTTGCCGCCAGCGTCCACAGTGCGTCGAGGCGTTCTCCCGCGCGCCTGCTGGCGTCGTCGGAGTAGGACGGCACCGGCGGGAGCCCCTCAGGCGGCCGCCCAACCGGGCCGGGCCGCCCAAGACCTTCGACGGCCACGGTCACCGCGCCAACCGCTGCATCGACGATCTCGTCCTCGTCGGACCCCTCTCCCTCCGGCACGACGGGAAGGTCCGCCAGCGCCGTCGCTGCCCAGTTGGCGTCGCCGGCACGTACGAGCACGACACGTCCCGTCCCCATCCGATGCCTGGCCACCGCAGCAGCGACGCCATCTGCAAAGAGGATCCCCTCTGCGACGAGTTCGGGGCCCAGCAGGACGACGAGAACGGGCGTGCCGTCGAACGCGTCGGTCGGCACCGAATCGACCTGGATTCGGTCGCCCAAATCGGACGCAATTCGCCGCGCAAGGGCCCCGCGACTGCCGCCGACGAATCGGACCATCGGCGCTGTCGGCAGGTCGGTGACCCGGCTCATCCGCCCAACCATTGCGGTAGCCAGAGGGCTACGCCCACGGCACCAAGCAGAACCAACAAGGCCATCGCTGCCATGGCGAGACCCAAGCGCGACCTCCGGACCGGGGCCAATTCGGTGGCCTCCGGCGGCCGATTCTTCAACAAGGCCGCCCGCATCGGGTCCTTCAACGCAACGGGCAACGGCTTGGTGGGTTCCCACTGCCGACCAGGGCCAGGAATGGACGACTCGTGCGTCGCGGCGTCCCTAGGACTTGCACCGACGTCCACGCGAGCGGCGTCGTCCCGCACCGTTGGACCCTCATACCGTTCCCGGTTCGACGGCAGGCCACCCCTCCGACGAGATCCTACATCGTTGAGCGCGGAAGTCGAGCCGACGCGGTAGGAGATCGCGATGCAATCCGGGGACCTGATCGGCGGACGCTTCGAGCTCGAAGCGGAGATCGGTGCCGGAGGTAGCGCGACGGTGTGGCGGGCACGCCACGTGCCGTCAGGCGCCGTGGTCGCCGTCAAGATGCTCCGTGTGGCCGATCCGGCCACACGAACGACGCTCCGTCGGCGTCTCGAAACCGAGGGACGCATCCTCAAACAACTGGACCACCCCCACGTCCTCCGCATCCTTGACGTCGGCGGCGACGAGGAGATCGACTGGATTGCCACGGAGTTCGCCGAAGGTGGCAGCCTCGCGGACATGTTGGACAGGGAAGGCCCGCTCCCGCCCCGTTTGGCCGTTCGGTACGCGCAGGAGATCTTGGCGGCGTTGAGTGCAGCCCACGAGGCAGGCGTCATCCACCGCGACGTCAAACCGGCGAACGTCTTGGTGGTCGGTGGAGTCACCCGGCTCGCTGATTTTGGCATCGCCATCGCCGAAGACGACTGTCGGCGCACGCGCACCGGCGTCGCGCTGGGATCGTGGGCCTATATGGCCCCCGAGCAACGGCTGGACGCGCGCTCGGTGGGGCCAACGGCCGACGTCTACGCGGCGGCCGCTACGCTCTACCATCTGCTCACCGGCGTGATGCCCACCGACCTGTTCATGGCGGGCCGCAACAGCCCTCGCTGGGACGGCCTCGCCGACCCGCTCGTCGCCATCCTCCGAAAGGCGACGAGCGCCATCGCCACGTCGCGCCACGCCTCGGCCTCCGCCTTTGCGCGCGCCCTCGGGGAGGTGGCCGAACGCCTTGGCCACGAGCCCCTGCCGCGCCGCGACCAAGGGGCCACCCCAACGCCAGCGTTCCGAGAGCCCACCCGCGAGCTTGTCGAGAATCGAACCACGTCCGTGGCCGACGCCGAACCCATCGTTCCGCCGCCTGACGACGAAGCGGCCACCCCGTCGCCAAGTCGCGGACTACGGCCTCTGGCCGTTGCCCTCGCCGTCGTGCTCGTCGCCGCGGGGCTCGCGATCGGCGGCCTTCGCGCGATTCGCGTCGCCCTCCCTTCGCCGGCTCCGGGGGCCGACGAGCCCATCGAAGAACGGACCGAAGTGACGGCGGTCCTTGGAACTTGGCGAGGACGTTGGAACGACCACGGCGCCACACTCGAACTTCGGCTCGACGACGACGGGAATCTCCAAGGGGAGTTGCACCTCGCGCTTGCGGATGACGCCGAAGTCGTCGTGGCCGCCACGGGCGAATGGGACGGCCAGAAGCGCATTCTCAGGTTGCACGACCTCGGCTCCTTTCCCATGGCGGGCGACTCTGTCGCCCGTCTGACGCCTGGTGCCGTCACCCTCGAAGGGCGGTACACGGCACGACAGGGGGGCGCGACGCACGACTTCGTGTTTGTCAGGGCTCCTTGACGGGAGGCAAGTTGGCCACATTCGAAGTCCGGGTGCGGCATGCCACGGGCCCGGGTCCTGCCGTCCGCCTCCAACAGTCGCCGGTACGCGTCGGGCGCGGGCCAGCCAACGACATCGTGATCGACGACGACACCGTTTCCTGGCACCACGCCGAGTTCTACATCGAGGGTTCCTCGGCGATGGTCCGCGACCTCGGGAGCCGCAACGGCACCTGGCTCGGCGGCGAGCGCCTTCGGCAGCCGATTCCCGTCCCAGTCGACGCCGCCGTCAGGTTCGGCGCACGCGTCGAAGTCGTGTTGACGGCCGCCCCGTCCACGCCCGCGCCGGTGGTCATGCACCTCGAGGACACGGCCACCCATGTCCGTTGGCTCATCCGCGGCGAACGATTCACGATCGGTTCTGACCCCAGCTGCGACCTCCGCCTTGCCGAGGGGCCAGCGCGCGCCGCCACCCTGTCGGTGACCGGCGAAAACGAGATTTGCGTTGGCACCGACGACGCCGAGTTCATCGTCGCGCCAGGCACGCCATTTTCCGTCGCGGGACACCCGCTGCGCGTGGTGGCGACGTCGGCCGAACAGGCGCCCACCGTCGAGTTCTCCCACGCAGCCTACCCCTACGAATGCGACGCCGCCCAAGACGGACCGACGGGACCGCAGGCCCGACTGACCGACCCTACGCGAGGGCTGGACGTCCTTTACACAGGCAACCGCGGCGTGTTGCTACTGAGCCTGGCTCAGCAGCTCCAAAAGGACCGGGAGCAGGGACGCACCGACAGTGAAGAGGGCTGGATCAGCGATGCTGACGTCGCCAGCGCCATCTGGGGCGCATCCGGACGCGACGCGAACAACCTGCACGTCCTTGTCTACCGACTCCGAAAGCAACTCCAACTCGACGGCTTTGATCCCTGGTTCATCGAGAAGCGTCACTGGGGTTTGCGCGCCCGCCTCCGCGTCGTTCGCTGCGCCGAACGGGCCTGATCAGGCGGCCGCGGCGGCGCCAACCACGCGGGCGAGCCCCATGATCGTCGCCTGCGGATTCACGCCCAGGACGTTGGGAATCAGGCTGGCGTCCGCCACCCAGAGGCCCTGGGCCCCTCGCACCGCACCGCGCGCGTCACAGACCGACGTCGCTGGATCCGAACCCATCGTGGCGCCGCCGAAGAGGTGGCTCAAAATGACGACGTAGGCGCGCGGGTCGAGGGGCGCGTTCTCCATGAGTCCGATTTCATCCGGCGCAATTCGGTAAGGCAGGCCCGCGATGCCAGGCACGACCCATCGAGCGCCTGCCGCGAAGTGGGTGCGCGCCAACGTCGTCATTCCCGTGCGGAGGCGGACCATGTCGGCCGCGTTGAGGTCGTAGTGCACGACGCCTTGGCCCAACCACGTCGACACCCGCCCGACCGATTCCGCACGAACAGCGAGTACCCACATCGCCAGGTGGCGGATGTCGTCCATCCGCTGGACGAGCGTCCGGCCTCCCCCTGCGAGGCGCCCGATCACGAGCTCGGGAGGCAAGGAGAGACTCTCGAGTTTGAAGCCGGGCTCATCTCGGAACGCCATGCTGGACCAGCCCTGGGTGGCGCCTCGCCCCATGTCCACGACCTCATCGTACCATCCGTGAACGCCGGTGCCCGGGTGCGAACGGAAGCCGGCGCCAAGCGCCGGGTGGCGGTACCCTGAGCGATGCAAGAGCGGTGCGGTTCCCGTCACGCTGGCGGCGACCACAACACCACGCCGAGCCCGCAATCGCCACGCCCCGCCCCGCCGCCGGTCCGCGGGATGGCGAAAGTGCCCAGAAACGCCGACGGCGCGCTGGCCTTCGAAGAGAACTCGATCGGCCGGAGCGCAGCTGAGCACCCGACCTCCGCGCGCGAGCACCTCCGGAATGAGGTTCCGCTGCAAACTGCGTTTGGCGTCGTCGCGGCAGCCGTTGAGGCAATTGCCGCAGCCCGAGCACCCGCGCGTGTAGCGGTCCGTTCGATGGCTCGCGTATCCGAGCGCGCCCGCACCTCGAAGTGCGAGTTCGTTGTGTCGGCCAAGGGCGGCGTCGGGCGTCTCCTCCCAACCGAGCTCGGCGTCGACCGCATCCAGCGCGTCCGCAACCTCGCGCTCGAGCCGCTCGCCCGGCAGGCCAAACTGCCGTGACCAGTTCGCAAAAACGTCGGACGGCGGCCGCACCCGAATGGCTGAGTTGATGACGGTGCTTCCTCCAACGGCTTCACCTTGGACGATGGGCCAAGCGGCGCGCCCGACGAGCATCGACGCACCCGTCCGAGGCATGAGGTCCCGCATGCCACCCCATGCGCTTTTCGGGTAGTCGTGAGGGTCCCGCCACGCGCCGGTCTCCACCAGGGCGACGGAACGGCCGGCGCGCGCCAAAACGAGCGCCGCATTCGCGCCCCCTGCACCACTCCCGACGACCACGTGATCGACCTCGTCGACGACCCCCTCATCCGTGAATGCGATGTGGCTCATGGGCGCCAAGTGCGCGGATCGGCCACATCCGTCGAAACACCCCAACCTTGTCGAACGGCGGGCAATTCGCCCCACGCAAAGGCTGCGCACATCTTGAGCAGCGTGCTGCCCGCCCGCAGCAAATAGACAGGGTGGTGGCTGAACCGGTCGGCGTGTCGATCGAGCGCTTCGGCGGGCAACCAGAACGATGGCAACGGCCACCCGATGGTCGTCACCGGCGACAGGACAAAGCCCAAGCTCGACCCGACCAGGCCCAGCCACATCAACGGGCTGACCTCGGCCAACAGCCGGCCAGCCGCGCCGCGGAAGTCCACCGTCGGCCCGTTTGGCGGCGGCGGCAACAGGGCCCGTAGCACGTGGGCCACCATCACCCGGGCAAGCGCCCGGATCGGATTCAAGGAAGGCCGAAGGCCGCGATGTTCGGGCAGATCGTGGCGTCGAAGAACATTGTCAGGTCGCCGCGCGGCGTGCCGTCCTCGGGATCGACGGCCACAGTCGTGAACTCGCCCACGAACCGGTCCAGGCCGTCGTATCGGTCCACGCGCACCTCTCCGCCGTCGGTCGACCAGCCGACCGCGTAGCCCGTGACCGCCGGGTCATTCGGGTCGGGATGGTCGAGAAAGTGGACGATGGAGCCCGTCGATTGGCCCGCTTCAGGCGAGGCGTTCCACGCCACGGCGCCAACGGCAAGGTCTTCGACAGGGAGCGCCGAATCCTCGACGACGATCGTCGCCGTCAGCTCCCAAAAGGTAGCCGGAAACGCCTTCTGCCACGCGATGCTGTGGCCTCGCCACGTGGGCGAATCGGCGTAGACAGCCAAGTAGTACTCGTAGAGGCGGCACGCGTTGGGCTCGCTCGACAGGAGCACCGTGATGCGGTCGCCCTCAGGGGCCTCCTCGACGTAGAACATCGACGAGCTCACCGGCGGGACCTCGCCCGCGATGGCGCCTTCCACGCGGGTGCGAGCGCAGGCCAAGGCGAGCCACATCATCATGTTCCCGTCGCTCCCGAAGCGGTGGGGCCGCCGCCACCGCCGCCGCCAACGCAGCCTGTCCAGATCTCCGAGTAGTCGGCGATGTAGGCGCCGTCGAAGAACGCGCCGCAATCCAGATCGTAGAGCCGGTCTACCGCCTCTTCGGCCTCGTCGATGTGGTAGTCGCACGCGCCGAAACCCTCAACGAGCGCGTCATACGACACGCCGTTCTGGCGCCGGCAGTCCGCATCCCCGAAGTAAATGGCTTCATAGGTGCCCCGAGCACAGTCCTTCTGCCGGGTACAAAACGCGTCGGCGAGCGCAGCCGAGATGTCCTCCTCGTCGTAGGAGGTGCCAAAACACGCGGCGAGGAGCAGGATCATGCGCCCGTTTCCTGACTGAGGCAGACGTAAACGATGTCGCAGGCCAAGTTGGCCTGACCTTCGGCGTAATCCTCGCAACTCATCGAAGAAATGCGGGAGACGCACCGAGACGCCTCGCGACCGTCGTAAGTGCACCCTTGGTAAAGGGCTTCGATCGTCGCATCGAGGTTGTCTCCCAACCGGTCGACACAATGATCGAAGTCATCGTAGACCGAGAGGAACTCGCCGGTGGTGCAGCGCTCGATGCGCTGGCACTCCGCGACGCCGCGACGCGTCGAGTAGTCCTCTTCGGGAATCCCGCACGCGACAAGCCACAGCGCGAGCACGCCGCCTCCCCAGCGCGCCGCCGCTAACCCGTCAGCCCGCGAGCAGGCGCTCGACGACTGCCCGGGCAACCTTCATGTCGAGCGCGTCCTTGTGGGCCTTGCTCAGCGCGCCCATCACCTTGCCCATGTCGCGCGCGGAGGCAGCACCGGTTTCGGTAATCGCGGCTTTGGCCCACACTTCCGTCTGGGCCTCGGAGGCCTGCGCGGGCAAGAAGGAGGCGATCACCGCCAACTCCGCTCGCTCGGCAGCCGCCATCTCGGCGCGCCCACCGGCGTCGAAGGCCTCGATGCTCTCTTGCCGCATCTTGGCGAGTCGCCGGAGCACCTCGATGCACCGCTCGTCAGAAACCCCCGCCGCGTTGTCCACCTTCTGCGCCTCGATGAAGCCGGCGCGAATGTTCCTGAGCGCGGTGACGCGCGCGGCGTCGCGGGCCTTCATCGCGACCGTCAACGCCGAGGACACATCTTGAAACAGGGCCATCGGGGCCTCCAGGGCCGCCGCTAACCCGCGCCCGGCCGCCCCCTCAGTGGCCGAACGTCACGGTGAATTGGTGGATCAGGTCACCCACGAACGTGTAGCCCCCCGGCAGCGGCTCCTCGTACTCCCAAACGGCGACTGGGGCGTCTAGGCTGGCATCGAAGGGCACGTCCATTTCAGTGATGTAGAATACGGGATCCCCCTCTTCGTCAGCATCGTCGATGTCGCGGTGCGAATACCAGTCATACAAGAAGTCGCCGTCGTCGCTGAAGTAGAACGAATGGTACGCCGACCCCGCCCAGGTCTGGAACGCGTCTTTCTCCGCGTTGCAAGAGGTCAGGGCCTCGTTGAAGCCCCACGTGCCGAGATGCACGCTCCACCGGCCGTCCGACGACTCGAACACGCCGTCGCCCTGAAGCGCGACGAGGCAGGGCGTGAGCAACAAGTGGTAGTCGAAGTACACGTAGTAGGTCAGCGACACAGTCCTGAGGTCGCAGATGAGAGGTGGCTCCGCGTCGTTGCAATCGTTGGTCGTCGACGGCGGAGGCGGCGTGGTCACCGGGGGCGGTGAAGGGGTGGTGCCCGCAGGTGGTGGAACCGTGGGTTCGGTGGTGTCGCAATCCGGGCTGTTCCAGCATCCGATGTCGTCACAGTCGAAGTACCCGTTCTGGTCGTCATCTGCGCCGTTGGAGCACTCGCCCGCGGCGTCACCCTCAAATGGCGTGGTCTCCTCGCCCAAAGGCTCAGGCTCAATCTCTGGATTGCAACCCGCCCAAAGCCAAATGGCTACCATCCCGCCCCCAAGGCACACATGATGCCCCCTCCCCCTCGCCAACGCAAGGGGTGAACGCCCACCCCGCCAGCGCCACTGGCTGGTGTGGTCGCCCGGGCTGGGCTATCTGGCGCAACCCCGCTTCGACTGAGGAGCATCCCGATGAAGTCCCTTCCCGTTCTCGCCCTGCTCGCGATGCTTCCGACCACGGCGTACGCTGGAAACGAGCGTCACTTCGAATTCGGCCTCGCCGGCGGCGTGTTCTTCGCAGACGGCCTCGAAGTCCTTGGCACCGGTCCCACCGTCGTCCCGCGTATCGGCTACTTCATCGACGAGAACCTCGCGATCGAGGCGGATCTTGGCTTCCAGATCGGCAAGACTCAGCTCGCCGCCCCGGAGCCCTTCAACGAGACGGCCTTCACGCCCCGCATTGGCCTGCTCGGGCGCGTCGTCACCGAGGTCAAGGAGCACCGGAACAAGGAAGGCGACCTCATCCCGGCCAAGGACAGCCCGGTCAACCTGTTGCTCGGCATGGGCATCGGCGTCATCGGGAAGTCTGTGGACGACGGCGGCGCCCTCGACCTGCCCACGGGCGAGAACCTCGACGTGGATTTCCTCGGAGCCTTTGGCCCCGGCCTCCTCGTGCCCGTCGGCCCGATCGGGCTGCGCACCGACCTTCGCTGCCTGTTGAGCCTTGGCACGGAGAACTTCCTCAACCACGGCGACGCCTTCCTCAACTGGGAATGGACGGCGGGCATCATGGTCGAACTGGGTGGCGACAAGGATGCGGACGACGACGGCATCGACGACGAGGTCGACAGCTGTATCGACGTCGCTGAAGACTTCGACCAATTCGAAGACGTCGATGGCTGCCCCGAGGCCGACAATGACAAGGACGGCGTCCTCGACGCCGCCGACATGGCGCCGAACGATCCCGAGGACAAAGACGGTTTCTCCGACGAAGACGGCAAGCCTGAGCCGGACAACGACGAGGACGGCGTTCTCGACGCCGATGACCGCTGCCCCGTCGTCAAGGGTTCCATCAAGACCGAAGGTTGCCCCGACCAGGACGACGACGGCCTCGTCGACTCGGTCGACGAGTGCGAGACCGAGCCCGGCCCTCGTACGTCCTTCGGCTGCCCCGACGGCGACGCCGACCGGGTCCCCGATCACCGCGACGCGTGCCCGACCGAGCCGGCCGCCGCCAAGATCGACCCGATGAAGTCCGACGGTTGCCCGTCGCGCGTCTACTTCGAGGAGAACGCGCTGGTCATCACCGAGAAGATCAACTTCGCTTCCGGCAAGTCGGTCATCGACAAGAAGTCGTTCTCGCTCCTCGACGACATCGTCAAGGTTCTCGTCAAGTACCCGGGAGTCAAGAAGGTCTCCGTCGAAGGCCACACGGACTCGGATGGAATGGACGACGCGAACCTCAAGCTCAGCCAGGCCCGCGTCGAGGCCGTTGTGAAGTACCTGACCGACAAGGGAATCGATGCCGCGCGCCTGACCGCGAAGGGCTTCGGCGAGACCACTCCCATCGCCCCGACTGACACGCCCGACGGCAAGGGGCCGAACCGCCGCGTCGAGTTCAAGATCCTCGAGCAGGACATGAGCCAGGGCTTCAAGCGCAAGATGGAAGAGAAGGTCGGCAACTGACCGAGCGCACGGGCACTCCGCGCAGCCACCGTGGCTGCGCTCCCCGCTTCTCCGTAGCTCCGATGATGGAGCGAACGGACCGGCACTTCCGGACGCTTTTCCGGCTCATGTCGCGCCACGCGCGCCTGACGACAGAGATGATTCACGCGGGCGCGCTGGTCCACGGCGATGCCCGCCGATTCCTGGCACACGGCCAAGACCCCGGCGCAACTGCCATCCAACTCGGAGGCGACAAGGCCGAGGACCTTGCCCTGGCGTCCAGGATGGCAGTCGACGCGGGCTATGACGAGGTGAACCTCAACGTCGGTTGCCCGTCAGAACGGGTTCAACAGGGGCGCTTTGGCGCCATCCTCATGCGCGAACCGCACGTCGTTGCCGATCTCGTGGCCCACCTCCGTGCCGTGGTCGCCGTACCCGTGACGGTGAAACATCGCATCGGCGTCGACGACTTTGACGCCGTGGAGGACCTCTTCGCCTTCGTCGACATCGTCGCCGCCGCGGGTTGCGACCGGTTCATCGTCCACGCCCGGAAGGCGATCCTTTGCGGCCTGTCCCCGGCCGAGAACCGGACGATTCCACCTCTGCGCTACGCGGACGTCTACGCGCTTGCCGCCCGCCGCCCCGACCTCGCGTTCGAGATCAACGGCGGCATCGCCGACCTGCCCGCGGCGACGCCCCACCTCAACCACGTGGATGGCGTGATGGTTGGGCGCGCAGCCTGGGACCGCCCGCTCTCGTTCACAGCCGTCGACAGCGACCTTTACGGGGACCACCACGAAATTCCGAAGCTCGCGGATCTCGCCGAGATGATGGGGGCCTGGGGCGCGGCGTCCGGCGAACCGCACAGGGCGGCGCGGGCGCTGCTCAACGTGACCACGGGCCTTCCGGGAGCGCGAGCCTGGCGGCAACACCTCACCGACGCGCTTCGCCCAGCCACCGGAGTCGACGGCTTGCTGGTCGGGATCCGAGACGGCCTCAGAGCCGTCGAGGCGGCGTCAAATGGGCGTCCAAAGGGGCGACGTACAAGCGACGACGGGGGTCATCCGTACCCCTCAGTGCCGTAAACGCGATCCAGCGCAGGTCCTCGGACAACGCCGCTTCGCGTGGATCGAGGAGGGGGCGCCCGTTCTCCAACGGAGACAGCTCCACCACCGCACCTCCATCGACCCGCCCTACGATGACGCCGTCATCCGGGCTTGGCCGCGTCCAGGTGGTCCAACCACCCGCCGACGACCACGTTCGGTGGTCAGGCACCTCGACGGGCCCGTCCAGGGTCCAGCGCGCATCGGACGACCCGACGACGAGCGCCCAACCGTCGCCGCGACGGATCGCGTGGACCACGCCGTCCAGCGTCCAGGTCGCCGCAGCTGAAGCTGGACCCCAGGGTGCACACCGCCCGCCAGCAAGGGGGCAGGAAACGGTGGCGTCCAACGTCACCACCAGAATGCGCTCTCCCGGCCGGAGCCAAGCCAGCGCCAGTGGCGTCACGTCGAGGTCCAACCGCGAGGCCTCCGTGTCGTCGATCCGCCAAACCGTGGTGCGACTCCCCTCGTCGACCAGGGCAAGGACCGGTTCGCCAAAAACGACTTGCTCAACGTCCCCAGCGTCCAAAGACGACGCCGGTTCGGGGACCGTTGCGTCTGGGGCCAACACCTCCCAACGGGTCGCCCGCCCGCGACTTGAGACCAGCCAGTCGGACCGACCATCGGGCCGAAAGCCCAGCGCCCGACCGATCGGCCCATGCTGCGCAGGGACCGGGAGGCGCATGTCGAGGGCCAAATCGTCCACATTGAGCGAGGCCCCACCTGGCCCAATGCGGCCCACAAAGCCGTCGGTACGCCCGGCGTCACTCCGGTCGCACTCCCACCCGACGCGACCGTTCGTACCGAGGACAGGACCGAAGGCATGACCGGGACAGTCCCAGGCCACGGCGCTGAGGTCGCCGCTCCAAGCGTCCGGTCCTAGGGGCGGCGGAGACAAGGCGGGCGGCGTCGGACGCGCACCCAACCCCCTTGGAGTTCCGGCGGAATCAACCTCGGACCGAGCCCAGAAGAATCCTACGCCGGCACCGAGCGTGACGATAGCGACAGCCCATCCGCGCAATCTCATGAGCGTGGTTAGCCCGTCAGCCAAGGGGGGCTCTGGTGGCCGACCTGCCCAAAGACGACGACGGCTGGCGCAACCAGCTCACGCCCATCCAATTTGACGTCCTGCGCAAGAAGGCCACGGAGCGGGCCTTCAGCGGGGCCTATTGGAATCACACCCAGGAAGGCTCCTACCACTGCGCTGGGTGCGGCAGCCGCCTGTTCGTAAGCGATACGAAATTCGACGCCGGATGCGGATGGCCGAGCTTCTACAAGGCCTACCAGAACGGAGCCGTCCGCACCGAGCTCGATCGATCCTACGGTATGCTCAGGACCGAAGTCCTCTGCCGCAGCTGCGATGGGCACCTCGGCCACGTGTTCGACGACGGCCCGCCGCCTACGGGGGTGCGGTACTGCATCAACAGCGCGAGCCTCGTGTTCGTCCCCGCCTGAGAGCCGCCGCCTCAGGTCGCCAGCGCGGCCGCCAACATCGCGTCAACGTCGTCGAACTTGGTGCGCACTCGCCCAGACGCCGCGCCCGCCGCAACTTCGGCCGCATCGATCCGTTCCCAGGCGGCCCAATCCACCACCCGCGTCCGGCGCGCCACGATCGAGGCGACTTCCGGGCGTTCGGTGTCGGGCGCACCCACCCAATCCGACTTGACCGCCGCCACCGTGTCCTTGGAGTCGGCCTTGTTCGTCCCGATCAGGCCGTTGGGACCTCGCTTGGCCCATCCGACCACGTAGAGGCCGCGGATGGGCTGTCCGTCTGCGCCAAGCACCCGCCCTGCGTCATTGGGAATCGTGCCGCGTTTGGCGTCGTAGGGCACGCCGGGAACGGCGTTTCCTCGGTAGCCGACGGCGCGGAGCACGAGCCCGGCTTCGACCACCTCGCGTCGACCCGTCGACTTTGCATCCAAACGAACTTCGGGGTCCCCGACGATCTCGTTGTGCTCGATGACGACGCCAGTCACCGCTCCGTTTTCGCCGCGCACCTCGACCGGGGACGCGAGGAAACGGAAGGTGACACGGCAACGCGCGTCGACTGAAGGCTCCGCCGCCGCCCGCTCCCGGAGGAACGCCACGTTGGCCTGAGAGAACTTGTCGCCCTTGGTCGCGAGCCAGATCTCCGACAGCGGGTCCAAGACGTCGTCCCCCGGCCAGACGCGGACATCGACCGTCGGCAGGCGAGACAACTCACGCAGCTCGTCTGCCGCAAATGTCGCCTGCGCCGGGCCTCGACGCCCGAGCACGACCACCTCGCGGATGCCCTTGTTCCGCAAGGCGTCCAACGCTCGGGGCGCAACGTCCGTGGCCGCAAGATGGTCGGGGTCGCAGGCGAGGATGCGCGCGACGTCGACGGCGACGTTGCCAACACCCACGACGACCGCGCGGGAGGCATGGAGCGGAATGTCGTGATGGCGGTGGTCGGGGTGTCCGTTGTACCAGCCAACGAAATCGGTCGCCGCCACACTGCCGCTCAGATCTTCCCCAGGAATCCCCAGCCGCGCCGACGCCTCGGCACCCGTGGCCAAGATGACGGCGTCGTAGGCCGCCAGCAATTCGTCGATCGAAACGTCCTTGCCGAGCGCGACGTGGCCGAAGAAGCGAACGCCGGGCGCCTTGAGGGTCCGTTCCAACGCTCGGGCCACCGACTTGATCTTGGGATGGTCCGGCGCGACGCCGCCGCGCACGAGGCCGTAGGGCGTCGGGAGGCGCTCAAACACGTCCACCTGGGCCACCGTTCCGCCGTCGAAGCAGGCGCCTGCAGCAAAGATGCCCGAGGGTCCCGCCCCCACCACGGCCACCTTGAGCGGCCGCTCCACCGTCCCGACCATGTTCGCTCCTACCAGTAGCGGCGCAGCCACGCGACGACGTCGTCTCGCGACAGACCAAGCGCGGCGCCGGCCTCGCGGACCACCTTCATCTCGCTCGCCTCCAGCTGACCGTCGCTGTACGAACAGCTGAACAGCAGGGAGACAAGCGCCAACTTGTCGTGGTACCCGAGCACGTTCGGCAGCCGTTCCTTCGCGACCGCCGCGACCGCCGCACGCTCCGCCTCGGATCCGATACGCATCTCGTTGAGCACGGTTTCGGGGAACACCGTCTCGAGAAATCGGGCCTCCTGCGCGTCGATCTTGCCGTCGGCGGCGACGATCTGGCGCGCGTGATCGAGCGTCCAGGCAAGCCGCATGCGCGCGATCTCAAGATCGGCTTCGGTGAGGTCGCGCTCGACACCTACGACGTGGCCCACGCCAGGGAGAAAGGCATCAGCGCGAGCGACATCCGGCCGCGTCCGGTGAATGCGAACGACGTCATCGGGGTGGAGAACGAGGCGCGAAGCAACAAGCTCGCCCTGCTCCTCAACCCAAATCTGCTCGACGCTCCCTCCGCGGCTGATCAGGCTGTGTACGGCATTGCGCGGAACGCGCTCGATGGTCATCGGGGTCCACGGAATCGAACTCGCTTCCATGACGGCGTCGATCAGGCCGATTTCGATGGCGCCGGCCGGACCGTCGACGACGAAAGACGCGGTCACCTGGGTGGAACGGACGTTCCGCCGATCTTGGACGATGCGCCAACCAAAGAGGACCTCGGCGACCAAACCCGACGACTGCCCGAAACGGTCCAGCGCTCGCGCGCAGATGCGCTGCACGTCCGTGAACGGCCGCCCCCGAAGCACTTCGGTAGCGTTGGCTCCGTAGATCAACGCATTCGGATTTGTAGGCAAGGAGACCGGGTTGCCAACCTGGACCGCCATCGTCACTCCGAGCGGCCGGATATCGCGTTGACCTCCAAACCGGGACTTACGGCGCGCCGCGTTGCCTCCCTCGCCGCCTCACGCTAGTCGCCGCCGCCCGGGGAGCCACCCGGCTGGAGGTTCCATGCGCAAGTTGTTCGCCCTCGCCCTCGCGGCGTCCGCGCTGTCCGTTCCCACGACCGCCTTCGCCAAGAAGGACAAGTCGGCCCAGGCCGCACCCGCCCCGCTCGCCATGAAAGAGACGGGCATCGCGAAGATCGACGAGACGTTCGCGAAGGCCAAGGCCCCGCTCGACACGATCTCCAAGGTCCGCACCGAAGTTGACGGCCTCACGGCCAACGTCGCGTCTGCCCTCGGCCTCACCGCCGGCGCCCCGATCGCCGACGCGCTCGCCGACCTCAAGGCCAAGGCCGCTGGCAAGCTCACGCTCGCCATGGACGGCGGCAAGCCCAAGGTCTCCGCCGCCGACGGCGTGCCGGACAATGTCAAGGCCGCGATTGACGCGCTCAACGCCGGCATCGACAACGTGAAGAACGCCGTCGCCGCCCTCAGCGAGGTTCCGGCCCAGCTCACCGCCGTGGCCGACGACGCCAAGCAGTACAGCGACCCGGCGGTCCTCCAGGGCCTCGTTGGCGACAATCCGGCCGCCGTCATGAAGGCGCCGAAAGCCATCGCGCAGAACCTTGAGACGCTGACCAAGGCCCCCGAAGAGGCCAAGGCTGTCGCGCTTTCGGCCGACAACCTCATCAAGACCGTCACGACGACCCTCGCGAACTGATCGCCGTCCCGAGGCCAGACCTCGGGACACACCTCAACGCCGCCGGTCCCGGTCTGCCGGGTCGGCGGCGTCATTCGTCTGGCGTGCCGAACCCGATGGGCGGAACCGGAGGTGTACTCCGAAGCTCCGAGGTCGACGGGAACGCGCGCTCCGCCCGGTGCAACTCGACCAGGTCGCTCGCATGACCCAGGCCGACGCGCGTAAGCGTGCGCCGCGGGCCGCCCTCCGTTGGCAGGCCGTTGTCGTCGACGGGAACCTCAATCAGACCGGGTGAAGGCTCTTCGAGCCAACCGCCCTCTGGCGCCCGGCCAGGATCGCCGATGAAGCCGCCCTCCCACAGGGCCCGAGCCACCGCGAGCCACGCAGGCAGCGCCCCATTGGCGCCCTGAAGCCGAATGCGGCCCGCGACCAACGGCGCGTTGTCGTCGTGGCCGACGTACGCGCCGACGGTCCAACCGCCGCCGCCGTCCCATTCGCCATTCCACCTTGGCACGAAGCCCACAAACGCCGCGTTGCGGTAGTCGTTCGTCGTTCCGGTCTTGCCCCCCAACGGCAGTGGAGCGCCGCCCGCATCGACCGCCGACCGTGCTCGTTGGCCGGTTCCGTAACGAACGACGTCGCGAAGGATCCCGCGCGTGAGTTCCGCGATCGCAGGGGACGCGACGATGCGTTCACTCGTCGCCAGCTGGTACAGGACGCGCCCATCGCTGGCCCGAACCTCTTGGATCAGCGCGAGCGGTCGGTCTTGCGGCGCCACTGGGCCTAGGGAACCCCGTCCGTCTGCGACATGGGCCGTCCCGTCCGCCATCCCGTCGTAGACGGCGACCATCTCCTCCAAGGTCACCTCCGACGCGCCCAACGGCAGGCTCATGACGTGCTGCAAAGGCGTCATCACGCCGTAAGCACGCGCCACCGAGACCACGGCTCGCAAGCCGAGGAGGGTTCGGAAGTCGCCATTCCAAATCAGCCGTTCCGGGGCGTAGACATCCACGTCCTCGGCGTCCTCGACGGAGGAAGAGAGCTGACGACGGAGGATGGCGCGCTCAAGCCTTTCCACTGCCTCGAGCGTCGGCCCTTGAGACCCGATGCGGACCTGCGTCGCGTCGACAACGTCGGCGTTCCCGCCAAGTAGCCGCCCCAACCACCCGCCAGGCCGCTCGCGCCCAGGCGCAGCCCCTTCCCCGCAAATCCACTCACCTTCGACCTCGGAAATGCCCTGCGTTGCCGACCCCGCGACCATGGAATCGAGCGCCGCGCGACAAGCGACCCCCCGCTCACGCCAGGAGCGCCAGTCGATTCGGTCGAGGGCGGCGAGCCGCTCCACGCTCGACGCCTGGCGCTCCCGCTCCGCATCGAGCCCCCAGCCCGACGACCAGGTGCCCAACCAGCGACGGTCTTCGTCGCTCAGATCCCCGCTCACCTCGTGGCGGGCTGCCAAGAAGTGCCGTTCACCGTCTCGCGCGGGCGAAGCGCGAATTCCGAGTTGCGCCAATCGCCGGCCGTAGGACTCCGCATCCTCACCCTCCCGGCGCCAGAGGTCGACGTCGCGCGCGAGTTGTTCGAGTTCGTCAGGTCCGAGCCGATCGACGAGATGGTGAAGCAGCCAGGCGCTGGCGATGTTCTCCGAAGACGTACCGGCCGCGGCAAGGCTGACGATGGGAGCCGGTTCGTGGTCCGCACCCGGCCACCACTGCGTCGTCGAAAACTGGAAGACGGCAGGGGCATTGTCGAGGGGGTCCGTCGGGTTCCAACCTAGCATCAACGCTGTATGGTACACGATGGGCTTGAATGTCGAGCCCATTTGCCGTAGGGCTCCCACGCGGTTGAAATTGCGCCCGTCATTTCCTGGGACCATCGCGCGCATTTCGCCGTCCTCGGCGACGACGAGCGCGCCTTGCAGCCGTGGAATGCGCTCGAGGTCGCACGTGGCCTTGCCGTCCGGCGCGACATCGCGCACCGAGAGCCACACGCCCGTGCCCACGGCGAGCGACTCGCTCAGCGCGTCGACCTCCCGAGACGAGGCTTTTGCGGTCGCGTCCTTTGCCCGGCCTCGCGCAATGGCGGTCGCGAGGCGCTCGAGGGCCGCCCGATCGACGAGGCAATGGCGCCCCCCGAGGTCGACGTCCAACACGCCTCGCTCGCCACGCGCCGTCACGATGCCGTTGCGGAACTCGTGCCGAAGCGCCGGAAGGTGGGGAGACCACCGCACCAAGTTGGCGTCGCGTCGAACGACCTCCGGGCCGGCGCCGTCAAGCCAAGTCCCCACCTCCGTCAAATGATGCCACAGGCCATACTCGGCCTCTCGCTGGAGGTTCGCATCCAGCGTCGTCACCACGGTCAGGCCTGACGTCGCCGGGTCGTCGATTCCCGCGTCGCGCAGGATGTCTTCGAAAGGAGGCTCAGACAGGCGACGCGCGACCTCGTCCAGGACGGCGGAGCTGTTCCAGCGAAACGTGCCGCGGCGGAACGGCAACTTGAAACCGGAGGCCAAGGCCGCTTCCGCCTCGGCCTTCCATGCCGCCACCTCGGTGCTCGTAGGAGACTTCCCGTCCGGTGCCGCAAGCACGTCGATCGGCTCCTCGACGAGCCGGCGCAGCACGTACCGGGCACGGTCGTGGGCCCGCACCGCCGCCGCCTCACGCGCGGCGGCATCACCAAGGAACGGGTCATACCGGGCGGGTCCTTTGACCAGCCCAGCCAAAAAGGCGAGTTCGATCAAGCCCAGTTCATCGACGTCGCGGTCGAAGAAATGCCGGGCGGCGATGGCCAGTCCTCGACCATTGCCGGTGACATGGAACTGATTGGCGTAGAAGCTCAGAATCTCGCGCTTTTCATACCGGCGCTCCAGCCCGATCGCATTGACGAGTTCGGTCCATTTGGACGAAGCGCTACGGTCGGGTCGATAGAAAAGGTTCTTCGCCGTCTGCTGCGTAAGGGTGCTCCCGCCAGCCACCACGCGCCCCGCCAGCAGATTTGCCCGGATCGCTCGCAAGATCCCCTTCGCACTCACCCCCGAATGGGACCAAAAGCCGTCGTCTTCAGCGGCGATGATGGCCGCCACCCAAGCCGGAGGCAGAGCATCCGCGGAAAGGTAGCGACGGTGCTCAGACTGAAAGAAGACGCCGACCGGCGTGACCCCATCGCGGTAGTAAACCGGGCTCTCGGTCGCGATGATCGCCTGAATCACGTCGATTTCGAGGTGTTCGGAGGGTCCCGCCAAGCGACTCTCGATGGCCGCGCAACTTGCGGCGAACGCCACGACGCCCAACCCCGCAAGCCCGCCAGCGAACGCCGCAAGCCGCGCCATCCACAAGGGCGACGCCGTCCGGCGGGGGCGCTTCATGGGACCTCCAAGAGTTCGAACAGTTCACGGGCCATGCGCGCCAAAGGCCAGACCTCCGCCGCCGAGCGTGCGACCCTACGCGCCCGCTCCCCTTGGGACACTACCGCATCGAGGGCAGAGGCCACGGCCGCCCGATCCGCGGCCGCCGCAACCCACCGGGAGTCGGGGACCACCTCGCTGGCGCCATCCGCGGCCGTCGTCACCACCGGCACCCCGCAGGCAAGCGCCTCCAGGACGACGTTCGCCGCGCTGTCGTATCGCGTGGGGTGGAGCAGGACGTCGATCGCCGGCAGCCAGCTCGCTGCGTCAACCACGCCGTGCACGACGAGCCGATCGCCCAAGCGCTGCCTCGCGGCCGCCAACCGTCGCGAGGCACGAACGTCCTGGCCGGCCACCCAGAACTCGGCCCCGGCCGGTCCCGCGTCGACAAACGCGTCCACGGCGACGTCAAAGCCCTTGCGCTCCCATCCGTGGGCCATGAACCCTACCCGAAGGGGGCCGGGCCGAACGGCCGTCGGCGCGTAGCGATCGAGATCCACGCCGTTGCGGACCACGCGAACGCCGACTCCATAGGCACGCACAAGCGCGTCCGCGGCCGCCTCGCTGTTCGCCACGACCGTTCGGGCCGTCGCCACACAAGCGGCCTCCCGTGCGGCGACCCGCCGATCGCGCCAGGTCCAGCCGCGGCCCCGGGCCTCCACCCACCGCGCATGATGCCCGCCTGAGGCACGCCAAACCCCTGGCCCGGGCGTCCGATCGAGACCCAACGCGCGTTCGCTTCGGGCGCCCCCCAGCGCCCGGCGGGGCCCGCCCCACCATCCGAAACGTCCAATGACAGCGCCGGATGGCAAGGACCCGCGGGCCCCCCACACCGTCACCGCGCGTCCTTCGGCGAGCCACGTGGTGACGAGGCGGTGGGCTACGCCCGCCGTTCCCGTCATCCCGCCGATTCGGTCCACCACGACGTCGATCATGCTCGATTCAAGCGCCACAGCGCGATCCACTTCCCCGCGACCCGCACCGCCCCGAAAATGGCAACCGCCAGGCCGGGCACGCCGTCGCGCCATCCCGACTGGAGGAGCAGGGCCTTGACGAGGTGCCATGGCGGGCGAACGGCGACGTCCAAGAACCGTGCCTTGACGCCGCGCGCGTGCAGGGAGGTCGCATGCCGATCCGCGTACCGACCGATGCGGGCAAGATGATCGCCGACGCTCCGGTAGGGGTCGTGGACAATCAGGCCGTCCAAGACCGCGACCGCTCCGTCGACCTCCAGAACATCGTGGGGATCGTCCCCAGCCACCTTCGCGGCGTCGCACCGAACAAGGCGAAGCGGCCGGTCGCGCCCCCAACGGCCGTACCGGATCTCATGGCCCAACCAGCGGTTTGCGCGTCTCAATCGCGCACCGGCAGCAAAGGGCGCGGCGACAAAGCGTGCGATGGCCTCCGCCGCACCGTCAGCCAGCCGCTCGTCCGCGTCGAGTACGAGCGCCCACGGCGTGGTCACGTTTGCCAAGGCTCGCGCCTTCTGGGCGACGAAGCCGTCCCACGGATGTTGGACCACCGTCGCGCCAAGGCGCCGGGCCACTTCCATGGTGGCGTCCGACGACCCACCATCCATCACCAACAGCAACGCATCACGGGGCGCCGATTCCAACGCTGCACCGATTCGGTCCGCCTCGTTCGTGGCGACGATCACGAGCGTGAGCAGGTCGGCCTCCTTGACTCACCGGGCCGCCCGAATAAGCGGCGCCGGCTGCGCTGGCGCCATACCCAAGTGGTTAAGGGAGAGGTTTGCAAAACCTCCATTCCCCGGTTCGAGTCCGGGTGGCGCCTCCAGCACGCCCGATCAAGTCGACCTTGGCCGAACCCGGCGACCCTGCTAGGACGCAGCCCCGCTGGGGGCCGATGTGCTTGAAAAGGGGATGCTCGCGCTGGCCCTGTCCGGGGCCGAATGGGTCCTGTGGTTGCTCATTGCGGTGAGCGTGCTGTGCATCGCCGTCAGCCTGGAACGCTTCGTCTTCCTGTTGCGCGAGGCCACCCCAGCCGCGACCCTGCGCGCCGCCGTCGACCCCTTCTTGCAAGATGGCGACGTCGCCACGTTGCGCACGCGATTGTCGAGCGCGACGGGGATCGAGGCCCGGGTATTGGCCACGGGCCTCGAATTGGCCGGCCAGGGGCCCAAGGCGGTCGACAAGGCGTTCGCGGGCGCGGCCCTCGCGGAGAAGCTCCGCATGGAGCGCGGACTGATCGTGCTCGCGACGACGGGCTCCAATGCGCCGTTCATCGGCCTCTTCGGCACGGTGCTCGGCATCATCCAAGCCTTCCACGACCTCTCCATCGACACGGCGGGCGCCTCCGAGGCCGTCATGAGCGGCATCTCCGAGGCGTTGGTCGCCACGGCGGTGGGCCTCCTCGTCGCCATCCCGGCCGTCGTGCTCTACAACGGCTTCGCTCGCGCGGTCCGCAACCGCCTGACCCGGCTGGAGTCCATCACCACCCTCGTGGCGGCCCGCCTGGAAGGCCTCTGAAATGGCCGGGCGGCTGGGCGGCGACGACGACCTGATCGCCGACATCAACATCACGCCCTTCGTCGACATCATTCTCGTCGTTCTCATCATCTTCATGGTGACGGCCACCGCCATCGTGCGCAGTTCGATTCAGGTGACTCTGCCGGAGGCGGCGAGCGGCGAACAAGCCGACCAGACGAGCCTTGGCATCACGCTGACGCAAAGCGGCGAGGTCCTCCTCGACGGAGCTCCGACCGACGCTGACGGGATCCGCGCTGCCATCGCCGGCGCCAGAGGGCGTGGCGAAGACGTCGTGTGTCTGATCGCGGCTGACCGCGGGGTGCCCTACGGGCGCGTCGTCTGGGTTCTGGACCTCGTCAAGGGCCAAGGCGTCGCCAAGTTCGCACTCCAAATCGACCAAGCGAGTGCCGTCGCCCCCGAGCCTCCTGGATGAACGCCAGGGCGCTGGACCCCGCTGACCGCCGCGTCGGACCTCTCGCGGCCGCCCTTCTGTTGTCCCTTTTCGCCCACCTTGGCGCGGCATCGGGTGCCGCGCGGATACCGGAACGGCCGCCCAAGGGCCCCTCTTGGGTGGAAATGGCCGTGGTCGAACCGCCCCCGCCGCCCCCGCCGCCCCCACCGCCGGAAGCGGAGCCGCCGCCCCCACCCCCGCCCCCCCAAGCGAACGCGCCACCGCCCCCGAGCGACGCGCCTCCCCCCGACGTTCCTCCGCCGCCGCGCATCGTGCAAGGGCTGTCAGCTGGTAGCTTTGCGCCGGGATCCGGCACGGGTCTCGCCGTTCGCGCGGGGACGACCACCGCTGCTCGCGCCGAAGGCACCGGCCTCTCGCTCGACGCTCCGGCTGCCCCGACGCCTGTCGCCTGGGCGGCCCTGAGCGCCCAACCCAAGCTCCGGGCCAAACCCGCGCTCGTCGTCCCTCAAGAGGTGATCGACGCCGGCCTTGCCGGTGAGGTGGAGCTTCTCCTCGACCTCGCCGTCGACGGTCGCGTGGCCAACGTCCGCGTGGTCACGTCGCTGAGCCCGGCGGCGGACGCCGCGTGCATCGCGGCCTTGCGCTCGAGTTCCTGGAAGCCTGGCCTCGTCGACGGACGCCCGAGCCCCACGATCGGTGTCCCCTACGGCTGCAAATTCGAGAAGGTGACGCCGTGATCATCGCGCTTTGGCTGATGTTCGTCGCCCTGGCCCAAGAACCCTTGCCCCTCGTCGCGGGACCGGCGGTTCTGCAACACGTCGAGGCGCCATACCCCGAAGACGCCAAGGCCCAGGGCCTCGAGGGCACCGTCGTCCTCCTCGTCACGCTCGACGAAACGGGGGCCGTCACCGAGGTCGCCCTTTCGACAACGAGCGGACACCCCGGCTTCGACGACGCGGCCCTCGCCGCCGTCCGTACGATGACCTTTTCGCCGGCACGAACGGCCGAGGGTCCCGTCGCCGTCTCCTTCGAATTCGCGTACGGCTTCACCTTGGAGGAGGAAGTCGAGGCAGCCCCCGCCGCGGCGGTCGTCCCTACGGTCTCCGGCCAGGTACGCACCAAGGCCACGCGTCGCCCGGTCGCCGGTGCCCAGGTCGTCGTCATCGGGTCCCCACTCACGGCAACGACCGACGAGACCGGACACTTCACCCTTACGGATCTGCCCACCGGCGAGGTGCGCCTGCGCGTGGCGCACCAGGACCACGAGTCGGGGGACGCCACATTCGAGGCCGTCCCCGGCGAGGTCGCCGAGGCGAACATCTGGTTGGAGCCAAAGGGCTGGCGCGAAAACCAAGTGGTCGCCGTCTACGAAGGCCAGGAAACCGAGGTCACCCGCAGGACCCTGTCGATCGAAGAGATTCGGACCATCCCAGGTACGTTCGGGGATCCCATCAAGGTGATCCAGACCCTTCCTGGCGCGGCGCGGAGCCCCTTTGGCACAGGCGCCCTCATCATTCGCGGCAGCAACCCCGAGGACAGCGGCGTCTACGTCGACGGCGTCCGGATTCCGCTGATCTACCACTTGACGGGCACGACGAGCGTCCTGAACCCCGAGATCATCGCCGCCGTCGACTACCTGCCCGGCGGCTACGGCGTACAGTACGGCCGCAGCATGGGCGGCGTGGTCGACGTCCGGACGAAGACCGAGTTCGATCCCGACGAGAAAATCAGCTGGGGCACGGACATCCTCGACTCCCAGGTGCTCTTCGAGGGCCAAGTCGGAAAAAAGGGCAAAGAGCACGGCTTCGCCATCGGCGCCCGCCGTTCCTACATCGACCTCTTCATCCCACTGTTCACCGGCGACACTGGCTACACGATCAAGCCAAGGTACTGGGACTACCAAGTCAAATGGGTGCCGCCGACGACGGACGACCGCGACGTCGACATCTTCCTTTACGGATTCGACGACACGTTGACGTTGGGGACGCCCGACGACGTCGCCCAGGGCGACGACCAGGACACCCAAGGCGACTTCCGGACGCAGTACGACAGTCACCGCCTCGTCGGCCACTGGCGAACGCCGCTGGCGGATGGTTTCGAACTCGACCTGCGGCCGGCCATCGGCATCGACACGTCCTACCTTGGCCTTGGCCAGGACTTCGTCATCGACAACGGCAACGTGCTGTTCGAACTCCGCGCAGAAGCGCCATGGAAGGCCACCCCAGCGGTGACCGTCGTGCCTGGCGTCGACTTCCTTGGCGCCATTTGGTGGTTCGACTTCCAGAGCAGCTTTCGCATCACGGACCTCGACGACCCCCTCGCGGAGCGAGAAGCCGTCGGTTTCGACGGGGAGGGCGGGTTCTGGTCACCGGACCCCTACCTCCGCCTCGACTTCCGACCCCTCGACGACCGCGACCGCTGGTTGATTTCGCCCGGGCTCCGCGGCAACGTCGTGACGCTGACGACGAGCGGAACGATCACGGGTGCCGACCCCGTCCCCGCCAACACGACGACCAGCTTCGACCCCCGCCTGCTCACCCGTTTCCAAGCGAATGAGCGGCTGGCCTTCAAAGCCAGCACCGGACTCTACCATCAGCCGCCCCAACCCCAGGAAATCGTGGGCGTCGGCACCCAGAGCACCGTCGGGCACGAGCAGTCGTGGTCGACGAGCGTTGGCGCCGAGCAGCGCATCTCCGACGCAGTCCACTACGACATCGACTTGTTCTACAAGCGGATGACAGACCTCATCGTCTACGACGAGGCCTGGACCGGCTTTGGCACGAACCCCTTTGTGAACGCCGGCGAGGGGCGCGCATACGGAGCGGAGGTCATTCTCCGCCACGACCCCACCGGGCCCTTCTTTGGATGGGTGTCCTACACCTTGTCGCGCGCGTCACGCCTCGACTGGCCAACCTGCACAAGTGCCGCGGGAGAACCGCTCGCTGCACCCGCAGAGGGGCTCGATCGTCTCCTGGGCCAAGGTGATTGCTGGTACCCGTTCGACTTCGACCAGACCCACATCCTGAGCGCACAAGGCGGCCTCAAGTTGCCTCACGCCTTCCAGGTCAGCGCCCAGGTCCAGTATGTGACCGGCAACCCGACCGACCTCTACGAGGTCGGCATCTACGACGTCGACGGCGACTTCTACAATGGCCTCTCCGTCGACGCGGCCCCAACGCGCAACCCGCCGTTTTTCCAGACCAGTGTGCGCATCGACCGGGACTGGCACTTCAAGGCGCTCAAGATGCGCACCTACGTCGACTTGATGAATGTCGTCAGGGCCGTGAACTCGGAGTTCACACTCTACAACTACGACTACAGCGAAGTCGCCTACGTCCGCGGGCTGCCGTTCATTCCGAACATCGGCGTGGAGCTTGCCCTATGGCCATGACCCGACTGGCACCGCTTCTGTTCCTCACCGGATGCGTCATCGACCAGAACCAATGGTTGCGGCCGCGCGACCTCAGCCCAGTCTGGCTGGTGGATCGGCTCCGCATCCTGGCGGTCGTCGCAGAACCGCCCGAAGTTGAACCGGGGGACCTCGCGACGTTCACCGCGCTCGTCCCCGGGCCAGCGGACGTTCCCGACCAGGTCCGCATCTGGCTTGCCTGCCCACCGGTACTCGGAAGCGAAACGACGTTTGCCGCCAGCTGTTCGCTCGACCCGTCCGCGCTGAGCGACACGGCGACCGTACCCGACGGATTCATCGGCCTGGAGCCCGGCCTGCCGCCGTCCTGGCGCGTGCCGGATGACGCCCTGGATGGCCTCGCTCCCGAAGACGAGGAGGAGGGCGCGTACGCGACGATTCAGGTCATGTCCCTGCCGTCCACGGCGATCGAAGACCTTTCAGCCGACATCGACTTCACCGAGGTCGAGACGGGCACGAAGCGCCTCGTCGTTTCGCGGGCACAAACCCCCAATGCCAACCCGTGGTTTGACGACTTTCGCGTCGAAGGCGTCTCCATTCCCGAGGGCACGACCGTCGAAGTCGACCCCAACCAGCCCTATGAGATCGAGGTCGTCCTGCCCGACGCAGCCATCGAGACCTACCTCTACGTCAACAGTCAGGGTTTCACAGAAGAGCGGATCGAGGAGCCCTACGTCGCCTGGTACGCGGACGGGGGAGAGATCGACGAGCACTTCACACTGCATCCCTATTTGCAGTCGAGCTGGGTTTCTCCAGCATCGGGGTCCGGGTCGTGGTGGGCCGTGGGTCGCGATCGGCGCGGAGGCATGACCTGGCTCGAGCGTTCCTGGACCGTCCGGTAGGGGTCCCTCCGGCCCGCGAAGCTCCGTCACAAGGATTTTGCAGGTCGCCGATCCGCCAACAAGCGGGGCCCGCACCCCCACGGGGGCCACCAGCTGCCCGACGCGCCTGGGGTGCAAGCCGTAGGCCCGGACGCGTGCTAAGGTGCGGCGGCTCGGGCCTCAGGCCCGATTTCTCCAACGGAGACCCCCGGATGCTTCGTTTCCTTCGCGCCGCATCGCTTGCGGTCGTCGCCGCGCTGGCGCCCTCCGGGGCCGCAGCCGTCGATGACCCAGGGATCGCCGCGCTTGAACAGCAGCGCGCCGAACGCAAGCCGATGAAGGCAGTGGAGAACCGGTTCTTCCTCAAGCAGGACCGATTCGAGGTCGCGCCCGCCTTCGGCTACGTCCCCAACAATCCGATGGCCCGCCGCTTCACCGGCGAGATCAACTTCGGGTACCACTTCGCTGAGAACCTCTCCGCGCAAGCACAGATCGGCTTCAGCCCCGACCTCGGCGAAAACGACCTCAAGGGTCTGCCGTCGGTGCTGTTGCAGCGCGCCTACGACGCGTCTTCGGCCAACGCCGCCGCCTTCCAGCAGCCCTTGGACAAAGTGGTGCTAGGCGCGAACTTCGGCGTCGCTTGGGCCCCGCTCTACGGCAAGATCAACTTGGTCGGCGAGACCGTCCTGAACTTCGACTTCTACGGCTTCGCCGGCCTCGGAATGGTCTCGAAGCAGAACTACGTCGCGACCTACGACGTCGGTGTGGACATCACCCAGCCCGGCGCCGACATCGTTCTGCTGACGAAGCAGGGCAACGAAGTCAAACCCAGCCCAGCCTTGGGCGTCGGCATGAACTTCTTCGTGAACCAGACCGTCGCCCTCAAGCTCGACGCCCGGTCCGCCCTCTACATCGACAAGAAGCCGCAATACGACGCCAATGTTCCGGTGTCCGAACAGCGGCTGTACAACAACTTCACCGCCACGGTGGGCGCAGGCTTCTTCTTCCCGAAGATGAAGTCCCGCCTCTACAGCTACTAGGAGCCGCTCGATGCGCTCGTTGCACGCACGCCGCATGTTGCGGCCCGCCGCGGCACTTGTGGCGTCCCTCTGGGCCGCCTCGCCGGCTGTCGCCCAGGACGATGACCTGGACGACATCCTTTCAGGGGACACCGATCCTGAGGACAGCCTGCGCGAAGAGCGCCGCGCCGTCCAGGACGGCGAGCTCGACGCGAAGGCTCCGGCCGACCGCGAGCGGCCAACGATCTTGACGCTGCAGCGCAAGACCTTCATGAAGATCAATCGCTACGAGGCCGGGCCCCACCTCGGATTCGTGACGAACGACCCATTCTTGTCGGTCTACATGGCGGGTGGCAGCTTCGCCTACCATGTGACCGAGGTCTTCGGCGTCGAGGTGAGCGCCACCTACGCGCCCTTCGTCGTCCGCAAGCCGATCACGGTCCAGATCGTCGAAGAGAACCAGGTCACGCCTGACATCTCGAAGATCCAGTTCCTCGCCAATGCGTCTGCGCAGTACTCGCCCGTCTACGGCAAGGTCGCGATGGGCCAGAACGGCATCATCATGTTCGACCTCTTCGGGACGTTTGGCACCGGCTTCGTCAACACGAACGACGACCTCGAAGCCCTGCAGGCCGAAGGCGAAGAATTCGCTGTTGCCACCGATGCCCAATTCCATCCTACGCTCAATTACGGAGGCGGCTTCCGGGTCATCTTCAACGAAGGCCTGGCCGTTCGCATCGAAGCGCGCGGGATGTCCTACGTGGAGACCTTGGAAAGCACGACTCTGGAGATGAAGAACAACATGATCCTCCAGGCGTCAGCCTCGTTCTTCTTTCCCGGCATGAAGCAGGAGTGACCCCGTGAAGACGTACACTCCCTGGTGGATCGCACTCAGTCTGGTCGCGCCAAGCACGGCCTTCGCGCTGTCCTGTGACGAGATCATGCAGATGGTCGGCGCCAACGTCCCGCCCGAGGTCGTGGTCGCCACGATGCAGGGGTCGGGCCAGAAGTTCTCCGCCGCCGACGTCAGCTGCCTCGCCAGCCGTTCAGCGCCTCCTGCCGTGCTCGAAGCGGCCAAGGCCATGGGCGCGCCAGCCGCGGCCCCCGTCGCCCTCCCCTCCCCGACGGCGGCTCCGGCCGCGGTCGACGATGAGCGCGACCTCCCCGCTCGCCCCACGGCCTCAGACCCAAGTGAGGCCCTGACGGGCACGGCGTCTGATTTCGAGGAGCCCTCCGGCAGCGGTCCTCAGGAGGTCGAAGCCCTCATCGAGGCGTACCGCGCAGGTAAGTTCCTGACGTCGTCCAAGGGTCTTTACGACCTGCTCGCAGCGGACAAGTATCCCGACCAGCGGACCCGGATTCAGCACTACCTTGGCAAGTCGCTCTACGACCTCGGGATGCTGCAGTCTGCCCAATTCTACTTCATGGAAGTCGTGCGCAAGGGCCCGTCGAACCCGTACTTCAAGTACGCGCTGCCCTGGCTCGTCAAAATCAGCACGACCACGGGCAACGACTACGAACTTCTGCGCGTCGTCAAGCAGATCTCCCCGGACGCCTTCCCCCGCGAAGCGCGCAATCAGATCTACTACCTGCTCGGTCGCAAGAACTACGAAGAGGACAAGCTCTCGGAGGCCTCCGGCTTCTTTCAGCAGGTCTCCGAGAAGTCCGACCTCTACATGCGCGCGCGATTCTTTGACGGCGTCATCTCGGCCGAGCGCGACAAGTTCAAGACGGCCGCCCAGGCCTTTAGCGACGTCGTGCAGGCCAAGCCGGCGGTGGCCACCGAGGAAGAGGCCGCGCAGCTCGAAGACATGCGCGACCTCGCCCTGATGAACATCGCTCGAATCTACTACCAGCTCGAGCGCTTCGACACGTCGATCGAACACTACAAGATGGTCGATCGCAACAGCACCTACTGGGCGCAAAGCCTCTTCGAACGCGCCTGGGCGACCTTCATCGCGCAGGAACTCAACCAGACACTTGGCCTCCTGCTCACGGTCGAGAGCCCGTACTTCAACGAACGCGAGTTCCTCCCTGAGGTCACCATCCTCCGGGCGTTGACCTACTTCAACCTCTGCAACTACGACGAAGTCGAGGCCATTCTCATCGACTTCGACGACCGGTTCAAGCCGCAAGCGGCGGAGTTGGAGGCCTTCCTCGATCAGTACAAGTCCGACCAGGGCCAGGAGCTTGCCGACCAGGCCTTCGACGCATGGTTCGTCCAGGGCAAGAAGGACAGCACCCTCGAACCCGCCATGTTCGCGCGACTTTTGCGGAACCGCGAGCTCTCGTCCCTTGTCCGCTCCTTGGACATGATGGACGAGGAGTTGGCCTTGATCGACGCTCAGAAGTCCGTCTGGAAGGACACCGTCGGCGACGAGCTCAAGCGCGTCCTCGAGGGAGACCGTTTGCGCTACAAGAAGAAGGGCGGCCGCGTCCTGCTTCAAGAGTTGCTTGGTCAGTACCGCTCCCTCAAGGACCTGCTCATCCAGAGCGAGGTCGTGCGCTTCGAAGTCGTCGATGCGCAGCGGCAAGACTACGAGTTCAAGATGCAGAATCCCGAGGTCGGCGCACTGGACGCTGCCCGCGTGGACTTCGCGACGTCTCCTGAGTTCATCTACTGGCCGTTCAACGGCGAATTCTGGCGCGACGAGCTGGGGTACTACGAGTACGCCGAGCACGGTCGCTGCAAGTAGGGGCCCCGATGCGCACCGATACGATTCGAATCCTCCCTGTCGCGCTCGCGCTCGCGCTCGCGTCCATCGCGCCGTCGGCTTTCGCCGCCGACGCCAAGGACGAAGAACGCCGCGTCATGAGCGCGCGCCAGGTCGACACCACGGCCAACGTCTCTGAAGAGATGGCCAAGATCGCGGAGTCGAAGCGCCTTGAGGCCATCTCGCGCCTCAAGGACCTCCTCGGCAAGGGCGTCGAGGGCGACCAAAAGGCGGAGATGATGCTCCGCCTCGCCGACCTCTACTTCCAACAAGGGCGCTTTCTCTACCTCAAAGAGATGGCGACGTTCGACGTGGCCTACGACAAGTGTTTCAACACGGAAGGCTGCGACACGGACAAGCTGAAGGCGGACAATGCCGGCTCCCGTGAATGGCAGGAAAAGTCGATCCGGCTCTACGAAAATATCCTGACGAATTACCCGCGCTACGCGCGCGCCGACCAAGCTACCTTCTTCCTCGGCAGCGCGCTGCAGGACGTCGGCCGCCGCGAAGATTCCGTCGAAGCGTTCAAGAAGCTCGTCAAGCTCTACCAAGATTCGTCGTACGTTCCCGACGCCTACGTGCTCATCGGCGAGTATTACTTCGAGACGAACAACGCCTACGCGGCCTTGCGCGCCTACCTGAAGGCCACGTCGTTCACGGCCAGCGAGAAGTACCCCTTCGCGATGTACAAGCTCGCGTGGTGCTACTACAACGTTGGCGACTACACCTCGGCCATCGATACGATGAAGACGGTCGTCTCGTACGGCCAAGGCATGACGGCCGAACAGAAGAAGGGCGTCAACCTCGAGGACGAGGCGCTCAAGGACCTCGTACGATTCTTCGCTGACGCCGGCGCGATGAACGACGCCTACGAGTACTTTACCAAGCTCGGCAAGAAGGACCTCATCCAGGCCATGTTGGCCCGGTTGGCGACCACCTACTACGAACAGGGCAAGTTCGACCAAGCGATCGAGACGTATCGCCGATTGATCGCCGAAGATCCGAACGGGGCGAAATGCCCGGACTACCAGGGCGAAATCATCAACGCCTTCCGCAAGATGGGTCAGCGCGACCGCACGCTGGAGGAAATCGATCGCCTCCTCCGCGACTACGGCAAGACCAGCGCCTGGGCGCGCACGAACGCGTCGAATCCCAATGTGGTCGCCGACGCCACACGCCGCATCGAGGAAAACCTGCGTCGCGCCGCCGTGGAATACCACAACGAGGCGAAGACGCTCGAAAAGGGCCGCCACAAAGACGCGGGACCGACCTACCAACTCGCTCGGCAGGCCTACGCCAGCTACCTCAACGAGTTCGCCAAGGACGAGCACGCCTACGACGTCCGCTACGCCTACGGCGAACTCCTTTACCACCTCAAGGACTTCAAGGGCGCGTACGACCAGTACATGAACGTGGTCGATATCAACCCCACGGGCAAGTACAGCAAGTTCTGCGCTGAGGCGGCCATTTTCGCCGCCGAGGAGCAGGTCAAGCTCGAGGGCGGTGGCGACGCGTCCGGCAAAGTAACGGCGAGCGCGAAGGACTCCAAGAAGGAGGCGCTGCCGCTCACAGACTGGGAGCAGAAGCTCGTCGACGCCTGTCGTAAGTACGCGGAGTTGTTCCCCAACGACACCAAGGTTCGGAACGTCATCTACAAGTCCGCCTACTTGTTGTACAACAAGTACCGCTTCGAAGACGCCGCCACGCAGTTCCGCGTCGTCATCAAGATGGAACCGTCATCAAAGGAAGCGGAAACTGCAGCCGAGCTCATCCTGGACTCGTTCGTCATCCGTGAGGATTGGAAGAACCTCAAGGAGAACGCCAAGTTCTACTACGACCAAGAGGGTCTCGGCAGCGCGAAGTTCAAGACGGAGACCTACGGCGTCTACCAGCGCTCGTCCTTCAAGCTCATCGAGACGGAATTCGACAAGGACAAGGACAAGGGCAAGGCCGCCGACGCCTTCGTCGCGTTCTACGGCGAGTTCCCCGAGGCCGACACGGCCGCCCAGGCCCTGAACAACGCATCGATCTACTACTACGACACGAGCCGCCTGGCCGACGCCATGAAGGTTCGCCACATCCTCATCGACGACCCGAAATTCGGCCCGAAGGTCAAGTACTACTACGACCAAATCGGCGCTTTGGGCTACGATTACGAGTCCATCGCGAATTTCGAACGCTCGGCCTTCTACTACGAGAAGCTCTGGGCCCTGTTCCCAGAGGAATCGAAGAAGCTCGGCAAAGACAAGCCGGACGAATTGGCGAAAATGTCCGGAAAGGCTGCGGACGCCATCTACTCGGCGGCTGTGTTCCGCAATGCCATGGGTGAGTGGGAAGCGGCGATCGCGAACTACGGGCAGTTCATCACAGCCTTCGCGAGCGACCCGCGGTCGACCGAGACCAAGATCACGATCGCGCGCATCTACGAGGATCACGGGCGTCCCGATGAGGCCGGCGCCGCGTTCATGGCCTTCTACACGAAGCCGCCCGCAGGTGCGCCCGAGGAGTTGCTCTACTTCTCCCGCTTGCACCACGGACGCGTGCTCACCGCCGACGGCGAGAAGGCGAAGGCCGACAAGCTGTACGCGGACACGGTCGCGATGTGGAAGAAGGCTGGCCAGCCCAAGGGCCCGCCGACTGAGTTCGTCGCCGAGATGATGTATGTCCTGGCCCAGCCCACACTCGGCAAGTACATGGAGCTCAAGATCAAGGGCGCGGGCAAGGCCGCGGGTAAGAAGGCCGAGGACAAGGCCCTCATCGACAGCCTGGGCGCCAAGTCCAAGGCGTTGCTTGGCACACAGGTCGCATTCACCGAAATCGTTGGCACCGGCGCCGGCGAGTGGGGTCTCGCGAGCTTGGTCGCCCTCGGCAAGGCGTATGAGAACATGGCCGACACGCTGCGTACGGGCGCCGTCCCCTTCTACCTGACGGACGATCAAATCGAGATCTACCAGATGGGCATCGAAGACAAAGCCTATACCCAGATTGAAAAGGCCGTCGAAGCCTACAAGCTCGCCCTGGAGAAGAGCTTCGAGCTCACGCTCTACAACGAGAACACCGCCTACGCGACACGCCAGCTCGGCGTCCTTCGGCCCCAGGAATACCCCGGCCTCAACGAGGTTCTCGTCGAGGGGCGGTACACCAGCCAGAAAGTTCGCAACTTCGAACCCGAGCAGGGCCTGTGAGGACCTCGACCATGCGCACTGCCATCCTCCTGACCTTCCTCGCCGCCTGCGGCGAGAAGAAGCCGGCGGAGCCCGCCGCCGACCTCACGACGAACCCGGCCGCCAATTTCCAGGCCGGGCTCAACGTGCTGAATTCGCCCGACAAGAAGACGGGCAAGGTCGACTACACCACGGCGTACAACTACTTCAATGCGTCGGCGAACCTACAAGGTGGCGCCAAGGCGCATTTCAACGCCGGTTGGACCGCCGAGAAGCTCGACGACCTGCCGGGCGCCGAGAAGCACTACGCGGAAGCGTTCAAGCTCGACCCAACCTATCAGCCCGCCATGTTTTCCTACGCCCGCGTGCTCGGCGACCAGGGCAAGGGCGCTCAGGCGGTCGACGTGTACAAGGGCTACGTCGAGAAGAATCCGAAGGATTACGAAGTTCGGAACGACTACATCGGCGCACTGGTCAAGGCCAAGCTCCACGAAGCCGCCCAGGCCGAAGCCGAAGAAATCCTCCGCCACGATCCGAAGAATGCCGGCGTGTACCGCAACCTCAGCGCAATGTACTACGACCAGGGCAACTACGGCATGAGCGCCCTCTGCGCCGAAAAGGCGCTCCAGCTCAACCCCGGCGACATCGGCACCTACAACAACCTCGGCGTGACGATGCTCCAGCAGGGCAACGAGGCCGCGGCGATCGACAAGTTCAAGACGGCGCTCAAGCTCCAGTCGAACAACTTCGAAGCAAACATGAATATGGGTTGGGTCGCCGTGAACTCCGGCGACTACAAGCTGGCCGACGCCTCCTTCACCGCGGCCCTGACCCAAGACTCGCGCAACCTCGACGCCCGCATGGGCCTTGCGATCGCGAAGCGCGGTCTCGCCGACTACAAAGCGTCGGGCGAGCTCTACGACGAGATCATCGCAGGTGACAAGGACAACAAGGCCGCCTTCAACAACGCTGCCGTCCTCAACGAGTACTACACGAAGGACTTCGTCAAAGCGACAAAGTACCTCCAAGCCTACATCGACGCGCACCCCAACCAGATCGCGCCGACCGACGAGATCTTCGCCCACATGGAGCGCATCCGTCAGCTTCAGGTCGAAGAGGAGGAGCGCAAGCGCCAAGAGGCCGAGCGCAAGCGCCTCGAAGAGGAGCGCAAGCGCCGCAACGAGGAGACGCTCAAGGAAATCGCGACGATCACGGCCGCTGCACAAGCCAAGCTCACCGCGAACACCGCATGCATCGACCCGTACATGGCCGAAGAGTTGGCCATCGTCTTCGAGCAGGCCCAGCAGATCGTCGACGCGGAAGAAGCCGACATGGCGCCGGACATCAAGACGCTGCTCGACGGCTACATTCCGCAGCTCGACGAGGCCGTGGCCGCCATGTGCACCGGTGCACCGCCACCCGCCCCGGAGGGTACGCCTCCTGCCGACGGCGAGACTCCGGCCGAAGGCACACCACCCGTCGAAGGCACCCCGCCTGCCGAAGGCACCCCGCCCGCCGACGCAGCTCCTACCGGCACACCGCCAGCTGACGGCACCCCGACGGACGCCCCCGAGGCCCCCCCCGTCGAGGCTCCGCCCGGCCAACCCTGACCTGAACGGCCGCTCGTCGGCCCCAACCTGAGAGGGACACATGCGTACCTTAGGAATGCTGCTCGCCATGGCCATGGCCGCGCCGGCCTCCGCACAGGAGACCGACGATTCGGGTCGCCAGATCAAGTACAAAGAGCGCACGGAAATCGACTTCGAAGGGCTCGATGTCACCGGCGAGCTCGTCAAGCCGGCCGGGCAGTTGCTGCTCGACCGCCGCAAGGCAAACTTCAATCCGCTCATCCGGATGCGTGAGAACTTCACGGCCGAGATGAAGCAGTCGGTAGACGAGGTCAAGTAGGCGCTTCGCGCCCCAGGAGACCCCATGGTGACGGTAGGAACGTTGTGGCTGGCACTGGCCGGCAACGCACAAGATCTCGACGAAAGTGACGGCAAGAAGGCGCGCGAGAACGCCGCGGCCGCCGCCGAACAAGAGATCACGCGCGAAGTCGTCCGCGGCTACTTCCTGAAGTCAAATATCGGCGTGACGAACTACCTCGGCACCGCCGGGGTACCGACGAGCGGCGTCATCGCCCTCAGTCTTGGCGTCGGAAGTGACTTCATCGACAAGGAGCGCATCAGCGCGTCTTGGGAAGTCGACCTCCAGCAGGCGCTGATCAACGGTCCGCGGTCCGACGAAATTTCGTTGTACCCACCCGTCATTCAGGGCGACCTTCACGTCTTCAACCTTCTCGTGACGGCCGAGGTCAGCACCTACCTGACACGCCGCTTCGGGCTCGGCCTGCGGGGCGGCGGCGGCCTTTCCATCATCCCTCTGCTGATGGGAGCCGAGGGCTACCAGGAGAACCTGGTCGACGGCGTCTGGGGCGGCGTCCCCGCTCTGGTGCACGAGGGCCCACTGCCCATCGTACTCGTCAGTCCGACCATCGAGTATTACACGAAGCTCTCGCACTTCTCGGTGGGCGCGGAGGCTGACGTCTCCTACACGATCGGTTGGGACCTTGGCGTCACGCCGACCGGCTACCTCAAGTACACGTTCTAGGCGGCCATCGCCGCCTCCGGCACTTGGCCGGCACAACCACAAAACGCAGGCTTCGGTCTGTGTCACCGTAAGACGGTTCGACCGTCCAATGCGGAGGAAATCATGAAGCGCACGCCCCTCGGCCTCTTCGGCCGGAAGCTGGGAATGACCCAACTCTTCGAGGCGGACGGCACTGTGGTGCCCGTGACCGTCCTTGAGGTCGCCCCCAACTCCATCCTGCGCGTCAAGACGGCCGAAGGCAAGGACGGCTACAACGCCCTCCAAGTCGCGTACGGCACGCAGAAGGCCCACCGGCTGACCCGCGCACGCCTGGGCCAGTTCAAGGGTGTCCCTGCCCTCGAGGAGTCGCCGGCGCGCCACATTGGCGAAATTCGCTTCGCCGATGCACCCGCCGGCTACGAAGCTGGCCAGACCATCGCCGTTGGCGACGTGTTCGAAGCGGGCAAGCGCGTTGACGTCACCGGCACAAGCAAGGGCAAGGGCTTCGCCGGCGTCATGAAGCGCCACCACTTCGCGGGTTTCGAGCGCAGCCACGGTGTGCACGAGTACTTCCGCCACGGCGGTTCGATCGGTACCCGCCTGACGCCCGGCCACACCTTCAAGGGCAAGCGAATGGGCGGCCACATGGGCGATGAGCGGGTGACGATCCAGAATCTCGTCATCGCCAAGATCGACGCGGATCGGAACCTCCTCTTCGTCCGCGGCGCCGTTCCCGGCCGCAACGACGCCATGATCTTCGTGCGTCGCGCGATCAAGGACGTCTAGGACGTGGACGCGCCGTTGTGGGTTCCACCCACACCCGAGCGCACGCAAATGGACGCCTTTCGACGCTTCGCGGCGTCGAAGACGGGCCACCATTTTCCTGACTACGACGCGTTGTGGCAATGGTCCGTCCGCGATCCCGACGCGTTCTGGTCGCTATGGCTGGAGCGGTCGGGCATCGCGCTCGCCGCTCCCCCCGTCGCCGTCCGATCGGGCGGGCCCTTCGAGGGGACCGTGTGGTTCCCCGGTGCACGGCTCAACCTTGCAGGCCACTTGCTCCGCTTTCGGGGCGAAGCACCTGCCCTGATTGCGCGAGATGAAGCGGGCCGGCGCTCGATCGTGACACGTGACGGGCTTAGGCAGGCGGTCGCCTCGGTCCAGGTCGCCCTACGCCGGGCCGGCGTTCAGCCTGGCGACCGCGTCGCGGCTGTTCTCCCCCACCGGGAGGAGGCCGTCGTCGCCATGCTCGCGACGGTTGGCCTCGGGGCGATCTGGTCATCGACGAGTCCCGACTTCGGTACGCGCGGCGTCCTCGATCGCTTCGAACAGATCGCACCCAAAGTGCTGATCGTCACCACGTCCAGCCGCTACGGCGGTCGGGTGCACGACCACAGCGCCCGGAATTCAGAACTGGAGCACGCGCTCGGAGCCCAGCTGATCACGGTCGGCTCCGGAGGCTCCACCACCCCGTGGTCCTGGGAGGAAATCGTCACACACGCGGCGGGAGAGCCCCACATCGAAGCGATGCCTTTCGACGCGCCCGCCGCCATCCTCTACTCGTCCGGCACCACGGGTACGCCCAAGGGCATCGTCCACGGCCACGGCGGCATCCTCCTGCAGCACACCAAGGAACTCTCCCTGCATGGCGACGTGGGCGAAGGCGACGTGCTTTTCTACTTCACGACCGCCGGTTGGATGATGTGGAACTGGCAGGTGAGCGGCCTGGGTGTCGGGGCCTCGCTTGTTCTTTGGGATGGAAGCCCCGTTCTGCCGAGGTCCGACGCACTCTACGAGATGGCCGCCGAGGAACGAGTCACGCATTTTGGGACGAGTCCCAAGTTCGTGTCGATGTGCGCACAGGAGGCCCTGGAACCGGGAAGGGACCACGACCTCAGCCACCTTCGGACCGTGTTTTCCACGGGCAGCCCGCTGCCGGCCGAGGGCTTCGTATGGCTCCACGAACACGTGTCCAAGGCGGCTCAGATCGCATCGATCTGTGGCGGAACCGACCTCATCGGCTGCTTCATGTTGGGCGTCCCGACTGAACCCGTCTACGCTGGTGAGATTCAGCGGCGCGGTCTCGGCATGGCGGTCGAAGCCTTCGACGACGAAGGAAAGCCAGTTCGAGGACGGGCGGGCGAACTCGTTTGCACCAAGCCGTTCCCATCGATGCCCGTCGCATTCTGGAACGACCCTGAAGGGCGACGCTACCACGACGCGTACTTCGCGCAGATTCCAGGCGTCTGGCACCACGGCGACTACGTCGAGATCACGGACCGGGGAGGCGTCATCGTCCTTGGCCGATCCGACGCCACCCTGAATCCCGGCGGCGTCCGCATCGGTACCGCAGAAATTCTCCGCCAGGTCGAACTCGTGTCCGAGATCGCCGACGCGTTGGTCGTCGGCCTGCCCACCGCCGACGGCGACGTACGGGTGGTTCTGTTTGTCGTCCCCAGGCCCGGAGTCATCCTCGACGACGCCCTTTCGGCCACCATTCGCAGTACGATCCGCCGCAATACGACCCCGCGTCACGTGCCGGCGGCCATCCACGATGTGCCGGCCATCCCCCGGACGCGAAGCGGCAAGACGGTAGAAATCGCCGTGACGCGCGTGCTCACCGGGCGCCCGATCGCCAACCGCGAAGCGCTGGCGAACCCTGAGGCACTGGATTGGTTCGCCGACCGTGCCGGGTCGTTTTGAACCCATGCGCTGACAAACGCTCTACAAGTTCTCGGACCCATCTTTCCGAGTCCAGGCACCTTAGGGGTGCGATTCCCGTGACCCCCTTCTGCCTGCGCACTCTCTCCAAACTGGGCGTCGGGCAGGAGGGGGGAACGCCTGGGAGATCGCTCAACCCGCAGAGGGCCGGGCGGGGCGTCACGCCAAGCGGTAGTTGGGAGCCTCGGTGGTCACGACGACGTCGTGGACGTGGCTCTCGCGCAAACCCGCGCTCGTGATGCGGACGAAGCGCGTGTCGCGCATCAAGGACGCAATGTCGGGGGCGCCACAGTAGCCCATGCTTGCCCGGAGCCCGCCGACGAGCTGGTAGATGACGTCGGCCACGGTCCCCTTGTACGGGACACGCCCGACGATCCCCTCGGGGACGAGCTTGCGCGTGTCTGACTCGGGATCCCCGTCGTCCTGGAAGTACCGATCCGACGAGCCGGCGCGCATGGCCTCGATGCTTCCCATGCCGCGGTAGGATTTGTAGCGACGGCCCTGGAAAAGGACGTCCTCGCCGGGCGCCTCGTCGGTTCCCGCAAAAACGCTGCCGAGCATGACTGCGTCGGCCCCCGCGGCGACGGCCTTGGCCACGTCGCCACTGAACTTCACGCCGCCGTCGCCGATGATGGTCCGGCCGGCCGCATGCGCAACCTCCGCGCAGGCAGCAATCGCGGACAACTGGGGCACACCCACGCCCGCAACCACGCGCGTCGTGCAGATCGATCCAGGTCCGATACCGACTTTGACGATGTCGGCGCCCACGTCCAGGGCTGCGCGTGTCGCGTCGGCCGTGGCCACGTTGCCAACGACCAGGGCCACCCCCGGATGCGCCGTTCGCACGGCGGCCGCCGCCCGGAGGACACCTTCGCTATGGCCATGAGCCGTGTCGACGACGAGGACATCAACCCCGGCCTCGACGAGTGCGGCGGCCCGATCGATCCCGTCAGCGCCTACACCGATGGCGGCGCCGCAAACGAGCCGACCTTGACCATCGAGGTTCGCGGACGGGAAACGCTCGATCGCGTCGATGTCCTTGAAGGTCACGAGCCCGCGCAGAAGACCTTTCTCGTCGACGACGAGGAGCTTCTCGATCCGCTGCTCCTGCATGATCTCCCGTGCGACGTCCGAAGGCGTCCCTGGGGAGACGGTGACCAACTCCCGCGACATCACGTCGGTCACAAGCCGCTCCCCGCCGCGCTCAAACCGAAGGTCGCGGTGAGTCAGGATGCCGACGACGCGGCCCTCCAGCACGACGGGCACGCCCGAGATGTCGTGGCGCTTCATCAGGCGGCGAGCGTCGCCGACCGTCGCGTCCGGGGCAATCACGATCGGGTCGCTGATCAGGGCGCTCGTCGCCTTTTTCACCCGCCGAACATGAGCGGCCTGCGCCTCAACCGTGAGGTTCTTGTGGATGATTCCGAGGCCACCATTTCGGGCCATCGCGGTGGCCATCGTGGCCTCCGTCACGGTGTCCATGGCGGAGGACATCAGCGGCACGGCCAACGACAGCCGAGGCGTCAACTGCGTCCGGACGGAGACATCGCGAGGAAGGACGGAACTGGCCCGCGGCACGAGAAGCACGTCGTCGAACGTGAGCGCCAAGGGGACGTCGGGCTGGAGCAAGAAGCCTCCTCAACCCCGGGCGGGCGGCGCGGGTATCCGCAGGGTGGGCCGACGGCAACGGGCCCGCAGGCGCGATATGGCGGCCCTTCCCGAGGGCATCATGCTTCGAATCCTCCCCCTGCTCTTCGCGTTGGCTTGCGCCAAAAAAGAGGTCGCGCCCGCCGCGGCCGCCAAGACCACGAGCGCCGCCGGCGCCGCCGACGCGGTGGCTGCCGAGGCCGACGCCTTGTGGTTGGAACGGGCCGACGAACTCAAGCTCCGCGAAGCCCTGGCCAAGTACGAACAGGTCGTCGCCGCGGATCCGAGCCACCGCCAGGCCCACATCCGCCTCACCCGCGGGTGGTACTTCTGGGGTGACGGCTTCACAACCGACAAAGCTGTGCAGGCCGAGCGGTGGGAAAAGGCCGTCGAGTGGGGCAACCGTTGCCTCGCCCTCAACGACGCCTTCGCGAAGGGCCTTGCCGACGGCCAGAAAGAACGGGACCTCACTCCCACCATGACCCGTGCCGACGTCGGCTGCGCGTACTGGACCGCGACCTCGCTCGGGAAATGGGCTCGCACGCAAGGCATCGCGACGACGCTGAAGCACCTCAACACGGTGAAGGCCTACATCACCCGGGTCGAAGAGCTTCAACCTGACTACTTCAACTATGGTCCCGCACGGTACTGGGGCGCCTACAACATTGGCGTGCCCTTTGGCAAGGACCCCGAGAAGTCGGCGCAGTACTTCCAGGCCAGCATCGATGGCGCGCCATGGTACCTCGCCACGCGCACGCTGCGCGCCGAGTTCTTGTGGACGTACAACCGCGATCGGGCACGGTTCGAAGAGGACCTGCGGCACGTGATCGACGCCGAAGCCAACGCCAATCCCGAGGCGGACGTCGGACCCGAGAACATCCGGGAACGCATCAAGGCCAAAGAGCTGCTCGCGAGGGCGCCAGAGCTGTTCGAGTGACGGACCTCGTCGCCCTCCTGCGCGAACTGGCCGTACGCCGCGGCCAGTTCACGCTGGCCAGCGGACGTACCTCCGACTTTTACGTCGATGCTCGGCGCGTCACGCTGCACGCGAAGGGCAGTCGCCTCGTGGCCGAGGCCTTCCTCTCGGTGCTGCCAGCCGACGTCGTCGGCATCGGAGGGCTCACACTAGGCGCCGATCCCATCGCCTGCGGCGTAGCGACGCTGGCCCCGGTCCACGGCCGATCGCTCCACGCTTTCCTCGTCCGCAAGGAGGCCAAGGCCCACGGGACGGGTTCCCGCGTGGAAGGCCTCAGCAACTTCCAGCCCGGCGACCGCGTCGCCGTCGTCGAGGACACGACGACCACAGGCGGCAGTCTGTTGGCCGCCATCGACGCTGCCACCGAGGCGGGTCTGGTCGTGGCCTCGGCGATCACGCTCGTCGACCGCGAAGAGGGCGCTTCCGACGCGCTTGCCGCACGCGGACATCGGCTTGTTGCGCTGACGACCCGCACCCAACTCCTCGGTTGATCGCCTTTCTCTTCGCCGCGGCCGCATCAGCGGGTCCTCGGGCCGACTACGAAAGGGCCTGGCGCCACGCAACGCGCCATGTCGTCGCTTACCGTGAGATGGCGACGGCCCTGAACGCCCGCATCACCTGGGTAGACGACGCCTTCGCCAAGGCCATGACGCAGGAGCGCGACCGGCTGCTGTCCTCGGACACACCCTGGCAGGCGCGTCCTCCCGGCACCGTCCAAATCGTGTTCACGGCGGACAGCCGGCTCGACCACGACCTGAACTTCACCGGAAACGAGGACTGGATTGTGTCCGCATGGGGTGACGGCGCACCTTTGCCGTTGGTGGACTGCGTGCCCGTCGACAAACCCGACCCTTTGCAGCGCGCCCTGTTTCCGCAGATTGACCGGTGGGCCGATCTCTGGATTGCCCGATTCGAAACGTCTACGACCCCAGCCTCGCTGCGGGTGACGATCGCCTCTGGCCTGGGAGCCGTCGAGGCGAGCTGGCCCTGACCCGCCACTGAAAACGCCGTCCGTCATCGCCCGGGCGGTTAGCCGACGCCATGGACGCTGCAATCTGGCGCGACCGCAGATCACGTCTTGGCCGCTCGCTCACGGGCACGATCGTGCTGCTTGGCAACGGTGATCGCCCTCGCAACCTGATCCTGAACCCGGTGAAATTCCGCCAGGACAGCACCTTCCTCTACTTCACCGGCGTCACGGTTCCGGACGCCGCTGTCGTCATCCGGGGCGACACCTGCATCGCATACCTGCCGCCGATCGACCCCGACGACGCTCTCTGGCACGGACACGCGACACCGTGGGAGGCCGTCGCCGACCACCACGGCTTCGACGCCATCCGCTCCATCCACGACCTCCGGTCTGATTTAGACCAGGCCGGCACAGTTCGGACGCTGGCCGTTTCCGACTCCGCCGCCCACCGCCACGTCACCGGCCTATGCGGCCCGCTCACCTTCAGCCGCGACCACGGCGACGACGAATTGGTCGACGCCGTCATCGCCCAACGCCGAGGCAAGTCGGCCGCTGAACTCGAGGCCATGCGCACCTGTGCCACGGCCAGCGCGCACGCCCACCGCGCGGCGATGGCCGCGACTCGGCCCGGCGTTCACGAGAACACGCTCGCTGCTTGGTTCCGCGCTCGTTTGGCCGCGGCCGGCTTGGATGAAGCGTACGGCACGATCCTCACGCAGCGCGGCGACATTCTGCACCACCGCGGACACGAGGCTCGGCTGGAGGCCGGCCGCCTGCTGTTGCTCGACGGCGGCGGCGAGTCGCCTGCCACGGGACACGGCGCCGACATCACCCGGGCCTGGCCTGTCAACGGTCGATTCAGCGGCCGGCAGCGAGCGGCCTACGAGGGCGTCCTCGCGGCCCAAGAAGCGGCCATTGCCCGTTGTCAAATCGGCACGAGCTACCGAACCGTCCACGACGTCGCCGCGTTGACGCTGGCGCGGTGGCTCGTCGACGAGGGCCTGTTGTTCGGCGACCCGGAGTCGCTGGCAGAACGCGGCGCCCACGCGGTCTTCTTTCCGCACGGCACGGGTCACCTGATCGGCCTCGACGTCCACGACCTCGAGAATTTTGGCGATCGCGCAGCCTACGCCGCTGGGGCTGCGCGGAGCCCTCAATTTGGCACACGCTACCTGCGCCTGGACTTGCCACTCGAAGCCGGGTGGGTCGTCACGGTCGAGCCCGGTTTCTATGTGGTCGACAGCATCCTGAACGACGCGCGGTTGCGCGAGACTTTCGCCAACGACGTCGCCTGGGAAGCCGCCGAGGCCTGGGCGGGTTTCGGAGGCATCCGCATCGAGGATGACGTGGCGATCGGCATCAACGGTCCCGACATACTGAGCGCTGCCGCCCCGAAGACCGTCTCCGACGTCGAAGCCCTAGTGGGAACCGGACCTGACATCGAGGCGTTGCTATGTGGGCGCTGGTCCTAGGGGCCGCGCTTCTCGGCGCGCTCGGCGGCTTCGTGTGGGCCCGCCGGGGTCACCCCGTGCGCAGCTGTCCGTCGTGCGCCACGTCCCTGGTCGCCCTGCCCGCCCTTCCCGACCGCGGCCTCCTTCGCGACTACGACGTGCTCGCCTGCCCGCGCTGCAACAACCATCTCGTTCATGTCCACGCAGGCGACTGGCCATGGGCGAAATGCCCCCGCTGCGAGCACCGGAGCCTTCAACCCACGTTGACGCGGCTTCCAGGCGACATCGAAGCGCCCCTTCGCATCCATGTCGACGAGTCGTGTGCCCTGTGCGGCCACGCCGAGGCCTTCGAACTGCCGCCGCGGCCGATGGAGCGAGGCAAGGTCATCGCGTTTCCGGGCCGTCGTCGGTAGGCGACGTCAGGACCACCCGTCGAACGACCGGCAGAGGACCGTGTCCGCCAAAAAGCGCGGGTCCGTGTCAGGGAAGTCGGCGAGCGCATGGAGGCCGCGGCTTTCACGACGCCGCAGCGCCGATCGGACGATGAGGCCGGCCACGTCAACCAGGTTGCGCAGCTCCACGAGGTCCTGGGTCAGGCGATAGTCCCAGTACACATCGCGGACCTCGGCTGCAACGAGCTGAACCCGCCGCTCTGCTCGCTGAAGGCGGCGGACGGTCCGGACGATGCCGACATAGTTCCCCATCGCTCGGCGGATTTCCTCCCAGGCGTGTCGGATGACGACGAGCTCGTCGTTGTCCACGGCCCGACCGACATCCCAATCCGGCAGCTCGGTCAACGGGCCGGTGTCCGTGCTGCGTTTCGCCAGCCTGGCGGCGGCCGCCTGCCCGAACACAATCGCCTCCAACAGGCTGTTCGATGCGAGGCGATTCGCGCCGTGCAGACCCGTGCACGCCACCTCTCCGATCGCAAAGAGGCCGCGAATGGTACTCTCGCCGTGGAGGTCCGTCGCTACGCCGCCACACTGGTAGTGGGCAGCTGGAATGACGGGAATGGGCTGCGTCGCCATGTCGAGCCCAAGGCCATCGAGGCGGGCGACAATGTTCGGAAAATGGGATGCCAGGGTGGCCCGGCTCAGGTGCGTCATGTCGAGAAAGACGCTGTCCAGGCCGCCGCGTTTGATTTCGGCGTCGATGGCGCGAGCCACGATGTCACGTGGCGCCAAATCGCCGCGCGAATCGTAGCGCTCCATGAACGTCCGCCCATCGGGCAGCCGCAGCCGGCCGCCCTCGCCCCGCAGCGCCTCCGTCAACAGGAAGCTCGTGGCCACCGGGTGGAACAACGTGGTCGGGTGGAACTGGACGAACTCCATGTTCGCGATGTGGGCCCCTGCGCGCCAGGCCATCGCAACCCCGTCGCCGGTCGCGACGTGGGGGTTCGTCGTGTAGCGGTACACCTTTCCCGAACCGCCGGTAGCGAGCACGACCGCGCGGGCCGAGACAGGCGAGACGGCCCCCGTCCGGCCGTCCAGAAGGTAAGCGCCGCGGACATGGTCCCGCGGGGGGGGGAGCGCGCTGCGACGACGCGCAAGGGACGCGTCCGTGACGAGGTCGACGGCCATCTGCTGGTCGAGCACCTCGATGTTGGGAGAGGCAGCCACGGCCTCCCACAAAGCGCGGACCATCTCCGCCCCGGTGAGGTCGTCGGCGTGAAGGATGCGGCGAACGCTGTGGCCGCCTTCATGATGCAGATCGTAGTGTTCGGGCGCATCGGCCCGCCGGGTGAAACGGACACCGCGCTCAATCAACGCCGTGACGGCCCGGGGGCCGTCGCGCACCGTGCGTTCGACGGCCTCTCGGCGGCACAGGCCCGCCCCCGCGTCCAACGTGTCGGCCACGTGGGAATCGAGCGTGTCGCTCGCATCCCAGACCGCCGCGATGCCACCCTGTGCATAGGACGAGTTGCTGTCGGTCCTGCCACCCTTCATCACGACAAGGACGCTCGACGTCCTCGCCGCGTCCAGCGCGAAGGTCAGCCCGGCCACCCCCGAGCCGATCACAAGCACGTCCACATGGCGGGCCATGCAGCGCGCTAACGCCGGCGGCCCTGCGATAGCGGACCTCGCCTTGAACCTCGCCACCGCCATCACGTTGGCCCGCGCCGCTTGTGGTCCCGTCGTGGCCGCGATCGTGGCCAGCGGCGAGCACCGCGTCGCGTTCTGGCTCTTCCTCGTCGCCATCGCGTCCGACTTCGTGGACGGCTGGGTCGCGCGCGCGACGGGCAGCCCCCCGTGGCTGGGCGCGTGGCTGGACCCGCTGTGCGACAAGGCGTTGACGATGTGCACGTGGGGCGCGATCGTCGCCTACGACCTGGGCCCATCCTGGCTCGGCTTGAGCATGATTCTGCGCGACACCATCGTCATCGCGCTCTGGGTGTTCTTCCGCCTGAAGGGGCGACGGGTGGACGCGGATGAGTGGGGTCAGATCGCAGTCGCCTACGAAGGGACTGCCCTTGCCATCCTGCTGTTCCATGACCCCTGGCTGGAGGTTCGCTGGCCCCTCGTCGGAACCGTGATCGGCATCCTGGCTTTGACGCTGAGCATCGCGGGCCCGGTCCGCGCCCTGTCTCGACGTTAGACCCACGCGTGCAGCCTCTGATTCGTCCGAACACGCTGACGGCCCTCCGGTTGCCGTTGGCCCCGCTGGCGGTCGTCTGCATGACTTGGGGGACGACCGAGGGGCTCGTCGCCGCGGCCGTGCTTGCGTTGCTCTTGGAGATCACCGACCTTGCCGACGGCGCAATCGCTCGCCGGTATGGGCTCGTCAGCCCCTTCGGCAGCCTCTTCGACCCTTTCAGCGACGCGTTCAGCCGTTTCACGCTCTTCCTCGGGCTGTACGCCATCGGCGTCGCTGACCTTTGGATGATCGTCGCCATCTTCTACCGTGACTCGTCGATCAGCTTTTTCCGCTCCGTCGCCGCCGTCCGCCAGGTGGTCCTCTCGGCCCGGCCCTCGGGGAAGATCAAGGCGATCGTCCAAGGCGTCGCCACCCAAATCGTCTTCATCGTGCTTGTCGTCCAAGCTCTGCAGCCATCGTGGACGTGGCTGAACGACATCCCGTGGTGGACGATGGCGCTGATGACCGTGGTCACGGTCGCCTCATTCTTCGACTACTTCTTCGCCAACTTGCCGCTCTTGCGCGCCGCTTGGGACAACGTTCCCGACCCCCCATGAGCCCGATCGACGCGCTCTGGCCGGCCCTGCGGTCCGCCATCTTCCTCATGGACGCCGAAACCGCCCACGAGTGGACGATGGACCTCCTCGCGAGCGCACCACGAACCGCCGCGGCGATGCTCGGACCGTGGCTCGGAGGACGGCCCGAGGCGCTTCGGGAAGTCGGCGGCGTCCGATGGCGGAATCCCGTCGGCCTCGCGGCGGGCCTCGACAAGGACGGCCGCGCCATCGCGTTTTGGTCCCACATCGGCTTTGGCGCCGTCGAGGTGGGCACGGTCACCGCCAAGGCCCAGCCAGGCAACGATCGCCCTCGCCTCTGGCGCCTCCCCGAACACCGCGCCCTCGTCAATCGGCTGGGATTCAACAACCGGGGAAGCGAGGCGCTCGCGTCGACGCTGCGGACGTTCCGCGAGCGCGGCGGCGGGCCCGTTCCCGTGGGCGCCAACGTGGGCAAGTCGAAGGTGACGCCCAACGAATCGGCCACCGAGGACTACGTCACCTCCATCGAACGCCTTGCCGGGCTCGTGGAGTGGTTCACGGTCAACGTCTCTTCGCCCCACACGCCGGGCCTGCGCGACCTGCAGGCCGCCGCCTCGTTGCGCGAGCTGCTGCCTCGCGCCGTGGATGCCGCTCAAGGGACGCCCGTCTGGCTCAAGATTGCGCCGGACCTCGACGACGAAGGTGTCGTCGACGCGATCGAGGCGGCTCGGCACGCCGGAGTTCGCGCGATCGTCGCGACGAACACGACCCTCCGCAGGACAGGCGTCGATACGCCGCACCCCGGGGGCATGAGCGGACGCCCCCTCTACCCTTTGGCCACGGCCACGATCGAGAGGGCGATTGCTCAGCCCCTGCCGGTCATCGGCGCCGGGGGGATCGACGGTGTGGAGCGCGCGCGGGAGCGGCTCGACGCGGGCTGCGTCGCGGTCATGGTGTACTCGGCCCTTGTCTTTGAAGGTCCCGGGCTCCCCTCGAGGATCACGAGGGGCCTCGCTTGAAGCGTCTCTCCCCGGTGCTCCTTCTCCTCGGCGCGTGCGTCAAGATCCCGAGCGCCCTGATGCTCGAGCCCACGCAGACCGCCACGAGCGCCCCGATCGTGCCGACGGACGAGGCGACGACGTTGGCCGCCATGCTCAACGGCGATCCACTCGCTCGGAGGGTCCGCCTGCCGACGGTGGCGTCCTTCGAGTCCGTGGCCTGGGGCGCCCCCTACGCTGCGGCGGCGACGGCGATCGCCGAGGCGGAGCGGTCCGCGTCGCCGGACCTTCTGTTGCGATTGGAGGCCGATTGGAACGGCACCGCCGCCGTTGCCCTGGCGCGAGGCGTCGCGGCTGGCCGAATCGAGGAGGCCTTTTCGCGCGACCGCGCCGCCCGCGAAGTCGCCCTCATGTTGGGACCGTTGGCGCCGGCTGTGACGGGCGCGTCGACGGACGACGCGACCACCCTCGATTGGCTGGGCCCCGTGGCCCAGCGACGCGATCGGGCCCTCATGCTCTCCGCCGATCGCGTGTTGGCAGGCTGGCTGTCCGGGCCCAGCGTTCCCGCGGGGCCCGTGATCGCCGCGCTCGACGGGCAACTCTACGACGGGCTGCGGGAGCGCCCGCTTGCGCGAGCGCTGGTCGCCCGAAGTGCGCCGCCACAACCGTCGCCCGCTGCACTCGAGGCGCTCGAACGCGCGACGAACTTGGCCTTGCAGCGCTCTGCGGCCGATCGGGATCGCGAGCAGGCGGCTTGGGCCAAGGCGCGCGACGCCGCTTCCGCCGAGGTGGGGGGAGTCGACCCCGTGAAGGCCTGGCTGGATCGCGCCTTCGACGCTGCGCTGACCCAAGGGGGTGATCCAACGGCGACGGGCGCGGCCCTTGTGGCCGACGCCGCCCGCCGCTGGGATGCCTCTTGTCACGACATCGCCTGCCTTGGCCTCGATCGCGTCGGCACGTTGGCGCGGGGCGACGCCTGGGGAGCGGAACCCGGCCACTTTGGCGACGTCTGGGTCGTCATTGCGCTCAACGACGCGCTGAAGACGATGGACGTCGCTCAGCAATCCGTGCTTTACCCCATTGCCCTGCCCAACCTCATCGACGCCGTGGTCGGAAGCGGCGGCGCGCCCCTGCCCGTCGACCTGCTCGAACGCCGCAAGCCGGATGAGGCGACGTGGCTCGCGATCGGACGGAGTCTCGGAGAGCCGGGCGCCACAGATTGGCCTGGGGCGCGCCACGCCATCGGCCAACACTTGGCTCGCATCGCCCGTGCAGCGGCCGCCGAGGCCCCCGAAGGCGATCGACGAACTCAACTGACGTCCATCGCCGATCGCGCTGCGCCTTGACAGGACGGGGTACACCGGCGTTAGGCGCAGCCTGCTCTGCGGGTGTAGCTCAGTGGTAGAGCTCCACGTTGCCAACGTGGTTGTCGTGAGTTCAAATCTCATCACCCGCTCCACTTCTTTCGAACGGCCCTCCCTTCGCGGAGGGCCGTGACGTTTTCGGGCCATGCCGCTGCTCGTCCAAAACGTCCCCTGGCCCGATGACGGCCGAACCCCAGAGCAGCGCGCCGCGACCGCCCTGCGAATGGGCGTGGCCGACGTCCTCAGCGTCACGCTCGTCCGCCGGTCGCTCGACGCCAGGTCGCGCGCGCCGCTTTGGCGAGCGGTCCTGCGCGTCGAGGTGCGGGACGAGGCGCGTTGTCTCGCCCGGAAAATCGCAGGTGTCCGGACCTGGACCGAGCGAGACGGGGGCCGGTATGGCCTCGAAGCGGCACCGCCGCGCAAGGCGGCGGCCGCCGGACGACCCATCGTCGTCGGTGCCGGTCCCGCCGGGCTCTTTGCCTCACTCTGGCTCGCCGAAGCTGGACGCCCTCCGATTCTTCTCGAGCGCGGCAGCCCCGTCGAAGAACGTGTCGGCATCGTCAACGCGGCCTGGCGCCATGCCACGGCGCCGGGGCCCGACGACAACGTCGTGTACGGGGAAGGTGGCGCGGGCACGTTTTCGGACGGCAAGATCTACACCCGTCGACGCGACGGCGAGGTCGGCTGGATCTTCCAGCGGTTGATCCAGTTCGGCGCGGACCCCGAGGCACTGCAAGAGGCCTGGGCCCATCTTGGCACCGACCGCATCCGCGCGATCCTCCCACCTTTCCGCGCCCGCCTCGCCGAACTCGGCGCCGATGTCCGATTCCACGCCCGCGTGGTTCGATTCGAGGTGGAGGGGGGCGAGGTCCGGGGTGTCGAACTGTCCGACGGGACGCAGATCGAAGGTTCACCGGTCATCGTCGCCGCGGGCCACTCGGCGCGCGACGCGATGGCGTCCCTCCTCGCAATTGGCTGCCAAGCCGAGGTTCGCCCCATCGCTGTCGGCGTCCGCATCGAGCATCCGCAGAAGTTGATCGACTCCGCCCGCTACGGGCGGCCCGAGCGCGGCGACCTGCCCCCGGCCACATACCGCTTGTCCTGCGAGGCCACGGCCGGCCGAAAGGCGCACACGTTCTGCATGTGCCCTGGCGGAATGGTCGTGCCGGCGAGCGCCCAGGACGGCCACCTCGTGGTGAACGGAATGTCGTTCGCCGCTCGCCGCGCGATGTGGGCCAACTCGGCGGTCATCGTTGACGTCGGGCCCGAGGACTACGCCGCCGCGGGGGCCCGTCCCGGCGATCCCCTCGCTGGAGTGGCCTTCCAGAATCACCTCGAGACGAGGGCCTTCGCGCTGACGGGAGGTAGCTGGGCGGCGCCCGCCAGCCTCGCGTCGGATTTCATGGCTCGCAAGGTGTCTTCGACGCTGCCCCGAACGTCGTACCCCCACGGGGTGGCGCCAGCGGATCTTTGGGATTTGTTTCCGGCGCCCGTGGCCGAGGGCCTCGTCGCGGCGCTGCGACGCTTCGACCGCGAAGTTCCCGGCTTCGCCGGCCCGGAGGCCGTCCTGATGGGCCCCGAGTCGCGTACGACCTCCCCGGTCCGATTCCTCCGCGGCCCGAATTTGGAATCCGTCGGCGTTCGCGGCTTGTTTCCGTGCGGGGAAGGCGCCGGCTACGGCGGGGGCATCATCTCGTGCGCCCTGGATGGCCAGCGGGTCGCGCGCGCCGTGCTCGGCGATTAGCCGCCCATCCTTTGGCACGGGTCCCACGGGCCTGGCCCCAGTGGAGAGACCATGCCCGTTCGCATCGCAATCAACGGTTTCGGCCGCATCGGACGTCAGGTGGTTCGGGCCGCGTGGAATCGTCCCGACGTCGCGTTCGTCCACATCAACGACCTCACCGACGCCAAGATGTTGGCGTACCTGCTCAAGCACGACACCGTGCACGGCACATGGGAACACGATGTGTCGGCCACGGCGGAAGGCCTGGTCATCGATGGCAAACTTGTCCCGGTCACCGCGGAGAAGGACCCGGCGCTCCTGCCCTGGGCCGCTCGAAACGTCGACGTCGTCCTCGAGTGTACGGGCCTGTTCACCTCCAAGGCGAAGGCGGAGGCTCACCGCACGGCGGGCGCCCGCAAGGTCCTCATCTCGGCGCCGGGCGGGAAAGACGTCGACGCGACGTTCGTCTACGGCGTGAATCACAAGAACTACGACCCCGCCAACCACCACGTGGTTTCCAACGCGTCCTGCACCACGAATTGCCTCGCGCCGTTGGCGTCCGTGCTGCACGAATCGGTCGGTATCGTCGCGGGTCTCGTCCACACGGTTCACAGCTACACGATGGACCAGAACCTGTTGGACGCACCCCACCGCAAGGGGTCCTTTCGGCGTGCGCGCGCTGCGGCTCAGAACATGGTTCCGACCGAGACGGGAGCAGCAAAGGCCATCGGCCTCGTCATTCCGGCGCTCGCGGGCAAGCTCAATGGCCTCGCCATGCGGGTGCCAACGCCGAACGTCAGCATCGTCGACCTCACCTTCACGGCGGCCCGCGACACGACGAAGGAGGAGATCAACGCCGCACTGACGGCCGCGGCGGCGGGCCCCCTCGCTGGCGTCCTCGTCGCGTCGACCGATGAACTCGTCAGCAGCGACCTCATCGGCCACCCGGCCTCGTCGATCGTCGATCTCCCGTTGACCGATGTGATCGGCGGACGCCTCGTGAAAGTCCTTTCCTGGTACGACAACGAATGGGGTTTCTCGTGCCGGATGGCGGACATGGCCGTGGTGTTGGGGGCCAAATGAACGTCCCTGGGCTCGACACCCTGCAAGTTGAGGGGCGCGTCGCGCTCGTCCGAGTGGACTTCAACGTTCCGCTCGACGGCGACACGGTCGCCGACGACACCCGCATCCGCGGCGCACTCTCCACCATCAAGGCCTTGCGGAGCTCAGGCGCCAAGTTGGTCCTTGCGAGCCACTTGGGGCGCCCCAAGGATCAACGCGAAGCGAAGTACAGCCTGCTGCCCGTCGGGGCGCGCCTCGCGGAGTTGCTCGACGACGAAGTCGTCTTCTCGGAAGAAATCGTCGGCACTGAGGTCGGCCACCTCGTCAAGGACCTGCCCGCCGGCGGCGTGATGCTCCTGGAGAACCTGCGCTTTGACCCTCGCGAGAAGGCCGGCGACGTGGCCTTCGGCCGCCAACTCGCGGATCTGGCCCATGTCTTTGTTCAAGACGCCTTTGGCTGCCTGCACCGGCCGGACGCCTCCATCACTGGCGTGCCAAAGTGGCTGCCATCAGCCGCTGGCCACTTGGTTGCGGCCGAGGTGGCGGCACTCGCTCCCCTCGTCGACGTGAACACCCCGGACCATTTCCGCCCGTACGCGGCGATCCTCGGCGGCGCGAAGGTGTCGGACAAGATGGGCGTCGTCGAGGCCCTCGCGCGTCGCGTAGACCACCTGTTCATTGGCGGCGCGATGGCGACGACCTTTCTCGCGGCTCAAGGCGTCGCCGTCGGCGCCAGTCGGGTCGAGGCCGACCGCGTGGAGTCCACGGCGGCCTTGCTTGCACGTCTGCAGCAGCGGGGAGTCAAAGTCCACTTGCCGGTGGACCACGTCGTCGCCGAGACATTTGCGGAGAACGCGCCCGCGCGGGTGGTCGACGCCATCCCCGAAGGCATGATGGCGCTCGACATCGGCCCGGCCACCGTATCGGCCTGGTCCACCCTCCTGAACCGCTGCCAGGCGATCTTTTGGAATGGTCCCATGGGCGTGTTCGAGTGGGACGCCTTCAGTGGCGGTACGCGCGGCATCGCTGAAGCGGTTGCCGCGAATACGGGCCTCACGGTCGTCGGCGGCGGGGACAGCGCCGCAGCCGCAGTCCGCTTCGGGATCGCGGATCGGATTCGACACGTCTCGACCGGCGGTGGCGCGAGCCTCGAGTTCATCGAGCAAGGTGACCTGGTTGGCCTCGCCGCCCTGAGGAAGAAGGGATGAGGCGACCGTTCGTCGCCGGCAATTGGAAACTCAACCGAGGTCCGGCCGACGCGGTCGCATTGGCGGAGGCGCTCCGCAGCGCCGTCTCCCCCTCCATCCCTGCCACGGTCGCCGTGTTTCCAACCACCCTGAGCGTCCACGCCGTCGGCAAGTGCCTGTCCGGCTCAGCCGTCGCGGTCGGCGTCCAGGACGTTGCACCCGTCGCCCTAGGGGCATGGACCGGGGACACCTCTGCAGCCATGGCGCGTGCGATCGGATGCGACTTCGCGCTGGTTGGCCACAGCGAAAGGCGCGCACGCCACCAGGAGTCCATCGAATCGACACGCGCGAAGATCGTAGCGGTTCTGGACGCCGGCTTGTTGCCCGTGCTTTGTGTCGGTGAGACGCTCGACGAACGGCAAACGGGCCGGGCTGAGGCGACCGTTCTCGCCCAGCTGGCAGGAGCCCTCGACGGACTGCCCGACGACCGCCTGAGCGGCCTTTCGCTGGCCTACGAACCGGTATGGGCGATCGGAACGGGTCAGGTAGCCACGCCAGATGTCGCCCAGGCCATGCACGCCACCCTCCGCGGCTGGCTCGGGGCAAACCGACCCGTCTGGGTGGCCGAAGACCTGCGCATCCTCTACGGCGGCTCGGTGGCCCCTGGGAACGCCGCGGAATTGCTTGCCATGCCTGACATCGACGGCGCCCTCGTTGGGGGCGCCAGCCTCGACGCGGCCTCTTTCCTTGCCATCGTGGACGCCGCCCTGAGGGGCGCCTGAAGAAAACGTGCGCGGGGGGGGACTCGAACCCCCACGGGTTGCCCCACTAGCACCTCAAACTAGCGCGTCTACCGATTCCGCCACCTGCGCAATCCCGATGTTGCCACCGGGCGCTCGCGCATAACGAGCGGTCGGCGGAAGGCAAAGCCCAAAAGCGCCTCGCCAACCTTATCGGCGCGAAGGCGTGATCTCTGGCTGCGGCATCTCGTCGGGGATGACGACCTCGCCCCCGCTCCCGAGGGCCGCCTCTTCCTGGCGCAAGCGGAGCAATTCCTCTTCGACGTTTGCGTCCGCCATCATCCGACGATTGCTGTACAGAGCCAGCGTCAGGCTCGTACCCATGAACATGAAGGCGACGACCGTGGTGGCGCGCTGCAACAGGTTCGTGGGGCCCCGCGGGCCAAAGAGCGTCGACGTTCCGCCACCGCCAAAGGCGGCGCCCACGTCACTGCCCTTTCCCGGCTGCAGCACGATGACGAGCACCAGGAGGGCGGCCAACAAGACGTGAAGCGTGACGACGAACAAGTACATGGCGCGCCAGAGCTAATCCCCGAGACCGGGTGCGCCAACGGGGGGCCTGCAACCAGCGAGACACTCACCGTAAATCTCGTGCTTATGGCTCACGACCCGCATGCCGTAGCGGGCGGCGACGCGTTCTTGGAGGGCCTCCACTTCGGGCTCCTCATACTCGACCACCCGGCCACAACGGACGCAGATGAGATGGTCGTGGTGCGCATCGGCGTCGATGGGCTCGTAGAGCGTCTGCCCACCATCGAAGCGATGTTCAGAGGCAAGGCCCCAGTCGGCCAACATCCGCATCGTACGGTAGACGGTCGCAAATCCGACCCCAGGAGAGATTCGCTTCGCAAGGTCGAGAATGTCCAGCAGGCTCAGGTGCCGGCCGGCCTCGAAAAACACCGTTGCGATGGCGTCGCGCTGCCCGGTTGTCCGACGGCCGTCGCGCGACAACCGCGCACGAAAGCGCTCCAACGCAACCGCCGCGTCCATGGCGCCCCCCCAAGGGTGCTGTAGCCTGCCCACGGCCATTCCCAGCGCCAAGACCGAGCGGCCCTGGCCGTCCGTTCCGCCATTCGCCCTCGACAGCCTGGGCGACGGGAGTTCGCACATGTCGGAGGCGGCGCACGCCGTCACCCCCGACACCCGGACATCAGGCCGACGGAAGCGCTTCCACCAGGCGGATGATGGCCATCGGAGCCTGGTCGCCAGGCCGATTGCCAAGCTTGAGGATCCGCGTGTAGCCACCCGGACGGGTCCGGAAACGCTCAGCGTACTCGCCAAAAATCTTGGCGAGCGCCTCGTCGTCGTGGATCCAAAGACGGGCGCGACGGATGGCCGCGACGCGCTGGGCGCGAGCGGTGGCCAACGCACTGCCCTCCAGCCCTTCCACGCTGGGGGCACGTTTGCCAAGCGACAAAACGCGCTCGGCAATGCCGCGAAGGTCCTTCGCACGCATCAGCGTGGTCTGGATCTCGCCGTGTGAAAGCAAGCTCGTGACCATGTTGCGAAACATGGCTTTGCGCTGCGTGCCGTCCATGCCGAACTTGCGTCCGGAGTTGCGATGACGCATGACATCCCCCCGATCAGGCCGAGGCCTTGTTGCGCTGGAACGAGGCCGAAAGCTTCGTCCCCAACTGCAAGTTCAGGCTCTGCAGGATCTGCTTGATCTCGTTGAGCGACTTGCGTCCGAAATTCTTGGTCTTGAGCATCTCGGCCTCGGACTTCTCCACGAGCTGCCAGATGTACTCGATGCCGGCGTTCTGCAGACAGTTCTGAGACCGCACCGACAGCTCGAGCTCGTCGACCCGCTTGTACAGGTGCTCCGAGTACTCCTGGTCCGCGCCGTCTTCGTCGCCGCCGACCGGCTCCTCTTCTTCCGCGAAGTGGATGAAGATCTGGAGCTGCTCCTTGAGGATCTTGGCCGCGAACGCCAACGCGTCCTCGGGAAGCACGCTGCCGTCCGTGTAGACTTCCATCGTCAGACGGTCATAGTCCGTACGATTGCCGACGCGGGCGTTCGTGACCGTGTAGCGGACGCGCTTGATCGGCGAGAAGATGGCGTCAACCGGAATCGTGTCGAGCGGATCCTCGGGGTCCTTGTTCTGGGCGGCTGGGACATAGCCCTTGCCCGAACGAACGGTCACCTCGGCGTCGAAACGCCCTTCTTCGGTGAGCGTGCAGATGGCGTGGCTGGGGTTGAGGACCTCGCACGCGCCGTCAAAGGAAAAGTCGCCAGCGCGCACAACGACCGTCTTGCCGGGTTCGCCAGCACGGCTGATTCGGCCGCGGATGATGTCCTGGCCCTGGGCGCGGATGAGTACGCCCTTGATGTTCAGGACGATGTCCGTCACGTCTTCCACGATGCCGGGAAGGAAGCTGAACTCGTGCTGGACGCCTTGGATCCGCGCGGTGGTGACCGCGGCGCCCTGCAGCGACGACAGGAGAACGCGACGAAGGGAGTTGCCGATCGTCGTGCCGAATCCGCGCTCGAGCGGCCGAATGACGAACTTGCCGTAGGTACGGCCCGAACGGCCATCGACTTCGACGCGGCGGGGTTTGATGAGACTACGCCAGTTGGCGTATGCAGCTTGTTCCATAGATTCCTCCACCCGGGACTTCTGCTACGCGGCCTGCGAGCTCACGTCCCGTGTTGTGGAACGCCCCCGAACGGAGACCACGGTGGACCGGCCGTGGTCCGGCCGAAGCCGGGCGTCGTCGCCGTCAGACGCGGCGTCGCTTGGGGGGACGGCACCCGTTGTGCGGGATGGGCGTGACGTCCTTGATCAACGTAATCCTGAGGCCCGAGTTCGCGATGGCGCGGAGCGCCGATTCGCGGCCGGTGCCAGGGCCCTTGACGAAGACCCCGACCTGCTTCATGCCGTGCTCTTGGGCCTTGCGGGCCGCGTCTTCCGCGACCAGCTGAGCCGCGAACGGCGTGCTCGTGCGCGAGCCCTTGAAGCGCAGAACGCCCGCCGAGCTCCACGCGACCGTGTTGCCAGCGAGGTCCGTGATAGTCACCACGGTGTTGTTGAACGACGCTTGGATATGGGCGAGGCCGGCCGGGACGTTCTTGCGCGACTTGCGCTTCCCGCCTTTGCCACCCTTGGATCCACCACTTTCGGTTTCTTCGCTCATGACTCCCCCCGTCTACCGCTTGACTTTGGCGGCCGTGCTGCGGCGCGGTCCCTTCCGAGTACGCGCGTTGGTATGCGTGCGCTGCCCGCGCACCGGGAGCCCACGACGATGCCGAAGCCCGCGGTAGGTGCCCAGGTCGATGAGCCGCTTGATGTTCATCGCTACTTGCTTGCGGAGCTCGCCTTCGACGCGCAGCTGCTGCTGCAGCACTTCACGGATGCGGGCAATCTCATGGTCGGTGAGCTGGAAGACGCGGGTCTTCTGCTCGATGCCGACGGCCTGGATGACGCGGAGAGCCGCGGTCCGGCCTACGCCGTACAGGTACTGGAGCGCGACCCAGACCGGCTTGTTGCGCGGCAAGTCAACGCCTTCGATACGTGCCAAGGGAACCTTCCTACGTTGAGCCGCCAGAGGCGGCGCCGAAACCGAATCAGACGATACCGAAACGAGAAAGAGGGTTGTCACCCTCCAACACCGTCAGTATTTCTGGCCCTTTTGAGGTGATTGCGACGGTGTGTTCGAAATGAGCCGCCAGACTACCATCGGCCGTGACCACGGTCCAACCGTCATCCAGGATCTCCGTTTGGTCGGTGCCGAGCGTGATCATGGGCTCGATGGCGAGACACATGCCCGCGTGAAGGAGATGACCCTTCCCGGCGACCCCGTAATTGGGAACCGAAGGCGACTCATGCATGCGCCGGCCGATGCCGTGCCCTACGAAGTCCGCGACGATCCCAAAGCGGTGGGTCCTGATGAACGATTCGATCGCGTGTCCGATATCTCCGATGTGATTGCCGGCCAGAGCCCGAGCGACGCCCTCATACATGCTGCGCTCGGTCGCGTCAAGCAGGCGGGTGACGCGAGGCTTGGCCGTGCCGAGCGCGACGCTGAACGCGCAGTCGGCGTGGTAGCCGCCGGCCACGAGGCCCAAGTCAATCGACAGCAGGTCGCCGTCGACAAGCGGGCGCTCGTCGGGGATCCCGTGAACGACTACCTGGTTGGGACTGGCGCAAATGCTGGCGGGAAACGGCACGCTGTCGCCGACGACGTAGCCTTTGAAGCACGGCGCCGCGCCCACGCGCCGGATCGCAGCCTCCGCAATGGCGTCAAGTTCAAGCGTCGTCACCCCGATGCGGACGCGTTCGCGGACCTCCGCGGACACCTCGGCCAGCTTGCGCCCGGCCGCCCGCATGAGGTTGAGCTCCCAAGGCTCCTTGACCCAGCCCACTTGGCCCGACGTCAGCGCGCGCATGGGCCGCTCGCTGGAGACGTCAGACCCACGGACCCGCCCCACCCAACTGCCCACGTCTGCGCACCCGCAATCCCTGGGGCGGCGCGACGCCGTCGTAGTGGGCCGTCGATAGCTGGGCCTCGATTTGGGCGACCACGTCGAGCGAGACGCCGACGATGATCAGCAGGCTCGTTCCGCCAAAGTAGAACGGAACCCCGAAGTCGACGATCAGCAGTGTCGGAAGGATGCAAATGACGGCGAGGTAGACGCCGCCACCCGTCGTGAGCCGGTTGAGAATCCAGTCGAGGTACTCGGCCGTTTCCTTGCCGGGACGCACCTTCGGGATGAACCCACCTTGCTTCTTCAGGTTCTCAGCGATGTCTTCCGGTTTGAACGTCACCGCGGTGTAGTAGAAGGCAAACACGAGCACGAGCACGACGTAGCCGACGTTGTACAGCCAGCGGCCCGGGTAGAAAGCCCCCTGCACCCAGTCCAGGACCGACCACTCGACGAACTGACCTGCCGTACTCGGCACCATCATCAGCGACGACGCAAAAATCGGGGGGATGACGCCCGAGTTGTTCACCTTCAAGGGCAGATAGTTCGTCTGCCCTTCATAGACGCGCCGCCCGAGCACCCGCTTCGCATACTGCAGCGGGATCCTACGCTGACCGCGCTCAACGAACACGATCAGGTACACGACGAGGAACATGAACGCGAGCAGCATCGTCATCTGGATGAGGTTCACCTCACCAAGTTGAAGCAGCTGGTACAACATGGCCAGCGAAGACGGAATGCCGTCGAAGATGCCCGTCACGATCAGGATGCTGGCGCCGTTGCCGACACCGCGCTCGGTCATTTGCTCACCGAGCCACATGACAAAGCAAGCGCCCCCAGTCATCGTCACGACCGTCAGCAGGCGGTAAGCCCAACCCGGGTCCAGGACGACCAGGTTGCTCCCCACGCGCATCTGCTCCATGCCTGTCGCAAACGTGAAGCTCTGGAAACACGCGATGACGATCGTGAAGTACCGGGTGTACTGCGTGAGCCGCGCCCGTCCGGCCTGACCCTCGTCTTTGACTCGCTTGAGAAACGGAACGAGTTCGCTCAGCAGCTGAATGACGATCGAGGCCGTGATGTACGGCATGATGCCGAGCGTAAACACGCTGTACTGTTTCAGCGCTCCGCCCGAGAACATGTCGTACAAGCCAAACAGGGAGTTGTCCTGCTGGCTGAACCAAGTTCCCAAGATCTGCCGATCGATACCCGGACTCGGGATGAACACACCGAGCCGGTAGACGGCAATCATGGCCAGCGTGTAGAGCACCCGCTTGCGCAGGTCCTCCATCCGCCAGATCTGGACGAAGATGTTCGTCAAGCGGTACTCCCCCGCCGGGGCCGAGCTACTCGCCCGGCAGCGGCCCCTCGACCGTTCCACCCGCCGCGAGAATCTTCTCGGATGCGGAGCGCGTCAACTTGGACACGCGAACGTGAAGGGCAACCCCCACATCTCCGCCGCCCAGAATCTTGACGCCGTTGCGCCCAATGCGGGAAATGATCCGCAGATCGTGCAGAGCCTCCGCGTCAACCACCGCGCCCGCCTCGAAGGCATCCAGGCGGCCGAGGTCCACGACCTCGAAGTCGTTGGCGAAGTTGTTCGTGAAGCCCTGCTTCGGGATCCGGCGACGAAGCGGTGTTTGGCCGCCTTCGAAGTTCGGACGACGCTTGTAGCCCGCACGGGACTGCTGCCCCTTGGTGCCTCGGCCCGCTGTCTTGCCCTTGCCGGAGCCTTCGCCGCGGCCGACACGCATCCGGTCCTTGGTCTCGCCAGGCGCCGGGTGGAGATTCGATAGTTCGTATGCCATGGGAACCTCAGGCAACCTCGACGGCTTCGACGAGATGAAGGACCTTCTTGACCATGCCGCGAACGGCAGGCGTATTTTCGAGGACGCTCACGCTGCCCGGGTGGCGGAGGCCGAGCCCGATCAGGCAGGCGCGCGCCCGCTCCGTCTGGCCGATCCGGCTGTGCTTGAGCGTGATCTGTAGGCGGGCCATGGTGACCTCAGCCGACCGCGTTCTGGTAGCGGACGGTGTAGTTGCGGTGAACCTCTTCGACGTCCTTGCCCAAACGCTGCGCGTAGGACTCGGCCGACTCCAGCTGGTGGAGCGCGTCGAAGGTGGCGTGAACCACGTTGTGGGGGTTCGACGAGCGCAGAGACTTCGTCAGGATGTTGTGCACGCCGACGGCTTCCATGATGGCGCGCACGGCCGGCCCGGCGATGACGCCCGTACCCGCGGCGGCCGGCCGCAGGACCACACAGCCTGCCCCGAACTTGCCTTTGACCTCATGGGGAACCGTGCCGCCGAGAAGCGGAATGGGGCGCATGCCGCGCTTGGCCTTCTCGGTGCCCTTGCGAATCGCTTCAGGCACTTCGTTCGCCTTGCCGAAGCCAACGCCCACGGTGCCGTGGCCGTCACCGACGACGACGATCGCCGAGAATGAGAACCGCCGGCCGCCTTTGACGACCTTCGCGACGCGGTTGATGTAGATCACCTTCTCGATGAGGGTGCTCTCCTCGTCGTCGCGGCGCCTCTTCTGATCGCGGCTCATGCCCGTCTCCTAGAACTCGAGGCCGGCTTCGCGAGCCGCCTCGGCAAGCGCGGCGACGCGCCCGTGGTAAAGAAACCCGTTGCGGTCAAACACGACGCGCTGAAGTCCCGCGGCCTTGGCAGCCTCGGCGACGGCCTTACCGACGGCGGCGGCGCCCTCGCGGTTGCCTCCGGCGACATCGGCCAGCTTCAACGACGACGCCGAGGCCAACGTGCGCCCGGAAGCGTCGTCGATGACCTGAGCGTAGATGTGAACAGCACTGCGGAACACCGTCAGGCGCGGACGCTCGGGGGTCCCCCGAACGCTCTTCCGGATGTGCTTCTTGCGCCGAGTGCGCGCCAATGCTTTCTGGTTCGTCCGTGCCATGAGAACTCCGTTAGGCCGACTTGCCTTCCTTGATCCGCGGATGCTCGTTTTCGTAGCGAACGCCCTTGCCCTTGTAGTGGTCAGGCGGGCGGTAGGCGCGAATCTCGGCGGCCACTTGGCCCACCTGCTGACGATCCGAGCCAGTCACGACGACCCGCGTGCTCTTCTGCACTTCGACCGCGACGCCCTTGGGGACGGCGTACTCGATGGGGTGCGAGAACCCGAGGTTCATCACGAGGTTCGGGCCCTTGATTTCAGCGCGGAAGCCGACCCCCTGGATGTCCAGAGCCTTGGCGAACCCCGTGCTGACGCCCGTGACCATATTCATCACGAGGGCGCGCATGAGCCCGTGGGCCGCGCGAACGGGGCCCTCGTCGCTGCTGCGGTTGATTGTGATCGTGTCGCCAGCAGCCTCGACCGAAGTGCCCGACACGATCGCCTGACGCAACGAGCCCTTGGGGCCCGAAACGAGCACCTGGTCCGCCGCCACCTGAACGGTGACGCCTTTGGGAACCACGATGGGAAGTCGTCCGATACGCGACATCGCTTCCTCCGCGCGCTCGCGCGCTACCAGACCTGGCAGATGATTTCGCCGCCCACGCCGGCCACGCGGGCCTGGTGGTCGGTAAGGATGCCCCGGGGCGTCGTCAGAATCGAGACGCCAAGGCCGTTGCGCACATGCGGGAGGTCGTCCCGCCCCGAGTACACGCGGCGGCCGGGCCGGCTCACGCGGCGGATGCCACGAATGGCTCCCACCTGAGCGCCGTCGTACTTCAAGAAGACCTTGAGCTGGGCAGTCGGCCCCTCACCGTCTTCGATGTAGCCCTCGATGAAGCCTTCCCGCTTGAGGATGGCCGTCAGCGCGAGCTTGATCTTTGAACGCGGAATGAGCACTGTGGCATGCCCGACCCGCTGCGCATTGCGGATTCGGGTGAGCATGTCGGCGATCGGATCGGTCATGGGGTCGATCTCCGCGGTCAGCTGGCGAAGGGCATGCCGAGGTGGCGCAGCAAAGCACGCCCTTCCTCGTCGTTCCGCGCGGTGGTGACGAAGGCGATGTTCATCCCGCCGATGCGGGTCACCTTGTCGTAGTTGATTTCGGGAAAGATGATCTGCTCGGTCAATCCGAGGGAGTAGTTGCCGCGACCGTCAAAGGCCTTGGCGCTTACCCCGCGGAAGTCCCGGATTCGGGGAATCGCGATCGTCACGAGGCGATCGAGAAATTCCCACATCCGCGCTCCGCGCAGGGTGACGCGAGCTCCCAGTGGAACGCCGTCGCGGAGCTTGAAGTTGGCGATCGAAACGCGTGACTTGGTGATCACAGCCTTTTGGCCCGCGATCAGGGTCAACTCTTCGGCCGCCGTCTCAAGCAGCTTGACGTTTTGCAGCGCTTCCTTGGTCGTCAAGTTCAAGACGATCTTGGTGAGGCGCGGCACCATCATGGGGTTGGCGAACTTGAACTCGTCGAGCAGTTTTGGCGCGACCTGGTCCAAGTAGTGCTTGCGGAGACGGGGGACGTAGCCCATCGGTTTCCTCAGCGTGTGGCGACGGGCTTACGGGATTTCCGGTCCACGCGGACCTTCTTCCCATCTGCCTCGGTCTGGTAAGCGACCTTGACGGTACGCTTCTGGTTGGCGTCCCACAGGGCGACGTTGGAAGCATCGATAGGGAGTTCCTTCTCGATGATGCCGCCTTGGGTGCCGTTGGCGGGTTTTTGGTGACGGCGGACGCGGTGGACGCCTTCGACGACGAGCTTGCGCTCGTCGGGAAGGACGCGAAGGACCTTTCCGACCCGTCCTTTGGCGGCGCCCGCGATCACGCGAACCTCGTCGCCAGCATGGATGCGCATCTTGTTGGCCATGGCTCCCTCGTCAGAGGACTTCTGGCGCAAGCGACACAATCTTCATGAACTGACGCGCGCGAAGTTCGCGAGCGACGGGTCCGAAGATGCGGCTGCCCAGGGGCTCATTCTCTTTGTTGATGAGAACGGCCGAGTTCTTGTCGAAGCGGATGTACGAGCCGTCCTTCCGGCGCACTTCTTTCGTCGTGCGGACGATGACGGCACGGGCCACCTGCCCCTTCTTCACCTTGGAGTTCGGCGCGGCGTCCTTGATCGAGACGACAATGATGTCGCCAACGGTCGCGTACTTGCGCTTGCTGCCCCCGATGACCTTGATGCACTTCACGCGCTTTGCGCCGGAGTTGTCGGCGACATCGAGCGTGCTTTCGGTCTGAATCATGGCTCAGCTCCCAGTCACGAAGCCGCGGGGCGGCGTTCGACAACCACCCAGCGCTTGGTCTTGGAAAGCGGCCGCGACTCGCGAATCACCACGGTGTCGTTGACCTTGCACGCGTTGTCTTCGTCGTGCGCCTTGTAGTTCTTGCTCCGCTGGATGTACTTGCGGTACGTCGGGTGGAGCACGGTACGGACAACCAAGACCGTAATGGTCTTGTCCATCTTGTCCGACACCACCTTTCCAACGAGCTCACGGCGACCCGTGTTTTGTTGCTCGACACTCATCGAGGCTACTCCCGTGGAGGGGCTGAGGGCCACTCCGTTCCCCGCAGGCGAGGTCTCCCCGAAGGGACGCGCACCTGCATCGGATGCCCACCGAAGGTGGGCCCGCTGAACTACTCCTTACCCGCCAACTTGTCAACGATCCCCGAAAGGAAGCCACCCTTAGCCGGAGCGTCGGCGGAAGATGCCGCGGCGCTTCCCACCTTGGCGTGACGTCCCACGAGCGAGCCCTTCGCCGCGCCCGAGGCCCGTTCACGACGACCCGCTTCCGTCGCCAACCGTGCCATCCTGCGACGGATCACACGGAGCGATGCGGTGTTCTCGAGCTGATTCATCTTGAGCTTGAACCGCGCCGCGACCAACTCGCGCTCGATGCCCATGAGGGCCGAAGCGAGATCCGCGTCGCTCAGCTCTTTCGGCTCAGCGGTCATCACAGCACCTCGTCGCCGCGCTTGATGAAGCGCGTGTGGATCGCGAGCTTGTGCCCGGCCAGGCGGAAGGCCTCGCGAGCGATGTCCTCCGTGACACCCTCGATTTCGTAGAGGATGCGCCCCGGCTTGACGACGGCCACCCAGTATTCGGGCGCGCCTTTGCCGGTTCCCATTCGGGTTTCCAGCGGCTTCTTGGTGATGGGCTTGTCGGGGAAAACCCGAATCCACACCTTTCCGCCACGTTTGACATGCCGCGTCAGGGCAATTCGAGCGGCCTCGATTTGGCGCGCCGACACCCACCCACACGTCGTGGCCTGGAGTGCGTAGTCGCCGAAGTCGATGTCCGACCCGCGCCATGCAGCGCCAGCCATACGTCCCTTCTGCTGCTTGCGGTACTTCACCCGCTTGGGTGAGAGCATAGTTCCTCCCCCGGCACCCGACGGCTAAGCGCCGCGGGCATCCTCACCGGGCATCATCTCGCCCTTGAAAATCCAGCACTTCACACCGATCGCGCCGTACGAAGTACGGGCCTCGGCAACACCGAAATCGACGTTCGCCCGAAGCGTGTGGAGCGGCACCCGGCCCTCCATGTACCACTCCAACCGAGACATCTCGGCCCCGCCCAAACGGCCGGAGCACATGACCTTCACGCCCTTCGCGCCAGCGCGTCGGGACTGTTGCATGGCCTTCTTCAGCGCGCGCCGGAAGCTGATGCGCTTCTCCAGCTGCGCCGCGATGTTCTCCGCGACCAGGACGGCCTCGGTGTCGACCTTGCGCACTTCCATGATGTGCACGAAGACTTCCGACTGCGTCAGCGGCTGAATTTCAGCGCGGAGAGAGTCCAAGCCCGTCGCGCGCTTGCCAAGGATAATCCCTGGCTTCGCCGCATGAATGTAGACCTTGGCCTTGTTGGCCGCGCGCTCGATCATCACGCGCGCGATGCCCGCCGAATGGAGCTTCTTCTTGATGTACTGGCGAATGCGGAGGTCTTCCTCCACATACCGCCCGTAGTCCTTTTCGGCGAACCAACGGGAATCCCAACCGGTCGTGACACCGACGCGGAACCCAATTGGATTGACTTTCTGCCCCATGATCACCTACCGGCTGGTCAGTTCGACCGCGATGTGGCTCGTCTTCTTGAGAACTTTGGTTGCGCGTCCCTGTGCGCGCGGTCGGAACCGGCGCAACGTGGGACCCGCGTCGACGCGAATCGCGCTGATGATCAGACCGTCGACGTCGACCGTCCCGGCGTGCTCAGCGTTTGCAACGGCCGACTCGACAAGCTTCTGAATCATGCCTGCCGACTTCTTGTCGAGGAAGGTCAGCGCGCGAATCGCGTCCGGCACGGCCTTGCCGCGAACAACGTCCGCAACCAAGCGCGCCTTACGGGCGGAAACGCGGGCAAACCGCAGGGTGGCGTGGCTCGTCATGGTGCCTACTTCGTGACCTTGGCCTTCCGATCGGCCGCGTGGCCCCGGAAAGTCCGAGTGTGTGCGAACTCACCCAGCTTGTGACCGATCATCTGTTCGGTCACGTAGACGGGCAGGAATTGCTTGCCGTTGTGAACGGCAAAGGTCAGGCCGATCATGTCCGGGATGACGGTCGAGCGGCGGCTCCACGTCTTGATGACGCGGTTGCCTCCAGCTGCCCGAGCGGCCCTGACCTTCTCGATGACGTGGCCGTCGATGAACGGCCCCTTCTTGACGGAACGTGCCATATTTCCTACTTCCCGTAACGGCGCTTGACGATGAAGCGACCGGACGGCTTGTTGGCGTCGCGGGTACGATAGCCCTTGGTCGGCATGCCCCAAGGCGTCACAGGATGACGGCCCTTGGCGCGGCCTTCGCCGCCGCCGTGCGGGTGGTCGACCGGGTTCATGGCGGTACCGCGAACCGTAGGACGAACGCCGCGCCAGCGATTGCGGCCGGCCTTGCCGATCACGATGTTCTCGTGCTCCGCGTTTCCGACCTGCCCGATCGTCGCGCGGTTGCGTCCAAGGACCTGGCGGAGCTCGCCAGAGGGGAGGCGAAGGAGCACGTAGCCGCCTTCCTTGGCCATGACCTGCGCAAAGCAGCCAGCGGAACGGCAGAGCTGGCCACCGCGACCCCAGGTCAACTCGACGTTGTGCACCATCGTGCCCAACGGGATCGATGCGAGCTCCATCGTGTTGCCAGGGCGGATGTCGGCCTGGTTCGAGCTGATGATCGGGTCGCCAACCGTGAGGCCCGCGGGCGCAAGCACGTACCGCTTCTCGCCGTCGGCGTAGTGGACGAGTGCGATGCGCGCGGTGCGGTTCGGATCGTACTCGATGCCGGCGACCTTGCCGGGAACGCCGACCTTGTCACGACGGAAGTCGATGATGCGGTACCGGCGCTTGACGCCGCCGCCGATGTGGCGAACCGTGATCCGCCCTGTGTTGTTTCGGCCGCCGGTCCCCGGAAGGGACTTGAGCAGCGAACGCAACGGCGGCGCTTTTGAAAGGCCCGAGGTGTCCGCCGAAGTCAGCGTACGCCGCGAGGCAGAGGTCGGTTTGTAGGTCTTGACGGCCATGGCCGATCAGGCTCCGAATACGTTGATGGCGTGTCCGTCAGCGACGGTCACATAGGCCTTCTTCCAGTTGCGGCGCTTGCCAGCAGACCGGCGGTTGCGCTTCACCTTGCCGCGGACGATGGACGTCCGGACGGCCTCGACCACGACGCCGTAAAACGTCTCGATCGCGCGCTTGACGTCGGACTTCTCCGCGTCGGGGCGCACTTCGAACGCGTAGGTCCGTTCCGCAAGGCGAGTGGTGGTCTTTTCGGTGACCAGGGGCCGAACGAGGATGTCCTTCATCTCAGCTCCCCAAGCGGTCGGTGATGGAGGCCACCGCCGACTGCGTCACGACGAGGTTTCGCCGACGAAGCACGTCGCGAACATTCAGGCCATCCGCCGGTAGGACGGTGACGCCGGCCAAATTGCGCGACGACTTCAGCACGTTGTCGCTCGGCGCGTCGAGCACGAGCAACATGTCCGGCAACTCGAAGCGCCCCATGAAGTCAACGACCTGGCGGGTCTTGATTTCGGGAAGGTCCATCGCATCGAGGACGACCACCCGCTCCTCGCTCACACGGCGAGACAGCGCGCAGCGCAGGGCCGCACGGCGAACCGCCTTGTTCATCTTGAAGGCATGACTGCGGACGTGCGGCCCGAAGACGACGCCACCACCGCGCCACTGGGGCGAGCGGCTACTACCGTGACGCGCGCGACCGGTGCCTTTCTGCTTCCAGGGCTTCGTGCCGCCGCCGCGAATCTCGGAGCGGCCCTTGGTCTTGTGCGTGCCCTGGCGAGCGGCAGCGTCTTGGTAGCGGACCGCGGCGTAGAGCAAGTGCTCCTTGACCTCGACCGCCCACACGCCATCGTCGAGGTCGACAGAGCCGACCTCTTTGCGCGCTTGATTGTATACTTGTACGCTCGGCATGGCCGGTGCCTCAGGTCAGCTTGATCTCGACGTGAACGCCAGCGCTCAGGTCGAGCTTCATCAGGGCGTCTACCGTCTGAGGTGTCGGCTCGAGGATGTCGAGCAGACGGTGATGGGTACGGCGCTCGAACTGCTCACGTGACTTCTTGTCCACGTGCGGCGAGCGAAGGACGGTCCACCGGTTGATGGTCGTCGGAAGCGGGAAGGGCCCGCGGATCGTCACACCCGTGCGGCGCGCGGTCTCCACAATCTCCTTCGCCGATTTGTCGAGGAGCTTGTGGTCGTACGCCTTGAGGCGGATGCGGATCTTGTTGCCGGTGGACATTAGCGCCTCCCTCGATGATGCTGGCGACGACGCCTGCGCCGACCGTTCGTCCGCCTTCGCGGATC
>SXOB01000006.1 GCA_005776945.1 Pseudomonadota bacterium
AGGGCGAAACGCTCGCCGGCGTGCCGGCGAGCGTGATGACCGGCGCCGTCCGTTGCGAGCGCGCGAGGGCGCCCGATCCCGCAAGGAACGGGGTGCAAGGCGAGGAAAGCCGTACCGTGCGTACGGCGACCGAGCCTGGGGTCCCCGTGACGCCGCGGGGCGGGATGCCCCCGCGGGCGCAGCAGGATGGCGTTTTTGCAGCAGCCTGCAAGCAGCCTGCTAGGACGGCGACAAACGCCAGACATTTCCGATGTGGGGATCGACCCGTCGACGACGTTTCTCTGCGTTCAGGGCGACACCGTCGACCGAGAGTCGGATGTCGTCGAGGACATGCCCATCCAGGTAGTAGCTGTGTTCGACAAGACCCTCGGCGACCTCGGCACAATCGACCTGGCCGACCTTGCTGTGAAGCAGAGCCGGGCGCGCCGAGCCGGCCGAACCCAGTCGGTCGGGATTCCCCTTCGTCACGTCGGAAATGACGAGCGCCTTGTCTCTCCGGTTGTGGTAGACCGTTACCTGACGCGCGATTTGGTGGACGCGGGCCAGGGGTTGCCCCTCTTCGAAGACGTCATCATCGACGTCGGGAGCGCACATCCAGATCTGATCGAACAAGCGCGGAAGGGCCGTTGCAGGGGTGTGATCGCTGAGGCGCTCGACCGCGCACTGTAGAACATAATTCCCCATGGAATGACACAACAAGTGCAAGTCCTGCCCGCAAGGCACCATTTTCCGCGCCTTGACCTCCCCCAGAAAGTCGCGAAGTTTCAGGAGGGCACGGCCGATGGCGCCGCCCGATGACAATGCGTCGGCCCGGTCGGACTTGTAGGACATCCAGGGGGTCAGCTGGCCGTCCGAGGGCCATGTGAGAAGCAGCACTGCCACCTGTTGGGTGTTGTCCCGAGCCGAGCTGCCGTTCAACGCAATCTGGAGGCCCACCGCGGTTCCAACGGCCTCCGCCCACGTCACGTTGTAGCCATGGATCATGGTGATCAGGTCCGTGCTGCTGGACATGAGCTTGTGGAGGTCCCTGAACATGGCCTCCGAGCCCGGCGTGACCAACCCGTCCGGAGTCGGCGTCTCGGGGTAGGCCACGATCTCGTAGGCGCCTCGGTCCTTCATCGCGGCCGTGGCCAGCTCGGCGAGCGTTCCGCCGCTTCCCCGCCCCGCCGAGCCAAGGTCTGACGCGAGAGCGGATGCGACCTCGCTGTCGTCGAGCTCAAGCGTCACTTGGCCGACCCTTAGATTCTCCATTCCGTCCTTGCTGAAGTCGGCGCCGTACCCGTCGGACGCTAGCGGTCAGGACCGCGGTGCCGCCGATTCGTCGCGTAGAACAGTCGAACCTGCACGCGTCACCTCAAAGGTAGAAGTGGATTCCAGTGAGGAATGAGGCGCCGCCGATTCCCACCAAATCGCTTCCCTGCCCGCCGATTTCCATCAAGAACGCCATATTCGGTGAAACAAATCCTTCAAACCCCATGTGGCCACCGCCGCCGGGGAGCACGTCGCCCGTCACCGTGTCGATCCAGACGTGGACGCCGCCGCCGCCGTACATGCGGAGCACGCCCATCATGACCGGGGAGCGACCGAACAGCTCGAGGCCAGGGGCCACTGCGGGATTCACTGACGTGTCCACGACGATCGCGCGAATTCGCGCGCCATAGAATTGGCCGACGCGTGGCCCAAACGGAACATCGACGTGCACGTCAGAACCCCACGCGGAGCCCCACATCCCATTGGTGATGCCGATACTTGTGCGACGTGCCGCCGCGTTCACGTCACGGATGTACTCTTCGGTGGGCAAGGGGCCCAAGATGGGCTCCGGTGGCGCGGCCAGCGCGACCAAAGACACCACATGCAACCTCCGTAGGCCGCGACTATCCCGAACGCGTCGGTGTGTCTTGAAGCTCAGGGCGTTTCGACACGCACGATGGCATCGACCCCGACGTCCACTCCGCCCACAGAAGGCCTGGGGACGCCCGTGCTGTAGTCGACACTGTCCACGAGTCCGACCATGAGGGCGTCGATGGACACCGTACTGCCGTCACCCGCAAGGCCGGTGAACGAAACGGTGTAGTCGCCCGCCGGCACCCGCTCGCCGTCCGCGTCTTTGCCGTCCCAAACGACGGTCCCTTCGCCTTCGGCGACGCTTCCCAAATCCACCGTCGCAATGACGGATCCGTCTTCGTCCGTGATGGTGGCCGTTCCCGACGTCGCAGGCGCCGTGGCGTCGAAATGAAGGGTGAGATCGCCGTCCTCGGGGAGGTGAATCTGGTCGCCCCGGGCGACCACGTTCGTGCCAAGCAAGCTCGACATGGTGGCGTTGTTCACGCTCGCAACGCCTAGGTACACCATGTCCAGCGAACCCTGGATCGCCACGAGTTGTTCGAGGCTCGAGAACTGCGCCAATTGGGCAATGAAGTCCTCGTTACTGACGGGGTTGGATGGATCCTGGTTCTGAAGCTGAACCGTCAGCAGTTGCAGAAATGCGTCCTCACCCAGTTCGCCGTTTCCGGGCTCTGGAGTGGCCGCTGCGGCGCCGGTTTCGACGGTCGGCAACAGTGTCGTGGGGTCCATGGGGCCTCCTCAGGCAAGGGTTTCGAAAAGGACGCCGCGGCGGGCTCTGCGCTCGGCGCTGGAGGGCCGAAGGCCGGAGCGCGTCGACCAGCTTCGAAGCGGCGTCCGCCCCTCGGCGAGGGCCTCACGCACGAGGGTCTCCGCAGCCATCAGGTTGGGCGCCCACGACGATGGGGCATGGACCGCGACATCGACGGCGCCGGGCTGCCAGGCGATGTCGACCTTCACGCCTTCGTGGGTGACCACCACGGCGCCCTGGTCCGGCAGCGCAGGCACGCCCGTGTCGGCTTCGTCCAACGTGACGCCGGCAGGCTCCAACAAGTTCGGCGCCAGGGTTCCCACGTCCACGATGGGCGGCAGCGCCACGGCTGGCTCCGTGCGAGCCCACGGTCCCGACACTCCTAGGGAACCAAGCCCGCCGGCATCCGTAGCTCCGTTCGAAACAGAATCGTCGGCGTCGAGCGAGGCGACGGGAGCTTCGCGCTCTGGTTCCGTTTGCGGGACGGGCACGACTCCAGGTTCGTTGGATGCCAAGGACGTGGCGTCGGCCTCGGACGCCTCGGGCGACGCCTCGACCTCCGGACCCGCGAGCGGCGCTCCTGGCACGGCCTTGGAGACCCGTGTGTTGCGCGCAGAGGCGGGTGCCAACGAAGGGCCCGCGATGGGTTCCAAGGTCGCAATCGTTGCGGCGAGTGGTGTCGAAGCGTGATCGCCGACCAGCGTGTCGAGGACGATGCGGGCGTCCAGTTGCTGCGACCCGTCGTGCTTGGCCTTTGAGACTGCGGGCTCGGGAACAACGCTGGGTTCGAGGCCAAGTGCGGACAGGTGTTGCGGCGGCGATTGCCGAAGCGGCGGTTCCCGGGACAAGGTTGGCTCTGCGGGTCTGGACATCGCCCCTAGGTCCCCAGGTAGGCTCCAGACGCTTGGCGGCGCCAACGGGCTTGCCGCGCCTGGAACGGTGGGCTCGTGGGCAGGGGTCGCCGGCACCCCGGGTTTCGCGGGCTCCCCAACGTCGGTCCGTGGCCCGGCCGCCAACTCCCGGGCCGGATTGGCGAGGGACGGGTGGCCCGCGCCTGTCTCCCGCTCGACGGTGCGTCTCAAGCTCTCCGGCGCCGGCGGCGCGGTCGGAGAGAGCGTCTGGTGCGTAGGCGCTGCCGACTCCGGAAGAGTCGGCAACCGCGTCAGATTTTCTGCCAGGTTTCGCGTTGTCCGCGATGATGGACCTTTGGGCGCGCTTGCCTCGTCATGGCCAAGCGCTTCGGACGGAGTCGATTCCATCGAGATCGGACGCACGGCGAGGCTGTGAGGCACCCGGCTGGGCACAGCAGCCGACTCGATCTGCAGGTCGCCCGCGACCGTCGATGGCACCTTGGGCGGATCGGCCGAGTCCACCGGGGGAAGAGACCAAGCTGCCAGCGGCGCGATTTCACTGGCCGTCGGCAGCCCCATCGGCTCGGCGACCCTCGCTGCGGGCGAGGTCGCTTCGCCCTGCGCGTCAGCGCCGGCGCGCGGCGTAGGCTTCCGACGCGTCAGGGCCCTGTCCACGCGGTCCGAGAACGGCTCGAACGGCGCCGCGCCGACATCAGGTGGGAGGGGTCGCGCGCCGAATGGCATGGTGCCTACCGGCAGTCCCAGGGAGGCGAGAACCGGCAGGTTCATCGGTCGCCCTCGACAAGGGCCGCCGCCCGATCCGGAGGTAGGGCCGCCAACAGGCGGCCTGCCTTCGTGGGGTTCATCCGGTCGACGAGGTCCTCCGCGAGCGCCGCATCCATTGCGGCCAGCATGGGCGCCATCTCGCGCGGCTTGCCGGCCTCGAGCATGCGGACGAGGTCCGTGCGCCGAGCCTCCTCCTGTTCGGAAAGCTGGCCTAGGCGAGCATCCAACTCGGCCCGAAGCGCCGTCAGCTCCGTCAAGCGCGCGTCCAAGCGGCGTTCGACCTCGGCGAGGTCCTCCGCACGGCCCGACAATGTGGACTCGCGCCGATCCAAGGAGCGCTCGCGATCGTGCAGGCGATCGGCCAGATCCTCCAGTGCGCGCGCTTCCGTGGGCCGACCGCGCGACCCGCCAGTACCGTAGGCCGTGCCAGCCGCGCCAAGGCCGACCATGACGACGAAAAATGCAGCCCACCGGGCGAGTTTCATTGGACCTCCCTGGGGCGGTTCGAGCGCTGCGATGCATCGTCGAGGGCGCGTTGCACCTTGCGGTCTCGTTCGAGTTCGAGCGCGCGGGCAGCTTGGTCCGCCACATTGCGCGCGATGTGCCGCGCGCGCATCGTCGCCACCACTGCGGCGCGACGCTCGTCCACGAGGCGCCGCAGGTTCACGAGGGTCGACTCGTGGGCACGGCGCTCCGTCTCTCCCCGAAGCGCGTGTTGGTAGCAGCGAAGCAAATCGTCGACGTCATCCAACGACGTCATGGCTCGCGCTTGGGCCATCGCCTTCTCGTGTTCGGCGAGGGTCCGTTGGCCAGCCAGTTCCTGAGACAAGGCCTCCGACATCTGCCGTTGCGCGTCGCGCTCCCGCGACTCCGCTACCCGTGCCATTCGTTCCAACGTCGTCCGAGGCAAGCGTCCTCCCTTAATGGGTCCAGGCGATGTGATTGGCAGCGCGGCGCTCCCTGGAGGCCAGGGCACGCATGGCGGCGAGGTACAGGACCGTGGCGGGTTGGCCACGCTCCATCCCTTCGAGGTGAACGGCGTGCAGCGAGGCCGTAAGCCGAAGGCCCGCCGGCACGTGGGACGGACGCAATTCCTCGATCGCGACGCGAACGCGTTGTGCGAGGACCTTCGCGCCGCGACCGTCGGTCGGGACCGCGATGGTGAACGAGTCGGGTCCGACACGGGCGAGGAGGCATCCCTCAGGCAACAACGACGCCAACGAGGCCCCTACGGCCTCCAGCGCACGGTCCCCGGCTTCGAAGCCGAAGCGACCGTTGATCTCCGTGAATCCGTCGAGGTCAACCGCGAAGATCCATAGGTCGCGCCGCAAACGCAATGCCTCTTCGACGGCGTCGGCCAGTTCGCGCAGGAAGCGGCGTTGGGTCGGAAGGTGGGTGATGGGGTCCACATCCCAACCCTGCGCCACGGCTTCGCGCAGACGGAACACCTCGCGCTCGAGCGTGGCGGCGTGGTCGGCGACCTCCTGGCCATCGACGGGAAGTGACTCTCCTCCCAGGCCGATCGGCTCTGGAACCCCGGCGACGCCCACGGATGTGGCGAATCGCCCCCAAACATCGCGGACGTCGGCGAGAACAAGCCGTACAGCGCGATCGGACCAAGAAAAGGCCATCCCGGTGTTCGCGGCCCATCCCGTGAGTCGATCGGCGGCGTCGCCTTGCGCGAGCACGGTCGCCAGGTGCTCGGCGTGGTCAAGGAGGTCGGGCAGGCCCTCATCGGGCTCGCCATCGGCGATGGCATCGACGCCGGCAATCACGTCATTGGGCAACCCCGTCCTCCGGGCCACCTCTCCGAAAGCCTCGCCGCGTGTCCGGCCAAACACGACCCGCTCGGCCAGACGTCGTTCCTCCCCGCGCTTCAAGCGAACGTCTCGCAGCCAGGACAGGTAGTAGGGCCGGTCGCGGAACAACTCGATGGTTCCGAGGTGCACGGCCATCGCCGTCGTCGCGGCGAGGTCTTCGGCAATTCCCAGGCGGCTGGCCGCAACGCGCGAAAACAAGCCCATGGTCAGGACGTCCTGCCAGAGCTTGCGGGCGACAAATCCCGGCAGCTGTGCGGTTTCGATACGCATCCGGACGATCTGCTGCACGGCCAATTGCGCCGTCACGACCGGACCGATCGCCCCCAAAGACCGCTCGTCATCGAACGCGCGGTTGCGCATCGACCCCAGATACCGGACCAGAACGGCCCGAAATCCAGGCGTTTGGTCCACCATGTGACTGAGGCGATTGAGCGCGCCGACCTGTCCATCGCCCGAAGCTTCAACGATGCGACGCAAAGAGACGAGGTCCATGGGGACTCCGCGCCTCCATCGGACCGCCGCTCCCGGAGTTGACCTCAACCCGCGAATAAAAATGACCCTCAACTTTCCGCAGTAGGGCCCGAATGGGGCGCGATGGCCCGCTCGCAGTCCCCTTCCCGCATCGACATCGTCCTCGCCGCTGGCGTTTTCGCCCTGATCGGCATCATGTTGGTGCCGCTGCCCGGCTGGGTGCTCGACTTGCTGTTGGCCGCAAGCTTCGGCACGAGCTTGCTGCTCTTTCTCGCGGCGCTGACCGCGCGACGCGCCGTCGAACTCAGTACCTTTCCCACCCTTCTCCTCATCGCCACACTCGTCCGATTGGGCCTGAACGTCGCGAGCACGCGCGTGATCCTCCGCGACGGCGCCCACGGGACGCACGCCGCCGGACGGGTCATCGAGGCCTTCGGTCAATTCGTCGTTGGCGGCAATGCGGCGATCGGGATCGTCGTTTTTGCCATCCTGGTCGTGATCAACTTCGTCGTCATCACGAAGGGTGCCGGGCGCGTCGCGGAAGTGTCCGCCCGCTTCGCGTTGGACGCGATGCCAGGCAAGCAGATGGCCATCGATGCCGAGCTCAATGCCGGACTCATCGACGAAAAGGTCGCGCGTGCCCGACGTGCAGAGGTCGCGCGCGAGGCCGATTTCTACGGCGCGATGGCCGGCGCCAGCAAGTTCGTTCGAGGGGATGCCGTCGCTGGCATTCTGATCACGGTCGTCAACCTGGTAGGCGGCGCGTTCATTGGCATGATGCAGCACGACATGGCCCTTGGCGATGCGCTGCACACCTTCGCCATCCTCACCATCGGTGACGGCCTCGCAGGCCAAGTGCCCGCCCTCATCGTTTCGACAGCCGCCGGCCTTCTGGTCACACGCGTCGACGACGCCGACAGCCCCGGCCTTGCGGAGGGCGTGAGAGCCCAGATCGCCGGGACGCCGCACCTGTTGTACCTTGGCGCCGGCGTCGTAGGCCTGTTCGCGCTCGTTCCAGGCCTGACGATTCCGTTTGCGGCGGTGGCGCTGGCGCTGTTCGGAATGGGTCGCATGGTCGCGGCCGACCTCGAAAAGCCGACCCCGCTACCCGCCGCCGCCCCGGTTCGGCCAAGTGAGATGGCCCCCGAGGACCTGCTTCCGGTCGATGCGCTCGCCATCGAGGTGGCTGCAGACCTGCTCTACCTGGTGGACGAGCGACATGGGGCAGAGTTGCTCCAGAGGATTGCCAAGGTTCGTCGGCAATTCGCGACGGATCTGGGCCTCGTCCTGCCCGCGATTCACGTCCGAGACGACCTCGACCTGCCAACGGGAGGGTATCGAATCGTCCTACGGGGCGAACCCATCGGCAGCGGCCGACTCCAGGCCCGACAGCACATGGCGCTCGACCCTGGCGGGGCCAAACCCGGACTCGGCGGCGTGCCTGGCCAGGACCCGGTCTTTGGCCTGCCGGCGACCTGGATTCCGGCAGCCCTCGTCCAACGCGCCAACGACCTTGGCCACACCGTCGTCGACGTCCCTACGGTCGTCACGACCCACCTCGTCGAACTCATGCACGTTCACGGAGCGGAGTTGTTCGACGCCGGCCAGCTCGACGCGGCGCTCGAACGGGTCACCGCCAAGCATCCCAAGCTCGTCGAGGACCTCGTCCCCGAGCCGGTTCCGCGCTTCACGCTGTTGCGCGTCCTGCGCGGTCTGCTCAAAGAGGACGTGTCCGTCCGCGACCTCGTTGGCATTCTCGAGGCGCTCTCCGAGGTCGCGGGACGCGCCAAGGACCCCGACCTGCTCGTCGAGCTCGTCCGCCAGCGACTTGCCCGGCCGATCAGTCGCCGATTCGCTGCCCCCGACAACACCCTCCCCGTGGTCACCTTCTCGCCGGCCATGGAAGACGTTCTCCTCCGAAGCCTGCTCACGAAGGACGGCTCCGCGCCGACGCTCGGCCTGGACCCCCAGACCGCACGCCACCTGATCATCCGGGCCCGCGAACTGACCGAATCTCACGCTGGCGCGACCCAGGCCGTCTTGTTGTGCCCGCCGCTTGCGCGCGGCGCCGTCCGCAAACTCATCGAGCGCGCCTTGCCCCGGTTGCCGGTCCTGAGCGCGGCGGAACTCGTACCGTCCATCCGTTTGACCTCCGTCGGCGTCCTCGACGTGGACAAAGCGCTCAAGGCGTCCTGACCCGCACCGAAAGGGTCCACGTCGGGACAGACCCTAAGCCGAGAGGGACCCATGTTGCCACGCGCTTACAGCACCGCCATCGCCGCCGGCAGCACGACCCGTCTCGTCGAAGGGCTGACGCGAGACGCGGTTTGTGCACGGTACCAGCGCAAGGTGGTCCTCGTCGCCCGCAAGGTCTTCGAGCGCCTGAGCGTCGACGCCGCCACCACCCTGGAAGACCTGGCGGCCTGGGGCGCCATCGGCCTGCTGGAGGCCTTCGACCGCTACGACGCCACCCGCGGCATCAAGTTCTCCACCTATGCCGAGTACCGAATCCGCGGCGCCATCTTCGACGCCCTTCGAACCCACGACACGTTCAGTCGGCGCCGTCGGCAACTGGCGCGTCGGGTCGAGCAGGCCACCGACGAGGCCCGCCGCCTCTTGGGACGCCTTCCTGAGCCGCAAGAAGTCGCCGACGCGCTGGAGGTCGACCTCGACACCTACTGGTCAGCGGTCGGCCGAACGAGCCCCGTCAGCCTTGTCAGCTTGGAAGACTCGGACACGGAGGGGCGCCCGCTCGCGGAGCTGATTGAGGACGCGTCCTCGATGCGGCCGGGCGAGGCGATGGCGTCGGACGAAATTCGCGCGGAGTTGGGCGCAGCCATCGACTCGCTGCCAGAGCGCCAGCGCCAGATCGTGCTGATGTACTACGCGAGGGACCTCAGCCAGGCTGAAATCGCCGCGGTCTACGGGGTCACCGTTTCCCGTGTCTGCCAGGTCCTGACGGACGCCAGGAACAAGCTCAAGGCGCGTTTGGCTGCGCAGCTCGGCGTCAGCGACCTTGCTGCATTGGAAGGTCGATGAGCCGCGAGCAGTACGCGGCGGTCAGCGGCGCCAGTGCCGCGTGGCGGCGCATGGACACCGTCGCGCAGAACCTCGCGAACAGTTCGACCGTAGGGTTCCGCGGACAACGCGTCGCGTTCGAATTGACCGACCCCGCCGCCGGCCTCGTCGATGTCAGCGCGACCGTGGCCGATCGCCGCTCCGGCGCCATTCACAGCACGGGCAATGCGACGGATGTCGCGCTTCGCTCTCCCGGTTGGTTCGCCGTGGAAGGCGCGTCTGGCGCCATGTTGACACGGGCCGGCGACTTCCAAGTGCGGGCTGACGGTCGGCTCGTCACGGCGGGTGGCGCCTCGGTGCTGGGTCAGTCGGGCCCCATCGACCTGCCGATCGGCGAGTCGTTCGCGATCGAAGCGGATGGTCGAATCGTGGCTGAGCGCAGCGGCGAAATCGACCGGATTCGCGTCGTCGACGCGACGGCCGAACCCGCCGGCGGGAACTTGTGGCGCCCGACCGGACCCTTGACCGAGGTGACGCCGGATCTGGTCCAAGGTGCGCTCGAGGGAAGCAACGTCGATCCCCTTGCGATGATGGTGGAACTCGTCGAAGCAGGCCGCGCGTTCGAAATCTTCCAACAGGCCATCCGGGGCTCCGACGAGCTCGATGGCCGTCTCCACGAATTCGGAGGCCGCTGATGCGCGCTCTTTACACGGCTGCCACCGGCATGACGGCGCAGCAGACCCGGATCGACACGATCGCCGACAACCTCGCAAACGCTGGCACAACGGGCTTCAAAAAGGGCCGCGCCGCGTTCGAAGACGTGTTCTACCAACAGATTGGCGGTGGCGGCACCACCAACGCGCGTGCCGACCGCGGGTCTGGCGTCCGCCTGGCCGGCCTGCAGAAAGACCACGTCCAAGGCTCGCTCACCGCGACCGGCGACCCCTACCATGTGGCTTTGGAGGGCCCTGGCTTCCTCGTCTTGGAAGACGCCGGCGGCCGGCCGCTCTACACACGCGACGGCGCCCTACGGCTCGATTCTGACGGCACGCTTGTGAGCAACTCTGGCTGGAAGGTCAGAGGTGACGTCCGGATTCCTCTCGAAGCGACGGCCGTGACCATTGGCCCTGACGGAACGATCGAGGCGACGATGGACGGCGAAGCCGTCGCCATCGGCCAGGTCGAGTTGGCGCGATTCGTCAATCCAGCGGGCCTCCGCGCACGGGGTGGCAACGTCTACGAGACGGCGCCGGGGTCCGGCGACGCCATTCCCATCGACGCGGGCGAAGGGACGACCGTGCGACAGGGCTTTCTCGAGACGTCGAACGTCGACGCCGCCGAGGAACTCATCGAGCTGATTTTGGCCCAGCGCGCTTACGAGCTCAACAGCAAGGCCGTCCAGGCAGCCGACGAAACGCTGCAGACGGCGACCCAGTTGCGCCGTTGACCGCTGAGGCCGCCCTCGCCGCGTTCGTCGTTGCCCGCTGTGGGGCCGCGGAGGTCGAGGTGCACAACTTGGGTTTCACGCCACCGTCAGGCGCGGTCCGCTTCGATGGGGACCCTTGCCGAGAGCGGCCTACGCTGCGTGCGTTTCACGAAGAGGGCACCTGGACCGTTCGCCCCCAACTTACGTTGTGGATGAACGGCGCCGTCGCCGAGGCCGATGCTCCCGCAGGCGGTCGGGTTGCAGCGATTCCGGGGCGCTACCGTCTCGCCGACCGCCTAGGGGAAGCTCTGCCCGTTGGGACTTGGCGGGCCGTCACACCCGTGCGCGCGGGTGAACCCGTCGCGACGGGGCGGTTCGAACCCATTCCCCTCATTGCCTCGGGCGCGGAGGTCGACCTCGTCGTCCACCGCGGCTCGTTGACGATGGTCACCCCGGTCCGCTTGTTGGCGGACGCCGCCGCGGGTGCTCGCGTGCCCGTTCAAGTGTTGGCGACGGACCGCGTCGTCCAAGCCACTGCCGTTGCGATGAATCGCGTGGAGCTGCCATGATCGCGCTTCTGCTCACCCTCTCGTTCGCGGAAGCACGCAAGGCGCCGGCCGACCCGGAACCGCCGTCGCGTCCCGCGGTCGATGCGACCCCTCCCCTCCCTCCGTCGCCGGGGAGCCTCTTCGACGAGGTGGCTGCACGCCGGGTCATGGGTCTGGACGGAAATGCGCGACAGGTCGGCGACCTGATCACCGTCAAGATCGTCGAGGACGTCACCACGAACCTTGGCGCCGAGACGAAGAGCAGCCGCAAGTCGAGCCAGACGGCCGCGCTCAAGGCGCTGCTTGGCATGGAGAAGACGCTCAAGAAGGCGCACACGAATCTCGAGGAGATCGGCATCGACATCGCGTCGGCGAGCGAATTCGAAGGGTCTGGCGGGACGAGCCGGGAAGCGAACGTCGAAGCAACGCTCACGTGTGAGGTCCTCCAGGTCATGCCTGGCGGCAACCTCCACATCTGGGGGTGGAAGCAGGTCCGCGTGAATCGGGAGACGCAGTACGTGGTGCTCGAAGGCTATGCGCGGCCGCGCGACGTCCGAATGGACAACACCATCGATTCCGAGTTGCTCGCCCAAGCCAAAGTCGAAATCACCGGCTCAGGCATCATCAGCGACAACCAAGGGCCCGGCTGGGGCTCCCGCCTCATCAACGCCATCTGGCCGTTCTGACGCCGGCTCGTCTCAGTCCGTCGAGCGGATGGCGACCACGGCCGTGCCCGCCACAATGAGGTCATCGAGCCACGCGATGGCCGCGGGTTCGACCTTCTCCAGCCGGTTTCCGGCCGTGCTGCGAAGCAACCAGGTCGTGCATCGGTCGTGGGCGGTCGTCACCCGGATGCCGTCGGACTCCACTTCGACAATGGCCTGACGCCGGCCGGCCATCGCACGGTCGAGCGTGAAACCCCCAGCACGAGCGCGCTGCGCGCGCGGCCCAGGGCACCACCGGATGTTGTCCTGGCCGCGACGGTCGAGGAAAGGCAGGCCAGGCGCCGCGGGTTCACGGCCCAACTCGGCGCGGCCCATCGGCGGCAGCGGCAAGCGGAGCTTGGTGTCGGCCAACAAGAGGCCGGCGTAGCCCTGGTCGGGGATGACGAAGCGCAGGTCCCCGCTCGGTGTACCGATCGTCGCACCGTCCCGCATCTGGACCTGGTCGCCCGGCGGAATGGCTCGCCCATTGACCGAGACGTTGGGCGCCAGCGACTGCAACACGACGCCCGTGGGGCTCACATCGACCCGGAGCACGGCCGCATCCGACCTGTTCGCCCACTTGCCATCGCGTTCGAGGTCGTAGCTGTAGCCGGCGACGACGTCGGCCATCGGCAGACTCGGAAGCGCCAAGCCCGCCAAGACGAGCGAGGCCACGACGTCGAGTTGAGTTTCGATGACGATGGTGTCGCTGCCCGACGTGCGATTGCTCGTCCGAAAGACCTCACGCACCGCGATTTCAATGGCGTCCGGCGTCCCTACGACGACCCCTCGGCCCTCACCGAGCCAGGCAGCCCGGTCACCGCCGCTGATGTTGTACGTGACGAGCCAGATCTTCCCTGGGTCGATGCGGGGCAGTGCGTCGATGGCAGCCATCAGCGCGGGCGAGCCTGGCGCGTAGCCCTCGAGCAAGACCACCGGATCGGGCGGCAACATGGGAATGCTGCCCCCGCGCTTGAAGCGGACGAGCGTCTGCTTCTTGATCGCGTCTTCGACGACCTTCGGCAGCCAAGCACGGTCCGGCGGCACCGCGCGGTACAGTTCTTTGTCGCCCTGGATGCCCTTGAGCGTGAAACGTCCGACGCTCTCCCAGGGAATTTCCGACGCGTTCATGCACACGCGCGTGCCCGGCCCGAACCAGATTTCGCCGGCGGGCGTTTTCGAAAGGATGCGGCTGGCCAGGTTGACCGCCTCGCCAAAGGCGTCGCCCTCGATCTCTTCTACGTCGCCGGTCGTCATCGCGAGCCGGATCTTGATCCCGGCTGCACCTGCGGCGAGGCGCTGAACATCGAGGGCCGCGCGCAGCGCGTCGGTCGCGGACGGGAACAGGCAGAGAAAGGAATCGCCGAGGTTCTTGACGATACGACCACCGAACTTCTCAACGACCGGCGTCACGAGGGCCGCATGGTCCTGGAGAATCTTGCGCAGACCCTCCCGATCCGTTTGCGCGACGCGCTGCGTGTAGGCCTCGAGGTCGGTGAAGACCACGGTGCGGGTGACGGTCGACAACCTGACTCCAGCGGCGCCGACTTATGCCAGCCGGGGGGGGGCGTCGACAAGGATAGGCGGGCGCATGGCTGCTCGGCTCTCCGTCAACCTCAACAAGGTTGCCCTCCTTCGCAACAGCCGCGGCCGCGGCGTACCCGACCTCTTGGCCGCGGCCGATCGAACCCTGCGCGCGGGCGCCCACGGCATCACGCTTCATCCTCGGCTGGACCAGCGCCACGTCCGGTTCACCGACGTCCCGGACATGGCGCGGTTTCTCGCCAGGACCTGGCCGGGGGTCGAACTCAACGTCGAGTGCGAGGACCACCCGGACCTGATGGAACTCGTTCTCGCCGTGGCGCCAGCTCAGGTCACGCTTGTGCCGGTGACGCCAGGCGAAGTCACCTCCGACCACGGCTGGGACTTGCCACGTCAGGGGGCCCGGCTGGCCAGGTCCGTCCGTCTGCTCCGCGACGCCGGCCTGCGCGTGAGCGCATTCGCCGATCCACGAGCCGATGTCATGGGCCGATTCGCGGACGCAGGTGTTCACCGGGTTGAGTTGTACACGGGTCCTTACGCCTGGGCCGAAGGTGCGGCCGACGTCGCGAACGAGTTGCGTGCCCTCCGCGACGCCGCCGCTGCTGCCGTCTCGGCCGGCCTCGGCGTCAACGCTGGCCACGACCTCGATGCGGCCAACGTCGTCGCCCTCCGAGACCTCCCCGGCCTCGTCGAATTGAGCATCGGACACGCCTTGGCCGTTCGAGCGTGGGACGTCGGCTACACCGTTGCAATCCGCGAGTTGCTCGACGGGATGGGCGTCAGTCCAGCGCCAACACCGCGGTCTTGAGGTAGCGGCCCTCGGGGAACGTCAGGCGAGCCGGGACGTCCCCGGATTGCCCGCCGACCATCACGGTCGACCCCGTCCGCCCGGCGCGCGCCACCCCGTCGGCCAACATCCCGTGCCACGGGTGTGGCGAAAGCTCGCCCTGATTCGACACGGCGACGATCCAGGCCCCCGGACGCGCCACCCGAGCTGCCGCGGCCGTCAAACGCGGCCAGTCGCGCTGGGCGGACCAGACGCCGACGTCCGACCGTGAAAAGCTCGGAGGATCGAGCACGATCACGTCGAATCCCTCGCCCGAGCGTCGAAGCGCGTCCAGGGTGCGGAAGACGTCAGCGTCGATGAAGGTGGACCCGTCCTCCGGCAAACCGTTGCGCGCCAGGTTCGCCCGCGCGCGGGTCAAACTCGCGCGCGAAAGGTCGACCGTGACCGTCCCCGAAGCCCCGCCAGCAAGAGCCGCGACGGTGAACGCGCCCGTGAACGCAAACGTGTTCAACACACGGCGCCCAGCCCACCGGGGCGCAAGCCACGCGCGAAGGTCGCGAAGGTCCGTGTAGAGGCCGACGTCGGGCGCATCGAGCGGGCGAATGCCGAATCGCAGACCGTGTTCGCGGACCTCGACCTCTTCGGCCACGTCCCCCCACAAGACCGTCGCACCCTCGACCTTTCGACCCGTGTCGCGCGGGTCTGGCCGAACGCCCTGGACGATGCCGACGACGCCGTCTGCCGCGAGCAGATCGCACAGGTGTGGCACAACGGCGGCCACGGACGGCGTGTCCAAGACGATGGACGCGACGTCGCCCCACCGGTCGACGCGGACCCCTGGGCAGGCGTCCCCTTCCCCGTGAATCAGCCGGTAGGCGTTCGTGTCCGGTCCAACGACGGCACGACGGAGGGCTTGGGCCGCGGCCAAACGCCCCGCCACGAGGTCGGCGTCCACCGGCCCACGGTCGTCGCGCCAGCGGCGCACGGCGATCCAACCGTCGTCCCCGAACCCAACGCCAAGGTCCTCCCCTCCCCGAGACGCGAGGGCGACCAGTTCGCCCGGTCGCGGCTTGGGGCCCGGAATCTCAGCCGGGTACACCCAGGGGAAGCCCTTCCGAAGCCAGCGTTCGGAGTGCCCGTCGACCGCGATGGTCCTCAAGATGGGGCCGCCGCGCGCCGCGAGGGTGCCATGCGCCTTGGTTTGGGCTCTGGCCGCCCGATGGGGCGCCCGAGCACGGAGTTCACGACGTAGCCGGCCATCACCATCCCGAAGACGCCAGGGACGAAGCTCACCGAGCCCTGGACCTGAAAGCGCTTCTCGCAGCTGTGCTTTGTGTTTTCGTCTTTCCCAGGACAGATGCACCGAAAGGACGCCTTGGCGTCCGGGTCCAAATCGTTTGGCAACTCGTCCGTCCAAACGACGGGAATGTCCAGCGGCACGCCTCGGGCGCGGAGTTGCTCGCGGACGATTCGCGCGAACGGGTCCCCTGCCGTGGCCGAAAGCGGATCGACCCGGACACGAAGTGGATCCAGGCGGCCTCCCGCTCCCATCGCCGACACGATCGGCCTCTCAGCGCGCCGCGCAGTCTCCAATAAATGGAGTTTAGCCGTCATGTTATCGATGCAGTCGAGAATCCACGTGAAGGGCCGATCCAGGATCGTCTCCGACGTCGACGCCTCGTAAAACCAGGGCAGCGCTCGCACGTCGCATTTGGGATGGATGGCCGAGATGCGCGCCGCCATCAACTCGACTTTGGCGTCGCCGACCGTCTTTCGTGTCGCGTGGACCTGACGATTCACATTCGTGACGCAGACCTTGTCGAACTCGACGAGCGTGAGGTGGCCGACACCGCAGCGCGCGAGCGACTCCGCAGCCTGCGCTCCGACGCCGCCAAGGCCGACCACACAAAAGTGGGCGGCGGCCAAGGCGTCGAAGCCGTCCGCACCGACAAGGAGCTCGGTGCGGTGAAAGGGGTGCATCGGGCGCACCATGGTGCCTCCGCCCGGCGACTAAGCGCCCGATGCCTGAACGGGCATCATGCCCCCTCGTCGAGCACGGTTGCGGCTCGCCCTTCCAGGTCGAAACGCGCCCCCGCGCTCAGAACATGAACCCGCGCCCCTACGAGCTGGATGGGCCTCCCCGGCTCCGCATACGCCGCGGTGCTCGCATCCAATTGTCCAAGGTCGACCACGGTCACCGCCCCGGCTCCCGCAACCTCGACGACGTTGTCTGGACCCAGGATCGCTGCGGTATCTTCGTCGATCCCGAGGCCGACCGGGAAGGGATTCAGCGACAGCGCGGCCAACAGTCGCCCCAACCGATCGCGTTGGCGAAAATGCTGGTCGACGATGACGCGATTCGTCAGACCCAATCCCGCCGCCAGGCTCACCTGGCCGGCGAGCGGCGTGGCACCCTCCGCGCCAAAGGCGATCATGTGCTCGCTGACGAATGCGGCCCCTGCAGAGGTGCCGGCGACGTGAACGCCAGCGGCGTTCAGGCGACGGATTCGGGTGGCGACGGCGGTGCCGCCGAGGATCGTGCTCAGCCGAAGCTGGTTGCCACCGGTGAGGAACACCCCTGTGACGCCTTCCAACGCGGCTTCCCAATCCTCCCGTTCGACGTCGCGCCGGTCGCGCACCTGGACGATCGGGGCGGTGCGAGCACCAAGGTCGCGGAACAGCGCCGAATAGCGCTCCCCGGTGTCCGCCAAACGGCTCGCCGTGGGGACGATCGCCACGCGGGCGTCGCCTGGGCCGCAGAGATTGAGAAAGCGCTTGAGGAGCCGACGGTCCCCCTCCTTGTCCTCGGCGCCGCCGATGGCGACGATCGCACCGCGATGATTCTGGGTCGGACTCGGCATCGCGCGGCGCTAACAGGCCGTGCGACCGTGGCGTAGACGGCGCAGGCGGGTCCCGACGGGGCGCCGGGCGCCACGCAACAACTCGCCGACCGTTCCCGCCAAATCAGCGGCGTCCGTGTTCCCGGCCGCCCAGCCCGCGTCGACAAGGGCCTGGATGACGCCCTGGTCCATCGACGCATCGCCGACCGCAGTGCCGACACACATCGTGCCTCTTGCACGGAGGTCCGCAGCCTTCCGAAGGGCAGAAGCACGCCCTGGACCGATGTCGAAATCGCTGATGACGACGACAAGGGTGCGGTCCGGCACCTCGACCAGGTTGTCGATGGCCTCCAGCGCGCGACCAAGATCGGTTCCACCGCCCAATTGCGCGGAAAACAGAACATCGACCGGGTCCGCGGCCCACTCGGACACGTCGACGACACGATCGTCCCAAAGGAGGAGCCGGACGTCGAGCGCAGGCACCCGGCACATCACCGACGCCAAGATGGCGCCCTCGACAAGCGCATCTGCCATACTGGCCGACTGATCCAATGCGACGATCACCCGGTGCCGGACGCCGCGCGCCGGTCGGAAACGGAGGTCCGCCGCCATGAGGCGACGCCCGTCCCAAAAGCGCAGCGACCGGGCCACCGTCGAGCGGAGGTCGATGGCGTGCGAGGACCCGTTGCGTGCCTGCTTGCCAGAAGCGGGGCGCCAGGCAAGCCGCTGCGTGAGTCGATCTTCGAGATCCTGTCGCAGGCTGGCCACGGCCCGCTCCACCAGCCGGCGTACTTCCCCGAGGACGGCGGGGGGTAACAGGGGCCGAAGGCGCAAGAGCGCCCTCGCGAGGTCCCATGTCGGCGTTGCTCGCCTCAGAACGTCGGGGTCCGAAGCCACTTCGAGCAACCCGTGCCGCTCCAGCGCGTCGCGCTCCAGCGCGAGTTGGGCGGCACTGGGAAACACATCGCGCACGAGCGCCAGCCAGGCCGGCACGCTGAGGTCCGCACGACCTTCTGGCCCGGTCGACGCCCCGGGCCGTGACCGTTCATAGAGCCATGCCAAGGCCGCATCGACCCGTTGGGTATCGCCGTCGAAGCCGTCCGCATCGGGTCCGCCGAGGACCAGCCTCCAGCGGGCATCTGCGTCGTTCGTCACGACCAGAACGCCACGATGTCCTCGGGCCGCTCGCCCCGCCGCAGGAGGTTCCACCGGCCCCCTTGGTGGCCCCAGACCGGTGGCATCCCGCGCGAACAATGCCGGGACCATAGCCCCATGGCGTAGGCGCCAACGTCGCGGACAACGACGAGGTCCCCCTCCTCTACCCGAGGAAGGGGCATGGAAACGCCCAAGCGATCGCCTGAAAAGCACAACGGGCCGACGACGGTCGTTGGGCGCAGCGAACCCTCCTTCAAGGCACCCTGTTCGTCGAGAACGACGATTTCGTGGAACCACAGGTCGGGGCGCAGCGCGCGCCTCGGGAGAAGGTCCGCGCCGACGTGAAGGATGACCGCCGGTTCTCCGCCGACCTCTTTGATGCCAGCCACGCGCGACAACGCGAAGCCTGCTCCCGCGTGAATCCAGCGCCCAGGCTCCAGCCGGAGGGCCCAACCACGCGCATCGATTCCGAGGCACCGAATCGCGTCCGACCACGCGTCCAGGGCAAAGGGCGCATCGCCCGGCCGGTAGACCACAGGAAAGCCACCCCCAAGATCCAGGGAGGAAAGTCGGCCCCCGGCCCTTTCAATCGCGTCGCCAAGGGCCACCGCCGCTTCGGCGGCGTCGAGCAGCGAACGCATCGGCATCCCCTGGCTTCCCACATGCACATGGAGCGACTTGAGAAACGCGTGACGCCGGTACGCTTCGATGACGGAAGCGCGATGACGGCTCAGGTCGATGCCAAATTGGCTCGACGGCCCGGTCGTCGTGGTGTCCGGGATGGCACCGGGGGCCACGCCGGGATCGATGCGAAGCCCGACAAGGGCACGGCTCGTGTCGAGCTTCGACATCGCTTCCAACTCGCCGAAGCGGTCGGCGTGAACGACGTGCCCTGCGGCCAGGGCGTCGACGAGTTCGGCGTGGGTTTTCGCCGGCCCATCGACGACGATCCTACCGGCCGAACAGCCCGCAGCGCGAGCAAGCGCCACTTCCTCGTGGCTGGCGCATTCGAGGCCCGTGCCACGATCAACGCAGTGGCGGAGCAACCCGACCAGGGGGTTCGCTTTGACGGCCACCGCGATGTCTGCGCCCGGCGCCGCCGTCGCGAGGCGCGTCAGCCTAGCGTCGACGGAATCGAGGTCGTGAACCAAGACGGCCCGCTCGACGGGGTCGACGGTCAGGACCCCAACAGCGAGTCTGGCCAAGGCCTCTCGATCGAGGCGCCCTTCGTCCATGACGTCCGTCTAACGGCGGGCGCAGCGCGTACCGTGCCGCAAGTTAAACACGCCGCGAGGTGACGCATGCGTTGGATCCCTATGGCCATTCTCTCGGCGGCTTGTGCCATCGAGCCTGCCGAGGGTTTCGGGACGCTGGAATACCGACTTTCTGAGGTCGAGGGCCGCGTGGACGACGTCGAGGGCGAGATCACCGGCGAGGGCTGCGAATGCGAGCCCGTCGACGTGGACGCACTCAAGGCGGAAATCCTGGCAGAAGTCCTCGCGCAGGTCGGAACGGGTGGCGGTACGGACCCTCGCGTCGGCGCGATCGAACTGTTCCTCGGCGATCATCTGGGCGTCGATACGCTCGATTTGCTGCTGGCCGAGCGCGACGATCAGCTGGCTTCCCTCGATGTCCGAGTCGCGGAAGCCGAGCGCTTCCTGTCGCCCCACCTCGACGGCGCGGCCACGTTCGACAGCATTCTCGATGGCGTCACCGGCATCGACCCCGGCTACTGGGCCACAGTCGCCGACCTCACGGCGCTCGACGGCCGCGTTGGCGACATCGAAGCCGACTACACGGTGGCCTCAGACCTCGGTCCCTACGCCACGGACGCCGACCTGCTGGCGCTCGACAGCGTCTACGTCGACGTCTCCACCTACGCCGGCGACGCCGCCTCGCTTGACGGACGGGTCTCGTTCCTCGAATCGGATCACGTGAGTCTGGCCGACCTCGCCCCGCTCGCGACGACGGCCGCTGTCGATGCGGCCATCACCGGTTTGGCTGCGACCTACGCCACCGTCGCTGACGTCTCCGCGCTCAGCGGGATCTACGCCGCCGTCGGCGAGGTCACAGCCATCGACGCCCGCGTCGATGCGCTCGAAGTCACGGCGCTCGACGCCGCGGACCTGGTGCCCTACGCGACTACGGCCTCGTTGACTGCGGCCATCGACGGATTGGCCAGCGTCTACGAGACGATTGCCGCCCATGACGCCGACGTTCTTTTCGTCTCGGGTATCGACCTGACCGGGTACGCGAGCGCGATCGAACTGGACGCGCTTGAGGCCGACGTCGATGCCCGCGTCGGTGCCATCGAGTCCGACTACGCCACCGCGGGCGACCTCGCCGCCTATGCGACCGTCACGACGACGAATGCGCTCGACGCCCGACTCGACGTCATCGAGCCCGCCTATTTGGATGCCGCAGACCTCGCGCCGTACGCGCTCACCAGCACCGTCAACGGCATCAACACACGCCTGATCATCGTCGAGGGCACCTACCTCGACGCCTCCGACCTCGCGCCGTACGCGACGACGTCTACCGTCAACGGCATCAACACTCGGCTGACCACCGTCGAGGGCGCCTACCTGGACGCCGCCGACCTCTCTACGTACGCCACCCTGACGGTCACGAACGCGCTTGACAGCCGGTTGGACGTCATCGAGCCCGCCTACTTGGACGCCGCGGACCTCGCGCCGTACGCGACGACGGCCTTCGTCTCAAGCCAAATCTCTGGCCTTTCGGCCGTCTATGAGACGAAGACTGCGCACCAGAACGACGTTGATACGATCGTGGGCCTCATCACCACCGACTACGTCAGCGTGATCGACCTGGGGACCACGCTCGACGCCTATGCGACGCTCGGCGACCTTGGCGGCTACGCCACCGTCACAGATCTGCTGGATTACGCCGAGTTGACCGATCTGGCCGACTATGCGCTGCTCGCGGACCTGGACCCCTACGTCACGGTCGTCGATCTCGCCGCCTACGCGACCACCGCGTCCGTGAGCGACGCCCTGGCCAACTACGAGACCATCAGCGCTCACGCCATCGACACCAACGCCCTGGACAACCGTGTCGATGACCTGGAAGCCGCCGCGCTTACGCCAGCCGAAGAGGTCTTGCTGACCGACCTGTCGGGCGTCGTGCAGCGGATCGGCAGTGACGTGATGTTCGAAGGGGTCAACCTCCACATCCGCAACGGCGCTGGCGACACGATCGTCGGCGACGGGACCGGGAACCTCATCCTTGGGTACAACCTGGACACGGCGGACACCCGGTCGGGCAGCCACAACCTCGTCATCGGCGACGGCCACACGTACATCGGTTCGGCCGGCATCGTCACCGGCTCCGACAGCAACCTGCTCCATGACTACGGCAGCGTGATCGGCGGCGACGGCGATTCCACAACTGTGCCCTACGACGTCGTTCTGGGCGCACCGTGATTCTCGCCTTTGCCCTCCTCCACGAAGCCAGCGCCGCCGATGCGTGCGGCGCGCGCGACGCGGCTGCGGAAGCCGCGCAAGTCGAGGCGGTGCTTGCCGCTCCGATCCCGACCTTCCTGGCCGGAGTCACCGGCCTCGCGAAGCTGCGGGAGACGTTGCGCTGCCAAAGCTGGTACTTCGTAGAACACGCCCAACGGTCCGCCACGACGGTCGAGGCCGCGCGATTGCATCAGGTTGCAGGCATCGTCGCCTTCGTGGACAGCACCGACAAGGCGACGCCAGGACCGGGCGCAGCGCATTTCTGCGTCGCCCAGGCGATTGACCCCGACCTCGTGCTCGAGGGACTCCTGCCCTACCACCCCATGGAAGGCTGGTGGTACGCCGAGTGCGCGGCCGCTGAGCCGCATCCGCTTGGGGGGCTGGCCCACGTCGACGGCCGAGAATCGCAGGTCGTGCCAGGCGCCACCGCCCTTCGCCCGTACCTGTTGCAATCTCAGCGCACGAACGGGAAATGGGCAGCGTCGGTGCTCGTCCCCTTGGGCGACGCGGTCCCTGACGTGCCGCTGCGGCCATTGCCCGTCGTGGTCGATCTTGGCGCCGTTGGATCCACCGTCGAGACCGTTGCCGAAGTCACGCCTGAGGCTCGAAGCAAGAACGGCGGGGGCACCGTCCTCTCCTGGGCCCTGACGGGTGCCGGTGCTGGGCTTGCGACCACGGGCGGCGTCTTCATCTACCAGGCGACCGTGGTGAGTCCGGCACAAAACAGCCCGTTGATGGACCAGGCAGCCTGGGACGCCTACCGCGAAGGCCAGTTGGAGCCCCACCGCGACCTTGGCGCGGTGCTGCTCGGGGCCGGCGTGGCCGCATTGGGCGCGGGCCTCGTCACCTTCGCGTTCTAGCCAGCGCCGGGTTGAATCTAGCCACCGACACGCTGCACGACCTCCACCCCTTGGATTCGCTTCAGAGCGTCGTCGAGTCGCGCCAGCTCCGTGGCATCGCGAACCGCAACGCGCAGGCGAATCACCGCATGCGGGCCACGAGTGTCGTCCGTGTTCAGATGCTCAATGTCAAGCCCGTGCGCTTCGACGGCCCCGGTGATCGCAGCCAACAGCCCCTTGCGGTTGTCGCCCGTGACACGGAGGTCGACGCTCTGGCGCGACGCACCGCCCTCCTCTACCCAAACGACCTCCAGCAGGCGGTCCGCCTCCGCCTGTTGCAGTTGAGCACAACCCGCGCGATGCACCGTGATGCCTGTGTGCAGCGTGACGTAGCCTACGACGGCTTCTCCGGGGACGGGCTGACAACAGCGCGCGAAACGAACGGCGATGTCGTCGTTGCGCGAAATGCGAACGGGGCTCGACGAGCGCGGCTTGGGCCGAAGCCGACCCACAAATCGTGCAAAGGCCGACTCGGGTGCGGGCGCCGACTCGGGCACAATCGCCCGAGCGACGATGCTTGGCGGAGTATGGCCCGTCGCCACCTCGAGGAGCAACGCCTCGAGGTCCTTTTGGCGATGGTCGGCCAAATAGGCGGCGATGCGCTCTTCCTGGTGGGCGCGCTCGAGCGACCATCCGAGTCGGCGCAACTCGGCTTCGAGCATGTCTCGGCCGATGCGCTGCAGCGCCTCGGATTCCTGGTCCCGCAAGAACTTGCGGATCTTGGCCCGGGCCCGCTCGGTCCGAGCCACTGCCTCCCAATCCCGGCTCGGTCGCTGTTCCCGGTCTGTGACGACCTCGCACACGTCGCCGGTGTGCAGCTCGTGGCGGATACTGACGTACCGGCCGTTGACCCGAGCGCCTTGGCACCGGTGACCCAATTCGGTGTGGATGGCGTAGGCGTAGTCCAGCACGGTAGCGCCGATGGGCAGCCGGCGCAGGTCGCCCTTTGGCGTCTCCACGATGACGTCGTCACCGCCTCCCAACTCGGCCCGAACGAGCTCGCGAAATTCGCCTGCGTCGCTGGCGCCCTGAGCGGCCTCGATCAGCTCTCTGAGGCGTGAGACTCGCCCGATTTCTTCGACCGAAACAGCGAGGCGGCCTTCCTTGTAGCGCCAATGCGCCGCGATGCCCGCCTCGGCGAGCCGGTCCATTTCCTGGCTTCGGATCTGAATCTCGACGCGGCGCCCTTCGGGTCCGACGATCGTGGTGTGAATGGACTGGTAGCCGTTGGGCTTGGGGTGCCCGATGTAGTCCTTGAGCCGGCCCTCGACCGCGCTGTAGGCGCCGTGAACCCGGGCCAAGGCCAGGTAGCAAGCGTCCCGGTCCGCCACGATGACGCGGAACGCGAGCAAGTCCGGCAGCCGTTCAATGGACTGCCCCTTGGCGGCCATCTTTCGCACAATCCCCGCGACGTGTTTGGCCCGGCCGATCACTTCGCAGGGGATTCCGTCCGCGGCCATCGTCTCCCGCAACGCGTCAGTGGTGCGCTCGATGTAGGCCGCGCGGTCAGGTTGGGTCGCGTCCAGCCATGTCCGCACCTCGGCGGTGGCCTCCGGCTCGAGCACCGCAATGCAATGGTCCTCGAGCTCCGCTCGCCATTGACCAAGGCCCAGTCGATTGGCAAACGGCACGAAGACGTCCATCGTCTCCCGCGCGATCTCGATTTGTTTGTCGCGCCGATGCCCGTCGAGCGTCGACATGTTGTGCAGCCGGTCGGCGAGCTTCACGAGCAGCACGCGCGGATCGCGGCTCATTGCAAGCATCAACTTCCGAAAATTCTCAGCGCTGGCGACCTCTTTGCTGCGGAACTGCAGCTTCCCGATCTTGGTCACGCCAGTGACGAGACTGGTGATCACGGGCCCGACCGCAGCCACCATGTCCTGAGGCGGCATCGGATGGTCTTCCAACGCGTCGTGCAGCAGACCCGTGGCAATGGTCTCCAGGTCCATCCGAATGTCGGCGAGCATGGCGGCCACCGCCAACGGGTGCTCGATGTAGTCGCCCCCCGTCTTGCGAACCTGGCCCTTGTGTGCCTGGGCCGCCAATGCGTAGGCGGATGTAAGCACCCGGACGTCCGCGTCCGGCGCGTAGCTCCGAACCCGGTCGATGATGTCCTGCAAGCGGGTCAGAGGTCGTCTCCTGGCCGTGTTCTACCTCACGGATGGCACACCGCGGGCGGCGATTTCGAGGGTCTGTTGCCGTGTCAACCCTTCAGCTGCTGTCCGCCATCCGAGCGACCCGGTCTGCAGTCACCGCCTGCCTGCCCCTCCGATGCAACTCGGCGAGCACGATGCCAAGCAGAACGGCCTGCGCGGTCTCGAGGTGGTCGTTGACGAGCAAGTACTCGAATTCAGGTGCTCCTTTGAGCTGTTCTTGGGCCATCTTCATCCGCCTGTCGATGACGTCTGCCGATTCCGTGCCTCGCGCCTCAAGTCTGCGGCGCAGGTCTTGCGGCGACGGCGGACACACGAAAATCGTGACGGCCTCGGCCAGCGAGGATTTGACCTGCCGCGCGCCCTGGACGTCGATGTCGAGCAAGACGCTCTGGCCTCGCTCCAACGCCGACAACACGGACTCGCGCGGCGTGCCATAGCGATGGTGGTAGACGTCGGCGTGTTCGAGGAGCGCGTTGTCGGCCACCAGCCGATCAAACGTCGTGTCATCTACAAAACGGTAGTGGTGGCCATCCACCTCGTGGGCCCTTGGCGCGCGCGTCGTCGCCGATACGCCAAAGACCAAGTCGACGCCGGACGCCATGATGTGGGCCACGAGCGTCGACTTGCCGGTCCCCGATGGACCTGTGAGAACAAACAACGCGCCCCGGTCCGGGCGCGAAAGGCGAAGCAGGCGGTTCATAGGACGTTGGCCGCTTGTTCGCGCAGCCGTTCGAGCTGCGTCTTGAGCTCGACGACCGCGGAAGACAGAACGACATCAACGGATTTGTTGCCCAACGTCGTCACTTCTCGGCCCACTTCCACCGCCAGGAACTCCACCCGTCGCCCAACGGCGCCTCCATTCGTCAGCGTTTTCCGCAGATGGCCAAGATGAACGGACAAACGGTCCAATTCTTCGGTGACATCCGCCTTATCCGCCAGCAGCGCTGCTTCAATCTGGCGGCGGGCCGGGTCCAATTCGACGCCGACGTCGGCCAACCGTTGGGCCAAGCGCAACCCGACCCGCTGGCGCTGACCGACCGCCGCGCCACGCGCTTGGACAACCCCGGCGTCCAGCTCGTCGAGCACCGCGCCAAGCGCGCCAGCGAGGCCCTCTCCTTCCCTCAGGCGCATGTCTTCGACCGCCGATACGGCGCTGGAGACGGCTTCGTCGAGCAAATCCACCTCACCGTCCCCGACGGCCACGTCGTCGGCGCGAAGGACCCCGGGCAATTGGATGAGGGCGTCGAGGGTGAGCGCCTTGCCCGTCTCGGCTTCCAGCGCGCCCAATTCCCCTGCAAACTGCCGAAGGCGGGCCCCGTCGAGTTGGACGGGGGCTGCGGGCCCTTGACGTCGCACCACAACCTCCCAACGGCCGCGCACGGCGATGGGCTCCACTCGCGCGATCACCCGCCGTTCCCAAGCGGCCCATGCGGAGGGCAGCCGCACGGCGACGTCGAGGAACCTATGGTTCACAGCGCGGATTTCGGCCGTTGCCCACACGCCGTCCTGCGACGCCGTGCCGCGCCCGAAACCGGTCATCGACCGAAGCATCTGCCGGTATATCTCGGGGCCTCAGCCCCGGGACCACGCTGCAAGCAGCGCGTCCACCTGCCCCTCAATCGTTCGGCCCTGGGCAATGATCCGGCGTCGGGCGGCAGCACCGCGCCGAGCGCGCACTTGGGGCGAGACCGACGCCTCGGCCAGGGCGTCACGCAAGGCGCCAAGGTCCCCAGGTGGCACACACCAGCCTACGACTTCGTCGACGACCTCAGGAACGCCCGCGACGGCCGTCGCCACGATGGGGAGTCCAGCCGCCATGGCCTCCAGGATGGCCACCGGCAGCCCTTCGTCATCGCCGTCTTCCGCTACGCGCGATGCCAGCGCGAACACTCCGGCTGTCCGCAACCACCCTGGCACTTGCGACGGTTGGCAGGCGCCGACAAACGGTGGCCGAAGCACGCCGTCCGCCGGGGAACCCACGATGGTGAGGTCGAGCCGCAAGTCCGCGCAGGCGGCAATGAGGTCGTCCAGGCCCTTCTTTGGGACGTCGCGCGCGACACACATGACTTGGAATCCGTCCTCATGTCCCGGGTCGGCCTGCGGGACGTCGACGTCGACACCACAGGGGACGACGTAGGGATCCCCGCCCCACCGGCTCTGGACTCGTGACCGCCAAGCCTCGCACACGACCACGAAAGGGCTCGCGCCCTGGACCAGCGACGCTACGCTTGGCCTCGGACGTGCAAGGTCGACGGCGTGACCGGTGACGGACCATGGCACGCCCAGGGCTTCCGCCACAGAGCGTGCACACTCGGCCGCCTCTCCCGCGAAGTGGGCGTGAACGCGTTGAACGCCCCAACGTCGCGCTCGGTCCGTCACCCAGTCCGCTTCGACCGCTCGCCGGGTGGATTGTACAGCCCCAAGCGCGGCATGGGCCGGTTCGCTCCTGCGCCACCGCACCCACCAAGGGGCGCGCCAGACCGGAACTGGCGGGACCTCGGCGAGCGCGCTGTCGGCTCTCGTGCCAAGCGACCAAACCGCGACGGTATGTCCGCGCCGAGTGAGTTCCGCAACCTCGCGGGCCACGAAGGTCTCCGTGAGGGCGGGCCAATACCGTAGGACGTAGAGCACCTTCACGGTGCGACCTCGGCGAGGAAGCGGATGATCTCGTCCGCGCGGTCGTCCCACGTCCGCACGGCCACGGGCGCCAGGCGAGGCCGCGAACGTGCCTCCTCCACGGCCCGAAGAAAGTCGGCGACGTCACCAGGTCGGTAGGCCACAAACTGACCGGGCGCGAGGCGGTGTAGGCTCGGCAAATCCGCACCGACAATGGGGACGCCCGTGGCCAGGTAGTCCCACAATTTGAGGGGCGCGGCCAATTCCCGACCATAGGGGCCGTCCGCCAACGGCAACGCGAGCACCGCACAGGCCGCCAGGACGTCCGGCACCTTGGCGTGTGGGATTGGACCCAAGCCGACGACGCCAGGCCACGACAGGGCCTCGGTCCCCGGCCCCATGAGAATCAAACCATCGGGCAAGTGGGGAGCCGCTCGACGTAGCAGGTCCACGTCCTTTTCCAAACGCATGTTGCCCACCCACCCGACGCCCGACCCCGTCAACCCGGGGTCACGCAACCGCGCCGCCGATGTGGCGTTGGGCGACACCTGCATCGCTGGCAGCCGAGAACCTACCCAATGGACCAAGCGGTCCGCAGTCCCCTGTGCGTTCGTCACGACGCCGAGCGCGCCCGCCAGCACCCGTCGCATCCGGGAGAGCTCCGCGCCGGGGTTTGGCTCGGTGTCCGCCGGCACCTCGTGCGCCTCGAACACCAGGGGAACGCGAGGGGCGACGCGCAGGAGTTCGTCCGCAAGCCGCCAATCGCGGCACCAGAAGCCGCCGCCTCGGAGCGCATGGCGCATCGCCAAGGCCCGGAAGACCACCGCGGCCAGCGTTCGACCGGTAGGGAGCCTCCAGCCCGCAGGGCCGACGTCGGCGGGTGCCGCCGCCCCGGCGGCAAGGGGTCGCCACGGAACCACGATGGGCAGGCCGCGGCGCGCAAGGGCCCCCGACGACGCGAACTGCTGGATGTCCTGGGCCCGGACCGACGGCGCCTCCGGGCGACCCAGGTGAAACCAGCGCTTCAACGAGCTCAGAAGGCCACGAGCTCGAGATCGAAGCGAGTCGAGGCGCCGTCCACCGAGCCGCGATGGACCTCGACGGCGATGGTGTTCGGGCCGGCCGTCAGCACGGTGGGGTCGATAAACGTCTCGAGCCAGGGATCGGCCCAGCCCACGGGCAAGACGGCCGCGGCCAACGCGTCGGGAGGGGCATCCGGCGCAAGACCCTGACGCCACACTTCAGTCCCGTTGACGTAGACCGCGCCGGCATCCTCGCGAACAACGCGGAGCAGTGCTGCGTCGATGGCCGAAAGATCGCCTACGGTGAAGTCGTGACGGTACCAGGTCGTTGGGAACTTGTTGTCCACCGTCCCGGCGTAGCCGATCTCGGTGGTCAGGCCGTCGACGCCGTAGCCAAGGGGGGACGGGCCCGTCTCCCACGCCGCGTCGTCGAACGTCGCCGCCTTCCAGTCCGAAGCTGGAGCGACGCCGGTATCGAGCCAATTCCAGGCCGCCCCGCTGGCGACCAAGCGAGACGCGTTGACGACGAAGAGGCTTGCGTCCAGCCACATGTCCTCGTCGCCAACGGCCGCCTGATGCACCTCGACGGCCAACACGTTGGTTCCCTCGACGAGCTTGTCGATCGGAATGTCCCAAGCGTTGTACGCCAAGGCTGCCACGTCATCGAGTGCGGTCGTCGCCAGCGACGTTTCGTCGAAGCCGAAGGCGGAAATGTTGCTGCGCACCACCTCTTCGCCGTTGAGGTAGACGACGGCGCCGTCGTCCCGCGCCAATCCGAGTACCGCGGAACTCACCCAGCTCAGATCGGCGACCTCGAACGACTTGCGGAAGTAGGTCGTGACGCTGCCGTCGACGGGCGCGGTCAGCGCAGTGCCCTCGATGCCAAGGCCCCATCCCAAGGGCGCGTGGCCCTCCTTCCAAGTCGTGTCGACGAAGGTCGGCAAATTCCAGCCCACCGGCGCGTCGGTGCCGGGCGTCAGGTAGCGCCATTCGGACGCCATCCGAACCACGGGCTGGTTCGCACTGGGGGCCAAGGTCGGATGCAGCCGCATCGTGTCGATCACGATGCCTCCGACGGACCAGGTCGTGAGGGTCATGTGCGTCGAGCTGAAGTCGACGAGCGTAGCGCCGTAGTCTTTGACCCAGGCCATCTGTGACTGCGCGAGACGGGGCTTCATCGTCCGGAGGCTGGCGCCCCCAAGGCCCTGGATGACATACGGCACTTCGTCGGCCAAGAGGCGCTCGTACTGGTGGTCGTGGCCTGCAAGTACGAGGTCCGCCCCCCATCCCCCGTACGGCCACTGGGCACTGAAGGTGCTGCCATGGGAGCCACTGCTGAACGGCGGGTGGTGCATGAACACGACCGCCCACGGCGTGTCGATGTCCGCCATCTCGTCGCGAATCCAGATCGCCTGCTCGGACAGCGAGTCGATGCCGTCGGGCTCCTTGGCATCACTGTCCGTACAAACGAACGTCGCGGGGCCAAACTCCTGGAGGTAGTACCGCTCGTTGTTCGGCAGGTCGAAGTAGCTGTACCAGGCCGCCAGATCGTCGCCGGCGTACCAGTCGTGGTTCCCGAGGCAGGCAAGGAAGCGATTTTCTGCTGGCCCCGTTCCGTACGCCCCCTGGTAGCCGCCAATCCAGGCCGAATAGTACTGGCCGATGTTGACGTCGATCGTATCGATCGACCCGCTCGGGTAGTTGTTGTCGCCCGCCGTCAGAATGAGGTCGGGCTTCCACGAGGCGACGAGCGCCGCGACGTTCGCTTCGTTCACGCCAGACTGGCCGTAGTCGCCGATGACCGCAAAGCGCAGGGGCGCCTCGGCCAAGGGTGTGCCGGGCGGTGTGCCGACCACATCCGCGGACGGCGGAACGCCAGGCGTCTCCGTCACGGGTGGCTCAGGGGTCGACCCACCCGCCGTCCCGGCCGTGCCCGTCGCGCCAGGCTGACATGCAAGCCACAGCCAAACCATTTTCGCCTCGCGGCGGCGCTCTATCCGTCACAGGGCAAGAGCGCCGTCACTGACGGCTTCGGAGCGCCCGGAAGCAAAAGCCCCCTCGGGCCCCTTCGCGTACGCCCCGCGCCGCCTCGCCCCTACTCCGAGGGCGTCGGGGACACGCTGACCAGCGCAAACCAGAGGTTCTGCTTCGGGTCGGCCGTGTTCGATTGCGCACGGATGTGGATGTAGAGGTCCTCATTCGAGCTCAGCTTGAAGTCGATGAGTTCGGGGTCTTCTCCGTTCTCTGTGCTGTTCGTGAGCGTGGTGATCGTACCGCTGATGGAGCCTTCGACCTCGATTTCCGCATCGAGGAACGAACCCGCTTCCAAGGCGTGGATCTGAACGCTGAGGTAAGCCCCGTCGACGTCGCCCACCACATCGTTGTCGATGAGGAGCACGTCGGCCGCGTCGCCGCTGGCCAAGTCGCCAATCGTGCGACCAAACCAGTAGTCGGTGAGGCTCGTGGACTCTTCCATTTCCATTTGCGTGGCCGTTCCCACGGCGTTGTTGGGCTCAATCTCAACGCCGGCGACGTCAGCGATGTAGCCAGTGTTCAGGGCGATGTAGGCGCTATTCGCGCTGTCGGCAGCGAGGTTGCGCACGCCCATGACGTACTTCGTCGACGCGTTGACCGGGTACGTGATGCCCGCGTCGTACAAGAACGGGTAGTCGGGCTCGACCTCCGCGGACGCGCCGCTGGTCTGCGCGAGCACCTCTCCGGCGTCCGAGTAGAGCGTCATCTCGATGTCCAGGTCGCCCTGGGCGTGCGGCCACAACGACCACTGCCAAACCGCGCCTTGGCTGTCGTCGGCCGTCTCGAACGCCCAATAATCCTCGTCGCCGTCGGCCACGCGACCCATCATCTCGATCGCAAGGTCCAAGGCGTACAAGGACTGCCAGTACGGCTGGTAGTCGTTCGTCGTCACGTCGTCGTCTGGATCGACGCTGTCGTAGGCCTCGATGGCATCCTCAACGCTGTCGTTGGGCGTGGCTTCCAGCTCCGGAACGATCGCGGCGTAGAGTTCGTAGGTGAAATCCGGCCCGCCGAGCGGGTCGAGCCCCTCCCAGTCCGACCATTCGAGCACTTCCACGTAGATGGGCCCGTTCCAGGTCTGCTGAACCCAGATCGCCGAGTCCGTTTCCCAGAAGCGGTACGGCATGTCGTCATTCTCGGCGACCATGTTGCCCGCTTCGTCGTAAACGCGGAGCACGCTGTCGAGGATGACCTGCTGCCCGTTGAGTTGCCAGGACGAGGTGTAGAACTGCCAAACCGTGCCGGGAACCCCACCCGAACCCGCAGCGCCGTCCAACACGTAGAAGTCGCGGTCTCCAGCCGGGAAGATCGTCTCCTCCGCGACGACCGTAGCGTCGAGGTAGTAGTTCGAGACGGACACGGCCTGCGCCGTGTCGAGGGAGTTGCCAACGGCGTCGGCGACCGAGCTGCCCGTTTCGCAGCCGGTACAATCCGGGACAGGAAGATTGGCTCCCGGAGTCGTCGGCCCGTCGTCGTTGCTGCCCCCACAACCCAACGCCAAAACGGCAACCACTGAACGCATCTTCCACCTCGCGGCCGCGGCCTAACCCGGGGTGTCGCGCCGTCCCGCAGCGTTCACCCGGTGACCCACTGAAGCCGATGGTACAGCGGCGTCGGGCTGCCTTCGTGTTTGCGGTTGACGGGCCCGTCGATCACTGGGACGTAGAGGGTACGCCGCGTACTCGCATCGCCGAACACCGTGGCCTCCGCCACACGGTGCCACAGACGGCCATCGTGGAGCGTCAGGTCGCCCGCCTGCGCCTCCACGACGACCTCGTTGGCGTCGGGCCGATGGTCCACGAAGTAGCACTTGCCAAACGCCATCGATGCGAATCCCTGCCGATGGCTGCCCGGCAGGATGCGAAGGGCCCCCTTCGCGATCGGCGAATCATCCAGGTAGAACCCTACGTTGATCATCGGGCCCGGCAGCCGGAGGTAAAAGAGATCGCGGAGTCCGTCCGTGTGCCAACCAAGGGCCTTGTAGCGGCTTCCCAACTCATTGCGGTAGTGGTTGACGACCACTCCATCCTTCTCGTCTTCGGCGACGCGAAAGTCCTCCCCCATCAGCCGGCGGACAGGCTCGAACCGACCACTGCGAACGAACTCCTGGAAGGCTGGCGAGAACAGGCTCGTGAACGCGAAGCGCTGAACGAATCGCCGCCCGTCCCCTCGTTGTCCGATCTTGAGGGGGATGCCGTGAACGGTGCGACGGCCCTCGGCCAGCCACCGCTCGCCCAAGTCGTCCAACGCGGCACGCAGTCGCGCGACCTCTTCAGGGGACGCGAAGCCTGTGAAGCGCACCGCGCCTACGTCGTTCCACGCCTCCACCATCTCTTTCGACAGCGACCCCGTCCACGGGGCCGTCGGAACTTGGATCACGCGCGACGCCGCCTCAGGAAAGCGAGCGCGAGCACGCCGAGGCCGATTGGAGCGCCGCCACCGCCGTTGCAGCCACATCCTCCGCCGAACATGGCCGCCGCGGCGGCCGCGCCGTCGCAATCCTGATCGAGATTGTCGCCAACGAGGTCATCCGCCTCCGGATGGACATCGCCACGGTCGTCGTTGCAATCTGTTCCGCCGAACTGGTCGCTGTCAAAGGCGTCGAGGTCGGCGTCAAAGTCGCTGGCGCCGTCACAGTTCTGGTCCCTGCCGTCGTACCAGGTCTCGAGCGCGCCTGGAAACACGTCGGGATTGGCGTCGTCGCAGTCGCCGTCCGTATCCGCGAGCCCGTCTTCCTCTTCGCAGATGCGCACCGCGGTGCCAACCCCGAAACCGTCACCGTCGACGTCGGTCCACCGGGTCAGGGCGTCCAGGGCCTCTGGATCCGTAAGCAAGCCGTCGCAGTCGGAGTCGATGTCATCACAAACCTCGTCGGCGCCTGGGTGGATGGACGCATCGGCATCGTCGCAGTCCCCATCCACGGGCGCAGCACCCTCGACCTCTTCACAAGAGACCACCCGCACCGGGCCGTAGCCGTAGCCGTCCCCATCGCTGTCATCGGTCCACGCTGGCGCGTCGATGGCGTCCTCATCGACAACACCGTCGCAGTCTTCATCCTCGCCGTTGCACAACTCGTCGGCACCTGGGAACACCGTTGGGTCCAGATCGTCGCAATCCAGATCGGTCGGGACGCCATCGCCGTCCTGATCTGGCAACCAAGCGTCGACCCCACCGTAGGGCCCGATGTCTTGGGCCGAGCCATCCAACTCCGCCGGGACGGTCGGACCCGCATCGATCAGCGGGCTGCTCGGCTGCAAGTGCAGATCGCGCCCGCAATCCGACCCGGCCAGTAGTGAAACGAACAGCGGATCGACGGCCAAATCCGTGCCACCCGGCGAAACGCCGTCGAGTCCGTTGTTCCAGAAGTCCACGAAGGACGTTGCGAGCACGCCCTCGTTTTGGACTGCCGAGCCCTCATGGTAGGCAATGATCGACGTGTCTATGGCCACGTCTACGGCTTGCGAGACGATCGCCCCGCTTGAATCGCCCAATCCACCGTTGTCGACAAAGGCCGCGTGACTGATCCGCACGGGGCCGGAGCCTTGGAACCAAGCCCCGGACCCATAGGTCGCGGCATTGCCGCCGACGATGAGATTGCTCACATCGGCGAGATCGCGAGCCGACACGTAGAGGCCGCCCCCGATGACGCCGAGGTTGTCGCACACCTTGATGCGGCGGCCGATGACGGTCCCCGAGTTGATCACTGCCAGGGCCGCACCCGAACCGAACGTCTCGTTGCCCTCAACAAGGACGTCGGTCAACGTCAGGTCATCGACCTCGTTCGCATAGAATGCCCCGTAAAAATTGGCCTCGTTGCCGGCGACGGTGACGCGGTCGAGGATCAGCTTGGCGCCGTCGTTCTTGGTGCCGTTCCATGCGAAGGCGCCGGCCGTGTCGCCAGCTGAATTGTCGAGGAAGGTCGTGTCGACGATGGATCCGTCGACGCCCGTGGTCTCCTTCGGCCACACCGCCCCACCGTGGAGGCCGGCACTGTTGGCCTCGAACCAGGCGCCGTCGATGTCAAAAAACGACATTTGTGCGGTCTGGATCGCGCCGCCATCGATGGCCGCGTGGTTGTCGACGTAGCTGCCGCCGGTGACCGCAAGCATCGACTGCGTCAGGGACAGAGCACCGCCCGACCCTACGATGGCCTGATTGTCCTCGAAGTCGACGCGCTGGAGGTCAAGGCTGCTGAAGTGCGCGGCATACACGCCGCCACCGGCATTCGCGTCGCCGCCCGTGAACGAGGTGTCGATCAGCGAGATCTCCGCCAAATAGGCGTAGATTCCCCCGCCGTCTCCGCCCAACGCGAAGTTGCCCTCGAACACCGTTCCGTCGAAACTCGCGTCGCAGTCGTCGAGCGCGAGCCCGCCGCCGTACTGCGAGCCATTGTCCGCGAATCGCCCGCCGGTGACCGTGACCGTGCCCGAGCCATGGCACTTGACGCCACCGCCGTAGTCGGTCGCGAAATTGCCGATCACGTCGACGTCCTGAAGGATCAGGTCGGCGACGTAGCCGACGGTCACCCCGGCGCCGACGCCCGAGACACCATTGCGAATGACGCCGCCGATGATCTCCAAGCGCGCGCCGGGCTGGATCAGGACGTTGGGTCCGGCAGAGACGTCGCCACCGATCGTCAGATCCTTCAGCGTGACGCTGACCGAGTTCGCGACCTCGATGACGTAGTCGTCCTCGTCGACCCCAACGAGCACGGCCTCTGCCGGGGCATCGTCGTTGATCAACGTGATCGAAGCGTCGATGTTGAACGCGCCAGTCCACGTTCCCGCGCCGATGTGGACGACGTCTCCAGAGACGGCATCCGTCAGGGCGACGCTCAGTTCCGTATGTGTACACCCGACGTCGCAAACCGTCAGGTCATCGGCAACCGCCACACCCGACGCGAGGACCCACCACATGCGCATCCCTCACGCCCATTGTAGTGCGTCGCGGGCGAAGCGCGACAGGGTTGCGCCCTCCGCGGAGCGCGACATGGTCGTCCATCATCGTTGGGACCTCGATCGTTCCTACTTGGAGACCGACATTCACTCGTGGACCGGCCTCGTCCGCGCCGCGTTCGAACCCCCGTCGCACAAGGTCGCCGTCCCCGGCGCCACAGCTTTGGTCCGGGGCGCCCTTCGTACCCCTGATAGCCGTCTGACCGTCATCAGCGGCAGCCCGCGACAGATGGCGCAGGCCATTCGTGCTCGCTTCGCGCTCGACGGCGTCTCCATTCACCGCCTTGCCCTGAAAGACAATCTCGCCAACCTCGCGCGCCGCCGATGGTCGGCTCTCCGCGATCAAGCGGGACACAAGCTGCCCACCCTCCTCGAGGCACTTGCCGACGGCCCCGACGGGGATGAATTCTGGTTCGGCGACGACGCCGAGGTGGACGCAGCCGTCTACGCGATCGCGGCCGCTGCTCGCCGCGGGGAGGTTTCCCCGGAATGGGTGGAACGAACGCTGACTGCAGCGGGCGCCTACCCCGACGAAGCCGCGCGAGGTCGCGCCGCAGCCGAGCGTCTGGACGCCTGCGAACGCGCGATCGTCGCCTTCATCCTTCTCGACCGTGCAACCCCGGACGACGCGTTCGCAGGCCTGTCGCCCGCGCGTCCCGTCCTTTCGTGGATCGAAGCCGCGGACGCGATGTTTCGCGCAGATCACCTTTCACGAGACGACCTCGTCGAGGTCATTCGGCAAGTTCGGAACCGCCGAGGGGACGCGGCGGCGGAGTCGTCGCTTCGCCGTGCAGAGGAGGCGGTGGGACGATCGCTGCCTCCGTTCGACCCCGAGCGAGCGGCGCATGTTCTTACAAGGGGCCTCCTCGGACGTGCGCGTACACGACGCGCTCGTTAGCGTCGGAGGGCGTGTCGGAGATGGGTGGGCCCCTAGGGGCCAAAGCAAGCCTGGAAACGGATTCAAGTGAGCAGGCGGGCCCCGAAGCGCCACGCCAAGTGCACCCCTGACGCGCGATCGTCTCAGAGAACCGCCGGGAGTGTGCTACGATCGGGGCACGCACGGCGATGCCGATGTGAAGGAGCCATGAGCAACAAGCTGTTCGTAGGTGGGCTGAGTTGGGACACGTCTGACGACTCGCTCCGCAACGCGTTCCAATCGTTTGGAAACGTTCGCGAGGCGCGCGTCATCCTTGACCGGGAGACCGGGCGTTCACGAGGCTTTGGGTTCGTCACCCTGGGCTCACCCGCCGAGGCCGAAAAGGCCGTCGAAGCGATGAACGGCTCGTTCCTGGACGGGCGTGCGATTCGCGTCAATGTCGCCGAGGAGCGCCCAGGCGGCCCTCGGCCGGGTGGTCCGGGCGGCGGTCCGGGCGGCGGAGGCCGGCGCGATTTCGCTCCCCGACCCGAGGTGCATACACGCGGTCGGCCCGGTCCTCGGCAGGACGGAGACGACGGAGGCTTCCGCGGCCCGCCCCGAGAGGGTGGATACGGCGGCCCGCCTCGAGAGGGCGGCTTCCGTAGCGGCCCCGGCGGCGGCGGCGGTCCGGGCGGCTTCCGTGGCGGTCCGGGCGGACCCGGTGGCGGCCCTGGCGGTTTCCGTGGCGGACCCGGTGGCGGTCCTGGCGGCTTTCGCGGAGGACCTGGAGGGCCCGGCGGCGGGCCCGGCGGCTTCCGCGGAGGACCTGGCGGCGGGCCCGGCGGCTTCCGGGGCGGCCCCGGCGGTGCGGGCGGCCCAGGTGGCTTCCGCGGGCGGCCCGGCAACTTCGAAGCGCCCCCCACCGACGATCGCGACGATCGGCGCAAGAACTGGGGCGACAAACGCCGCAAGCCGACTTCGAGCGAGGACGACCCGGCGATCGGCGCCGTCGACCGCAACCGCGAAAAGCGTTTGAGCGGCAAGTCGTGGCGCGACTACGCCTCGGAGGCCGACGACGACGAGGGAGGGCGCCCGATGGACTTCGGTGTCGAGGCCAACGACGGTCAGGCCGAAACGGAAGAGTAGCTCAGGCGTGCCGCCGTCCTCCTACGTGGGAGGTGGCGGCGCGACCTCACAGATGTCCGTAGCGGCACGTCGCCCCCCACATTAGCGCCCGCGCCTTTTGTGGAGGATCCCAATGAGCGATGCGCCGAAGTCCCAGAACATCGTCTGGCACGGAGCCGAAGTCACACAAGCCCAGCGCGAAGCCCTGATCGGTCAAAAGGGGGCCGTTGTTTGGCTCACCGGCCTTTCCGGCTCGGGCAAGTCCACGGTTTGTCGCCGCGTCGAGCAGAAGCTGCTCGAGCGCAAGAAGTTCGTGTATGTCCTCGACGGCGACAACATCCGCATGGGCCTCAACAAGGACCTCGGCTTCTCGCCCGACGACCGCAAGGAGAACATCCGGCGCATCGGATGCGTCGCCCAGCTGTTTGCCGACGCGGGCGCCATCGTCCTCACGGCGTTCATCTCGCCGTACCGCGCTGACCGCGACACCGCGCGCGCTCTGCTGGCCCCGGGCCGCTTCTGCGAGGCCTTCGTCTCGACGAGCCTTGAAGCCTGCGAAGCTCGCGACCCCAAGGGCCTCTACGTGAAGGCACGCGCCGGCAAGATCCCGGAATTCACGGGCATCTCGGCCCCTTACGAGGCGCCCGAGAGCGCGGAACTCGTCGTCCAGACCGAAGGCAAGACCGTCGACGAGAGCGCCGACCAGGTCATCGCCTGGCTCGAGACGAACGGCTTCTTCGCCTGAGTGACGCGCCGCAGGCTGCGTTCGCGTTGGGTCGCGCACTGAGGGCGCTCCAGCGGGGAGACGCAGCCTCCGCCCTCGTCGATCTGAAAACGGCCCTCGGCGACCCTGGGTTCGCCGAGGCCGCCGATCTGGCCGACGTCCGGGCGCGCGCCATGGTGTGGTACGCCGACGCTTTGCACCGCTGCGGGCGCGCCGCCGAGGCGTCCGAGGCCGTGGCCAGCGCCGTCCTGGCGGCACGTGCAGTCGGCGCAAGCGACGTAGAACTGGCGGAAGTAGACGCCCTCAGGGTGAGGATCGACCACGCGCTGGAGACAGCTACACGGCAGCCCATTCGAACGCGCCAGGCGACCGCCGCAGTCGACCGGCCGGTTCAGTGGTACGCAGACCACTTACGGGACTCGGACCAACGCGCCGGCGGACTCTTGGAAAAGGCCTCCGCCCATGCCGACCGCGGCGACGTGGAGGGGGCCGCAGAGTCCATTGAGGCCGCGCTCGGGGCCAGCGCGTCGCCGCGAACGACCGTCATCGCGGCCCTCCTCATGGCCCGCTTGGACCCGACCCGTGCCACCGAGCACATCGAACGCGCCTACCGTGAAGCCGACGCGTCGAACGACACCGGGTTGATCGGGGCCGTCGCTAAGGCGGGAGAAGCCGCCGGCGTGGCGGTTGGACGCTGGCCAGCGGGCGGTCACTGAGAAACCGCTTTCTTCGACGTCGCCGCGCATTAACTTGGCCGCCGGGGAGCATCGGACGCGGCGTCGATGCGCACGAAACGAGGGAATCATGACGGAAATCGGCACGGAGGCCGGCATCGACCTTGAGTTGATGCTCGAGACGGCCAAACGGAAGCTGCAGGACTTCGAGGACGGCGTGGACCGCCAGCGCCTGTTGGACCGGCTGAGGGAAGCCTCACCTGCGCACCCGGTGTTGCTCGCGCGGTCCCTCTTCGGTCTCGTGGCGCTTGGCTTCGTCATGTCGGCCGGAGCGTCCCTCCTGCTGCCGTTGCTCGGGCGCGATGTCGCGCGCCGCATGGCTCAGATCGAAAACGTCATTCCGTTTGCGATCGGCGACGGCCTGAAGATTCCCACAGTGTTGTTGCTCCTCGGCCTCTGCATGATCGTGGCCTGGGTGTTCACGACCTTTGCCGCCTACAGCATCGGAGGCTCGACCCCACTGATGGCCTGGGAGCTGCGCCAACATCAGAAGCTTGTGAACGAGGTCACCCGCCTTCAGACCCAACGGGCCGTCATGGCACGGGTGTCTCGTTCGGCACGCGGACGCACGCCTGTCCCTCCCAACGCTCGGGAAGCCACCGTCCTTCCTGCCGTCGACCTCGCTCGCGCTCGACCCAATCGATCGTTGGTAGGAGCGGCGAACTACGGAAGCGGCGCACTGTCTCGGGCCTCGTCCGTCCCCGCCTCAGACCTCCGACCGACGACCGCCCCGTCCACCATGCATCCGGCACTTGGAAGCCCTCCGGCACCGAAACCTACAGCGTTGGCTGGCCTGAGCGTCCAGGCCGCATCCGCCGCGCCTCCCGCCCGCCCCGCCGCGCCCTGGGGGCCGTCGGCGCCCACGCCGGTTCTGCCACCGTCTTGGGCCGCAGTTCCTGCCGCCACGCCGGAAATCGCAGCCGCGCCTTGGCGTTCCGCAACTGCGCCCGAGGCATCCGCCAGGCCGGCATGGGCCACGCCACCCGCCGAAGCCTCACCGTCGGCAATGGCTCGGCCCGGTCCCGTCCCCGCTTGGCAAACCGGCACGCCCAGCCTCGGTTCCTCCGCCTTGTCGAGAGGTCGCGTCGGCAACCCGGGGCCGCTCGGCGGCGTTCTTGGTGCACGCACAGGCCACGTCCCCGTTTCTGCAACGGGTCCCGGCGGTCGCCCGACGTATGCGCGAACCCCCGGGCCCCGGTCCGAGGCGCCAAGGGAGGTCGCCCCCGAAGCGCGCCCGGCACCGCCGCCGCCCGCTCCGGCGCCCGCTCCGGCCCCCTCCCTGGGTGCCCGTCCACAACCCGTTCCGCTCGGCGTTCAGACCCGCGCTGGAACGCCACTTGGGCAGGGCCTGAAGACCGGTCGGGCGTTGAGTGCTGTGGCCGGAAGCCTCAACAGCGGGCGCCGCGTGGCTCCGACCGCAGTCGCGATTGAGGAGGACGAGGAAGACGTCAACGACCTGCCGACGGCGCTGCGCGTCTCCATTCTGTCGATGCGTCGCGCAAGCGAACCGGCAGCGTCCGTCCCTGACATCCAAGACGGCGGCGGGTACATCAGCGGTCGCGAAGCGCCTGCGACGGCGCGCGTGGATCGTCGCATCCCGGATTGGGGCGCCATCGACGAACCTTGGCTCGAGCAAGCCCTCCAGCGCGCCGAGCACCTCGCGCTCGCGCTTCCGACGCCCCTACGACTCGACTTCTCGCGCGAGCCCAACCTACCGTTCACCCTCGTACTGCAGGGAGCGGGGCCTGCTCAGGCCGTCCGCGCCATGATCCAGTTCGTAGAGTTCTTGGCCGCCATTCCGACGCCGCAGCGCGCGCGCATCGAGTTGGGATCGGGGTCCGACGCCTTGGGCCGCAACGTGGGTAAGGCGCTTGCGCCCTACTTCCACGACGGCGTCGAGGTCGAACACAGCACCGGGTCCGTCGACCTGCGATTCCGCGAAGCCGATGCCGGTTGGACGGCCTTCCCAGTGCTGCCCGTTCGCGCCTGATCCTGCGCGTTATGCGCCGCCCTCCGCGGGGAGCCGATGGCGGTCAATCGGGCGGAAGTCGTCGAAGACGCCTTCAAACGGCACGTTGCGCGGCTTGCCGACCTGCCGCGTCGACCTCTGCCGCTGGACACGACCCTCGACAAGCCAACGGCCTGGGCCGCCTACGACGCTCAGGTGACGTCACGCATCCTCGACCTCGTCGCGCGCGAGATCAAGGTCACCGGCGACAGCTTTTACACCATTGGCTCGGCGGGACATGAGGGCAACGCCGTCTTGGGCCTGGTGACGACCCCGCGCGACCTTGCCTTTCTCCACTACCGTTCGGGCGCGTTCTTTTGCGCGCGCGCTGCCTCCACGCCGGGCCCCGAAGGCGCGTTCGACGTCCTCCTCGGCCTCGTCGCCAGCTCCGACGAGCCGATCGCGGGCGGACGACACAAGGTGTTCGGGAGCGTGCCGCTCGGCGTGCCTCCTCAGACGTCCACCATCGCGAGTCAGCTCCCAAAGGCCGTAGGGTACGCCATGGCCATCGATCGGCTCGCGCACCTCGAGGGTCGCACCGACGATCGCATTGCCATCGTCAGCTTCGGCGACGCCAGCGTCAACCATGCAACCGCCCAGACCGCCTTCAACGCTGCCGGCTGGGCGACTTGGCAGAACGTACCGGTGCCCTGCCTGTTCGTATGCGAAGACAACGGCATCGGTATCAGCGTCCGCACACCCAAGGACTGGACGCAGGCGACGCTCTTCTCGCGACCCGGGCTTGCCGGCTTCGACGCCGACGGCCTCGATCTCGTCGACGCCTACGACCGGGCGCGCGAAGCCGTCGATTGGGTCCGTACCCACCGTCGTCCCGCCATCCTGCGTCTGCGCACGGTGCGCCTGCTTGGGCACGCCGGGTCCGACGTGGAACAGACCTACCGGGACCTCGCCGAAATCGAAGCGGCCGAGGCGCTGGACCCTTTGAAATCGAGCGCGGAGATTCTCTTCGGCGCCGGTTGGGCGACACCCAAAGAACTGCTCGACCACTGGGCTCGAGAGCGTGCGCGAATCGGGGCTTTGGCCAAGGAGGCCATCCGCCGACCCAAGATCACGACGCGCGCGGAGGTCGTCGCCCCGCTGTTCCGTCACGACGCCGCCGTTGTGGCCGCGTCCATCCCCGTCGGTAAGCCCGACGCACGCAGCCGCGCATTCGGCGGCCAGTTTCCCGAACAGGACGCGCGTCCCCGGCACATGGCCGTCCAGATCAACCGCGCGCTCGCGGACATCCTCGCGGCAGACGACCGCAGCATGTTGTTCGGGGAGGACGTGGCCCGGAAGGGCGGCGTGTACCACGTCACCGCGGACCTCATGTCGCGTTTTGGCGTCGGCCGGGTCTTCAACACCCTGTTGGACGAGACGACCATTCTCGGCCTGGCCATTGGCGCGTCGATGGCGGGCTGGCTGCCGATCGCCGAAATTCAGTACCTGGCCTACTTGATCAACGCGGTCGACCAACTCCGCGGCGAAGCGGGAAGCCTCCAGTACTTCAGCAACGGTGGCTTCCACAACGGCATGGTCGTCCGCATCGCGGGTCTGGCGTACCAGAAGGGCTTTGGCGGCCACTTCCACAACGACAATGGCATCTCCGCGTTGCGTGAAGTGCCAGGCATCCTCATCGCCACGCCTGCGCGCGGCGACGACGCGGCCAAGTTGCTGCGCACCTTGGCCTCGTGTGCGCGCACTCAGGGTCGCGTGACGGCCTTCCTCGAACCGATCGCGCTGTACATGACCAAAGACCTTCATCGCGACGGCGATGGCGGCATGCTGAGCGCGTACCCGCCTCCTTCGGAGTCGATTCCCGTCGGCGAAGTGGGCGCATCGGGCTCGCCATCGGCTGGAGCCCTCGTCCTGGCGTCCTACGCCAACGGTACGCTGATGTGTTGGCGTGTCGCCGAGCGTCTCCGGGCCGACGGCCACGCGGTGCGCGTCATCGACCTCCGCTGGCTCAACCCTTTGCCTCACGAAGGGCTGCGGCTGGAAAGCGACGGGGCGACGGCCGTGCTCGTCGTCGACGAGTGTCGTGCTTCCAGTGGCGTAGCGGACTCGCTCATCGCCCAACTCGTGCTCGACCGACCTTCGCTGCGCGTGGGTCGCGTCGTGGCGCCCGACACCTACATTCCGCTCGGTGCGGCCGCGAACCTCGTACTCGTCCAAGAAGACGAGATCGAAACCGCCGCGCGCGGGCTTTTGGGCGCGCAATGAAACGGCGCGCACTCGTCGTTTGCCCCGGTCGGGGGTCTCTGGACCGGTCGTCGCTCGGCCAGTTCGACCGTCGCTCGGCTCCCGCTCAGGCCGTCTTGGATGCTGCGGATGCCCTCCGACGTTCATTGAATCGGCCGACGATGCGGGAGTTGGACGCGGGACCATGGTCGACCGCGCGGCACATCGCGGGCGAACACGCCTCTCTATTGACGGCCGTCCATGGCCTGGCCGACCTCGCCGAGCTCAACCGCGATCGATTCGAGGTCGTGGGCGTCACCGGCAATTCGATGGGGTTCTACACCGCCCTCGTGGCTGCCGGCGCGCTCGACCTCGTCGACGGGCTCACCCTCGTCGAGACCATGGGTGCGTACCAAGCCGACAACGTGATCGGCGGCCAGATCTTGTACCCAGTGACGAATCCGGATTGGCAGCCGGATGACGCTGCGCGTTTGGCCGTCGACGCCGCGATGGCTCGGGCGGTTGCCGCCGGCCACGCGGCGGCGTTGAGCATCGACCTTGTCGGCTATGTCGTCATCGGGGCGGACGAGGCCGGATGCCGGGCGCTGATGGCGTCCTTGCCCCCCGTCGAACGCGGCGGGCGCACCTTCCCGACGCTCTTGCCACTGCACAGCGCATTTCACACGCCGTTGTTGCAATCGGCGTCGGACCGGGCGCGGGACGACCTTGCGCATCTAGGGTGGCGCGACCCGGTCGTTGACCTGGTCGACGGGCGAGGTCACGTCCACCGGCCCCACTCGACCGCCCCCGACGCGCTGGCCGCCTACACGTTGGGGCACCAAGTCGTCGCGCCGTACAATCTGACTGTCGCCTTGCGCACCGCGCTGCAGCATTGCGCACCCGACGTCGTCGTGGCGCTCGGTCCAGGCAACAGCCTCGGTGGCCCCATCGCACGGGCGCTCGTCACCGCGGGCTGGCGGGGCCTCCGCACCCGCGACGACTTCGATCGCGCCCAGGCCTCTGACGAGCCGGCCCTGCTCGCCTTCGGCGTGTCGCTCCAGCGTCCGCTGCTCCAGTGAGTGCGGGACCTGCCCTGAGCCGATGGCTCGGCCTCAAGGATGTGGTCCGCGCCGGCTGGGCTCGCGCGGGACACCCCGAACCCGAGTCCGTCGCCGACCATAGCTGGGGCGTGGCCCTACTTGCGCTTCAGCTTGCGCCCCCGGGCCTCGATCTCGGCAAACTGCTGGCCTACGCGATCGTCCACGACCTGGCCGAAGTGCTCGTCGGCGATTTGACGCCAACGGACGGCGTACCGCCGGTGGAGAAACGGCGGCGGGAACAAGCGGCGATCGAGAAGCTCTCCGGGGAGCTTCCCGGCCTTGGAGCCTTCGCACAGGCGTATTTGGACGACGACGGGCCAGAGCGGCGCTTCGTTCACGAGTTGGACCGGCTGGAAATGGCGATCCAGGCCGCGCGCACCGCCCACCTCATTGACCCGGCACCGTTCCTCCGCAGCGCGAGAGCGTCCATCCGGACGCCGGCCCTCGTTGCGATCCTCGACGACCTTGCCCCGGAGGCCTGATGACCCTGTTCGAACGCATTGCCGCGGGCACGATCCCAGCGAAGATCGTGTACCGGGACGAGGCGGTCATCGCCTTTCACGACATCGCGCCCGTTGCGCCGGTTCACGTTCTGGTGGTTCCCCTCCGGCCTGTAGCGGGCCTGGCCGACGCCACCGTCGACGATGTGGCGCTTTTGGGGCAGCTCATGTTTGCCGCATCCGAGGTGGCGCGAATGCTCGGTCTCACCAACGGCTACCGCGTCGTGATCAACCAAGGGAAGGACGGCGGCCAAAGCGTCGACCACCTGCACCTTCACGTCATGGGGGGGCGACCGCTCGGCTGGCCCCCGGGCTGATCAGCCCTTCGCCACCCAATCCAGCACGCTGGCGGGCGTCGCCGATTCGTCGACGGCAAGAACCACGAATGCAGGCAACTCGTAAGGATGTAGCGCCAAGGCTCGATCTCGCAGCGCGTCTACGCGATCGGCGGCGCATTTGAGGACCATCAGGACTTCCTCGTCGACGGCCACCTCCCCCTTCCATCGGTAGGTGGACGTCCCGACGGCGGGCACGTGCACGCAGGCCGCGAGGCCCTCCTCGACCAACGAACGCGCAAGGCGAGGCGCGTGTTCTGCGGGCGTGGCGAGCAGGACGACCCGCATCACCACCGAACCGCGATGGGGAAAACGAGGACGCCGTCGCGGACCTTGCTACCGGCGACGATGAAGGTCTTGTTCCGGGGCAGGCTGACCGTCGTGTCAAATTGCTTCTCGGCACCGGCCATGAGCATCACGCGCACCCGGGCCGCCGTGGCTGTCCGTTCAAGCAGCTGAACCTTGAGCTTCCGGTTGCCCTCCACTGTGAAGGTCTGCTCGACGCCTTGCACCAACTGGTCCTGGTGAGCCGCCAACAGCTTGAGGCCCGAGTAGCGGGCGCCCAACTGGCGCGCGACGTCGGCGACGGCCGGGTCAATGACGCCCGACTGGTTGGCGTGGATCACGCGCAGGTCGATCGCGACCTTCACGGCCGCGGGGCGTTCGGCCGCCGCTGGGGGAGCTGCCGAGGCCGACATCGAACCCACGGTTGCCAAAGCGAGACCCAAAGCCACCATCAGCATGCGTGTCACAGCGCCACCTCCCGTTCTTCCACCCAAAGGATGAGGGCACCGCCCTCACCCTGGTCCTGCCACACATCGACCGAATCGGCCCAGGCGAGGTCCTCGACGACGACCTCCGACGACAGGGCAAAATCCGCCGCCACACTCGGTCCCGCGCCCTGAGGCCAAAGTCCGACCAAGACCAACGCCGCAGCGGCCGCCAACCCGAACCATGCCAGGCTGCGGTTGGCCGGCACCGCGACAGGCGCCACTGTTTCCGCTGGCGCCGCAAGCGTCGCCATGACGGGCTGGACAAGGTCGGCGTTGAGGCCCAGGCCACCGACTTGCGAAGGGGCCGCGCCCAAGGCGGCCATCACCCCGTCCGACAACGACGCGTCGCGGCCGAGGTTCCCGACGCTCGTCGGCGAAGCACCCAAAAGGGCCATGACGCCATCCGCCAACGACGCGTCGCGGCCAAGGTCCAACGCCTGCGAGGGCGCCGAACCAAGGGCGGCCATGACGCGGTCCGCCAGGTTCGCGTCGCGGCCAAGCTCGGCCAATGGCAACGTCGATTCGGCGAGCAGAATGGCAGCGTCGCCAGCGGGGTCGACGCCACCAAAGTCGTCGCCCTCCCAGCCGGCCTCCCGCAAGCGCGCGCGGAGGTCGGCGGACACGGGCTCTCCAGCCTGCACCCGCTCCAGTTCCGCGACGATCAGCGCTCGCATGGGGTCACCTGGAATGAAAGACGCCCGTGATTCCGTTTCATTCGACGGGACCGAAGCCGACGGACTCCAAGGCCTTCTGCAGCTTCTTGCGCGCGTAAAACAGGCGGGACATCACCGTTCCTTCGGGGACGCCCATCACCTCGGCGATGTCGCGGTAGCTCAATCCGTCGACCTCTCGAAGGAGGACCACCTCGCGCTGATCTTCGGGAAGCGTCTCGAGGGCAGCGAGAATCTGACCGTGAAGCTCCTTGCGGTCGACGATCCGGCCGGGGCCGTCCTCGTGATGCGCGGTCGCGATCTCCCCCATGTCGTCTCGCACGGCGACGGCCTCGTCGAAGCTGCTGACCGCGCCGCTGCGCTTTCTACGCCTGACGTGGTCGATCGCGAGGTTCATCGCAATACGGTAGAGCCAAGTATAAAATCCAGCTTCGAGGCGGAATGTCGACAGGCTACGGTAGGCCTTGACGAAGGCCTCCTGAGCGACGTCGCGCGCGTCCTCGCGGTTGCGCAACATGCCCAACACCATGCCGTAGACCCGCTCTTCGTACTTCTCAACCAGGCCGCGAAAAGCGAGCATGTCCCCCGCCAAGACCGCGCGAACCATCTCCGCATCCTCGGCGCGGCTCGCTTCCCTGTCCTCTGGTCGCATCTCGTCTCCCGCACGGCCAACTAGCCCGCCCCACGCGGCACCGACGCCACGTTAGGTGGCGGCCGCCAAGGTGGGACGTGAGCTACGATCTGATCTTCACGCCGTCCGAAGAACACCGCGCGCTGCGCGAGCTGATCGCCGACTTCACGCGCCGGGAGGTCGAACCTCAGGCGGCTCGCCATGACGCGCTGGGAACGCTGAACGTCCCCCTCTTCCGACAACTCGGCGATCTTGGCCTTCTCGGGATCACGCTTGGCGCGGAGGACGGGGGCGCCGGAATGGACGCCGTGGCCGCCGTCATCGTCCACCATGAACTCTCGAAGTCGGATCCCGGCTTCACGCTGGCCTACTTGGCCCACGCGATGTTGTTCGTGAACAACTTCGGCCACTGCGCGAACGCAGAACAGAAGGCCTACTACCTGCCAAAAGCGCTCAGCGGCGAGTGGATCGGTGGGATGGGCATGACAGAGCCCGGTGCGGGCACCGACGTGTTGGCGATGACGACAACCGCCGTTCGCGAAGGTTCGGATTGGCGCCTCGACGGCACGAAGACGTACATCACGAACGGTTGCGAGGGGATGGTCTTCCTCGTCTACGCGAAGGTGAACGGGCGGGTCACCGCCTTCGTCGTCGACCGGGACTGCCCCGGATTCACCACGAGCCAGCACATCGACAAGCTCGGGATGCGCGGCTCGACGATGTCGGAACTGATCTTCGACGGTGCCAAGGTGCCCGGACGCAACCTCCTCGGCGAGACCGGCGGCGGCCTCGTACACATGATGCGCAACCTGGAGATCGAGCGCTTGACGCTGGCCGCCATGAGCCTCGGCATCGCGGAGCGCTGCGTCGAAATCATGGTCCGCTACGGAGCCGAACGCCGGACCTTCGGCGTCCCCATCCACCGTCATGGCCAGATTCAGCGCTACATCGCCGAGTCCTACGCGATGACCGAGGCTGCCCGTTGCCTCATCTACAACGTGGCCAGAGACGTGGGCCCCGATCAGCGGAACCGGCTCGGTTCAGACGCCGCCAAGTTGTTCGCGGCACCGGTTGGCAAACTCGTCGCCGACCACGCCATGCAGGTCCTAGGCGGCGCCGGCTACTGCAAAGAGTACCCGGTGGAGCGCCTGTGGCGCGACGCCAAACTGCTCGAAATCGGCGGGGGGACCTTGGAGGCACACCACAAGAACCTCACGAAGGATCTCACGCGGTCTTTGGACGCGTGACGACAGGGCCCCGCGTCCTCGTGACGCGAAGCCAAGACGGCGGCGAATTCTCTCAGATGCTGGCCCAGGCCGGGATGACGCCAGTCGAAGTTCCGCTGCTGCAGGTCACCTACCACCTCGACGGGCTGTTGGCGCTGGAGGCTGATCCGGACGTCATCGTGGTCCCCAGCGGGCACGGCGCCGATGTCCTTGCTGCCGCCTGGCCTCGCCGTGGCCGCGAACTGCCCCATCATGCTGTGGGTTCAACGACACAGGCTCGCTTGGTCCGCGGCGTTCGAACCGTCGCTGGGACATTCGACACTGCCCATCAGCTCGTCGCTGGCTGGGCTGTCCCCGCCGGCCAACGCGTCCTCCTTGTCCGGTCTGACGTCGCCGGCGACGCACTCGCCGTGGCCCTGCGCCAACGCGGCGCCGTCGTGACCGATGTGGTGGCCTACACGAATCGACTCCCCGACGGCGTCGATTCGACACTCCGGCGGCAGTTGCCCGTCGCGGCCACCGCGTTGTTGTCTGCCTCCGCCGCGCGCCGGCTCGCCGCGATCCTGCCGGCGTCTTCGCACGCGCAACTGGGTCTGATCGCGGCCATTGGACCGAGCACGGCGGCTGCGGCGCGCGAAGCGGGGCTGCCGTTGGCGCTCGTCGCTCACCCCCCGCGCGCCCTTCCGCTCGTCCGCGCATTGGCCATGGCGCTCGACGTCCAGCCTACAATGGACCCCTGAATGAGCCGATGAGCCAACCATGGCCGGTCGTCCGGTCGTGGGGGGACCATGGGCTACGCACGAGAACACGTGCTGCAGGCGTTGCGAGACGCCGCAAGCAGCGATGCGGTCGAACTTCACTTCAAGGTCCCCAATCGCCCCTTGGTGCGGGTCACGGGTGGCGCCCTCGTTCCCACGTCGGGCCCCCCGCTCACTCCGTCCGACACGTCGGAGATCGCGCAGACGCTCATGCGCCTCGCCGGGGTGGAAATCCCGCTGGCCGGCGCACAGGACATCGACATTGGCCTCGGCCTGAGCGGTATCGGCCGCTTTCGCATCGCGATCTACCGCCAACGCGGCAGCGTGGCCGTCGTCGTCCGCAGTGTGGCGACGTCCATCCCTACCCTGGCCTCGCTGGGGGCCACGGCGCTCGATCCCCTCGTAGGACGCCCCGGCTTGCTCTTGGCGTGCGGGCCAATGCGGACCAACTTCCTCGCCGCGTGCGCCTCGGCGTACAACGCAAGGGAGCGCGGCCACGTCTCCATCATCGAGGGCCAACTCGGTTTCCTCCATCGCGATGGGATGGCGGCGATCGCCCAACGGGAAGTCGGCGTGGACGTGGCGACCCACGCGGCTGGCATCCGTGGCGCGATGCGCGTCGGATCCGACCTGATCCTCATCGACGAAATCCCCGATGCGGCCGCGGCCGACGCCCTTCTCGAGGCTGCCGAACGCGGATTCAGTACCGTGGCTGGCGTCGCGGCACCCACCGCCGACGAAGCCGCCTGGTGGCTCCTTCGGACGATTCCTGGAGAAAGCCGACCCGATGCGGAACGACGACTCACATCGGTTTTGACTGGAGTCGTCGCAATTGGGCCCGATGGAAGCCCCCATCATGTTCCGGGCACAGGGCTCCTCCCAGCCACGGCGTAGCGTATCTGAAACGATACCGGCGTATCCGAATTGACGCGCATGGATGGCCAGGTCGAGGGGGGACAAGACAGTGAAACCTTCACTTTCAGTGAGTCGCGGCGTGGCACGACGATTGCATCGTAGGTGGGGAGAAAGGAGCGTGCATGTTTGCCACCGCCGCCGCACCGGAATCCCAGGCCACCGTCCTTGCGCACTACCCGATGGTTCGAGCCATCGCGTACCGGATCCACAGTCGCCTGCCTCGGTCGGTGGACGTGAACGATTTGGTGAGCGTGGGTGTGATTGGGCTGATGGAGGCGATCGAACGGTACGACGCGAACCGCTCGGTTCCGTTCGAGACCTACGCTCGCCATCGGGTCCACGGGGCCATTGTGGACGCGCTCCGTGCGGCGGACTGGGTTCCCCGCTCGGTTCGTCGCAAGGCGGACCGCATCGCCTGGACCCGCAAACAACTGCACGAGGACCTTGGCCGGGAGCCCACGGCGGCGGAGATGGCAGCGAGCCTGGACGTGTCGACCGACGAATTCCAGACCCTGATGGACGCGTCGGAGATCCGCTCGCTCCTTTCGCTGGACGCCCCAGTGGCGACGGACAACTCGACGCCCCTCGTCGAGGTCGTACCGGACGACGCGGAGGACACCTTGGCCCGCTGGCAGCACGCCGAAGCGCGGGCAGCCATTTTGGCGGCGGTCGACCAACTTCCCGAGCGCGAGCGTACGGCGATTGCGCTCTACTACCTGCACGAAATGAGCTTGAAGGATGTGGGCCGCGTGCTCGGTGTCACGGAGTCGCGGGCATGTCAGATCGCGGGATCGGCCGTAAAGCGCCTCCGGATGCGCCTGCGCGACCTGCTGACCTGATCCCTGCTGACCTGATCCCTGCCGACGCCGACCTCAGCTTGCTTGTGCTCGCGCTGATCCACGGCGGCCCGCGCCAACGGCGAAGGCCCGCGTGACGCGCCCATGACGGTGCCGGGCTACCTTGGGCCGGCCCCGAGGTACTTGTGTCCACCGCCATCCAGCCGGCCGGTGCCGGCGACGTCCTGGGCGCTGTGCGCGCCGTGCGCACGACCATTCACGTCCTGCGACTCCCCGCGGGCCATTGCGCCGTCTCTGCCCACCGGCCCGACGATGCGTCTCTGGTCGCCACGATTCCCGCCACGTGGCCTGAGCACTTGGGTGGACCCGATTTCACCTCGGCCCACGGTTGCCGATTCCCTTACATCGTCGGCGAAATGGCGAACGGCATCGCGACGGCCCGAATGGTCGTCGAGGCGGGTCGAGCCGGATTCCTCGGCTTCTTCGGCGCCGCCGGATTGTCGCTGCCCTCCATCGAGGCTGGCCTCGACCAGATCGAGCGCGACCTGGGTCCCACGGGCCTGCCCTGGGGCATCAATCTCATCCACTCGCCCAATGAGCCCGACCACGAAGCGGCGACTGTCGACCTGTACCTCCGGCGCCGCGTCCGCCGGGTCAGCGCGAGCGCCTACATGGGTCTCACGCCCTCGATCGTCCGCTACGCTTTTTCCGGCGCGCGTCGGGATGCGAGTGGCGCCATCGTGCGCCCCAACAGCGTTTTCGCGAAGGTCAGCCGCCCGGAGGTCGCCGGTCGATTCCTAGCGCCGCCTCCCCGCGAAATGCTCCAAGGCCTCGTGTCTCGCGGCGATCTGACGGAAGACGAGGCCCGCTTGGCCGCGGCACTCCCCGTGGCCGAGGACCTCACCGTCGAGGCCGATTCGGGTGGGCACACCGACAACCGACCGCTGGTCGCGATGTTCCCCTTGCTCGCTGCCCTGCGCGACCGCGCCGTGGCCGCGACAGGCCGTCCCATACGCATTGGTGCCGCGGGAGGCCTTGGCACACCGACCTCCGTCGCCGCCGCCTTCCAATTGGGCGCAAGCTACGTCATGACGGGCTCCGTCAACCAAGCGGCGGTCGAATCCGGCCTGAGCGAAGTCGGACGCCAGATGTTGGCTCGCGCTGGAATCGCAGACGTCGTCATGGCGCCCGCGGCCGACATGTTCGAGTTGGGCGTCAAGGTCCAAGTCCTGCGCCGCGGCACGATGTTCGGCGTTCGCGCTCACCTGTTGTACGACGCCTATGTCTCCCATCCGTCGATCCAGGCCCTGCCCGGCCCCCTCCGCGAGCGGTTGGAACGCGAGGTGTTTCGCCGGCCCCTCTCGGAAATCGTCGAGGAGACGCGTGCCTTCTGGGCTCGCCGCGACCCCCGCGAAAATGCCAAGGCGGCCACGGACCCCAAACACGAGATGGCACTTGCCTTCCGCTGGTACCTTGGCCTGAGCAGCCGTTGGGCGATTGCCGGGGACGCGGACCGCGCCATGGACTACCAAATTTGGGCGGGCCCCGCACAAGGCGCCTTCAACGATTGGGTCGCCGGAAGCTTCCTCGAGGCACCCGAGGCCCGCACGGTGGCGCAGATTGGGCGCAACCTGCTCGAGGGCGCGGCCCAAATCGTCCGCTGCCAACAGCTGAGGCTCGCCGGCGTCGCCGTACCCCCAGCGGCGTGGCAGATCGCCCCTCGACCGCTCGGATAGGCGCCCTCCGTGGGGGTTGCCTTCAAAGTCGTTCGAAGCTCTGACGTCCCCTGGTCCGACGCGATCGACCGAGGGCCATTTCAGGGGCGACGCAAGGCCCTGGGTGGCGAGCGCCTCACAGCAGGATTGTGGGAGTTGCCCCAGGGCAAACGCTCGTTCCCGTTGCACATGCACCACGTCACCGAGGAGGCGATGTGGGTCGTCTCCGGCACTTGCCATGTGCGGACGCCAAACGGCGAAACCCAACTTCACGCCGGGGACTACGTCAGCTTCCCCGCGGGTGGCCCTGCCCACCAACTTGTGAACCACTCAGACGCGCCTTGCATCTACGTTGGCCTTTCCGCTACGCAGGGACCCGACATCGTCGAGTACCCGGACTCCGGAAAGGTGGCAGCCAGCGTCGGCGTTGCCGGCGGCGGCCGCAAGCGATGGATTTTCCGAGATCAGGTCGATTACTTCGACGGCGAAGGCTGAGTCACCGGCTCGCCAGCCGGTCCCGCAACTCATCGATCGCGTCTTCCGGGAGCACTTCCGCCAATTTCTCGTCGGTGGCGTCCTGGATCTCCGCCCACGTACGATTGCCAGCCCCCTCGGCGACGTCACCTGCGCGCACCCGTTCGATGAGGTCGAGGGTTTCCGCCGCCTCGTCCTGCAACAAGATCTCGACGTCGTCGGCGGCGTCGGCGCCAAGCCGCCCTTCCTCGACGAGGTCGTCGAGGATGCCTGCCGTTCGCTGGAAGCTCGCTTCGAGGGCCGGCTCATAGAGGACATCGAATACCCGACGGGTGCGGCCGGGACGGCTTGCCGGGTCCGCACCGCCATCGTCGCCGACGAACACGTCCGCTGCGTCCTGGGGGGCATTCAGAGCGCCAACCCACTCGCCGGCGGCAGGCTCGGCCACGGACTCGGCGGCCCGCTCGGCTACGGCATTCCGCACGGCCCGGTCAGAGCCCGGCGAAGCCGATGACACGGCCAACGGAGCCGACGATTCCGGCGCGCGCGACCCCATCGACGCCACGCCGAGCGCCAGAGCCACAGACGCCGCACCAATGACCCACGCTTTCCGCAAACCTGGCCTCAGGGCGGGTCGCCTAACGTTGCCCACCGCCGGCCGGTCCAGTGGGGCGCTCGGTGACGAACCCTGTCGTCAGACCCGGCTGGCCAGCCACTCGTCGACGAAGCGGGTGTAATGCCTGCCCTCTTGGAACTCTGGCGTGCACAACAGCTCGCGTTGGAGGGGCAGCGTCGTCTTGATGCCCTCGACGACGAACTCGTCGATGGCATGCAACACGCGTCGGATGGCGTGCTCGCGGTCGCGTCCGCGAACGATGAGCTTCGCCGCCAAGCTGTCGTAGAATGGCTGAACGATCGCGTGCTCATGCACCGCGCTGTCGATGCGAACGCCCGGTCCGCCGGGCTCATGGTAGCCCGTGATGAGGCCTGGAGACGGCAGAAAGGTACGTGGATCCTCGGCATTGACCCGGATCTCAATGGCGTGGCCCTGGGCGACAATCGCCGATTGCTCGATGGAGAGATCCTCGCCTGCGGCCAACCGAATCTGCTCTTGGATGAGGTCGACGCCGTAGACCTCCTCCGTGGCCGGGTGTTCGACCTGGATTCGGGGGTTCACTTCGAGGAAGTAGAACCCTTCGCCCTCTACCAGGAACTCACAGGTCGCGACCGTACGGTAGCCGACGCTGCGGATCAGCGAAGACGCGGCCTCTTCGATGCGGCTGCGAAGGCTGTCGCTGAGGAAGGGCGCAGGCGCCTCCTCGATGATCTTCTGGTGACGGCGCTGCATCGAGCAATCGCGCGTGCCGACGTGGATGCCACCGCCGCGCCCATCGCCCGCCACTTGCACCTCAACGTGCCTCGGCTTGCGCAGGTACTTCTCGATGAAGACGTCTTTGCTGCCGAAGGCGGCCAAGCTCTCCGCTTGGGCGACGTCGAAGACGCGTAGCAGCGCCTCCTCGTCTTCCACCACGCGCATGCCCTTGCCGCCGCCACCACCCGCCGCCTTCAAGATGACCGGGTACCCGGTCGCGTCGGCGACGCGCATGGCGTCCTCAACGGAGTCGATGGCGCCAGTCGAGCCGCCGAGTAGGGGCAGACCGGCCGTCCGCGCCGCTTCCTTGGCCGAGAGTTTGTCACCAAAGGTGTGCAGGTGCTCGACGCTGGGGCCCACAAAGGTGATGCCCATGCGCCCTACTTTCTCAGCAAAGCGAGCGTTTTCGGCCAAGAATCCGTACCCAGGATGGATCGCGTCCGCACCCGTGATTTGAGCGGCGCTGAGCACGGCTGGCATGTTGAGGTAGCTGCCGACGGCTGGAGCCGGTCCCACGCACACGGCTTCGTCGGCGAAGCGAACGTGCAACGCGTTGCGGTCAGCCTGGCTGAAAATCGCGACCGTAGGGATGTCGAGTTCCTTGCACGCGCGAATGATGCGCAGCGCGATCTCACCCCGGTTCGCAATCAGCAGTTTCTTGAACGGTCGCCGCATCCGTCAGCCGCGGCGGATCTTGAACAGCGGCTGGCCAAACTCGACGGCGTGGCCGTTCTCGACTAGGATTTCGGCGACGACCCCCGCCACGTCGCTCTCGATCTCGTTCATCAGCTTCATCGCTTCGACGATGCAGATCGTCTTTCCGGCCTCGACGCGGTCGCCGACGTCGCAGAACGAGGCCTGGCCCGGCTTTGGAGACCGGTAGAACGTGCCGACCATCGGCGACCGGACGATGTGAAGGCCGTCGGAGGCTGCGGCAGCCGGGGCGGCCGCGACGGGTGCAGCCATCTGCGGAATCGCCATCGTCGGCGCGGCCGCAGCGGCCCCGACCCGCAATTCCACACTCCAATCCCCCTCGGAGTACGCGAACTCCCGTACGTCGTACTTACCGAGAAGCGTGAGGAGTTTTTCGATGCGTTCCAGGTCCATCCGACCTCCGGAGCCCGCCGACTAGCCCGCCCGGCGGTGGGCAACCAGCCCGCGTAGCGCGGCCTCGTAGCCCGCTGCACCAAGCCCTGAGACGCCGCCAATGGCGACGTCGGCGAGCAGACTCGCCCGTCGAAAGGGCTCCCGAGCGAAGATGTTCGTGAGGTGGACCTCGACGAACGGCAACGGACGGCTGAGCAACGCGTCCCGAATCCCGACGCTCGTATGGGTGAAGGCGCCTGCGTTGACGACGGCTCCGGCGAAGCCGTCGTCGGACGCCGCATGGATCGCTTCGATCAACTCCCCTTCCCTGGCGCTCACCACCACGCGCAGCTTCGCTCCGACAGAGGCCGCGACCTCTTCGAGTTGGGCGTGGATGTCGGCGAGGCCCACCCGGCCGTAGCGTTCGACCTCTCTGCGACCCAGCCGGTCCAGATTGGGCCCCTGCAACACGAGGACGTTCAATGCCTGGACGGCCATGAGACCGGCGTATGACCGCGGCGCGGGCCACCGGGGTCGGTTTCCATGTCGTCGGGCCGCAACGCATGGCGGGGCAGCGCTGGATCTACGGTTCCTCCGCCGGGCATCGCGAGATCCAACATCGGCATGAGCGGGGCGAGGGCGGGGGGGAGATCCGCGGGATCCGTGAGATCTTCGCTCAGGTCCCGGGGCCAGGCGTCCGTCGAACGCTCAGCCGCTCGGATGCGCGCGATCAAGGCGGGTTGATCGGGATGATGACGCGAAAGCCGGCGCAGGAGCCGGAGTGCCCTGTCTACTTGGCCGGCTGCCAACAGCGCGTCGGCTCGAAACACCGTGTCGAACGGGTCAGCGCCTCGCAGAGCGGGGACGGGCGACGCGTCGTTGGCGCGGAAGAGGACTTCGTTTGCAACGACGTCGTCGCCGCGCTCCGCAAGAATGCGCTCCGCCGCTTGGACAGCGAGCGCCGATTCCCCAGTCCGCTCCAGCGCCAACATCTCGACGCGAGCCAAGCGGGCGTCGCCACCAGGGCCCCCCATTTCCGTCAATGCCGCCAGCGCCCCTGCTGGGTCGCCGGCCTCCAAGTAGGCGCGGGCACGAAGGGGCCACCAGACCGGGCCTGTCGCACCGGCCGCAGCGGCGGCGAGGAGTATGTCGCGCGCCGCCGCCCAACGGTACCGACGAAGGTACTCCTCCGCGACCGTAGCCGCCGCATCGTCGGCGGGATCGTCCGCCAACATCTCCAACAACAAGTCGAGTTCGGGGTCGGTCAGCGCCACGGTCAGCGCGGTACGACGTGAAGCTCGGCGACGCTGCCTTCCACACCGACTTCGAACACGGCGGCGGCAGGCTCACCCGATTCCATCGGAAACGCGTCGATGGCGAGCGTGAACCGGGCGAGCCCATCGGCGTCGCTATGCACCGAACGCCCTTCGGCGCCGTCAAACGCGCGGTTGTGGTTCCAGAGGTCGGAGCCGTCTAGGCGCTCGACCCAGCGGTCGCCGTAGGCATCCCAGACAAAGGGGCAATCCACGCACGAAGCCACGTCGACGGCGACGTAGGCTACGTCGGACTCCACTTCCGCCATGCCTGCTGCCACGCCAATCTCGACGACCACGTGTTCGAGCGGGTCGCCGCTTTCGCCGTCGTAGACCAGCACATCGACCGGCACGAGTGCCGTCAATCCGTCGCCCGCCCCATCAAAGGCCGGGTCCCAAGGGACGTCGATCTCGGCCTCCATCCACAGCGCGACCTCGGGCTCTGCTTCACAGGCCGAAAGGGCAAGCGCGATGGGGAAGAGGCGGAGTTTCATGGAATGCAGGTCACCAGCATATCTCGGTCCGCGGACGTCAGCGTGACGGGCTCCCATCGGCCCAACGACACTGGGATTGGCAGCACCAAGGTATCGGCGCCTCGCTTCTTGTCTCTCTCGATCGCAGTTCGCACAGCTGCGGGCCGCAATCGAGGAGGCGCGGACCGGCCAAGCCAAGGCCCGACCCAGGCGGCCACCTGGTCGGCCCACGCGCGGGTCACGACGCCACGGACGGCGGCGAACCGCACCTCCGCGACAAGGCCCCACCCCACGGCTTCGGCGTGCGGCAATCGGTAGCCGCTGGCCACTTCAAGGGCGTGGCCAACGGTGTGTCCCGCGTTGAGGGCGATTCGCTCGCCGCGATCGCGTTCGTCGCGGGCGACAATCGCGAGCTTCGCAGCCGCAGCACGGGCCACGAGGCGCACGTCGGTGTGTGCCATCTTCGGGTCCGCCGACGCCATCAGGCCCACGATTTCGGGGTCGCCAACGAGGCCCACCTTGAGCGCTTCGATGAGGCCCGTACGCCTCGCGCGGGCCGGCGTCGTCGCCCACCATTCGGCCGCAGCGTACGAGAGCCGCGGCGCGTGAAAGGTCCCGACTCGGTTCTTGCCGAGACGATCGATCGCGACCTTCCCGCCGAGGCTCGCGTCGACGGCGCCGACGACGGTGGTCGCAAGGGCCGCCCACGGTAGGCCTCGCAGTGTCAGTGCAGCGGCCAGGCCCACGGCGTCGGTTGTGGCCCCGCCACCGAAGGCCACCACGGCATCGTCGCGAGTGACCCCGCGCCCCAAGAGATCATCGATCATGGCCATGACGGCCGGCCACCGTTTCGCGCGCTCCCCTCGGGGGATGGGGCCCAACCATGACGCCCCCACCCCGGCGGCAGTGGGATGAAAGCGAAGCGCCATCGGGTCGCCGAACCCATAGGCCGTACCGGCAAACCTCGCGGCAAAGGCTTCGGCAAGCCAGCGCGCGTCGGGCGCAACGAGCGCGTCGCCCGCACCGGTGCCCAACGCGTGCCGGACCCGGTACGGCGGCCGTTGAACGGCGGCAACGACGTCCGCCACCACGTCGACCAAGGGACGATCCGCGTCGACGTGGACGTCTGCATCGGCGTACGCGGCTCGTCGGGTGGCCCACAAAGCGCCCGCGTCACCCGCCAGCGGACGCTCGTCGCCGTTCATCCGGCCGACGCACGTCGCCAGCGAGGCGCGCAACACGATGCCCAACGCTTGCTCCGCAATTGCGTCGCGGTTGGGCTTCTGCGCCCAGCACCCGCCGCCCGTCGCGATCACGGGTGCGCCGGGATCGCCAAGAACGGTCGCAAGCGTCGCGGCCTCCCGCTCGCGAAACAGCCCTTCACCGTCCCGCTCAAACTGCTCGCGGATCGGCCCCCAACGCAGACGCAGGGCTTCGTCCAAGTCCACGAAGGGCCGCCCGAGCGCGTTCGCCACGGCACGACCGACCGTCCCTTTACCGACGCCCATGAAGCCGCCAATGGCCACCGCGCGCGTCAACCGCTCACCCAAACTGCAAGATTGGGTGTAGCATGGGGACGCCACCACCCCCCCACCCGCCAAGGCAGGCATGTCCCGGCTCAAGACTCTCGACGAGAACGTCCGCACCTGGCTCGAGGCCACCGGTCTGGCCCTCGATCCCGCGGACGACGGCCTCTACCTGCTCAAATATGGATCCACGGTCGTCTTGTTGACGTTGTTCGAGCGCGCCGACGCTACCTTCGTTCGTTTCGTCTCCGTCGTCCTCAAGGACTTTGAGCCGAGCATGGAGTTGCTCCAACGCATCCTGAGACTCAACACCGAAGTGCTGTTCGGGCAGTTCCTCCTGTTTGAGGACGACACGCTTTGCTTCTCTGCGACCCTCCACGGCGACCATCTCCACCCCGACACGTTTGCGTCGACCCTTCGCTACGTGGCCAAGGTGTCCGACGATTGGGACGACGAGCTCCAACGCCTTGGCGGCGGCATGCGCGCCTCCGAGATTTTGGCTTCCGGCTAGCAGGCGGCGGCGCGCCTCCGTCGGGCGTCAGGCCGACGTCACCGCACGCCGATGATGATTTGACACACGGGGGATGTGAGAGCGTCACATTGGTCCCATGACTTTGTTTGCCCTCTTGGTCACAACACTGGCTTCGGCCGACCCCGATTCGCTCCAGGCCTGCTGCGACGCGCGCGGCGTGGCGCCCGGCCGTTGCCCAGACACGTTGACGGTCGTCGGCGCCGGCTCCCAAGTGTCCGGCGTGCTCACTTCAGGTGTTTGGATTGCCAGCTGCCGGGACGGCGCACGCTTCGATGCCACCGGCCGTCGCATCAGCGCTTCCCCCCCCACGACGGATCAGATCCTCTCGACGGTCGCACCGGAAGCGCTGTCCTGCTTCGAGCAACACTGCGCGTGGTCGCCTGCCGTTTGCCTGGCGACCGGGGAAGATGGACGCTCGCGCGCCGTGCGCTGCGCCGATGGCGGCCTGCCGGTGGCCTCCGACTGGCATCACGCGGCATCGGCGCCTGTGGCCACCCTGCCTCAATTGTCCGCGACGTCGCCCGTGGTCGGAGTCGCGCCGACGGCCCCCCGCCCACTGCCGCCCGCTCCTCCGACCGGGCCGGCCTCAGTCTCCCGACCGACCGCAGTTGCGCCTGCGCCCGCCGTGGTCCATGCGCCGGTCGCGCCTCGCGCGCCGGCCGCCGTGGCCCCGGTCGCAGTTCTTGCAGCTGCGAAGCCGGACTTGTCGCATTTCGACCTTCCGGCGACCCCGCCCGAACCCTGCATTCCCAATCCGAATCTCCGCACCGGTAGCCTAGACCAGACCTATGCCGGCGACGACCTGCTCATGGCGGGAGACATTGAGGGAGCGGCGGAGAAGTACCGCGCTGCCGTGCTCATTCTGGCCTGCAACCCCTTTGCTTGGTCCGGCCTGGGCGAGACCCTGGCTCGGGCAGGCGAAGACCAAGCCGCCATCAAGGCCTACCGCATCGCCACCCGCCTCATGCCGCGCCACCATTTCGCCTGGGCACGACTGGCCAATCTCGCCGAGGCCTCCGGGGACCCGTCCGCCGCGCGGGCCGCTTGGACCCAGGCTTTGGACGCGAACCCAGGTTTCACGCCCGCCGCCGATGCGTTGACCCGTCTCGGCGGCCTCTGATTGACACTGAGGATCGCGACCGCTAGCCTCGCGCCAGCTTCAGGGCGGAGGCCACATGGCGCGGAACACGTTTCACCTTCCGGCGGGCGTCCAGATCGAGTGGGGTGCCGAAGGTCTCCTTGTTCGGGCGCCCGGGGACCTCGTCATCGAGAATGATCTCGGTCGTGGCCTGGCTGAGGCCTCTGCCGGCGGCGACCTCACGATCCGACTGCCAGAAATCAAAGCCGTCCTCCGCTGCAAGGGTTCGCTGACACTTTCCGGCACCGTGGACCTGCCCCGAATCGAGGCCGACGAGGTCACGATCGAGGGACCTGAAGTCCGCACCAAGGCGATCGTCGCCAAGCGACGCATCACGATTCGCAGCGCACGCATCACATCGGATGTGGTGTGCGCCCCCGAAGTGATCCTGTCCCCCGACACGACCGGCCGCATCACGATGATCGACTGCGACAACGCCCACGGCGCGCGCGGGATCAAAGGCGCATTCAGCCCGTCCGACTATGCTGAAATGATCGGCGACCCCGACGAGTACCTGGCGAGCCGCGGTGTGGGCCGTCGACAAGGGCGCGCCTCGCCCCCGACACCTGCGCCCGTCGCCGACGTCCCGCCCGATCCGGGCGCCACGGTTCCCGGGGCGGCCCCCCGCGTCGTCGCGCCTCCGACCCCGGCTCCGGCGCCCATCCGAAGCGACCTGGAGGATGACGGGTCCGACCCCGTGTCGCTCTCGGTCGACGCCATCGAGCCGGTCGCCGAGTCGGCGAACCTCGATACCCGCCTCGACGACGCCATGCGCAAGATCGTTAAGGCCTACGAGGGCGAACTTCCTGCGCCGGTCGAGCCGCTTCGTTCGCTCGTCGACGCCAGGAACTACGCCGGCATCCGCGACACGATCGGGAGCGTTTGGGACCAGTTGCTCGCGTGGCACCAGAAGAAGGGCGTTCGCCCCCATCACCAGGTGACCCACGCCTTCAATCTCATCCACGGCGCCGTTCAGGACCGGGGCGCTTGACGGTTCGGGCAGTTCGGCGCGTGACACCATCCTGACCGGGTGCCCGGTTCGATGCGTTAGCTGCCCGCCCACGGGGCGATGATGTTCCTTCTTGCGCTCACGCTGGGCTGCAACCGGTACGAGATGTTCCGACTGGGCGGGTACCAGCAGGAGACATTCTCCAACCGGGCCGACATCCTGTTCGTCATCGACAACTCGACCTCGATGGTCGAGGAGGCGACTTCGTTGGCGGAGAACTTCGATGCGTTCATCGAAGATCTCGCGGCCGGCAACGCCGAGCACCCCCAGGAAGACCTCGGCGACGCCGTCGTCGACTACCTCGCCCAACACAGCGAGGGCGGTTTCGTCGACTTCCAGCTCGCCGTGACCACGACGAACGTCGAAGGCACTTGGGGTGCGTTGGCTGGCAAGCCGTCGTCGAAGGTCATCACGCGCCAGTCCGAAGACGTCGCCGGCGAATTCAAGGAGGCCCTGCTTTGTGAGGCCGCCTGTTTCCAAGACGTTGGGTCCATCCCGTCTGACCCCAGCTACTCCTGCGGCGACCCGCTTGAAGAGGTCAGCCGTCAGTACTTGGACTGCACCTGCGGGACCATGGAATGGCTCGGCAACTGCACCACTTCCACAGAAGGGCCGATCACCACAGAAGAGCCGACCACCACAGAAGAGCCGACCACCACAGAAGAGCCGACCACCACAGAAGAGCCGACCACCCCAGAAGAGCCGATCGAGGCCGTGTTGATCGCAGAAGAGCCGATCGAGGCCGTGTTCATGGCCATGTGCCGCGCGGTCGAGAATCCGCCGACCGCCTGTTTTGACGACGTCGTCGTCCCCGACGAGAGCTTCCCCGCCCTATTCACGCAGGACGACGTCCTCTCCAACGAGGGCCTGATTCGGGACAAGGGAACGTTCATCCCCGTGATCATTTCCGACGAAGGCGACGACTCGCGCCGCCAACCGTCGCAGGACGCCGTCCCCGACGTCTACCTTGACCTGTTCCGCGCGTTCGACCGACGCATGTCCTGGGTCGTCATCGGCCCCGCGCTCGATGACAACTACGAAGCCGAATGCCCCGGACCCACCGACTGGGGGAGCATTCGCTTCGACGTGATGACCTACGACACGAACGGCTTGCGCCTCGACATCACGGACCCGAATTGCGAAGTGCAGGACTTCGCGGCAGTCCTCAACGAGTTGGGCGCGTTGCTGGCGAACCTCTCGACCGTGTTCCCGCTGCAGGCCGTCCCCATCACGGACACGATCCGCGTTGAGGTCGACGAGAAGACGATTCACCAGGCCGAGATCGAAGGCGCCAACGAATACGGGTTGGACGCCTACAGCGATGGCTGGAGCTACCGCGCTGAAGACAACAGCGTGGTCTTCCACGGCGAGGCCATCCCTTCCTACGCAGCCGAAGTGCACATCTTCTACCTGCCGCTTGACGGTATTCCCCGCGAACTCCCCTTCTGATCGGAGTCCCCCCGATGCTTTCGGCTTGGCTCATCACGACGCTAGCGCTCGCACAGGAGGCGCTGGACGTCGGCGTCATCCGCGAATCTGACATGGCGGTCGTACAGAAGAATCTGTACCCCAAAGCCGGTCGCACCGAAGTGTCCATCCAAGCGGGCGTGATGCCGTTTGACGCGTGGCTGACGACGCCGAACCTCCAACTCGGCTTCGACTACCACACATCGGAGACGATCGCGCTCTCCGCCGCATTTGGCGGTGGCTACGGATTCAAGACCGCGCCCTACCGCGAGCTCGAATCGCCGGCCTTCGGCGCCGCCCCCTACGCCTTCCGCTACCTTGGATCTGCGCTCGTTGGCGCGGAATGGTCGCCAGTCTACGCCAAGATGGCCTGGAACGGCGCAAAGGTCGTCCACTTCGACATCTTCGGCACGGCGCGCGGCGGCGTCTCCGTGGAATCCAGCGTCATTCCGGCTGGCGGCCTCGCCATCGCCCCGACGTTGTCCCCCGGCCTCGGCATGCGGTTCTTCGTCGGCGAGAAGCTCGCGATTCGGGCTGAGTTCCGAGATGACCTGCTGCTCGAATACCGGTCCATCACCGAGTCATTCGCGCTGAAGCAGAACGCCAACGTGTCGCTCGGCGTCTCGATCCTTTCGCCCGTGAAGCGGGAGCGCAAGTGATCGGCTTGTGGCTCGCGCTTGCGTTGCACGCTGCGGCCATGGAGCCGCCTGCGGACCCGTTTGCGCCCGTCACGACCGCGCTCGCGTCGGGCAAGCGCGGCGAAGCCGGCGAGTTGCTCGTTGGGCTCGTGAACGACCCTGCAGCGGTCGCTGTCCACGGGCAGGCTTGGCGAGCGATGGCCGGCGTCCTGACCGACCTTGACCTCGATTCCGCCGCACTCGTCGCGTGGCACAACGCACTCAAGGTGGACGCCCCCAATACGGGTGCGAATTTGCCTGCAATCTTGGAGCTCGCAAAGACGCTTGGCGACGAGGATTTGCTGGCCCCGGGCGCCGCACCTTGGCTCGGCGTGGCGCCGGATGCCAACAGCCGCAGCCGCGTCGGGTACCTGGCCGCGCGCCATCAGTTGCGGTCTGACAATCTTGGCGCCGCAGCGGGCCTTCTCCCGATCGTCGACAAGTCCTCGCCGGACTGGGCCGACGCCCGCGCCCTCAAGGGCATCACGGCGTCCGAACAAGGGCAACATCAGGTCGCGATCGACGCGTTTTCCGAGGCGCTCACCGCAGGCCGGGCCGCCAACCGCGGCGAACGCTGGCTGTCCAACGGCCAGTTGAACCTCGCCCGCGCCTATTTCGCCGCCGGAAATTTCGGTCAGGCGATGGTTCACTACAGCCTGGTCTCTCGCGAGGCCTCCGCCTGGCCGGAAGCGCAATTCGAACGGGCCTGGGCCCACTTCCGTGCTGAAGACATGGCGGGCTCGCTGGCCCTCCTCGTCACGCACGACAGCCCCTTCTTCGATCAGGCTTACCTTCCAGAAGCCGATCTGCTTCGGGCACAGGGTCTGTTCCTGATGTGCAAGTTCCAGGACGCAAGCAAGCGGATCGACGGCTTCGTCAACGACTGGACGCCGGTCCTCCAGACGTTGGACACCTCGCTCGGATCCATGGACGCGGCAGCGGCATTTGCCGACGTGCGGGCCCACAAGGCCGGTGAAACGACGCGCCTCCCCGTCTCGCAGCTCGCGCCGTTTGCACGCGAGGACCGCTTCAGCGACTCCGACGCCTTCGTCACCAAGGCGGATTCCGACCTCGTCCGCATTTCCAGCCTCGGTGGCGGAGCCTTGGCGGATTGGGCAAAGGGCGCCACCCAGGCGCGCCGCGACGCCGTCGTGGGGGCCGCCGGTCAGCGCGTCCTCAACCGCGCCGAAAGCGCGCGAACCGAGTTGCGCGAGATGTTGTCTGGCATCGAGATCACCCGCCTCGACCTCCTGAACCTCGAAGCCCAGATGTACGAGAAGGCCGCGGCGACCGGCAAGTTGGAATACGGCGACCCCATCGGGCGCCTCCGCAAGTTATCCAAAGACCGCGTCGGGTTCCGCGTATGGCCCTTTCAAGGGGAATACTGGATGGACGAACTCGGGTGGTACCGCATCGACTCCCGCCCCGACTGCCCGTCGGACATGGCGGCGGGCGACCGATGAATTTCGACCGCCTCGCGCGGTCCCGCCTAGAGAACGGCCTGGAACTGCTGGTTCAACCCACCGAAGCGCCGGTGACCTCCGTTTGGTTGTGGCTGGACGCCGGTGTCGTGGACGAACAACCCGAACAAGCGGGACTCGCCCACTTCCTCGAGCACATGGTGTTCAAGGGCTCGGCCACTCGCGGCGTCGGGCGCGCGGCGGCGGACGTCGAAGCCGCGGGCGGCGACCTCAATGCATGGACAAGCCATGAAGAGACGGCGCTGCATGCCTCGCTTGACGCCAACGACTGGCCCGTTGCGCTCGACGTCATCGCGGACCTCGCCCGTGGCGCCACCTTCGACGCGGCGGAGCTGGAGCGCGAGCGAGCCGTCGTCCTCGAGGAGATTCGCTCCTACGACGACGACCCCGAGACCGTCCTCGGAGACGCCGTGTTGGGCGCCACCTACCCGGACCATCCCTATGGCCGGCCCGTCCTCGGCTGGCGGGCGACGGTCAGCCAACTGACGCGGGACGACGTCCTCGGATTCTGGCGACGCAACTGGGGACCCAATCGGGCACGGGTCGCCGTGGTCGGGCCCGTCAACCCCGACCAGGTCGCAGCCGCCGTCCAAGAACATTTCGCGACCTGGAAGACGGCCGAGCCTCGCCGGACGGTCCCCCGGCCCCCTGCCCCCAAAGCCGGACCCCTTCGCGTGCGCGGACCCTTCGACAGCACGGCCGTATCGATGTCGTGGTCCAGCCCGGGACTTGGGGACCCGGATCTCCCCGCTCTCGACGTCCTCATGGCGCTGCTGGCCCAGGGATCGGGGTCGCTCCTCGAACGTCGCCTCAATCTGGCTTCGGGCCTCGCCACAGACCCCGACGCCGACCAGGCGGCGCTGCTGGCTGGAGGCACCGCGACGATCGGCTTCCTGCCGCTCGACGATCGGACGGTGGACGCCATCTCCGAGACCTTTGACGTGCTCCGCGAAGTCGCCGCTGGACCCACTGGTACGGCGGTGGCCCGAGCCCGTGAGCTTGTCCGCCAGGACGCACTCTTCGATCACGAAACGGTCGACGGCATCGCGCAAGACCTATGTTGGGCCACGGCCCGAGCGGGCGGTCCCGAGGCCCGAGCGAACCACCTCGCACGGGTCGCCCAGGTCACGCCGGAGGACGTCGCGAGCGTCACCAGGCGCCACCTCGACCCTAGCCGCGCCGTCATCGGCGTCCTCGACGAACGCATGCGGTCAGCCTCGTGGAAGCGCGCGAGTCGGCCCTTGTCCCCATACGCGGCGGCCACACGGCCCGTCGCCGGCGAACGCACCGTCCATGGCATTCGAGTCGCGTGGTTGCCGGATGACGGCCCCGTCGTCGGCATTTCGTTGCTCGCCCGCGGCGGCGGCCTGTGCGAACAACCTCGGACCGCCGGTTGCAGCAACGCATGGTCCAGGCTGGTCACGGCCGGAGCCGGAAACTGGGACGCCGAGGCCCTTGCTGAACGCCTCGACGCGCTCGGTGCCGTCTTGGACGCCGTCCCGCAGCGCAGCGCCATCGGTCTGCACCTGACCGTCCCGGCGGCCCATGCCGCCGAGTCCCTCGATCTGCTTGGCGACCTCGTCCGACGGCCCCACTTCGACGCGGACGAATGGTCGCGCGTCGCCGAGGAGCTCGAGGAGGACGTCGCCACCCTGCACGACCGGCCCACCCAGGTGGCCCAGCACGAAATGTGGCGGGCGTTGTGGAACGACCACCCTTGGCGCCTGCCGCCTTCTGGGACGCTTTCCTCCATCCGGCAGCTCTCGGTGGGGCGCATCGCAAGCTGGCACCGTGATCACTTCGTCCGACGCCGGATGGCCATCGCTCTCGCCGGACCCGTCGACCCCGAGCTGTGCATCGCGCGCATGGCGCCGTGGCTCAAGGAGGTCCCGCCCGGGCGCGACATCGGGCGAGCGCCGATCGCGGGCCCTGTCACCAGCCGCCCCATCGTCGCCAAAGCAGGCCGAGATGCCGCCACCGTGACGATCGCCTGGCGGTCGCCCGGAAGCCGCGAGCGCGGTTGGGCCGCCCTTCACATCGCCGCCCAAATCGCTGGCGCCCAATCCGGCCGCCTCTTCCTGGAACTGCGGGAGGCCGCGGGTCTCTGCTACAGCACCTGGTGCTCCTACCAAGACCACGTAGACGGCGGCGTGTTCACTGCGGGCCTGACGACGGACCCGGCGCGTGTGGGCGAGGCGGAAGCGGGCCTGCTCGCGACGATGACGCGCCTTTCCCAGGGCGTCAGCACCGAGGAAGTCGAGCGCGCCCGCCGCAGCCTCGTGGGCCAGACCGCCATGTCCCAACAGCGCGCCTCCGCACGGGCTGCCGAACGAGCCGGCCGCCTGCTGACGGGCGTTGGCCAGGACGTCGCCTCCGTGCGCAACGCGCTCCGCCACGTGTCCGCCAAGGACGTCACCGACGCGCTTGGCCACCTCGGTCAGCGCGTCCAGCTCCGGGTGCTCCCGCGTTGAGTTGGGGCCTCTACGTCCATGTCCCCTGGTGCCGCTTCCGGTGCCCGTACTGTGCGTTCGTCCTGCAAACGTCGGCCCCACAGGTCGACACCTTCCTCGAGCAGATTCGCCTCCGCCTGGCCGCATCGGACTTGGTGGGGTCCCCGGAGACGCTCTACATCGGCGGCGGAACGCCCTCTCGCCTCGGTCCGGACGGGCTCGGGCGCCTGCTGGACGTCCTGCCGCGCGCCACGGACGAAACGACGGTCGAATTGAACCCGGAAGACGTCGACGACGTCTTGTTGGACACCCTGCTGGACCACGGCGTCGACCGCGTCAGCCTCGGCGTTCAGTCCTTTGACCCCGCGACGGCGCGACGGCTGGGCCGGGCCCGGTCCGCCACCACCGCACCAGCCGCGATCGAACGGATTTCGCGGCGCTTCCGCTCCTGGTCGCTGGACCTCATCTTCGGCGTCGACGGCCAAACGCCGGACGCGCTCAAGCGGGACCTCGAACGCGCCTCCTTGGCCCCCCACGTCTCCGCCTACGGGCTCACGATTGAAACGGAAACGCGCTTCGGCCGTGCGCGCCGAAACCCCGCCGTCGACCCCGACGCGTGGCGTGTCGCCTACGACACCGTCGTCAGCACGTTGGAGGCGGCCGGCCTCGCTCGCTACGAAGTCAGCAACTTCGCCCGGCACGGGCATGAGAGCCGCCACAACCGCCGGTACTGGCACCCTCGCGGCGTCTGGGTCGGTTGGGGTCCCGGGGCCCATGGACGCCGGGCGGACGGGACGCTCGTCATCGAGTCCGACGACGTCGAAGCGTGGTTGAACGGCGCGCCGCCAACCTTGGAAGCCCCCACACCAGAGCACCTCGCGACGGACTGGCTTCACGCGGGTTTACGCACCCGCGAGGGCATCGATCTCTCGGCGATGCGACGCGCGCTGGGATGGACGCCGACGCTCCCGAGCGCGCTGGCCGACCACTTCGTCTACGCTGACGGTCGACTCTCCGTCCGCCCAGAGAGCCTTGCGCTCGTGGACGGGCTGGCTGCGCGCCTCGTCCTCTCCTACAATTCGCGCTCGTAAGTCCGGTAGGTCTTGTAGATTCGAGCGCCGAGCTTCTCCAAAGCGCCCCGCATGCGATGGTTGTCGTGTAGAATCAGGCTCGCCTCGGCTCCCCGAATGTTGAGCTTCGCCCCCTCTTGCCACGTGCGAAGGTAAAGGGGTGCTCCCAAAGCCAGCCGCTGATGCTTCTTTTTGACGCCGAGGATAAAGACGCGAATTTGGTTGATGATCGAACCGGCGCGCAGGTAATGAAACCACCCGAACGGGAAAATCGCCCCGTCCATGCGCTTGGCCACCTGGTTGTAGTCAGGCAGCGTGATGCTCGCGGCCGCGCACTCCCCGTCGACGTAGGCGAACCAGCAAAGGTCCGGATTGAGCACCTGCTTGAGGTTCTGGGCCGCAAAAACGAATTCTTCGTCGCGAATCTTGACGTGACCCCAATTGTCTTCCCAGGCATCGTTGTAGATGTCCTGAAAGAGCTTCAATTCCTCGTCGAATTTTTTCAAGTTCAGCTTTCGGAGCGTCACCTTGGGATTGCGCTCAAGGAAGCGGTTCGCCACCTTTTCGATGCCTTCGGGGACGGGTCCGTGGTCCATCCAATAGGCGTACCAGTCCATCACGCCCTTGAGTCCCAGACGCTCATACATTGCGGGCGCCCACGGCCCGTTGTGCGGGTTGGCAATACAGGGCGGGGTGTCGAAGCCGTCGACCAACAACCCAAACTCGTGGTTCGGGCTCAGGTTGAACGGCCCGCGCATCCGCACCATCCCCTTTGAGCGCAACCAATCTGCGCCAGCTTCCAACAGCGGCCGGGCCACCGCTTCGTCGTCGGGGAACTCGAAGAAGCCGAACATGCCCACGCCGGGCTCGTGGGCCAGGAGGTCTTGGTCGACGGTCGCGGCCAACGTGCCAACGGGTTTGCCATCCCGCCAAGCCCAGAACCACGCCACCTCGGCCACCGCGAAATACGGGTTCTTCTTCGGGTCCATCCAGACCTTTCGCTCACCAATGAGCGGGGGGACCCAGAGCGGCACCGATTCGTAGATCGGCCACCAGCTCTTCACGAAACGCGCGGCGTCCCTCGGCATCTCCGCCCGCCGAATTTCCACTTCCCCCATGGTCTCTCCAGGATCCGGCCCTACTCCACCGTGACGGACTTCGCGAGGTGGCGCGGCTTGTCGATGTCCCGCCCGAGCGCGATGCCAGTCCGGTAAGCCAGCAGCTGCAGCGGAATCGCGGTGAGCAGCGGGCTCGCCCAGTCGGGCGTGGAAGGGACCGGAATGGCGATGTCGGCCAGCTGAGCCAGCTCATCGTCCCCCTGGGTGTGGATGACGATGATGCGCGCGCCGCGGGCCGCCACCTCACGGAGGTTGGACACCACCTTGTCGCGCTGCGCGTCCCTCGGTGCCACGACGATGACCGGTGCGCCCTTTTCGATCATCGCGATGGGGCCGTGTTTCATTTCGCCAGCCGGGTAGCCTTCACAGGGTACGTACGCGACTTCCTTCAGCTTCAACGCCCCTTCGAGGGCGACGGGGAACGAAAAGCCGCGTCCAAGGAACAACACGTACCGGGCCCGCGCCACGCTCTCGACGACGTCGTCGATCGGGCCTGGGTTCGCCAACAACGCGGCCACTTTCTCTGGAATGGCCAGCAGCTCGGCCGCGACACTCCGACCTTGGCCAAGGTCGAGGTTGCGCGTCCGCGCCAACATGAGCGTGAACGTCAACATCGCCGCAACCTGGCTGGTGAACGCCTTCGTGCTGGCAACCGCCACTTCCGGGCCCGAGTGCAGGTAGACCCCTTGCCCGCAGGTGCGGGCGATGGTGCTGCCAACCACGTTGACGATGCCGCGGACGGCACCCCCCTTGAGCTGGACCTCTTGCACTGCGCCCAACGTATCGATGGTCTCCCCGGACTGGCTGACGGCCAGGTACAACGTGTCGTTCGAGACGATTGGATGGCGGTATCGGAATTCGCTCGCGATTTCGGCGCGGGCGGAAACTCGCGCCATGGCTTCGATCGCCATCGCGCCGACCATACCGGCATGGTAGCTGGTGCCGCAGCCCAACAGAACCACCCGTTGAACGCCAACGAGCTCGCGCGGCCGCATCTCGAAACCACCGAGCCGCGCATTGCCGTCTTCCCGCGAAACCCGGCCATTGAGGCAACGGGAAATGCTGCGAGCCTGCTCGTGAATTTCCTTGAGCATGAAATGCGGATGGCCCTCGAGGTCCGCGACACCGTAGTCCCCATCGATCAGCTCGACGGATTGGTCGTGACGCCGGCCGTCATACAAGCCGTGCAATTCAGCGCCATCGGCCCGAATCACCGCCATCTGCCGGTCCTGCAGGTGGATGACGCGCCGAGTGAGTGCCACGATGGCCTGCGGATCGCTGGCGACGATGGTCTCGCCATCTCCAAGTCCGATGACGAGCGGGCTGCCATTGCGGGCGACGACCACGATGTCAGGGTGGTCCGCGAACATGACGGCGACGCCAAACGTCCCCTGGACCTGACGGAGGGCGGCGCGAACGGCGTCGACGGGGTCGCCCCGCCATGCCTTGCGAATCAGGTGCGGCAGGATCTCGGTGTCCGTCTCGGACGTGAACACCACCCCTTCCGCACGCAGCATCGCTACGAGCGGAACCATGTTCTCGATGATGCCATTGTGCACGAGCGCGATGCGCCCGACGCCATCGGTATGGGGGTGGGCGTTCTGCTGAGTCACGCCGCCGTGGGTTGCCCAACGCGTGTGTGCGATCCCGACCTGGCTCCGCGGAGCACCATCCAGCGAACGTGCGAGATCGTCGACGCGGCCCACTTCCTTGCGGATCCAGAGCCCGTCCTCGTCGAGGATGGCCACGCCCGCCGAGTCGTAGCCGCGGTATTCGAGCTGGCGCAGGCCCGACACGAGGGTCGGAAGCGCGTCACGGTGTCCAACGTACCCAACAATGCCACACATGGCCGCTTGCTAGCAGGCTGCCACAAAAAGGCCAGAGCGCTCGGGGGCCAGACGGGGCCACGCCTTCAGGGGGGCGCCAAGCGGTCGAGGATCTGGTCCATCGCGGCTTCGCCAGGCCAGCCGGTCAGGACGTCGCGCGGAACCCCTGTCCGGTCCAGAACCCAGATTGCTGGAAGTCCGTTGATGTCCCAGGTCGCCGCGAGTTCCGGTTCGCGCGCCAAGGTCCCCCAACGCGCTCCACGCGCCATCACAGCATCGACCGCCGGGCCTGCGGGATCCACGGAAACTGCGACGTGGGCGACGTCGTGGCCGGACTGCTGCTGCCGGGCGACACTTGCCGCGATGTCTGGCAACATCGCCACACAGGGGCCACACTGCCACGACCAGAAACTCACGACAACGGTGCGCCCGCGCAAGTTGGCCGACCCGACGGGACCCGCGGACGTCGGCACGGACCACGCCACTGCCTTGCGGGCCGGCGCCGCGGCAGGAGGCCGAATCGTCGTCCAAGACAACACAGCTTCTGGAGAGGCCGGTCCGCTCGCCGCCACACCACCTTCGCGAACCGCGGCGGCGCGCCAATCGCCAGGGCCCTCCCAGTTGGCCTCCAGGAGGGCGTCCTCCACCTCCAGTCCGGCAGTGCGGGCCGCCACGGCCGCCTCGAAGGCCGAAGGCCGGAGTCCTCGATCCGCGTAGAGCGAGGCCCGGATGCGATGCGCGTCCGCGACACCCAACCACGCCGCCGCCGAGGCCGACAGCAGCGCGTCGTCCGTCGCCCCGGACGCCAGGCCCACCTGTGCTTCCAGCGCAAGGCCCTCCGCAATCAGACTGGCCACCGCGGGGCCCACGGCTCCGAGCGACGCGAGCAGAATGCGCGACGACTGAACGCGCGACGCGGCCAGGCCCGGATCGCCTGCGGCCAATGCCGCGCGCGCGTCCGCAAGTAGGAGGTCGACGGGCGCCCCGCGGCGGCGGCCCAAGCTGGCCCGGATGGCGTCGCGATCGGGCAACAGCCCTCGATCCAGCGCCTCGGCGAGCGCCGCATCGACGGAGTGACCAGCGAGCGCGTCCGCGACGGCGAGGTCGGAACGCGCCGCCGCCCAATTTCCCGCGTCTTGCCGGATTCGGGCCCGCAGCGCGAGCGCCTCTGCGACACGCTGAGACCGGGAAGCACTTTGCGTCACGCCCTCGTCGCCGTCCCACGGAAGGACCATGGTGCGCAGGGCGTCCTGCGCAGCCACCTCGGCCTCCGCGACCCGTCCAAGCCGGAAGAGCGCACCGGCGTGGGCCAACGCAAGCGAAGGCTCGTCGCCAACCCGGCGCACGGCGGCCCACAGCGCCTCGACGTCGGCCAATCGGCCGTCCATCTCCCAACGGTCAGCCACCCGATGGGCCCAGGCCGAACGGTCGGCGTCCGCCAACATCGGCACGGCAACCGCCTCCGTCGAACGCGCAGCAGCCTCCAGACCCATCCGAGGCAGCCGGTCGACGGGGACAGCCTCTCCCAAGGCGCGGAGCCGGGCCTCCACCTCGACGCGCCCCGTGCCCGAGGCGATCGCGAGTTCCCTCAATCGCCACGCGGTCGCCGGATCGGCCACGGCGACGTCCCGAAGGGCCAACCGAGCGGCGCGCTGACGGGCCTTGACCAAGCTCGGAGGCGGGTTCTCGACGTGCCATGCGACGGCGAGCCAATCGGGTCGGCCAACGGGCAGCCCTTCGACGACCGACGCGCCGCCTTCCCCACCAAGTTCCCCCGGCGTCGGTGCAGCGGGGCCCCCAGCTCCGTCCAGCGCGATGGCGACCGCCCAGGGGCCCAGACCACACGCCATCGCGGCCATCGTGTACACCTCGATCGTTTCGCGGTCGGGGTTCGGGTCGCTCAGGACGGGCAACAAGCCCGCGCGCGCGTCGCGACACCGACCTACCGACAATGCGATTTCAGCGCGCTCCACGGCAAGGGCCGACGGGGGATCGGCAAGTGCCAGCCTCGCCACGAATCCGATCGCGATCAGGCGTGGCTCCGCTTGGCCAATGCGACGCTCACGCAGGTCGGGACGTAGCGGCCGGGATCCCCGCCCGCGCCCGCAATTTCGCGTACGAGGCTCGAACTGACGAAGAGCTTCGACGGCTCCGTGAGCAGGAACATCGTCTCCAGACCGGCCAGGTCTCGGTTGGCCAGTCCGTTGCGGAATTCCAAGTCGAAGTCAGACAGGGCGCGCAGGCCGCGTAGGAGGACGCAAGCGCCGTGTTGGCGCGCCGCCTCGACGAGCATGCCCTCGAACGACACCACCTCGACGCCTGCGATGCCCTCGGTCGCCTCTCGCGCGAGCGACACCCGCTCGTGGACATCGAACCAGGTGCGCTTCGAGGGGTTGTGCCCGACGGCGACGATCAGCCGATCGAAGAGCCGCGCACCCCGGGTGATCACGTCGAGATGCCCCAAGGTGACGGGGTCGAAGGACCCTGCGTACATCGCACAGCGGCTGGACATCAGGGGCCCCCTACGGCGGGTCCAAGTGGCGAACGTTTGCCATAGTAACGATGCAGGAGGCGATGGAAGGACTCCTGCTTGCGAAGCGCGGCAAACGCGGGGTCCAGTCGGATGTCCTGGCGGTACTCAATGGTGTGCAGCGTGTCCAACTCTTCCATCCCGAGCAACGATTTCTCCATGTACCGCATCGCCTCGGCCTCGTTCCCCGCCATCGCATGGATCTTCGCGCGGTGCAGGTCGGCATAGGCGTCGTCGGGGTCCAACACCTCGAGCCGCGCCATGATCTCGAGCGCCTCCGCTATCCTCCCCTGGTGGGCCAGATTGACGGCGAGGTTGTTCAGGGCCGTCACATCGTCGGGCCGCAGCGCGAGGGCCAGAAGGTAGAGACCTTCCTCCTCCACGTACAGGCCCTTGCGTTTGTAAATGAGCGCCTTGTTGTTGTAGTTTCCGCCATCGGCCGGGTACAATTCGATCGAGCGGTCGTACGTGGCCTCGGCCGCAAGATAATCCATTGATAAATATTGGTAGTAGCTGAGCAGCGACAAGGCGTATTCGTCGTCGGGATCGAGACGAAGGCGCGCCTTGGCCTCCCGGACCTTCATTTTGATTTCGAGCGAATCGAGTCGCTCGTCTTCCTCGTCATACCAATCCGCAATGCCCCAACCGACGCGTTCCGCGCTGGGAGCCTCGCGTTCCGTCTCGTCGTCCGCAGCGACGTCGTCAGGATTCGGCGACGACACGGCGACGCCGCGCCCGTTGGGGACCTCGCGCAACACGGGGTCGATGGCCGGGCGCTGACGCAGGTGCTCCTCCGGCAGCAGACTTGGCGCGTCGGACGTCTCCGCCGCCCCGCCCATCGTCTCTTTTGGCCCGTCGTGGCCTCCTGGCATGTAGATGCGCACGGTGCGCTCGGCCTCGGGTCGCTCGAAATCTTTCGCGATGGTACCGACGTCTTCGCCCTCGAAATCCTTGTTCAGCAGCCGCTGCAACAACTCCGCGTCGAACGTGGGGTCAGCCGACTCAGCGCCAGGCAGGCATTCCGGGTACCAGGTCAGCGCGGGCGCGCCGAACACAGCTGGCGCCACGAGGCACCGGTGTCGCCAAACGAGGTCCCCTTGGGCGCCAAGGAGGGTCAGGCCCAACACCGTTGCAAACCAACCCAGGCTGGCGGCCCAACCGAAGGGTTCTCCGCGACGGACGGGAAAGGCAGGCGCCAGGGACAAGGTGACCGCGACGTCCCCGACCGTCAGCCGAACCTCGCCATCCGGCTTGAGGACGGAGCGCTCCCCTTTCCAGCTGACGACCGATACCGAATCCGGCCCGAGCCAGCGCACCTGCCCGAGCCGCGGACTGCCCGCAGGGACCGGGACCGGCAGTTCGGGGTCGACGCCGATGTCGACGACCTGGCCCCGACGCCAGCGCGCCGCGCCAAACGGTACGCCCGCGACCTCGGCCACCCCCAAGAGCGCGTAGCTCATGCCTTGGGCTCGACCGCGCCACCGACCAGCGTAGCCAGGGCGAACGCCAGACAGGCCACGCGCGCGGCGTCCTTCCCCGTCACAGAGAGGCGCACCACGGCGGGAACCTCGTCAAGGCGAGGGTAGCTGCCGACGTCGATCTCGGGATGGACGAGGACCCACTCGGCCAGGGCCGTCGCGAAGGCGCCCTCTGAGCGAGAGGTGACGACCCACACCTCGGCGGCCGGCGGGCCAGCAAACCGACTTGCAACGGCGTCAAAGCCCGTCCTGAACAGGCGAGGCACGCCGGGCAGGACGACGACCCGGTCCGCGACGAACACGGGAAAGCCGCGGGGCGTGGTGACAATTTCGGTACCGAACGGGAGGCTGGCCATCCGGCGGTTGGCGGCGTCGTCGCCCGCGCCCCAGGTGGCGAGGCGCTCAAGCAGGCCCTCGTGAATGACAAGCGGGCGCGCCAAGGCGGCGGCGACGGCCGCCAGCGTGTTGTCGTCGTGGGTGGGACCGATGCCTCCGCTCGTGATGACGGCGTCTGCGACGGCGAGAGAACGGCTAACCGCGTCCTCGATCGCGGCGGGATCGTCGCCTACCGTGGTCATGCGCACGAGCCTGGCACCGAGCGCCCTCAACCGTTGGACGAGCCAGGGACCGTTTTCGTCGGCGAATCGCCCGGCCAGCAACTCGTCCCCGATGATCACGGCGGCAACGGTGCTCACACCGGCAACCTAACCGGGGGGCGGCCCTCCGACGGTCACGAGTCGTCTCGCGAGCGCGGACACCGCACAATCGGCGGGTTCACCCACCCAGGCGACCCGGTCGTAGGGTCCAGCCGGCGAGACCGGGCCCTCCCATCGACCCACCGAGACCTCACAGGTCAGCTTCCGATGCGTGAAGATGTGCGCGACGATTCCCGCTGAGCGAAGGCTCGGGACGATGCCGCACATCGCCGCGAGCAGCGCGTCGAGCGCGGTCGCATCGTCGGCGCGCGGCGGTTCCCAAAGCCCCGCCAACAAGCCGGCGCTTCGGTGTCCGGCCAACCACCTTCCGGCGCCGTCCCAGAGCACGGCTGACGCGCCACGGATGGCGACGGGCTTACGCGCCGGCGCCTTCTTTGGCCATTGCGTCGGGTCCGGCGATGTGGCTGCGGCACAGCCGCTCTGCCATGGACAGGCCGGGCAGTCCGGCGCACGCGGCCGACACACGAGCGATCCCAATTCCATGAGGCCCTGGTTGTGTGTCGATGGCGCCGCCGGCGAAGCCACGACCAAGCGGCGGGCCACGTCCCAGACCGAGGCGCGCGCTGCGCCCGCTGGGTCCCCCTCCAAGGCGACGACGCGGCTCAGCACGCGCTCCACGTTGCCGTCCACAACGGGGACGCGCTCGCCGAACGCGACGCTGGCGATGGCGCCGGCCGTGTAGGGCCCGATGCCAGGCAGGCTGAGTAGGCCCGGAACGTCTCGGGGAAGTCCGCCCTGCGCGACCGCGCGCCGCGCCACCTCGTGCAGCGAGCGAGCGCGCCGGTAGTAGCCAAGGCCAGCCCACGCCGTCAGCACATCGGCGACGGGCGCCGCCGCAAGATCGTCCAAGGTCGGCCAGCGCCCAAGGAAGCGGTGGTAATATGGAAGGGCCGTGTCGATGCGCGTCTGCTGGGTCATGAACTCGCCCAGAAGCACATGGTAGGGCTTGGGGTCCAAACGCCAGGGCAGGTCGCGCGCGTGGGCCCCGAACCACTCTGCCAGCCGTCGGCCCCGTTCGACGTCGTCCATGGCCGCCCGCATCGCACGATGGGCCGGCGAAGGCTAGAATGGCGCAGGGGGGGGAATGAGCGAGTCGTCGAAGTCGGGGTTGGATCCGGCTGCCGAGATCGCAGCCCTGCTCCAGCGGCTCCAAACGTCGAGTTCGTTCGTCGTGTCGCGCATGAACAAGCTTGCGGAAGAGCTGGAGGCCTTTCGCATCCAGTCCGACGAGCGGTCGCGCCTCCTACGCCTCGTCGACGAAGCCACGGCCGGCCTGGAAGACGTCGGACACGCCGTCCGCCGGCTCAAGGCGCTGTCATGGCGTCAACCCGAACAGACGGAGTCCGACGACGACCACGACACCTGGGAGTCCACAGGAGCCGGCGCGCGCATCCTCGTCGTCGATGACGAGCCCCAGATCCTCGAAGCCGTCAAGAGCGCGCTTCGGCCCTACGACGTCACCGCCATCAGCTCAGGCATACGCGCCCGCGACCTGCTCGCCTCCGGCGCGGCCTTCGACCTCGTCCTCGTCGACATCCTCATCCCCGACCTCACGGGAATGGCGCTGCACGAATGGCTGCAAGGCTCGCGCCCTGAGTTGGCGCGCCGGGTCTTGTTCATGACCGCCGGCGCGTTTTCGACCAAGGTCCGCGACTTCCTCGCGACGGTGAGCAATCCCGTCCTTCACAAACCCTTCGACACGAAGACGCTGCGCTGGATGGTCGCGCAGAAGCTGCGGGAGGATCAGAAGGAGCAGGCGGCCTGGCGGAGCAGCAGCTCCTGACGGTCCACGCAGAACGGTTGGGAAGCGGACCCCGGACGGCGTGGTTCCTTCACGGCATCCTCGGCTCGGGCCGAAACTGGCGGAGCTTTGCCGCGCGATGGCTCACCGATGGGTCGGATTGGACCGCCGTCTTACCCGACCTCCGCCACCACGGCGCGAGCCACGATGAGACCGGGCCCGACACGCTCGCTGCAGTCGCAGGCGACCTACACCGCGAGTTGCCTCGTCCCGACGCCGTCTTCGGGCACAGCTTCGGCGGAAAGGTGGCGCTCGTTTGGGCGCGAGACCACGGCCACGGCCACGAGCGCGTCGTTGCGCTGGACAGTCCGCCCGGGGGGGACCGGCCCGGCACGGACCCCGCGAGCGACCCCGTCCGCGTCCTGGAAGTCCTGAGGAGTACACCCGCCCATGATCGGGCGGCCGCGCGCGCCCACCTGGCGGCCGCGGGTTTCGCGCCGAGCATCGTCGACTGGCTGTTGACGTCGCTGGTTCGCGACGGCAACGTGTGGCGTTGGACCTACAACCTCGACGGTATCGAAGCCCTGCTCAACGACTACTTCGCGACCGATTTGCGACCGCTCATCGACGTGCCGCGGGACACGCCGCTGCATTTCGTCCGCGCAGGGCTCAGCGATCGCTGGGATCCCGAGACCGTGCGAGCGCTCGAGGCGTCGCGCCATGTCCGCTACGATGTGGTGCCAAACGCGGGTCACTGGCTTCATGTGGAGAGGCCTGACGCCGTGCGCGAGTTGCTTCGGCCCTAGCATCGCCGTCAGCATCTCGGTGATCCACGCTCCGCCACCCGCCTCAACTGCCAACCACAGCCCGCACCACCTCCACCCCTCAGCCGGCCGACTCCCACGCTCGGAGCCACGGCGCATCCACCCGCCCATCATCACATCGCGCCTTGAGGTCGGTGACGCCGTGCGCCGCCGGGTCACCCTTTGCGACGTCGCAAAAGCCAAGCAACGACGCGTAGGACGCCGCGGCCTGGCGCGACATCGCTACGAGCTCGGGCTTGTCGAGACGACCATTGCTGTCGTGATCGAAGCTCCGCACGACGTTCGCCCGTTCGCCCCCCGCCCATGCGACCGCGATCAGCCACAGCACCGTCATACCGTCAGCTTACCGCATCAACTACCCGACAGCGACCGCTCCATCGCTACGTGCATGATGCCCGCTTCGTCGAAGGGCTCGCCGACGCGGCGCCAGCCCAGCCGTTCGTAGAACCCCTCCACCTGGATCTGCGCGTGCAGGCGCCCCTGGCGAAGCCCCCGGCTGCGCGCTTCGGCTTCCGCGACCCGAACGAGCGCCTCGCCAAGGCCCAGCCCCCGGAACGACGGCATCACCGCAAACCGCTCGAACTTGCCTTTGCCGTCCACAATGCGGAGCCGAGCCGTGCCCACGACCTTGCCGTCGGCCGTCGCCGCGAAGTGGACGGCGTCGGGGTCCCGGCCGTCCTCCTCCTCCGCCGCAGGCACGTTTTGCCCCACGACGAACACCTCGTGCCGAACGGACCGCAAGGCCGGCCACTCCTCGCCGTCGGCCGGGCGAACGAACAGCCTCATGTGCGCGCCACCTGAAAGGGTCCGTGCGCCTGCGCCGTCGGAAACAATTCGACGCGGCTCACGGTCATGTGCGGTGGGCACGTCGCCACCCACCAGACCGTCTCCGCAATGTCGGTCGCCGTCAGCGGTAGCATCCCCGCGTAGACGCGGCGTGCCGCCTCGGCGTCTCCGTGGAAACGCACGACACTGAACTCCGTTTCGCACATCGCGGGCTCGATGACCGTGGCTCGGATTCCCGTGCCGACGAGGTCCGCGCGCAGGTTCTGCGCATATTGGGACACAAACGCCTTGGTTCCGCCGTAGACATTTCCACCCGGGTAGGGCGCCGACCCCGCCACCGAACCGAGCAACACGAGGTGCCCATGCCGGCGAGCCACCATGTCTGGCAACAGCTCGCGAACGAGCATCGCGACGGCGCGCACGTTCGTGGCAATCATTGTCTCGACGTCGTCGACCTCGGCTTTCCAGACAGGGCCTGCCCCCAACGCGAGCCCAGCGTTGAGAACGAGCAGGTCGGGGACAAGGCCGGCCAACTCGCGCTGCCGGGCGGCATCGTCGCGCACATCGAAGCAACGTGGCGAAAACCGAGGGCCCAACTCGGCGGCGAGCGCTTCCAGCCGCTCCGAACGGCGTCCCGTGCCAACCACGTGAGCGCCGGCCAACACGAATCGCCGTGCGATCGCCTCGCCAAAGCCGGAGGTCGCCCCCGTGACGAGGACGCTCCAACCCGCCACGTCCATCACGCCGGTTCCCCCAAGGTGCGCCGCTTGCGGAATTTCATCCGGATGGGCGTCCCATCGAAGCCGTACGTGTCGCGCAACCGGTGCACGAGAAAGCGTTCGTAGGTGATGTCGATTCCGTCGGGCGTGTTCGAGAAGAACGTAAAGGTCGGTGGACGAACCCGGTTTTGCGTCCCAAAATACAGGCGGACGGGGTGATGGTGCCGCTGCGGCGGCGTGTGCGTCGCCAACGTACGTTCGAGCCAGCGATTGAGCGTTCCCGTCGGCACGCGACGGCTGGCCGAGAGGAAGACTTCGTCAACGGCGGGCAACAGGCGATGGCAGCCGCGGCCCGTCTTGGCCGACGTGAACATCCTCTGGGCCCACGATGCGTGGGGGAACGCCTTGTCGAGGGCGAGGTCGACCTGGCGGGCGTCCGAAAGGTCCTCCTCTCGTACCGCGTCCCACTTGTTGACGACGATGATCAGGCCGCGCCCCCGATCCGCGACGAGTGCGGCCAACCGCGCGTCTTGATCGGTGGGGCCCTCGGTCCCGTCGAGCACGAGCAACGCGAGGTGGCAACGCTCGATGGCCTGGATGGAGCGGAGCGTGATCGTTCGCTCCAGCACGTCGTCGATGCGCGCCTTGCGCCGCACGCCCGCGGTGTCCACGATGACGTAGCGCCGACCCCCGACCTCGAACGCGGTGTCGACGGTATCGACCGTGGTGCCTGCCGCGTCGTCCACAACCTGGCGCTGAAAGCCAAGCAGTCGATTGACGAGCGTGCTCTTGCCGACGTTCGGACGCCCGATCACCGCAATGCGGGTCTCAGTTGGCAGCTGGGCGACGCGCACGGGGCCTTCGTCGCCCTGGTCGTCCTCTTCCTCATCGAACACGCCGTCGGGCTCGGGACCTTCGCCCTGTCGGGGCTCCGCGGGGGGCGGCAACCGCGCCACGATGGCGTCGCTCAGCTCCCAGATGCCGCGACCGTGCGCCGCCGAGACGGCGCACAGCTCGTCGACGCCGAGGCCGTAGAAGTCGACCGCGGCGCCTTCCATCGCTTCCCCGTCGACCTTGTTGACGGCCAAGATCACGGGCGTGTTGGACCGCCGCAGGAGGGCCGCGACCGCGTCGTCGCCGGGGGTGCGTCCGGTGCGGCCGTCGACAAGGAACACGATGACATCCGCCTCTTCGATGGCGACCAGCGTCTGGGCGCGCATCGCCTCGAACAGGTCGGAACCGCGCTCGGGCTCGATGCCGCCAGTGTCGACGAGCAGCACATGGCGATCGTGAATCTCGGCTTCTTCGTAGAGCCGGTCCCGAGTGACACCGGGGCGGTCGTGCACCACCGCCTTGGCGAGCCCAGCGAGGCGATTGAACAGGGTCGATGTGCCGACGTTGGGTCGGCCGACGATCGCGACGACGGGGAGGGCCACACCCCCACCTATCGCCATCGGGCCCCCCGGCGCAGCGCCCCGGCCGAACATGGGCCAACGACGCCTTCCGTGGGTGAACCCGCGCACCCGGCTAGAGGGGGCCACGGAGGTTCGGTGCGGATCGCAGTGGCGATGAGTGGCGGGGTGGACTCCTCGGTGGCCGCTGCCCTCCTCACGGCCGAGGGGCACGAGGTCGTCGGCCTGTTCATGAAGCTCCACGACGCCCCACCAGGGTCGGCGTCTTGCTGTGGATTGGACGAAGCCGCCGATGCGCGCGCCGTGGCCCACCAACTCGGAATTCCCTTCTTTGCGCTCGACCTTCGCGATCCATTTCGACGCGCGGTCGTCGACGATCTCATCGGTGCCTACGCCGCAGGCCGCACCCCGAATCCGTGTGTCCGCTGCAACGGACAAATCAAATTCCGCGTCCTGCGCGACCAGGCCCGTCAGCTTGGCTGTGACGCGCTCGCGACCGGCCACTACGCCCGCCGCGTCGACACCGCTGACGGCCCCGCCCTCGCGGTGGCTGCCGACGCCTCGCGCGACCAGACCTACTTCCTGTGGTCCACCCCGGCCGACGCCCTCGCGGACCTCCTCCTTCCGCTCGGCGACCTGACGAAGGCAACCGTCCGCGAGCGCGCCCGAACGCTTGGCCTGCCCAACGCGGACAAGCCGGACAGCCAGGAGATCTGCTTCATCCCCGACGGCGATGTCGCCGCCTTCCTCCGCCGCGAACGTCCCGAGTTGGGCAATCCCGGAACCTATGTTGGCGACGACGGCAGCGTGCTCGGCCAGCACGGCGGTGCCGCTGGCCACACCGTCGGTCAACGCCGCGGGCTGGGCCTGGCCTTGGGGTCCCCTACCTACGTCCGCGACATCGACACGGAGCGGGGCGTCGTGCACGTGACAACCGATCCCCGGCGCTTGCTGCACGGAGCGTTTGGCCTGCGCGACGTCGTCCGTCACGCCCCCTTCCCCGAGGACGGTCTCTCGGTCCGCGTCCGCCACCGCGGCCAGCGCGTCCCGGCGCGCGTCCAAGGCGATCGGGTCACCCTGCTCTCCCCGCTCCGGGGCGTGACGCCTGGCCAATCGGCCGTGTTCTACGAGGGCGACCGTCTGCTGGGCGGCGGCGTCGTCACCCAGGCGTCGCCCTGGACCGAAGCATGAGCGCGCTGGACGCGCTGATGGGCCGCATCGGTCACCGCTTTCGCGATCCCGAACTGCTGCGCCTCGCGATGACGCACCCGTCGCGTCGCAATGAGTCAGCCTTGGACGCTGACAATGCGCGTCTGGAATTCCTCGGGGACGCCGTGCTGAGGCTCGCCGTCGCCCAAATCCTGTTCGACCGTCACCCTGACCTTGACGAAGCCCGCCTCACCGAGTGGACGCGGGCCGCCGTGAGCGCGGGGCCGGTGAGCCGCGTTGGCATCGCGCTCGGGCTCGACGACGTGCTGGACCTCGGCGTCGGGGAACGCGCCAACACGGGCGGCCGCAACAAGCGCATGGAAGACGCGACCGAGGCCCTGCTCGGCGCGGTCTTCGTCGATGGTGGCTTCGCCGCCGCCCGCGAGCGCGTCGCGATGTGGTTCCGTGGGCCGCTCGAGGCGCCCCCCGAGGTTGTCCCGGACGACCCCAAGGGCGCCCTGCAGGCCATGCTCCAGAAACGCGTAGGCAATCCCAAGCCAGTCTACGAGGTCGCGCCCGCGCCAAGCGAAGACGGCGGCGCCCGCTTTGCTGCGACCGTCCACGACGAAAAGGGCACCCTGCTTGGGCGTGGCGAAGGCGCCAACAAAAAGGACGCCGAAAAGGCAGCCGCGCGCGATGCGCTCACGCGCGGTCTCGCGCCATGACCTGGCCCATCGTCGTTCCCGTCCACCTTGGCTGCTGCCCCGGCGAACCGCGTTGCGTGTGGTGTTCCCCGCCCCCCCCTGCGCCGGATCTGGACGCGGTCACAGCCTCTGTGTGGATGGCTCGGGAACGCGACCCGAGCGCGGTCGTCGCTTTTATCGGTGGCCGGCCGCCCGACGATGACCTGCTCGATGCCATCGACGGCGCGCCCTTTTGGTGCCGCGTCCGGCCCGACCTCCTCGACCCCGAAGCCGCCGAATATCTGTTCGAACGAGGCTGCACCGGTTTCGAATTGGACGTCGCTACGCTCGACGACGAAGCGTTGGCCCGAACGGGCCGGCCCTACGACGCCGCCCGCGTGTTCCGGATGGCGGCGGCCCTGCGGCAACGCGGGCGCGTGGGCGCCGTATTGGCACCGGGTTGGCCCTACACGTCTGCGGAGATTGCCCTGGACGATGCGCGGCGCCTCGTTGGCCATGTCGACCGCATCCGCCTCCATCCCGTCCTCGTCCTGATGGGGAGCCGGCTCGAGGGCCTTCATCGAAACGGCCTCTACGCGGCCCTTCCGCTTGGCGAAGCCGTGACGTTGTGCCGCACCCTTCTCGACCTGCTCGAGGGCGCCGGCATCGAGGTCGTGCGCGTCGGCCTTCATCCGGAGGCCGACGGCTTCGGCCGCGCCCTCGCCGGCCCTCGCCACCCGGCCCTGCGCGAAGCGGCCGAGGCCCACCGGGCGCTTGCCGCAGTCCGCGCGGAACTGGCGACCGTACCCCGAGGAGCCGACGTGACCGTGTACTGTGCGCCCTGCGACGAGACGCGCACGCGCGGCCCGCTCAACGAAAACGTGAGAACCCTGCGGGCCGACCTCGCCCTCTCGGAGGTCAGCATCGTCCCCGACGCCGAACTTACCCGCGGCGCTTGGCGCGTGGCGGTCCGATGAGCCATCGCTACGGCGTCGTCGCGCTCGTGGGTGCACCCAACGCGGGCAAGTCGACGTTGCTGAACCGTCTCGTTGGCGCCCACCTTGCGATCGTCTCGAGCAAACCCCAGACGACCCGTGACCGCATCGTTGGCGTGGTCACGCGCCCGGACAGCCAAATCGTCCTCATCGACACGCCCGGCCTGCACGCGGCCTCCACCGAGCTCAACCGGGCGATGGTGAAGCAGGCCGAGGCGGCGGTCCAGGAGTCCGACCTGCGCCTCTGGGTCGTCGACGCCATTCCCGCTGCGCGCCGGGCGGAACGTGGCGAACCCATCGTGCAGGAACCGGAGCGCCAACTCGCTTCTCGGTTGCCGGGCCCTCGGCAGGTGGCCCTCAACAAGATCGACGTGATTCCGCGCCCGTTGCTCCTTCCCGTGATGGCCGCGTACGCCGAATTGGTGCCCGAATCGGCGCCGATTCCAATCAGTGGACTTGTGGGCGACGGCGTCGAACAGGCCATCGCCGCGATCCTGCCCCATTTGCCGGAAGGACCAGCAGCACACGACGCCGACACGTGGACGACCGCAACCGAACGTTTTCTCGTCGCAGAAATCGTGCGAGAGAAGATCTTCCACTACACGGAACAGGAAGTTCCCTACGCCACGGCCGTCGAGGTGCTCCAATTCGACGAAACCCAACGCGAGGCCGGAAAGCTTAGGATCATGGCGGACATCATCGTCGAGCGGGACAGCCAGAAGGGCATCCTCATCGGCAAAGGTGGCGACATGCTGCGGCGCATTGGCACCGCCGCGCGTCGCGACATTTCTGAGTTGCTCGACGCGCGCGTGCACCTCGAATTGTTCGTCAAGGTCGAGCGGGAATGGAGCCGATCGCTCAAAGGCCTACGGCGCGTCGGCCTCAAGCTCTGACGGCGTCGAAGAACGCACCCAACGAAGGAGGCGGCGCTCCACGGTCGGCATCGCAGCCACCAGCGCTTCGTCGGCATCGTCACTGAATCGATCGAGGTGGACCGGGACGTCGAACGACGTCGACGTCACCGCAGCATCGCGCCGAATCGCGTGCACATGAATCGTCCAACGGAACCGGCCGAGGACCTCGCGCTCGGAGCGGGCCGTCGCCACCACGAGCCACGCTGGACCGCTTTCCGGCAGGCGCTCGAAACGCTGGTCGACGTCGCGCAACGGGATGAGCGGTGCCACGTCGACAGGCTGGGCGTGTTGTCCCAGGCCGGACAGGGTCGACGCCAACGCCACATCGGCCGCTTCAGGCCACGCCGTCGCCGGTCGGGCGTCCACCGTCTGCAACAGCGTCGCGACCGCAGCCGGAACGCGGTCCCCTGCAGCTGAGGGTCCCGCGTCCGCACACGCCAAAAGCAGGCCGATCAGAACCATGCTTCGGCCTCCAACGCCACGAGGTGGTGGGTGTGGATTTCGACGTTGCCAAAGGCGTCGTTGGCGTCGACCGTCTCGACGAAGCCGTTGCCGAAGGCCACGTTCACGTTGCTTTGCTGGACGCCGTAGAGCAGCCGGAGGCTGGGCCGCGACCACAGGCCGGGTCCCAGCGGCTGCAGGACGAAGCCGCCTTTGCCCTGCCAGGTGTCCCGCGTATCGGTGTCCCCCATTTCCAGGCCGTCGGCGTCGGGCAGGCCGTCCGTGCTCGCGAAGATGCTGTCGGCGTGTTCGCGCCACATGGCGCCATTGCGGGACCACTCGCGGGCCAGGCTGGTTTCGACGAGCAACGCCACCGTAGGCCGCAGGGCCACCTGGGTCCGCACCACACCGCTTCCGTAGATGCGGTCGTGGTCGGTGGGGGCGATCTGATTGTCACCATCGCGGTCGTCGCCGAACAGCCCGCCCACGGCAACCTCGACGATTCCGAAGCCCAAACGGGACTCGTGGCCGACGACCAAGCGGGTGCGGTCGTCGGTAAACGCGGTCACGTACAGATCGACGTCGCCGTCGTCCGTCGCCTCGACGGACCGAAGCGTCGGATGGACACGTCGGTAGGAGGCATACGTCGCGCTCCATCTCAGCGGCCCTACGTCGCCGAAGCCAAGGTAGGCCACGACGCCGCCAGACATCGCGTCCCGCGGGCTCGGATCGGGAAACATCTCTGCGAGCGCGGGATTTTCGGCGACGAACGACGAAACGACCGTGCCGCGGATCCAGTCCTCGTACGCCATGCCGGGCGTTTGGTACGGCGCGTAGACGTTGCCAGGCACACCAGGTTGAATCAGCCCTTCAGCCCCTCCGCCGATCTCGACGTGGTCGCCAAGGGCGGCCCGGAACGCGAGGCCCGCGGTCGGAACCGCGTCGTAGGCGAGCCCATGCAACGCGAATCCAGCGTCACCGACGCCGAGGCGAACCTCGGTGTCTCCTCGGCGCCACGTCGCGGCGCCGCCGACCGTGCCCACCATGAGGCTGGCCGGGCGCATGTCGTAGAGCCCGAGCTCTCCAAACTCGAAATCGAGCGTCCCGAATCGAAAGGTCCAGTCGCGTCCCGCGACGCGGCCAGCTTCCACATCGAGTTGGCTCAGCCGCAGGCCCGCGAGGTTGCCAAGCGTCGGCTCGGCGCCTCCGACGGCACCCCCCTCAATGCGCGCGTGGAGCGAGGACGTCGGCGCGTCCGAGCCCGGCTCCGGCGGCAGCACGTCGTAGCGGAGGTCGAGGACCGCGTAGGGCCCTTCGTTCATGAGGCGGCCGTAGAGGTTCCAATGCCCGAGCCGGCCGTTGCCGCCCATCCAGTCGGGCCGGGCCATCACGCGCATGTACCCGCCTGCGCCAAATTCGCCGGCAGACGCAAGGACCGCCAGCCAGGGAATCATGGCGCCACCAGGACGACGATGCTGCGCGCCGCGACGTCCCAGGTGGCCGCGGTCGTCCGCTGCGGCGCCTGAAGGCTGACGTTGGCGGACGCGAGGGGGTCGGCGTCCGGGGCGTCGACAAACCAACCCGTCGGCTCGAGCCCCGTCCCCGGCAGGTCGTAGTAGGACTGAGTGTCGACCACGACGTCCCACGCGTGGTCCTGCGGCAAACTGAACGTCCGGATTCCCGCGTCGCCGTTGATCAGGATGCGCAAGCGCCGCGGATGTTCAGCCGTTGCCCCGTAGTCCACCGCAATCGCGCGTCCGCCCCATGTCGTGCCGTCGGCCGCGTGCCCGGCGGGGTCCCACCACGTCATCGGCATGCCGCCGTCCCAGTCTTCCACCGCAAACGCGCCGGGGTGCGCCTTTCGCAGCGCGATCAAGCCGCGGACATAGTCGTGCATCCGATGGCGGTACTGATTGTTCGCGTTTTCGCTCGTCCACTCGCCCCAGCGGAACCAGTTCCAGGCGTTGTCGGCCCAGGTGCTGTAGGCGTTGTTGTTGCCGTACTGGGTGCGCATCCACTCATCGCCACCGAGAAGCATCGGCGTGCCGCGCGACAGAAACAGGAGCGCAAAGGCGTTGCGCATTTGCCGCCTCTTTTCCCATTCCTCGGTCCAACTCCGGCTGTGGTTGTTGGACTCCCCGCTCGTCGGGTCGCACCAGGCGCTACATGCATCTTCGCAACAAACCGAATTGAGCGGGCCGCACCCGTTCTGCTTCTCCTCGAAGGCAAACAGGTCGAACATCGTGAAGCCGTCGTGCGCCGTCACGAAATTCAGGGAATGGTAGGGTCTACGTCCGTTACCCGCGTATCGGTCGAAGGAGCCCGTCATCGCGCCGCCAAGATCGATGGCACCCTGGCGCGTGTTGAGGGCCGAGAAGTCGTCGTTGAGGAAGGTTCGCACGGTGTCGCGGAAATTCGCGTTCCATTCCGCGAAACCCACACCCTCGGCCACGAGGCTGGCCGGGTAGTTTTGGCTCGCGTCGTAGGCGACCGACCAAGGCTCGGCGATGAGGCGCGTGCCGTGGGCGAGGAGGACGGGGTCGTCGGCAATCTCCTGCAGCAGCGTCCCCTCCGCAGACGTCCAGTACTGACTTGGCGCTCCGTCGGGTTCCCCGAGCACGGCCGCCAGGTCGAAACGGAAGCCGTCGACGTGCAATTCCGTGACGGCGTACCTCAGGGAGTCGAGGATCTGGCGCCGGGCCGGAACGTGGTTCGCGCGCACCTGGTTGCCAACCCCCGTGCTGCCGTCCCAGAAGCCTTGTTTGGCGTTCTCGAGCTCGTAGTACGATGACGAGTCCAATCCACGCCAAGACAGCAGGTTGGCCACCTCCTGGGAGTCCAAGTTGGCCGCGGCGGCCGGGTCACAAAGGAAGTCGCCGTCGGGGTCGTCGTAGTACAACTTCGTTCGGTAGAGCCCACCTTCGCCGGTATGGTTGTAGACGACGTCGAGGATGACCTCGACCCCTGCCTGGTGCAGCTTGTCCACCATTTCCTGGAATTCTTCGACCTGGGTGACGGGTTCGTCCCCCCCCTGCCAAGACGCCGACATGCTCAATTCGTTGGCGAACCAGGACAGGTTGTTGTAGCCCCAGTAGCCGCCGTCGAGGCCCTTTTCGTGGACGGGCAGCAGTTCCACCGCCGTCACGCCAAGATCTCCGAAATAGGCAGCCCCTTCGCCTACGCCACGAAAACTTCCGAAATGTTCGACGCCAAGCGCGGACGACGACGCGTCCATCGAAAAGCCCTTGACGTGGACCTCGTAGACAACGAGGTCCTGGTGCCCACCCCCCGCAGCGCGTTCAGCCTGCCAAGCGGTTTCATGGTCGGACCAAGTGTAGGCCGGCGCCACGACGACGGATTTCGCGGCTGCCGACCATGTGGTTTCCGCCCGATACTCGCCGCTGGCCGCCGAACCACGCGTCCAATCGTGGTCGCGGTGCAGCGCCTTGGCGTAGGGGTCGATGAGCAACTTGTTGGGGTTCATCCGATGACCCCCTTCGTCGACGTCCGCTCTGAAGCCGTTGACTGTACCGGGCAAGAAGGACCCTTCAACCTCCCAGTTGGGGCCCCACGCGATGATGCCGTAGTGCTGGCCTGGACCGACACCCTCGACGTAAACGTTGAACACGTCGCCGTAGCGGGTCAGCGCGAATTGGGCGGTGGGCTGCGTGGACTCGGGGTCGTCGAAGAGCAGTACGTCCACGGCCGTCGCGGACGCGCTGTAGACGCCGAAATTCGTGCCGCGGTCGATGAGGGTCGGGCCAAGGTGCTCCAGCTCGCCAATCGCCGTCCAATCCAGCGAGGGCGCCTTGTCCTCGCGATGGTAAAGCCGGATGTAGTCGGGGTTCGCGCAGGCGGCGACGATGTGCCAAACGACCGGCATGTCCTCGACTATGCAGGCGATCGCGCAGGTGCGAGCTAAGAAGGCCAATGGCTAGGCCGCTTCCCCAAATCTCCGCCCGACCCGACGCGCCCTGGTTCACCCTCCTCAACGCGCTGCGCGACGCCGGTCACACAGGCGTCAAAGAGGGTTGTGCCGAAGGTGATTGTGGCGCCTGCGCCGTCGTCCTCGTCGACGGCATGACGGCCCCGGCGCGCCCGCGGGCGATCAACGCGTGTTTGACGCTCGCGGCCGCCGTCGCCGACCGCCCCGTCGTCCCGGCCGACGGCTTGGGTGGGCCCCAGGCCCTGCACCCCGTCCAACGCGCCATCGCAGCGAATGGCGGAAGCCAGTGCGGCTACTGCACGCCGGGCTTCGTGGCCGCCATCGCCGAGGCCGCTCACCGGACGGATTGGGTCCACGAAGGGGACCTGGACGACGCCCTTTCCGGGAACCTCTGCCGCTGCACCGGCTACCGCCCGCTCCGCGAAGCGCTGCGCGCCACGGCCGGCTCGCGCCCCAACGACGTCCTCGCCTCGCTCGCCGCCACGACTCCGCGCCCGGCCTCGGTCTCCGCGCCATCGCCTCGCGGCGGCTTCTGGGCCCCGGCGACGCTCGAGGAATTGTGGTGGATCCAACGTGACCACCCCGACGCCATGCGCGTGGCGGGTGCCACAGACGTCGGCCTCGCCATCAACCTGCACGGGGCGCGCCCGCACGCCGTCATCGCACTCGACCGGCTCCCGGAACTCCGCGGTATGGACGCCGACGCCGACCGCGTCGTCCTCGGCGCGGGCGAACCCTTGGCCGATGTCGAGGCGTTCACGCGCACCGAATTGCCCGTCGTCGCCCGCATGTTGCGCATGTTTGGCTCGCGGCCCATCAAGATGCGCGCGACCCTTGGCGGCAACCTCGCAAACGCCAGCCCCGTAGGCGACCTCGCCCCCGTCCTGCTCGCGCTCGACGCCCACCTCGTCGCACGCAGCCCCCGAGGCGACCGGACGATCGCCATGGACGACTTCTTCGTCGGGTACCGGGCCACCGCCTTGGCGCCAGGCGAGTTGATCCTCCACGCCTCGATTCCCCGCCCCCGACCTGGCCAAAGGCACGGCGCCTACAAGGTCAGCCGGCGCCGCGAGATGGACATCTCGGCCGTCGCCTTCGCTGGTCGCGTGTCCGTCGACGCCAACGGGTGTGTCATCGAAGCCCGCCTCGCCTACGGCGGGATGGCGGCGACGACCGCGCGCGCCAGAGCCACCGAGCAAGCCCTGCTCGGACGGGTCTGGGGCCCCGACGCGGCGACGGCGGCGGGCGCGTCGCTCGACCGGGACTTCACGCCGCTCAGCGACGTCCGCGGCAGCGCGGGCTTCCGGGCGACGCTCGCGCGCAATCTCCTCCTCGCCTTCGCGATCGAGACCGAGCACGACGACTTCGTCGCGTTGCCGGCGCTGCCGACGGCGACCGTGGTGACCCGATGAGCCGCACCGAAACGGCCCATCTCAGCGCCGCCCTGCACGCCACGGGCGAGGCCCTCTACGCCGACGACTGCGTTCCGCCCGACGCGCTGCACGCCACGTTGGCGATCGCACAGTCCGCAGGAGGCCGGCTTCTCGCGGTCGACCTTCGCGCCGCCGCCGTCACAGACGGCGTCGTCGCTATCCTCACAGCCGCCGACCTCAAGGCGCGCCGCACCATCGGTCCCATTCGCCACGACGAACCCGTCTTCACCGACGCCGAGGTCGCGACCTGGGGCGCGCCGGTGGCCCTCGTCGTCGCCACGACGCGGGAGGCCGCGATGCAGGCGGCATCCCAAGTCGTGGCCACGGTCGAGGGGAGCCCGCTTCCGCCCGACCTCGCCTCCGCTGACGACGCCGGGATCTACCTGACGGACCCCCACGTCATCACCTGGGGAGACGTCGCCGCGGCCGAAGCCTCCGCGGCAATCGTGTTCGAGTCCGAGGTCGAGACGCCCGCCCAAGACCACTTCCCGCTCGAGACCCACGCGTCGTGGGCATCTGTTTCGGCCGACGGCAGCGTCCACGTCGTCGCAAGCACACAACATCCGACGGAAATGGCCCGCGAAATCGCCGCCGTCCTCGGGCTGCCCGAGGCGTTGGTTCGCGTGGAGGTCCCGCGCATGGGCGGCGGCTTCGGAGGCAAGGAGTCCCAGTCGACGCCAATGGGCGTCTGGGCGGCGCTCGCGGCGCGCCACACCGGGCGGCCTGTCGTCGTGCGCTTCGACCGCCGCCAACACATGGGCTGGACGGGCAAACGTCATCCGTTTCGCGCACGGAGCCGCGCTGCGTTTGACGCCACGGCCCGCCTCGTGTCCCACACGGTGGACCTCGTGTCGGACGGCGGCGCCAGCCTGGATCTGTCCGGGCCCGTCATGGATCGGGCGCTGTTTCACCTCGACGCCGGCTGCTTCACGCCGAACGGCCGGTTCACGGGCCGCGTCGCGCGGACGTCGCGCCCGTCCAACACGGCGTTCCGAGGCTTTGGGGCGCCACAAGGCCTGGCGGTGACGGCGACGGTCCTTCAACGAGCCGCGCGGCACTTCGGCCTGCCCCTCGAGGAGGTCTGGCGCCGCAACGTCTACACCGAGGGACGCGACGTCGCGCCCTACGGCCAGGTCATCGAGGACCCGCGCGGGGCGGCCGTCCTGGCCCGGGTCTGCAGCCAGAGCGACATCGAAGAACTGCGCCGGGAAGTCGACCGCTTCAACGCGAGCAGCGTGTACGTCAAGCGCGGGGTCGGCGTTGCCGTGGCCACCTTCGGCATCTCATTCACGAACGCGATGCTCAACCAGGCCGGCGCCGTCGTCAACGTCTACACCGACGGCTCCGTACGCGTGCACCACGGCGGCACCGAGATGGGCCAGGGCCTGCACACGAAGGTGGCCACCCTCATCGCCGCCCGTTTCGGACTACCGATCGGGCGCGTCATCGTGGCGGACACCGACACTGGCATCGTCCCCAACACGAGCGCGACCGCGGCCAGCTCGGGGACCGACCTCAACGGCGCCGCGGCCATGCATGCCGCCGACGCCATCGCAGAACGACTCGCGACGGTGGCCGCCACCTCCTGGGGCGTCGACCCCTCGACCGTTCGTTTCGAGGACGGATCGCTGCACTCGGCGGTGGGCAGCCGCAGTTTCGCCGACGTCGCCCAGGCCGCGTGGGTCCAGCGCGTGCCCTTGTCCGCGGCCGGAACCTACGCCACACCGGGAATCCAGTATGACCGCGTCGCCGGCAGGGGGACGCCCTTTGCCTACCACACGTTCGGCGCCGCCGTCGTCGAAGTCGAGGTTCACGGGCTCACCGGCGAACATCGGATGCGGAGAATCGATATCGTCCAAGATTGTGGCCGCTCCATCGCGCCGCTCATCGATCGGGGCCAGATCGAGGGGGCATTCATCCAGGGCGCCGGCTGGTTGACGACCGAAGAGGTGCGCTACGACGGACTTGGACGCGTCACGACGCTAGGTCCGTCCACCTACAAGATTCCGTCCGCTGGCGACGTACCGGCCCACTTCCAGGTGACGCTGTTGCCCAATGCGGACGCTCCGCGCGTCGTAGGCCACAGCAAGGCCGTCGGTGAGCCTCCGCTCAATCTCGCCGTGGCGGTTCCGGCGGCGCTTCGGGAGGCCATCGGTGCGTTCGGTCCGGGCGAACCCATCCTCGGACTACCGGCCTCCCCCGAGCGCATCCTTGCCGCCATCGACGCGGTGCGCCGCGGCTGATCAGGGGCGACACACCCAGGTCGTGACCCGCGTCTCGACGTACTCCAACAGGCCGTCGGACAGCGCGTCGAAGCTGTAGTCGTAGGTCACCTCGCGGCCCTCGACGTCGTACGCGGTCAGGGCCGTCACCGTGGTGGTCGTCGGCAACGTGATGATCTCGATGATGAGGGACGTGATGCGGCCGTCGGCGTCGTAGGTCCAGGCCGTGATTTGCTCGAAGGCCCGGTCATTGGTCGCGTCGACGGCCACCGACGTCATCCGGTCCTCGTCCCAAACGCGGTCCTCCACACGGTCGATGTCCCCATCCCCATTGAGGTCGGCCTCGACATGTTCGTGGTCGCCCGTCCAGGTGTGGGTCCACAGTTCGTCCAGATCGCCGTCCACGCCAACATCGGCCACCCACGACTGACGGCGCCCGTCGCTGTAGGTGCCCGTGTACACGATGTCGACGTCGGGGTTGGCGCCAAGCGCCAGGGTCGATTGGACGAGATTGTCGCCGTCCCAGGTATGCGCCCAGGTCTCGTCGACGACACCATCGTTTCCGTCGTCGACCGTGTACGCCACCATGCGGCCGGAAGCGTCGTACCCAAACGTCTCGACGGCCAGGTACGGACCTGTGTGCTCGGACCGAGAAGGCAGGTGCAAGCCGGCGACGTCAACGAAGGTCGTCACGTCGATTTGGTCGGCTATGGGGATTTCGGTGTAGTGCCGGACGAAGGAAATCGCCCCGCCGAGGACGTCCAAGGACGTCGTCGTGATCGACTCGGGGTCGGCATCGCCGTCATCGGTCCCGAGCCCGGTTCCCACGCAATCCACCTCAGCCGCCCATGTCAGCCAAGGTTCTGTGGGCTCCGGTGGGGGGGGAGGCGTGTCGGTCGTGGGTGGCAGATCCGTTGCAACCTCACTCTCCGTGTCCGTCGGTGGGTCCGACGCCAACGGAGAATCGCTTTCCGCGACAGGGTCCTCGCCACAGGCCAACAGGCACAGGGTCCACACGCGCATTCGGCCTCCGTACGGACTCCTAACTGCGCCTTGCGGGATACCGGCACCATGGGATCAACGGGCGGAGGTGCCCATGTCGCCCCGGCGTTTCGCCAACGCGCTTGCCTTGCCCTGGAGGCGCCGCTGAGCGTCGCCCTCACCGTCGAAGACACGTCGTCCTGTGTTCAGGTCGAGGCGCTGCGGCGCGATCTAGACCTCCGCGTGGACCCGTCGTTGACCGGCGTCGCGGTGACGGTCCGCGTGGCGCTGGACATGGCCACCTTGGCCGTGGCGAGCGGCGGCGAATTGCTGTGGGAACGTAGTCTGCCGATGCCGCCCGAAGACTGCCCCTTTTCGGCTGCGTTGATCGCGGCGTCGGTGGAACGGGGTCTCTCCGAAATTCCGGCGGCCTCATGGGACGCGACTGAAACGGCGGCGCCCCTGCCCTGGTTCGACATCGCCGCCGGTGTGAGCCTCGGCCTCTCGCCGAGTGAGCCTAGACTCACGGGTTGGGGTCGCGTCGGAATCCCCGTTTCGGAACCGATTTCCGCGACGTTTGCCGTCCGCGCCGATGCGTTCGGGACCACCGATTTGGCCGACGCCACCGTGCGCACTCACGTCGCCAGCGCTCCGCTCGGACTCGGCGTCGATTTGCGGCCCCTCCGCCTTCAGGCCGAGGTCGCCCCCGGGATCGCGGTGGCACGAGGGCGCGGCTTCGACGAAGACCGAAGCGGGGTCGCGCCCCACCTCTCGGTCATCGCGGCCGTCGAAGGTCCGCGACGCGGACCCCTGTGGGCGAGGGCGGAGGTCGAAGTACCCGTCTTGTTGGTGATTTGGGAGGACGAGGGCATCGGGCCGTCAGCGCGAGAAGCGCCCGTTCGCGTGGGCCTGAGCGTGGGTGTCGGCAACGGACCGAAGTCACGCTAAGATCGGCGCGATGTGGATGTTCCTGGCCTGCGGTTTCGAAATCGGTGTCGGCTACTCGGCCGCTGAGCGCGCCGATGCGGATGCCGACGGCTACCGGCCGCTCGACGGCGACTGCGACGACGCCCGCGCCGACGTCTTCCCTGGCGCCACAGAAGTATGCGACGGGGTGGACCAGTCCTGCGACGGGGCCGTCGACGAAGGCCCCAACGACATCTCCACCTGTGCACGGACCGAAGAAATCGTCCAGGTCGCATCGACGGACCTGCTCGTCGTCATCGACAACAGCCCAGGCACGGCCGCCGTCAACCCGATCCTCTCTGGCGCCGCCACCGACTTGCTCACGCCCTTGTTGTTGCCTGGCGCCGACATCCATGTCGCCGTGGCGACCACGGGCGCCCTCGACGCTCCCGACGGCGTGCTCCGCGACGTGTTCGGCCGCATCTTCGTCGACCAGGGCACCGGCGTCGACGCCGCATCGGACTGGCTGGCCGAGGCCGTGCGCGCGCCCGAGCAAGTCCTCGACGCGAAACGGACCCGGGCCGCCATCGAAGCGGCCATCCTGACCCCTTCCGAGCGCGACGTGGCGTTTGGCCGGGCCTGGGCGGCGCTCGCTGTCCTGATCGTGGCCGAAGAAGACGACGACGCCGGCAATCTTCCGTACGTCACCGACCTCATCCGCGACCTCGGCGAAGCCCGTGGCCTCGGGCGCGCCACCGTCCACGCCATCACGGGGGTCGGCGACGGGAAATGTGAGATGGCTGCGGCCACGGAGACGCTCGCCCTCGTCGAGCTTTCGGGCGGCACCGCCACGAGCGCGTGCGCAACCGATTTCGCCGTGTTTTCCTCGTCCGTGGGCCAACTGGCCCTCCAGTCGGGCCTTCACGACAGGTTCATGCTGAGCGATGTCGCCGTGGAGTCCAGCTTGAGCGTCGTCATCCTGCTTCCCGACGGAAGCGAGTTGGCGATTGCGCCAGACGATGTCGTTTACGACCCGAAAGGCAGCGGCATCTGGCTCTCAGGCTTCGTGCCCCCGGTCGGCTCCATCATCCGCATCGAATATCTCGCCCAACCGTGAGTTTGCACGCCGAGAACGGCGCGGAACACGACCTTCCCGCCCATCCAACACCGCGCGCGTACCTGATTGCGTCGCACCCTCGGAGCGGCAGTTCGCTCTTGGCGCGCGCCCTATGGGACACCGGCCGAGCCGGTCGCCCATGGGAGTACTTTGGCGCCGTGCACATCGCGCAGTTCCATGCGCGGTGGCGCCTTCCTCACGCTCCGGCGCCCAACCCGGCGTGGTGGGACCGCGCCGTTCGCGCCCTCAGGCGTCGATTGGGACATCGAGCGCCAACGGCCGGCGAGCGGCTCGGCCTCGAGCGATGGACCCAGGAGGCCGTCCGCGACTACGTGGAGCGCCTGGTTGCGCATCGGACGACGGAGAACGGGGTCTTCGGCGTCAAAGCCCATCACGAACAAGTCGACGTGCTGTTTTTCCGTAAGGGACTCGACCCGGCCGGCGTCCTGCCCGACCTCCGCGTCGTATGGATCGAGCGCCGGGACCGCGTCCGCCAGGCCGTCAGCCTCGTTCGCGCACGGGCCTCGTCCCGTTGGTCGGCGGACCAGGCGGGGCGGGACGAAGCGCCGTACCGACGGGAGGCCATCGACGATGCCCTCGCCGACATCCAACGGTGGGACGACGCGTGGGCCCCATGGCTTGCGAGCCGCCCGCCCGTGTTGCGGCTCACCTACGAGGATCTCACGTCCGATTGGGTCGGCACTTTGTCGAAGACCTTTGACGCTCTCGACCTGAGCCCCCCGGCGCGATGGCCGGAGCCTGGCCAGCGCAAGCAGTCCGACCACATTTCAGAGGCGTGGGTCCAGCGCTACCGGGCGGGCTGAGGCCGCCTGGGAACGTAGGGGTCCAGCGCGATAGCGCCCGCGCTGCGAGCGCCCCGTGACCTGGTCGATCACCACACCCATCTACTACGTCAACGGCAAGCCCCACATCGGGCACGCCTACACCACGATTGCGGCCGACGCGGCCGCACGCTGGATGCGGCGTCTGGGACACGACACATTCTTGCTGACGGGCACGGACGAACACGGCCAAAAGGTCGCGGAGGCGGCAGCGGCGCGTGGCATGGCACCCAAGGTCCACTGCGACGACATGGTCGTCGGCTGGCGCGCGCTGATGGACCGCCTCGGCATCACCTACGACCGCTTTCTTCGCACCACGGACGCCGACCACATCGCCGTCGTCCAGGGTGTGCTGACGTGGATGAAGGAGCGCGACCTCATCTACCGCGCCGAGTACACGGGTTGGTACAGCATCGCGGCCGAGCGGTTTTGGACGGAGAAGGACCTCGTCGATGGCAAGTGCCCCGACACCGGCACTGCGGTCGTCGAGATCACAGAGGCCAACTGGTTTTTCCGGATGTCCCAATTCCGCGAGCCGCTGCTCGCCCATTTGGCCGCCCACCCGGAGGCGATTCAGCCGGAGAGCCGGCTCAATGAGGTCCTTGGCTTCCTGCGGCAGCCGCTCGAAGACCTGTGCATCAGCCGGCCCAAAGCGCGGATGAATTGGGGCATCGACTTGCCCTTCGACCCCGACTTCGTCACCTACGTCTGGTTCGACGCGCTGCTGAACTACGCGACCGGGGCCGGGTGGAGCCCGGGCAAAGCCCTGTCGGCGACCCGCTGGCCGGCGACCGTCCACCTCGTCGGCAAGGACATCCTCACGACCCACGCCGTGTACTGGAACACGATGCTTCTGGCGTTGGGACTGCCGCTGCCGACCACTCTGTTTGCCCACGGCTGGTGGGTGAGCACGGATGGCCGGAAGATGTCGAAGTCGCTTGGCAACACCATCGATGTCGACGGTCTGATCGAAGGCTTCGGCGTCGACGTCCTGCGGTGGTTCCTCCTGCGCGACGTGGCGTTTGGCGCCGACGGCGCCTTTTCCTACGACAACTTCCTCGTCCGTACGAACGCCGACCTCGCGAACGACCTCGGCAACCTCGCGCACCGGGCAACGTCCATGACCGTGTCGTGGCGCGGCGGTGCGGTCCCTCCGCTCGCGGCGCCGGGTCCCGCTGAAGCGGCCCTCGCGGAGCTGGCGCACGCGACCGTCGCATCGGTAGCCGATGCCATGCCCCGGCTTGCCTTCCACGAAGCGCTGGAAGCCATCGTCGGCCTCGTCCGCGCCGGCAACAAGTACGTCGACACCCGGGCCCCCTGGGCGCTCCGCAAGTCTGGCGACGAGGCCGGCGTCGACACCGTGCTCCGCACCTTGCTGGAGCTGTGTCACCTCGTGGCGGCCCTCGCGGCCCCTGTCGCGCCGGGCAAGATGGCCGAGCTTGGCGCCAGACTCGGACGCGACGCAGCGACCTTGGACACGTTTGCCCGCGACGTGGTCCATGGCCAGGTGGCTGCGCTCGGCGGCCTGACGACGGGCGCGCCCATCCACCATGGCGATCCGCTCTTTCCTCGCTTCGATGAACTTCCCGCGGCGCTTGCGCCGGCCCCCGCAAAGGAGACACCCATGGCCCCCGAGGCCCCCCCGACCCCCGCGGTCCCGACCATCACCTACGACGACTTCGCCAAGATCCAGCTGCGCGTGGGGCGAATCGTTGAGGCTGCACCGCATCCTGACGCCGACCGCCTCCTTTGCCTGAAGGTGGACATTGGTGAGGCGGCGCCGCGCTCGATCGTCGCCGGCATCCGGGCCCGATTTGCGCCCGAAGCGCTCCTCGGGCGCCAAATCGTCGTCGTGGCGAATCTGGCCCCGCGCAAGCTGCGCGGCGTCGAGAGCCACGGGATGTTGCTGGCTGCGTCCGATGGCGACCTCCTCGTCGACCTCGTCTCCGTCGACGCGCCCCCGGGCAGCGTCGTACGCTGACATGCCCATCCCCGTCGCGGCGCTGCTCGCGGGCCTTGTCGCCCTCGCCGCGACGTTGGCGGTGGAGCGCTTCGGCGGGCGTTGGGGCGGCGTGCTGGCCACGGTCCCGTCGACCTTTGTCCCGGCCAGCATCGGCCTGTGGAGCGGCTCGGGACCCGAGGGCTTCGACCGCGCGATGGCCATCACGCCCGTCGCCATGTGGGCCAACGCGCTCTTTCTTTACTCGTGGCGCGTGCTCCCGCCTCGTCTGGACGCCGCGGCGCGGTTGGGAAAGCTCGTCGGGCTGAGCCTCGCGGTCTGGGGTGCCGCCGCTGGCACCGCCGTGTTTGGCGTGGGAGCCCTCCTCACGGCGGGCGCGGAGCCAGCGTGGGTCCACCGTGGCATGTCCACCCTTCTCGTGACGACCGGGCTCTTGGCGACGTGGCGACCTGTAGCGGCGCCGTCCGCCCGCTACGCGGTAAGTCCACTCATCCTGCTCGCGCGCGTCGTGCTCCCCGCCCTCGCCATCGGCCTCGCCTTGCTTGCGGCGCAGTGGAGTGGCCCCCTCCTCGGCGGTGCGCTGAGCGTTTTCCCGGCTATCTTCCTGACCACGATGGTGGCGCTTCACGCGAACCAGGGTGAGGACATCCAGTTGGGCGCAGTCGGCCCCATGATGTTGGGGACGTCCTCCATGGCTGTCTACAGCGGGTTCGCGCCGATGTTCTTCCGCGCTGCAGGCCCTTGGGGCGGCGCTGGACTCACCTGGTTGGCCTCCGTGGTGCTTGGCTCCATCCCCGTGGCCCTCTGGCTCCAGCGGAGGCACCAGACATGACGGGGGCGACCCTGATGGCCGGTTGCTGCGGCGGGCTGCCGCAATGGCAGGAATCCGTCATCGAGATTTCCATCGCGACGGCGTCCACTACAGAGATCGACATTTCGGATTGGTGGTCGCCGAAGGCGGAGGGCGTCACCGCCTCGGCCGGGCCCGACGTCCTCGTGAACATTTCCGGCGCCACGCTCTCGCTCACACCTCAGCCGGGTTTCACCGGTGAGCTGACCCTCACCGTGACGGCCAGCGACCGGTGCGGTGGGTCGACGACCGAGCGCATCCCCTTGCTTGTTGAGGCGGAGGCCGCGCCCCCCGGCGCTTGCGCGACGACGCTGACCTACCGTCCCGTCGACGCCGACCGCGTTTCGATTGCCGGCTCATTCTCCGAATGGGCGCCCGTGGCGGCGACGGCGACGGGCGACGGCGCGTTCGTCGCGTCCCTGAACCTCGAACCTGGACCCGTCACGTACAAGTGGATCGAGCATCGGGACGACGCGTTCGGTACCGAGGATCTGTGGGCGTGCGACCCGAATGGCGAAGGCGTTGTGTGCGACCCCGGCACCATCGACCCGTTCACGCCGAGCTTCACGGTCGACTGCACGCCGGGCGCACCCTCATGCAACAGCCTGTTCGTCGTTCCCCCCTGCGGGACCCCCCACCTCGCCCTTGCGGCGTGGAAGCTCGACGGTGACGACCTCACAGCGACCATCGACTCCGACGTTGGGACGACGTGGACGGCTGTGCTCGACGGCGCTCAGGTCGCTGCCGACGGGCCCATCACCGCCTCCGACCTCGCGCCGGGGCGCCACACGATCACCGTGACTGGGCAAAGCGCAACGGGAATTCCGGCGGAGTCGCTCCACGTCCCCTTCTGGGTCGACGGCGGCGACTGGGACGACGGCCTGCTCTACTTCGCCATGGTCGACCGCTTCGCGAATGGCGACGGCGTAGCCACGCCCTCGGGCGCCACCGCCCCCCTCGGCGAGTGGCACGGGGGCGACCTCGAGGGCGTTCGCCGTTCGCTCGACTACCTCGCCGACCTCGGCACGACCGCGCTGTGGATCACGAGCCCGCTGCCCCAACCCGACGGGGCGTGGTCGGGGACCTGTGGCACCTACGGCGGCTACCACGGCTACTGGCCGACGTCGGAAACGGGGGTCGACGGCCGGCTTGGCGACGCCGCCGACCTCGCGGCCCTCGTCGACGACGCGCACGACCGGGGCATCCGGGTCATCCTCGACGCCGTCCTGAATCACGTGCACGCCGACAGCCCCCACGTGTTGGCGTCCCCGGAGTGGTTTGGGCCCTACGACGGCTGCCTCGACACCATCGACGGTGCGCTGGGATTCGACCGAAATCCCGAAGGATGTTGGTTCAGCCCCTACCTGCCAGACATCGACTACGCGAATTCTGCCGTCATGGCGACGTGGGTTCAGGCCGCCGTGGACTACGCGATCGAGGCCAACGTGGACGGCCTCCGCGTCGACGCCGTCAAACACTTCCCACACGCGACGACGTGGAATCTTGAGGCCGAAATTGCTCGCCGCATCGAGCACGCACCGTTTGGCGTGATCGATTTCTGGACCGTGGGCGAGACGTTCGACGGCGCCGACCGGATCGCCGCTTATTTGGGCGAAGGGCAACTCGACGGACAATTCGATTTCCCGATGTATTGGGCGATCCGGTCCGCCTTCGCGCACGACGGCGACTACGGAGCGCTCATCGACGCCGCCCTGACGAGCCAAAGCCAATTCGCCGGTTCGCGGATGAGCGTGTTCCTCGGCAACCACGACGTCGCCCGCTTCGTGACCGAGGCCTCGGGAGACGACGGCGCCGTGTGCGTCGACGGCACGCTTCAATCGATCACGAACGTCGACGACCCCCTCGCCTACGCGCGCCTGCGCAACGCGATGACCTGGGTCCTGACCCAGCCTGGCGTTCCGCTGGTCTACTATGGCGATGAGGTGGGGCTGCCTGGCCTTGGCGACCCCGACAACCGGCAGCCCCTCTGGAGCCTCCTCGACCCCATCGACGCCAGCAACGTCGACGACGTGGCCGACCAACTCGACGCCAACCGGGCCGAATCGCTGCGCCACGTCCGGGACGTGACGGCCGTGCGGCGGTCCCACCCCGCGCTGCGCGACGGCACTTGGGTGGAATGGTGGCGGGAGTCCGCCATCGTCGGCTTCGCCCGCGTGCTCGGCAACGACGCCGCGCTCGTGCTCATCAGCCGCGACGGGTCCGACCGCACCCTGACGAACGGGCTGTCGTTCGCCGGCCTCCCCGATACGACCTACGTCGACGCCGTCACCGGCGAGGTCTTCGAGCCGAGTGGGGGCCAGATCTCCGTCACCGTCCGGGCCTGGAGTTCCCGCATCCTCGTGCCAAAGTAGGCCGGTCGCAATCCGCAGCGGGTCGACCGTTCGGGCGCCCTGACGACCCTTTGGCGCGCCGTAAGACCGCTCAGCCGACCTCGTTCTCGTCCGGCGTCCGACGCCGCCACGATGGGGCTCGGAGGGCATATGGACTGGAAGGAATGGCACCGGCACTTCGCGGCGAACCGGGACCGCGCGCGGCCGGACGTCGACGTCGAGGGCATCCCCAAAGAGATGCGGGCCGTCCTCGCGGCGTCGCTCGGGCGCTTTCAACTCGGGGAGTCGGGCGAGGGCCGCATCGCACAGGAGGTGAACCAAGTCAGGTGGCCCGAGGTCGACGACGACTGGCGGGCCGCCATCCGCCTCTTCGTCGCCGAGGAGGGTCGCCACGGCGCCATCTTGGGGCAAGCGGTCGCCGCCCTTGGAGGCCGGACGCCCAAACGCCACGCCACAGAGGTGTTGTTTCGCCGCGGGCGCCGTCTCCTCGGGGTGCGCACCAAACTGCTGGTCCTGCTCGCCGCCGAGGTCATCAGCCTTGGCGCGTACGGCGCATTGATCGAGGGTCTGCCGCCCTGCGGGCTGCGCACGGCGCTCGAACAAGTCTGCGAGGACGAAAAGGCCCACCTCGCCTTCCATACCGACTTCTTCCGCGCCACCACCAAGACCTCCGCAGCTCGACGCGCCCTCCGCGTGGGCTGGACGGCCATCGCGACGGCCGCCGTCGGAACCGTCCTCGTCGACCACGCCCCGCTGTGGCGGACGTTGGGAACGCCGCCAGGTAGGCTTGCGACGCGCTGGCGCGGCCTGATCGCTGACGTGGGTCGCGCCATTGCGCCGTTAGGCTCCAAGGCATGAACCTGGTGGCCAGCACCTGGCGCGGACTGGCGGCGCCCCGACGTTCTGTCCCCATGGCCATCGTGGCCCTGCCAATGGTCGCCACCCAGGTACAACTGTCGGGCGGGCGCGTTTCGGCTGGCGTCCTCGCCATGTTGATGGTGGGGTCCTTCGCGCTCTTCGGCCCCCTCGCCTGGCGCGCGAGCAGCACACTCGCGCCTCGAGCGCTTGGACTCGCCGTCTACGGGTTCGCATGCCTCGCGCCGACAACGCTCGGCGTCCTCGCGCAGGCCCTGACCGGCCCCAGTTGGCTGACGGGACACGCCCACCTCGCGATCAGCACGGCCCTGTTTGCCGTCGGCGGTTGGGGCCTCGGCCGCGACCTGGACCAAGAGGAGGCGCTGGAACGGGCGCGGGCCGCGGCAGGCGCCGCGCGGCGGGCCGCTGAAGAGGCCCAACTGCTCGCCGTTCGCAGCCATCTCGATCCGCACTTCCTCTTCAACACGCTCAACGCGATCGCCGAGTGGTGCAGGGTCGACGGCGAGGTCGCTGAGCGCGCTGTGCTCGAGCTGAGCGCGCTGCTTCGCGACGTGCTTGGCGGCGTCACCGCGGAACGTTGGCCCCTCGAACGGGAGCTTCAGGTCGCCCGGCGCGTGTGGGCGCTCTACGAGGCGCGCGACCCCGAACGCTACCAGGTGGCCTGGCAGGTGTCCGGCGTCGATCTCACGCGTCCGGTCCCGCCGCTCGCGCTGCTTGCCCTCGTCGAGAACGCCGTCAAACACGGGCCGTCTGCGGGGCATCGCGGAACGTTGGAACTGGAGGCCGACGCCGACGGCCTCACGATCCGCAACCCGTCGCCGAACACCGTCGTCGCACGAGACCGCGGACAAGGTGTGGCGCTGCTCCTGCGGCGACTCGAACTTGCGGGATGGCCGGCGCCGTCCTTCCACGGCGACGGCCATCGGATGACCGCCCACCTGAGCTTCCCACGATGATGCTCCGCGTGCTCATCGCCGACGATGAAGCGATGGCGCGCCGGCGCCTGGAGCGCCTGCTAGGCGATCTAGGCGGCGTCGAGATCACGGCGAGTTGCCCCGACGGTCCGTCGGCCCTGGCCGCCGCCGCGGCCACCCTGCCGGATCTCGCCCTCCTCGACATCGACATGCCGGGCTTGTCCGGCGTCGAGTTGGCGCGCCAGTTGCCGGCCGGGACGGCTGTGATCTTCACGACGGCCCATCCCGAACATGCGGTGACGGCCTTCGATGACGGCGTCGTCGACTACGTGCTCAAGCCGATCGAGGCCGGACGGCTCGCGCTCGCGCTGCGACGCGCAGAGCTTCGGCGGCGCGAGGCGCCAGGCGTCGTGCCGATTCCGACGCCGTCCGGCATCGTCCTTCTGCCCTCGACGTGCCTGCTCGCGGTCTCGATCGACGGCCTGTCGACGCGCGTGGACAGCGACCGCGGCGTATGGTTCTCCGATTGGCCTTTGACCGAATTCGAGCGCCGCGTCGCTGGCCTACACAGGGTGCACCGCACCGCCCTCGTCCGCCTGGAGCGCGTGGCTCGGCTGCGGCCCACCGACGGCGGGGGCTACGACGCGATCCTCGAAAGTGGGCACGCGATTTCCGTGAGCCGCTCGGCGGCCCGCGACCTGAGAAAGCGGCTCGGATTGCGCGGTTGACAGGCAAGGCAACGTGGGCCATGGCATGCCATGCGCCTGCTCCACACGAGCGACTGGCACTTGGGTCGGACGCTCGGACCGTTTTCACGCCATGCGGAGCAGGTCGCCGCCCTAGATGCGCTGGTCGACGTGGCGTCGACGGTCGATGCCGTGTTGATCTCTGGCGACATCTTCGATTCGCCCAATCCACCGATCGCCGCCGAGGAGCTGTTCTTTGACGCGCTTGCGCGCCTAGGGGACCGAGGTCGCCGTGCCGTAGTCGTCATCGCGGGCAACCACGACGCGCCGGACCGCATCCTCGCCCCCCGAGCTCTGGCCGCCGCCCATGGTGCATTGCTCTTCGGGAGGCCTGGCGACCGTCCCCGACTCGACCCAGGCCTCCCCGTGCGCCTGACCTCCGCGGGCTCGGGGCGGGCGGAGCTCGCCCTGCCCTCCGGACGCCTTGCGGTCCACGCCTTGGCCTTTCCGTCGGAGTCCAGGCTTCGCACGATCGTCGCACCCGACCTCAGCGACGAGGCCGACGCGCGCCAGCGCTACGCCGCACGTGTGGCCGCCGCGCTCGCGCCAGTCCCGCAAGAGCCCGGCCTACTACGGGTCGGCATCAGCCACCTCCATGTGACGGAAGCGACGCTCGGCACGTCCGAGCGCGCCTTCGTCGGCGGCGCCTGGCAAGTGCCGGCGTCGTCATTGCCAGCCTTCGACTACCTTGCGCTCGGCCACGTCCACCGTGCCCAGGCCGTCGCACCCGCCGCCTGGTACAGCGGAACGCCTTTCGCGCTGCGCATGGACGAGCGCACCGACCCCCACGGACACCTGCTGATCACCGCGGAGCCCGGCGCGCCGCCCCGGGTGGAGACCGTGCCTTGCGGGGCGGGCCGGCCCCTCGTTCGCGTCGAGGTCCCCGACGTCGCCGCCGTTTGCATGCGAGAGGCGGAACTCAAGGGCGCCTATGTCGAAATCGTCCTTTCCCGACCTCCCCCGTCCGAAGACCTGATCGCGCTTCGCAAGCTGCCTCTGGACATCGTCCGCGTTCGCGTGAACGCCACGCCAAACGACGGAGGCCCCATCGAGGACCGGTCTGGAATGTCCGACGAAGCCCTGTTTCGGCTGTGGGTCCGGGAGACCGGTGGTGGGGCGGCCGACGAGTCGCTCGTCACGTTGTTCCTGGCGCTCATGGGGCGTGCACCTTGAGGCCCCTGCACCTCCACGTCCACGGTTTGCAGGCCTTCTCCGACCCCGTCGATATCGATTTCGAATCGCTTGGAAGCAGCGGCCTCTTTGGTATCTTCGGGCCCGTCGGCGCGGGAAAATCCACGTTGCTCGACGCGATCGGTCTCGCCCTGTACGGCGATGTCGACCGCGGTCAGGGCGCCTCCAGGCGGGGATTGCGTCACCCCCAGGCGTCTCGCGTGACGGTTCGTTTTCGCTTCGAAGACGGCACCGGCGAGCGCTGGCGCATCGAGCGCCAGTATCGGGACGACAAACAAGGTGGCCTTGTCCGGAGCTACGGGCGGCTGATTCGGGAGGGCGAAGGTGGCGGCGTCGTCGCCGAGCTTGAACGCGATTTCAACACCGAGATCTCCCGTCTCGTTGGGCTCTCGCGGGAGGACTTTCGACGGGCCGTCATCTTGCCGCAGGGTCGTTTTCAGGAATTGCTGCAGCTCAGGGGCGGCGATCGTCGAAACATGCTCGAGCGCATTTTCGACTTGGCGCCCTACGGCGAAAATCTCCGCGCCGGCATTCGAGAGCGCGAGGCGGCGCTGCGAACCCAGGAGGCCCTTCTCGAAGGCGAGGCCACGGGGCTGCGGAGCGCGGTCGAGCTCGACCTCGAGGCGAGCGAGGTCGAATTGGCCGCGGCCAGACAGGTGACCCTTCATTCCGAAGAGCGCACGCGCACGGCTCGCGCAGGGTTGGTACACGCCGTCGACCGCGAACGGCGGTGGCGAGCGCTTCAGGCGGCCAACGAAGCAGAACAAGCCGCGCGGGCAGCTTGGGTCGCGGCAAGCGGCGACCGCGAGCGCCTGCGGCGGGCGACGCGCGCTGCCCAATGGGAGGAACCGATCCGCCGGCGCGACGACGCGCGAGCCCGGTGGACCGACGCCTCCTCGGTGGCCGAGGCGGCGACGACGCGGGCACGGCGGGCGACCGAACGTGCGGACGACGCTCGGCAGGCTCGCAGCCGAGCCGACCAGGCCGAGGCGCTGCGCGGGCCGTGGACAGCGTGGACAACGGCCCGCGACGCGCGGTTGGCGGCAAGCGCGGCGTGCCAGCGGGAGCGCGAGGTGGTCGAGCGGCTCGATTCTCGTTGGCACGAGGCGGAACGCCAGCTCTCGGACCTGACGGGCCAACGCGAACGCGCCGAGGTCGACGCGGAGGCCGCACGCGAGGTGCACGCGAATTGGCGGGCCGCCGAAGCGAAGCGGCACGAACACGACGTGCTCCAACGTGCGACCGAGCGTGTGAACCGAAGTGCGCGGCAACTGGACGCGCGAAGGAACGAATTGCGAGCCGCGGCCGAGGCCGTTGCGGCGGCACGTCGGGATTGGTCGGTGGCGGACGCGGACCTCCGGCAGTTGCGCGAACAACTCGGGCAGGTCGACGACCTCCCTGCCGAAGACCCCGCGCCATGGGAGAAGCGCATCGCGCGACATCAGGCCTTGCTCGTCGATCAGGCTCGCCGGCGCGTCTCCGCCGACCGCGCGGCGTCAACCAGCATGCGCGCAGCAGAGGCGCTGGCGTCGGCCAGAACTCTCCGCGACGGCCTTGCGGCCGCGTTGGAGGAAGCCTGCGTGGAGGCCGCGCGGCGGGCGACCAGGGACCGCGCGGCCCACCTCGCGCTCGACCTCGCAGACGGCTCGCCGTGCCCTGTGTGCGGCGCCACCGAGCACCCTCACCCCGCCTCGGCGCCGGGCGCAGCAGCGCCACAGCCGGATCCCGAACCGCTGGCGGCCGCCGAAGCCTCATTGCGGCGGGCCGAGGCGGACGCGGCCGCCGCCGAAGCCAGGGCACGGGCGGCGCAGGCGGAGGTCGACGCCGTGGCCGGCGAGATCGCCGCCCTGGCCGACCCCGCTGCCCCCGACGTCGCTTCCTGGATCGCCCGCGCCGCCGGCGCCCGCGAAAGCCAACTCGCCAAGGCGTCCGCCAAGGAGCTGGCGACGCGCATTGCCGCGACCGAGCGAACGGTCGACGCCCTCCGGGTTCGCGCTGAGGAGGCGGAGGCGACCGTTGCGGCGGCGCGCCGGTCGTTGGACGAAGCCGACCTCGAAGCCGCCGACGCCCGCCGGGACACGCCTCAAGAGGCACTCAACCTCCTCGTCCCCCTCCGTCGGCTCACCACCGGGCCCGAGCCCGACGTCGCAGGCGCCGAAGCCCACGCCAAAGCGCTCCGTTTTCAGCTCGACGCAGCCACCACCGATCGCGCGAATCTCCAAGCCGAGCTTCAACAGGCCCGCATCCGCCTCGGGGCCGCCGAGGCGACCCTGATCGCGCTGGGGCCCGAGACGCCGGCGCCTCCTGAGCCGATGGAATCGGCACCGCTGCCCGCGCTCGTCCAGGCCGCAGCGGACCATGCCCACGCCGCCGAACGCGCAGCGCTGGAGGCCGCGGACGCCGAGCGCGATCTGGCGACGGCGCGCGGGGCGCTCGACCAGGCCGAACGAGCGCTCCAGGGTGTGCCGGTTGACGCCGTCGGCGACGACCCACTGGACGCCGGGACGCGCGAACAACTCACCGCCCGGCTCAAGGCGCTCGACGACGCCCTCGCCAACACAGAGCGGGCCCGCTTGGCCGCCGACACCGATTTCGCCGACGCCCCTCCCGCCCTGGATGCCGCGGCGGCCTCGCTCGCCGTCGAGCGCGCAGAACAGGACGAACGCCGCGCGCGCACCGCCCAAGCCGACGTCGAAGCGCGGGCCGAACTAGCCGCCGTCCATGCCCCGCGGCGGGCCGAATTGGCGTCGCTCGGCCAGGCTGTCAAGGTCGAGTTGGCGCGGCTGCACACCTTGGCCGCGCGCCTGCGCAAGCACGACTTCGTCACCTGGTTGGCTGACGACGCGCTGCGCGACCTCGTCCGGCGCGCGTCCGTCCACCTTCTCGTCTTGACGGACGACCGGTACCGTTTCGATGTCGACGGCGACGGCGCCTTTCAGGTCGTCGACACGGACTACGGCGACGCCGTTCGTCCGACATCGGGCCTTTCAGGCGGGGAGACCTTTCTGGCCTCGCTTGCGTTGGCGTTGGCCCTGTCGGAGTCGATCGCGGCTCGGTCTCAGCGCCGCTTGGACTTCTTCTTCCTCGACGAAGGATTCGGGAGCCTCGACGCCGAGTCGTTGGACAGAGCGATGACAGCCTTGGAGGCCCTGCCCCGCGGCCATCGTGTCGTCGGCCTCGTCAGCCACGTTCCTGGCGTGCGCGAGCGCCTGTCCAAATGGCTCGAGGTCCTGCCGGCAAGCGCCGGGCGGGGCGCACGCGTCGTCGAACACGGCGGCTGAGCCCGGTTGCACCTTTCGTCAAGGCGAGGCAAAGGGGCCCGTCCGCCACTCCTCGGAGGAACCGTGATTCGTGTGATCCCGCTCGCCGCTTTCGCTCTGGCCTGCACCGAGTACGACATCGGCCAGCCCGAAGTCCCCGAGGTCGTGACGGAGCCCGTCACACTGCCGACTGAGCCCGCGCCCGAGCCGGAGCCCGACGAGCCGCCCCCAGACCCGCCGCCTGCCACCACACCCCCGCCGCCCGTCACGGACGGCGAGACGCCGATCGCCGTCTGCTACGTCGACCCGTCGGAGGTGTCGCCGCCCTTCGAGGTCGCAACCTTCTACGGCTCCGACAGCTACGACCCCGACGGCACCATCGTCACTTACAGCTGGACGATCATCGCTCAGCCCCCCGGCTCCGCCATCGCGCTCCCGCCTGGCAATGCTCCCGACCGCGGCCCGTTCGCGCCGGACCTCGCCGGAACCTACACGGCTCGCCTCGTCGTGACCGACGACATGGGCAACGTGTCCGCACCCTGCGATGCCAGCCTCGAGGCCCTTCCCAGCCAGGACCTGTGGGTCGAGTTGTACTGGAGCCACAACAACGACGACATGGATCTGCACGTCGTCCGCGAAGGTGGCGCGCTGTGGAACAACACCGACGACTGCCACTGGCAGAACTGCAAGAATGGCGTGGCCTGGGGCGTCTCTGGCAAGACGGACGACCCGGAGCTCGACCTGGACGACCTCACGGGCAAGGGCCCCGAGAACATCAACCTCGCGAAGCCCGCCGAGAGCGAGTACACCGTCGTCGTCCACGACTACGGCGGGGCGAACGTCTGGAATGGCGACAACGACGTCACCGTGAACATCTACATCTCCGGCTCACTCGAGTATTCGGAGACCAAGGTGATCAGCGGCGATGACGACGAAGTCCCGTTCGCCAAGATCGACTGGGACGCGCTCACCGTCATCCCCCTCTGAACCGAAGCGCGTTCCGTCAGGGAACGCGGACGGCCTTGGGAATCTCGGTCCAGGCGAGCGCCCGCATACGCTCGCCGTAGGCCACGAGCCGCGGTCGACCACGGACGTAGCGCGCCATCGACGTCTCGAAAGGCGCCCAAAGGGCTTGGCAGACGAATCCGTACACCGCGCAGTCGATCCGGCGGGGCGCAGCACCGCCAAAGAATGGCGCGTCGCCAAGGACGGCCTCCACAGCCTCCCAATCGGAAATGCCCATCGCTTCGCGCTCGGACGCCTCGTAGCGGGACACGCCTTGGCCGTGGGCATCCCGCGCGACGCGGCGGCGAATCATCGCGCCGACGAGGGTCCCCATCGGAAAACCCAATGGGTCGAAGAAGGCGGCCCGTGTCGTGGCCCAATGCTCGTCGCTGACCCAACGCTCGTAGAAGCTCAACCAGTAGGTGCCGTTTTCCAACATGCGGCGGACGGCGTGGTGTTGGGCCCGGAGATCGGGCGCGAGCGAGGCCTCGCCGAGCGGGTCGTCCAACGACGCCTCGAGATGGTTGATGATGGCCTCGGAGTCGGACACAAGCGTGCCGTCATCCACGATCCACGGGACTTTCCCGCGCGGTGCCTTCAACATGTTCGCGTGGGTCGACACGTAGTCGACCTTCGCAAGCCGAAGCCAGGTCTCGACCTTCACGCAAAAGGGCGAAGGGTTGGGCAGGCCCCACAAGCGGGGCGGTTGGTGGAGGACGACCTTGGCCATGGCTGCTCCGGTCGTCCGCGCTATCCCTGGCTGGTGCGGGGCGTGGATCGACGTGTGGGCCTGTACCGTACGCAACTGCGGCCTCCCGCTCACGCTCGACGAGCGGCGAGCGCACTGTCCGTCGGGCCACGCATTCGACCGCGCACGCCAGGGGTACATCAACCTGCTGCAGCCGCAGGACCGGCGGAGCCTGCAACCTGGCGACTCTCCCGAAATCGTAGCCGCCCGGGCCCGCCATGTTGCGCGCGGTCTGACGGACCCCATTCTCGACGCGATTGTCTCCCTGAACCTGCCTGGGCCCATCGTCGATGTGGGCGCCGGCGAAGGTGCCCTCGTGCGGCGCCTCGGGGCGTCAGGTTTCGACCTCTCGCCGGCAGCGATGGCGACGGCGGCGCGGACAGCTCCCTCCTTGACCTTCGTCGTCGCCAACGCGGACCGCCGATGGCCGCTGCTCGACGGGTCTGTGGGGTCCATCACCGCCGTCAACGCGCGCGTGGACGGCGTGGAAGCGCGCCGCGTCCTGCGACCTGACGGACGCGTCGTCCTCGCCGTGGCCGGAACCGACGATCTGGACGGGTTGCGCACGGCCGCACTCGGAGCCGCGCCCGACCGACCTCGCCTGGACGGATGGGTCGAGAGGCTTCGTCCCCACTTCGAGCTGCAGGCCACCAAGCACGTCGCCGTCCGAGTCACGCTCGATGAAGCCGCGGCTCGCGACGTGTTGATCGCCACCTGGCGGGGCCGACATGGGCCGCTGTCGCGCGCGTCCGAGGCCGGGGCCATCGAGACGACCCTGTCCTGGGACCTGGCCGTGTTCGCAGCGGCCCAACCCCGCGGATAGCGACCGCTCGGAGCATCGATGACCGACTGGAAGCACGCCGGCGACGGAACTTGGGTGCGGCGCTACGACCCCACCCCGGGGTCCCTCAAAGCGCCCAACGGGTACATCCTTCGCATCAGTCAGATGGCGCCGAATCGCTTCCGCTACGAAGTGTGGATGGGCGCGACCCTGAAGAAGTCGGGTGAGTGTCCCGACCTCGCCTCGGCACAAGCGGCCTCGAGAGATCTGGCGGACACGTCCTCGGGGGCGCCCCGGCGCGTGGAGGTTCCTCCCCCGCAAGACGAGCCCGTGGCCCTGACCCCCTTCGGGATCGGCCTTCGCTTCGTTGCTGGCGGCGCGTTGGTCGTCCTCGCCGCGTGGCAGTTCCGTACTTTGATGAACACGGGCGACAGCCGTGGCTTCGCCGTTGCCGTGGCCGGCATCGTCTGCATTACCGTTCTGGCCGTGGCCGCCCGCATGCGCTGGTGATCAGAAGGGAGGCGGTAGCGCTCCGGTCCACGAAACCTCGCACAGGTCAAAGCCGGCGCTGAGCTCGATCTGACCGCGCGCGTCGCCGTCGTCGTCCACGACGTTCGTGCTGAAGTCCTTGAGCATTCGCCGATCACCGGTCTTGTTTTCCTCGAGGATGAGTGTGCCACCGTTGAGGAAAAGCAGTTGCTGCACTTCGGCGATCGCCTCGTCGACGTCGTCGTAGACGGCCTCGCTCGCATCGCCACAGCGAATCTCCTCACCGATGGCGGCTTCGAGATTGGCCGAACGCAGGATGACCGTGCCAAAGTAGTAGTGCGACGTGTCGGCGTAGCCCTGTACATAGGTCGTGGCGTCGGGCGGATCGGAGATGTCGGCGTCGGGGTCGTAGAACTCGAGCACGACCATGTTGGCGCCATCCTTGCGGTACCACTTGTCGACGAGCTCGCCGGCGTCCTGGTACCAGCTCTTCGTGGCGTTGCAGGTCTCTTCCTCGTCGTAGGGTTCGAAGTCCAGGTTCGCGCTGAAGGCCTCCGAAAGGGGCTGCATCACGTCCTGGACCTCTTTGCACAGGCCTGGCGTCGTCGACAGCACGAGCCGATGATGGCGGACGTCCTCATTCTCGACGGCGTCTTGCGCGAAATCGAACCAAACGGCGGAGCGAACCGTCCCGAACGGCTCCTCGTCGAGCTTGACGCGTCCATCGCTGCAGCCCATCGCCAGAAGCGCGGTCCAAACCGTCCGCATGATTCCTCCGAACGCCGAGCCGCTAACCTGCGGGCTCACCGTCCAACCTATGGCTCAGGTCACCTGCCGCCTGCCCTTGACCCCAACCCCGCCCCGGGCCATCCATCCGCGATGAATCGGCCGACGTCGTCACGCTCTCCGGTTGGGCCCCGTTGACCGCGCGCCTTGAGCGTGTGGCGTCCGGTCTTGCGGTGGCGGTCCTGGCGTCCGCGGCATCGGCCACCGGACAGGCCTTCCGCTTGTCGACCCATCCCGTGGGCTGGACGGCGACGGACTGGTGGGTGGACCTCGCGTGTGAGGATGGGCTCACCCTCGCCGCGATGGCCTGCGTATTGGTGCCATTTGCGACGTTCGGTCTGTCGATCCGATGGACGGCGGGCGTTGGCGCGTTGTTGGCGGCCGCCGCCGTCGCGACCGTCGACGTGCGCAAATCCCAAGCCGAGCCCGGTCCCGGTGAAGGGCGAACCCTGTTGCTGCTCAGCCTCGACACGTTGCGCGCGGACCACGTTTCCAGTTGGCCAAACGAGGTGGCCGCAGGGCTCACGCCTCACCTCGACGGGTTGGCCGAACGTGGAACCGCCTACGTCGACGCCCGGGCGCCAGCGCCACTCACATTGCCCGTGCACGCAACCTGGCTCACCGGGCTCACGCCGCAAGAGCACGGGGCGCTGCACAACGGCCGTGTCGTGCCCGCCTCGGCGCCGACCGTGACCGAGGCACTTTCGAAGGCGGGGTGGCACACCGGCGCTTTCGTCGCGGCCGATGTGTTGGGCGCGCAGACGGGACTCACGCGCGGATTCCATGTGTATGGCGACGCCCTTGGCGACCATCCGGCCCGGCGCCACCTGCCCTTGTCGCGACAGCTCTTCGACCTGGGCCCGGCAAGAGTCGACCCCGGCGGTCGGGTCGTCGAACGTGCCTTGCGCTGGCTGGATGGCCGTGAGGCAGGAGACGACGTTTTCCTGTGGGTGCACCTCTACGACGCCCACGCGCCGCGACGCGTGGACCCGAGGCGGCCGGCGCCCGCCGGCGCACTGCCGTCACCGTGTGCGTACAGCGACCATCCCACGGCGGGACGGCTGGGTTCTGGCAATCCGCTGCGTCCCCTCCCCGCCCCGTTGCCGCCGACGGAACGCTGCGACGTGTCGATGGACGACGCCGCGGCCAAGTACGCGTCCGCCGTCCGCCAACTCGACGCCGTCGTCGGGGAGCTGCTCGCGGGGGTGGACGCACGACGGGCCGACGTGAGGGCGGTCGTCGCCGCCGACCACGGAGAGAGCCTGACGGAGCACCAGCACCTCGGCACGCATCAGTGGAGCACCTACGAGCCTACGGCCCACGTACCGATGTGGGTCATCGGCCCGGGGTACGCCCCCGGCGTCTCGACGGAGCCGGTGTCGACGGCGTCGGTGGCCCACCACGTCCGGCGGCTCGCCGAGTTGCCGTCGCGGACCGGGGCCCCGGCGGCGAGAGCGACGTGGGGACCGGCGCCGATGGCGCGTGGGGCTGCGCCGGGGCCTGGGGTCCAAGTCCACGTGCGTGAGGGCGCGCTCACAGCGCTCGTGGACAGTCGCGGCCACGTCGAACGCTACGATCTGGCGGCCGACCCTCACCAACAGCGCCCTCTGGCGACGGCCGCGGAGGTTGCGGCGTGCCGGGCAAGGTTGGACGCCGCGGAGCGGGAGCCGTCGCGCGGTTGGATGGCCCACCTACCGACGGTCCACGAGGGCGACCCTTGGCCGTCGCTCAGGCAAGCGCACGTTTGCGGGCATGTCGCGGACGACGTGTCGGCTTGGACGGCGTTGGAGGCGGCGGCGCGGCGAGCGTTGGAGATGACGCCACTGGACGGAGACGTCGGGGGATTGGAGGCGCTGGGGTACGTGGAGTGATGCGGCCCCGCCGAGTCTGCGGGCGGTCCGCAGGACGCGCCGTGAACAGGCTCACCCGAAGTGAAATCCCACCTGCTCGGGCCCCATGAACGTCCCGCGCCAGGTCACCGTCCCTCGGTCCAAACCCGCCGCACCCGCCGCCACCAACAACGGAAGCAGGTGATCCTCTCGCGGATGGCAAACCCGCGCGGACGGCGCGGTAGCCCACGCGCTCAGGCGCCGATCCCGCTCGTCGGCCGACGCCTCGACCGCGTCCGTCAGCCAACCATAGAACGCCGTGGAGGGGCCCAAGAACGCCGGGCCGAAGCCTCGCATGTTGTGGAAGGTGTCGCCGCTGCCAACGATGAACACGCCCTCATCGCGCAGCGGTGCCAACGCGCGTACCAAAGCGAGATGTTCGGCCGGATCCAGACTCTTGAGCATCGAGAGTTGGACCACGGGTAGGTCGGCCGCTGGAAAGGCCATCTTCAACGGCACGAAGGTCCCGTGGTCGTAGCCCCGGCCTGGGTTTTCGGCGGAAGCGAAGCCCGCGCCCTCGACCAGGCTCCGTATGCGCCCCGCCAAACCGGGCTCGCCGGGCGCCGGTCACGCGATCGGGTAGGCCTCGGCTGGAAACCCACCGTAATCATAGAGCATTGGCGGACGGGCAGACGACATCACCGTAGGAACCGCCGTCTCCCAGTGGGCCGACACCACAACAACGGCCGACGGCCGCACCTTCGGAAGTGTGGCCAACGATTGCCAGTAGGCGACGAAGGCGCGCTCCTCGGCGGGAGCCACACCCATCGGAACGTGGCCCAACGGACCGCCGGCATGGGGGACAAAAGCTACCGGCATTCGACCTGACATGCTCACTCCACCGCGTTGGCGTAGGCAAGCTGACGCGGCCGCCGCACCGGCCATCGCGAGCGCCGATCGCCGCGTCACCGGTCCCAAACCGCCTCCGCCATGGTCGATCCGTCATCCCCGGGCCCCATCGTCAGTTCCTAAGGGACGCGTGAAGTTGGGCTGACGGCGCGTTGCCGCCAAGGGGAAATCGAGAGCTGCGGAGGCATGACTCCGTTTTTCGCCTGGCTCTCGGCCTGCGCGTCGCTGACCTGTGGCCCTGGCACCATGCGCGACGGCGACGTCTGCGTAGCCACGGCCGATCGTGGCGCGAGCCCCCCAACGGCCGCCAGCACATCGCCTGACAGCCCCGTCACGCAGCCAGCGCCGACGACTGGCGGCACCCTTCCCGGCCCCACGACGCCGCCCGCCGCTGGACCCGAGTTCGTACCCTTTGTCGACGCATCGCTCTACCCCTTTGCCATCCTTGGCGAGGTGGCGCCGAAACTGTAGTTCAAAACTACACCTTGGGTTTTCTCGTCGCTCAGGGGCCGGGAATCTGCACACCCAGCTGGGGCGGCTACTACACCCTGGAATCCGGCCCCGACGCCTGGGACGAGTCCGGCCAGATCTTCCTTTACGACGAAGTCGCGGCCGTCCGCGCGACCGGCGGCGACGTCGTCGCCTCGCTCGGCGGCGCAGCCAGCATCCCGCTGGAAGTCGCATGCCCGGACGCTTCGGCGCTTGCTCATCAACTGCGCATCATCGTCGACACCTTGGGCCTGAAGGCGCTGGATTTCGACGTCGAGGGGGCCTGGCTCGCCGACGACGCCAGCGTCCGCCGACGCAACGCCGCCATCATGCAACTCCAAACCGAGTTGGCCGCCGAGGGACGCACGGTCGACGTCTGGTTCACCCTTCCCGTGTTGCCAACTGGAATCACCCCCGACGGCGAGGCCCTCCTCGCCGACGCGTTGGCGCAAGGTGTGGCGATCGCCGGCGTGAACGTCATGACGATGGACTACGGCGACGGCGCCGCGCCGGACCCCGAGGGCCAGATGGGCACCTACGCCATCGAGGCGGTCACAGCGCTGCACGCCCAGATGACGACCCTGTGGCAAGACGCCGGGCTGACGCCCAGTCCTGCAACAACGTGGAGTCGAATCGGCGCCACGCCGATGATTGGGCTCAACGACGTCCTCACGGAGACGTTCACGCTCGACGACGCGGCCCAACTCCGCGCCTTCGCCGTCGACCAAGGCATGGGTCTGCTGTCGATGTGGTCCGTCAACCGCGACCACCCTTGCCCCGACAGCGAGTCCGTTCAGCTGACCTGCAGCAGCACCGAGGACCAGACCGAGGACTGGCAGTTCATTGGCGCACTCGGCGGGGACTGACGCTGACCCCTGCGACCGGGCGCAGGACCCGTTAGGCGCCGCGCCCCGCAAATGGGGCCTGGAGGAGCTGTGGCCGTCGAGCGCACGCTGAGCATCGTTAAGCCGGACGCCGTCCGCAAGAATCTGATCGGCAAGATCATCGCCCGCTTCGAGGCCGAAGGCCTGCGGCCGATCGCCATCCGCCGTTCCTGGCTCTCCCGCCAGGAAGCCGAAGGCTTCTACGCTGTCCACAAGGCTCGCCCCTTCTTCGGCGAGTTGTGCGACTTCATGACGTCGGGCCCCTGCGTCCTCATCGTCCTTGAAGGCGAGAACGCGGTCCTCCGCAATCGCGAGATCATGGGTGCCACGAACCCGGCCCAGGCCGCAGAGAACACACTCCGCCGCCTCTACGCCGACAGCATCGGCGAGAACGCCGTGCACGGCAGCGACAGCGCCGAGAATGCGGCGATCGAGTGCGCGTGGTTCTTCCGGACGACCGAAGTCCACGGCTGAGCGCCATCGGAAGTTAGGGTCGCGACATGGCACACCACGTCGCGCTCGGACTCTCGGTGGAGTTGTGGCGCGAGTTGCTGAGCGCCACGTTGCCGGTCCACGTCGCCGGGGGCGAATTCGAAGTCCTCGGTGCCGCAAGGCGGCGCCTCGCCGACGGTGGCGGGGCCGTCGTTCGACGCCTGACCGGCCGAACCGATCGGATGCGCTCCGTCGGCCAACGACTTCGGCGCCTCTGGCGCAGCCGGGGCGGTGATGGTCCCCCTGTCGCCATCGACGTCGCCTGGCAGGTCGACGTGGACCACCTCGGAACTGAACTCACCTACGGCCTCCAGCGCGTCTCGGCCGACGCGTGGCTCCGAGGGAGGGTCGAAGGCGTGTTGCACGTCGGCACCTTGGCTGTGCCATTCCGGCTCGAACGCCGGGTCGGCGCGTCGCTCGCCCTGGCCGCGGTTCGCTACGACGCTGGCCGCGACGCCATCGTCGGCGACCTGTCCGACGTCGGCCTCCACCTTGGCGAAGGCGTGACGCTGGAGTTGCTCAGCCGTATCGGTGAGTTGCTCCTGGCCCCCCGCATCGCTCAGATGGAGCCCGTGACGCTCGTTTCGCGGGGCCAGGTCGAGGGCCTGTTCGGCGGACTCGCTTCGGGGACGTCCCTGCAGCTCGGGGTCGAGGACCTGCAGATGACGATCGACGGAAGCGAGGCCACCCTTCGCGTCCGGTTCGGATTCCGCCGCGCCGAACTCACGCAGGCCACTCACGCATGACACCTCACTACGCCGTGACGTGGAAGGACCCCCGCGACGGGGAAATGGTCGTCCTTCGAGCGCGGTCCATTTCAGACTCACAACTCGGACTGACCTTTGTCGCGCTGTCCGACCTGCTCTGGGACGCGCCATCCGTCCTCGTGAACCCGGCAGAGGAGCGCCTCAAACGCCGCTTCGAAGCGACAAACGTGCTCCACCTCTCGATCCATTCCATCGCGTCCATCGAGGAAATCGGTCAGCGCGGCCTCCCGTTGGAGGCCGACCGATCCAAGCTGCTGCTCTTCCCCGACCGTTAGCGCGGCGCCTACGCGGCCTTGAGGACCTGAGCCATCTTCCGGCCCATTTCCGCGGGGCTGCGGACGATGTGCACGCCGGCCGCCGCCAATGCGGCAAACTTGCTCTCTGCCGTGCCCTGGCCGCCGCTGACAATCGCGCCCGCGTGGCCCATTCGGCGACCCGGAGGTGCCGTGGCGCCGCCGATGAAGGAGACGACAGGCTTCTCCATGTTGGCGCGAATCCAGGCCGCGGCCTCTTCTTCGGCCGTCCCACCGATTTCACCGATCATAATGACGGCATGCGTGTCGGCGTCCGCGTTGAACATCGTCATGACGTCGATGAATTGCGTCCCAATGATGGGGTCGCCACCGATGCCCACGCAGCTGGACTGACCGAGCCCGACGGCGCTCAGCTGACCCACGGCCTCGTAGGTCAACGTGCCGGAGCGGCTCAACACGCCGACGTGGCCCGGCGTGTGGATGTGACCCGGCATGATG
>SXOB01000054.1 GCA_005776945.1 Pseudomonadota bacterium
AACGACTGAGCTGAAGGGGGAGACACACCGCCAGGGGCTCGATGGAATGGTCCGTGCGACGCCGCTTCCGTGGCTCCACGGCGACCTGGATGTCACGCTGGCCTCCGCGACCTACACCTCCAACGCGGGCAATGGCGACGCCGTGGCCCTCGCGCCGACCTTCACGCTGGCCGGCGGCCTGGGCGTCGACCATCCGAGCGGAGCGTCGGGAGGCGTGCGGGTCCGCCACATCGGCGACCGCCCCGCGACGGAGGACGGATCCCTCGTCGCCGAGGGGTGGACGGTTCTCGACGCCGAGGCGGGCTACCGCTGGCGCTTCGTCCAGGCGCAGAACCAGGTCAACAACGTGCTGGGGACCGAATGGAAGGAGGTCCAGTTCGCGAACGAGTCGCGGCTCGCCGAGGAGGCCGAAGCGATCGAGGACATCCACTTCACGCCGGGGTGGCCGCGGACGTTGCTGGCGACGCTCACGTTCTACAGGTAGAACAGCCTCAATCCATCGCCGACATCCCGCGCGCCGCTCCCGGCTGGCCCTTTGTGGGGCACCTATAGTCCCGTCAGCGGGCAACCGTGACCTTGGCGAAAATGGCCCGGCCCGGCCGCTGCACCCCGAGTGACGACCCTGCCCAGCTTGGGCTTCATCACGAGCCTCGCCCGAGCCGCCTTCAGCTCCCGGAAGGCCTCCTTCGGCACCGTCGCGCCCTTGCCCGGAGACCTCGCGCAGCTCGCGAGCTGGATCGCCGCAGGGGACCTTCGGGTCCCCAAAGAGACCTTCGCGTTCGCAGACGCGTCGGCAGCGTACGAGCGCTTCTTGAGCGGCAAGGCCATCGGCAAGGTGGGACTCACGATCGCCTGAGGGCTTACCGCCCGATCACCCAGCGGCCGGCTTCGGGGCCTTCGACGACGACCCGTTCGCCAGTCGGCATCGTCACTTCCAACCGGTCTGCGGCGGTCGCGTCTCCCAACCCGACCCAAACCTCGGGCGGCGCGGCGCTCAGGAAGCCCCCCGATGCGCGAACCTCCGTTCGGACGACGCGGCCGCCGACCCACGCCACGACCTTGGCGCCGACGCCGTCCCGATTGCCCGGTCCGCCGTCGACGCTCACCCGAAGGGCATGGCCGGCGACCGTTTCGTTGACGTGAACGCGGACTGGGCCGAATACGGCGTGGCTGACGAGGTCCGGGTCCCCATCATCGCCCAAGTCCACGGGAACCCACGCGTTCGTGTGCGCGAGGTCGTCCGTCCCCCATGTCGGAGCCACGTCGACCCAGCGCTCGCCCTCCCGTCGCAGGAGCACGTCGGGATGTACGTTGCCGGGAAACGGCCCCTCGCCGAGGTAGCCGTTGCCGATCGGCAACTCGGGGACGCCGTCCAGGTCAAGGTCGACGAACCTGGCATTCCACGACCAGTACGTGTGGGGGAGCCCGAGGTCGCCGTCCCGAACCTCGTACCGTCCGTCACGAATCCGGCCGAATGCGTTTCGCTCGACTTGCGGCACCGTTGGGACGTCCGGCGGGTGCGACCGGCCCTCCCCCCGGGCAAGCCGAATCTCGCAGAGGCGGCGCGACGTGGCCCAAGGGACGCGCTCGCAGCGCTCCGGATCCCCGCGTGCCAGGGCCAGCTGCAACAGCGCGGCGACGCGACAGGCGTCTGAGTCGCACCCCGCGGGCCACAGATCTCTCGCTGCGCCGACCTCGGCGACCCATCGCCCGCACTCCGCGGCATGATCGCCGGCCACCGCGACGCAACCGTCATCGACGACTGGCGGCCCAAAGCCCATGTCCGAAGCAAACACCTCGATGGCGCCATCACCATCGACGTCCGCCGCGTCCAACGACATGTTGAAGCGGGGCGTCCGCGGCGGAGCGAAGGCCTCGCCGGGCCCCAAACGCCTGAGCCCTTGGTCGGAGCCCTTCCACATCACGTCTGGCTGTGCGCCATCGTTGCCCGCCCAAACGTCTGGCCACCCGTCGCCATCCAGGTCTGTGATGAGGACCGTCAACGTCTCCCCGGGCAAATCGTCCCACGGCGCACCGACGAAAGCCCCATGGCCGTCCCCCATGAAGCGCTCATCGGCCGCGTGTTCCGGGTCCCAACCGGCGCTGGCCCCAAAGGACCAGTTGCCGAGGATGACGTCGAGGTCCCCATCCCGATCCAAGTCCGCCCAAGCAGGCGCCAACGACGCGATTCGGTCCCCATCGGGCAGCGCCCGCCAGTCCGTGGAGGCGCCCGGCACCCACCCCACAGCTCCGCCATAGGCGCTCACGACGAGGTCGCGACCCTCGACGCCGTCGACCTCGAGGATGCGGACCGACAACGCGTCGAGACCCACCGCGAGATGGCCGCCCGGCTCGTATCGGTCGCCTCGATCGTAAAAGACGCGCACACCGCCGCGCTCGGCGAAGGCGAGATCCGCCCGGTCGTCGCCATCGAGGTCGCCCGCAGCCACGCCGCGACCCATGGAAAACGGCTCGTGCGCTTCGGTCGCATCGGGTTCTCGACGACGGATTCCCAGGTCCGGGCCCGACACGCGCCGGAATGCGCGGTCGCCCTTGCGGCGGTCCCCGGAAAACGGGCGGAACCGCGCCGTGCCCCCCGTCGCCGACCGGTCTTGCCACGTCGGTGGGGCAGCCAGAGGACGGACATTCGCTGGGGGCGGCCCTTGGCGCTCCGAACCGACGACAAGACCGTCGTATTCGCCCGGCGTTCGCGACTGAATCCAGTTCGCGACACCCAAGGGGTCCTGCAACATCCACTGACGACAGCGTGCTGCGTCCACGCTGGACTCGCACCGGCTCGGGTCTCCCGACCGGACCGCCGCCAAGTCATCCTGGAAGGCGTGACAATGGGCCTCGTCGCCGCCACGGATGCCCACCTCGTTGCAGAGGCTCCGATCCGACACCTCCGTCGCCAACTTGCTTGCCATCGCGACCACGCAAGCGTCGGGGTCCGGCATCGAATCACAGCGCGCCAAATCGCCACGTCCGGTGGCCGAGCGCACGGCCACCGCGAGGGCACAACTCACGTCGTCCGGAGCACAAGGCTTGTCGCGCTCGGCGATGGCGGCCTCGCAACGCCTACGATCCGAATGGCCCTCACACGCCGACGGTCGGCCGCTGCGGACCCGAGCGTCGTCCTCGCACGACTGACGCCCGGCGTCACCAGCGAGTACCAGGCAAGCGGCCGCCAGAGCCTGCTCGTCAAGACGGGCCCGACGACTTGCGGTGAGCACTTGGATCTCGCAGCTCGCGACCGCATCCGCCCCGCCAAGCGCCGCGCACGGGGCAAGGTCCCCCCCCCGCGCCGCAAGCACGGTGGTGACGCGCAGAACACAGTCAGGAGCCGATTCTCGAAACTCCGAGCAACCTTCTGAGACGCGTCGCTCCAACGGGGGCACGGCCAGCGCGTCGACCTCCGCGGCTCTCTGCGCTTCCCATCGCCCGATCCCGACACCACCGGCGACACCAAGCGCGAAAACGCCGAGCGACACGCCCCAAGACGCGCGCCACCCCACCGACCGGCCGGCGACGATGGCTGCGTAGACGCTCCACGTGCCAAGCGTCAGGACGAGGGCCCCCGTCGGACCCATCGGCAACCCGGCTTGATTCAGCGTCGACGCGAAGACCAGGTCAAAGGCGATGGGAACCGGTAGAAAGGTCCCCATTGCCGAAGCGGCAAGGATGGCAACGATCCCGTCGATGTCCTTCAACGCATCCGGCGGCACGAGAACGACGACGATCGCGCCCAACAAACCCGCGAGTGCCATGAACGGCACCGTCGTCCAGGCGATGTGAAGCGTCGCGCGGAGCCAATGGCGCAGGAACCAAGTCAGCGCGCCGCTCTCCTCCGCAGGTTGGACAAGGCTGGCCTGGAACGGTCGGGGCGCGCCGCTGACCAAGGGGACAATCGCGAGCAGGAGGACGGCGAGCAACCCCAGACGCGTCCATCCGACAAAGGACGGAAACAGCGCAAACAACAGCGCAAGCACGGACCCATTCAGCGTTGGGCTGGCGATCGTGGCCGCCAGGACGGTCTCCGTCCTCTCTCCCGAGAGGGCCATCCCGCGCCCGACCGGCGCCGCACAATTCGCACAAACGCCTAGCGGCGCGCCAACCACCGCACCGAGGGCAGCTCCAAGTACCCGCGAACGGGGCCTCACAGCGGGCAACGTAGAAAGGAACGGGATCAGCGCACCGGCGAACAGAATGCCGAAGGCCATGCCGTTGCGGTTCGACCAGGCCCAATCGAGGAAGATGGCCACCACCCGCCACATCGCGGTGTCGTCCGCCGACCATGCGACCGGGACATCAAAGCCCAACCCGCTGAACGCGGCTCGCCCCGCGCCCCCCATGGCCTCCTTGCGCTCGAGGGAAGGCCAACGCGAGACGGCCAGAAAGGTCCCCAAAAGGGCCGCGCAGGTTGCACCTGAAACGACGGCTCGACGCATCAGACCTCTTATTCCCGCCCGGGCGAACAGCTATCAGGGCCGGATGGGCAACAGATCGTAGAGGCTCGTCAGCGGCGTGGTTCGTCCAACGGGACCCGTCTCCCAGGCCACGTCCCAGACGACGGCACCGTCCTCGTCGAACTCGCGGAGGCGGGGCAACGTCCCGAGGTTGTGGATCGTGTGCCCGGAGGGCAGGCGCGTCACCTCCCCCATCTGGTCGCCGAACAGGCCTTCCCCCACCCCGAAATTGCGCAGTTCGACGAGGCGCTGGCCCTCTTCGTCCACGAGGTACTCCCGGACGATGGTCTCACCGCCATCCTCGTTCAGGTAAGTCGACGTCAGCAGCGTCCCTTCGTCGGTGTAATGGCCCCCGTGTTGCCACCAGAAGGCGCTCTCCGGCGGATCGAAGGCGTAAGCCCCGCGCGCATGGCCAAAGACCCGCAACACGTCGCCCGAAGCGGGGTCGATTTGGAAGATGCTGTCCAGGCTGTAGAAGCTGAACAAATAGTCGTCCTCGGCCTCGCGCCAATTCAACGTGTTCGAACCGCAGTACCCCGAGTCCTGGTCCAACCATTCTTCGCAATCGAAGACGGTCCTCGCATCCCCATGGACGTCAGTCTCGATGAGCCACTCGTTGATGTAGGGGAAGTCCATGGACCCGTAGGCGAGCACGCGACCCGGCAGTTCGACGAAGGGGTGGTGGAGGCCCGGAGTCACCCATTCGTCAGTGACCTCGAGGTCCAGCGTCATCCGGCGAACGGTGGAATTCAGGCCCCCGTCGAAGCTGCCCCAGAAGCTGTTGTCGTCGATGAGAAGGGCGAGGCCGTCGATCGAGAGTCGCGGATGCATGATGATGTGATCCGAATCGGAGGAAAGGGCCCAAACGGCCCTTCCCTGACGGTCCACAATCTGAGCCCACCACACGCTGCCGAAGTTGCCGCCGATCTTGGGGCCCGATGCGAGCACATAGGGAATCGCAGGGTCCCACGCGCCTTCGGTGAGCAAAGTCGCGCCTTGCAGGCCCGCCGGAAAAGGCCCGGTGGACGTCACCTGAGGTTCGGTCGCCACCCGTCCAAATCCGCCAGTCGCCGCGATGTGCCAAGCGACTTCCGCGTCAAAGGGCACCCCCACGATCCACTCCTCGTGGGCGCCAGGACCCAGGCCGCGCGGCGGAGACACAGCCGTTTCGCCTCCGTCGGCCGAAAACACGAGGCCCACGTCCGCAACGCCGTCCTGAACCCAACTCACCACGAGAATGCTGTCCATGGCAGGGTGAAGCGCCACCTTCACGTCGTCGAGGTTGACGGGGATGAGGTTGCCGCCAGCGCCGGTGGTCGTTCCTCCGTCCGGGGTCCTCGTCGTCGTCGTCGCGCCGAAGACGGAGCCCAACTCCTCGGCCACGACCGTGGCATCGCCTGCACAACCGGTCGCCAGCCACCACCACCACATGGTACGAACCCGCCATGGCGTCGCTAACCGTCGCGCGCAGCGCACTGACGATGGCCGCAATCGCTGGGGTCGCCGCGTGCCGAGCGCCCGTGTCGGAGCCTCTTGAAGAGGCGGAGGACCTTGTCCAGGGCCTTCAGGTCACCCCCGTTCCAAGCATGCCTACCGTCCTCGACGTTTCTTGGACGACGACGCTGCCAGTCCAATCGCGGCTCATCTACGGCGTCGACGGGCTGCTGGACCGCGCCACCCCACAGCTGGACGCGCCGGCCACCGAACACCAGGTCCGCATCGTGGGCTTGCCGCCAGAATCGGTCGTCTCGGTGGCGCCAGAGTCCGACGGCCTCCGCGCCGACATTCTCGCCGTGGAGACTGGGCCTTTGCCCCTTGCCCTCACGCCAGCCGCGGTGGCGGGCGGCGCCCAGGACCGCTTCCTGACCACGGGCTTGTCCACCGAGACCTCGGCCACAGTCGCCGTGCTCGATCGGTCGGGTCGGGTCTCTTGGGTTCATGCCGACGCGCGGGGCCTTTCAGTCATCCGGGCGCGGCCATCGCTCGATGGAACCGGCATTTGGTACGCCGCCACCAGCCCGACGCCCTCGGCCGAAACGGCACTCGTCCATGTCGCCTGGGACGGAACCGAGGACATCGTTCTGCCCGTGGCCGATCTCGCCAACGACTTCGTCGAACTCGCCGACGGTACGCTCGTGGCAGTGCGCCACGAAATCCGCGACGGGGTGGTCGGCAACGACATCGTCCAAGTCGACGCCGCCGGCACCACGACGCCCATCTGGTCGACGTGGGACTGCTTCGACCCCGTCCAGCACCCCGGCACCGACCCGGAGTTGGGCTGGTCGTCCGCGAATGCGCTCGACGCCGACGAAGCCACGGGCCTCTACTGGCTCGGCCTGAGCAATCTCGGCACCATCACGGCCGTAGACACTACGAGCCGCAGTTGCCCTTTGGCGTTCGGGGGCGCGGCCGGAACCGTCGCCATCGACGGCGCCACGTTCTCCGGCCAAAGTCAATTCGAGTGGGCTGGCGACAACCTCCTCGTCTTCGACAACGCCGGCGACCCCGCTGGCACCTCACGGGCCATTGACTACGCCTTCGACGAGGCGTCCGCAGTTGCCAGCGAAGTCGCCATCTTCGACGCCAACCCGCCCCTTACCAGCGCGCGCCTAGGCGATGTCCATCGAACCGACGGTGGCGCTACCCTCGTGACGTGGTCGGATTCCGCGGTCGTCGAGCGCTACGACACAGCAGGCGCCAAGGTTTGGCGCCTGGAGTGGAACGGCCCTGAGGCCTTCGGCTTCATGACGGCCACCCCGACCCTGGATGCCGTGGCGCCCTGAGTCGAGGCCCCTGTGCCCAGAGGCCTCAGCAGTCTCCGGGGTCGCAGTCGCAGGACGCCCCGCAATCGTGCGTGGAAATGCTGGCGCCGATGCCGTCACACTCGAGAAGACAAGGTCCCGACCCACACGTGACTTCGGCGAGCTGGCAGGCGCTGGTGCCATCACATTCGAGGTGCAGGCCGCCGTCGCCGCCAACGATGTCCGCAACTTGGCAGGTCGACGTGAACGAGCAGTCGATCTCGCAGAAGCCGCCATCCGGGCAGTTGATGGTGGACACCTGGCATGACGAAAGCCCCGAGCAGATGACGTGGCAGTTCATGTCATCGGGACACGTGAGCGTCGTGACCTGGCATTCCGACGTGTCGTTGCACAGGATCCGGCAGGTCCCGTCATCGCAACCGCCCGTGCAAGCGGCCGGGCACACCGGTGCGCTGATCACACCATTCGTCGGGCACGCCGACTCGCTCGCCACGACCTCGATCGCCGGCGAAACCACCGAGTCGGCGCCGTCGATGTACACGGCCTGGAAACCCATGGCGGTCCCCGGCGAGACCATGAGCGGCACGGTCCAAGGCATCATCGCCACCCCGGCAGCGTCGGCGATCGCGTTGCCGACCTTGCCCACGGGCAAACTCAAGTCGAGGCACACGCCGCCGAGCGTCGGCGGGCAGAAGCCACCAGGCAGCAAGCCATTGGGGGACGTCGCCACGGCCACCGAATCCCCAGGGGAAAGGCCGGTGACGGTGATTGTCGCCGTCTCCGTCGGAGCGAGGCCGGTCACGGAAATGGCGATGGCGCCAGGAGGCGCCGGCCGCGGCGACTCCAACGTCGGCGCCCACTCGTCCACCTCGGGCGCTTCCCAAGGCTCAGAAGGCGCTGCAACACAAGCGATCAGGGCTGCCCACATCGTTCCTCCAGAGGCGGCCCGACCCTGTCAGACCGCCGAAAACTCGTATGCTTTTTCGCCCGCGAAGCCCACTGGCGGCGCCCAGTTCTCGTCTAAGACCTCTGTGGCCACCCACATCATCAAGTACACCTTCGCGGCCTCGACCGGCGGAAGAGCGACCTCGCCCTCTTTCGGGGTGCGTTCGAACAAATTGTAGAGAGCCTCGTCGAGGATGTGTGCCTGACGGCGTTCCACGGCGCGCGCCCGATCCGGAAAGGAGCTGTCGAACGGCAGGAGTCCCTCGACATGGCCCTGGACGCGCGCAGACGCCGCACGCACCTGTTCCCACGTGGCTGCCCGCATCCGGCCGCCAGAGAGCTCGAAGATGCGAATGACGACACCCACGAGCCACTGGCAGACTGAACCGCCAGCGCCCTCGAGCGAGGCTGCATTCTCCTCGACGAAACGAGAGAGGCGCCGATTGTCCTTCAGCAGCCGCACGACCGCCACGCGGTGATCCGCCAAGTCCTCCCCAATCTGCTCGGACCATGTGTGGACGGCGCTGCGCGGGATGTGGGGGTTCATTCGGCCTCCGGGGCGCGCCCGTACCGCGCCTCTGCGGCCCCGTCACGCCCTTGCGACGCCCCAACGCCGCGGTACGGGGCGGTATGGGAGTCCAATGCACTTCGTCGCCGCGGTGACCGAGGAACTTGGCGATCTCCAAGGGATCGCTGTGGGCGTCGGCCCCGTTTCCGCCGCCGTCGCGACCGCCCGTTGGCTCGCGGAGGTTCGCCCCAAGGCAGTCGTCCTCGTCGGGACGGCCGGTGCCTACGAGGGCGGTCCCGCCGTGGGAACGGTCGTCGCGGGACGCCGGATCGCGCACGGGGACGCGGCCGCGAGCGCGGGCCTCGCCTACGTGCCGCGCCCGCCGCCGCCCCTCGACAGTGACCCAGGCCTGCTTGCGGCACTCGGACTCACCGAGGTCGACGTCGTCGGGGTGGCCGCCATCACCACCGACCTGCCCGCAGCGAAGGCCCTCTCGGTGGGTGGATCGGTCGAGCATATGGAGGCCTACGGATTCGCGGCAGCGTGCCACGGCGCTGGAGTCCCCTTCGCCGTCGTGTTGGGCATCGCCAACGCTGTTGGACCCGACGCTCACGCCCAATGGCGCGGAAATCGCGCCAGCGCCGAGGCCGCAGCCCGAAACGCCGCGCGCCGGGTGATCGCATGACCTGGATGCACCGTCGAGTCGTGGCCTTCGACACGGAGACGACCGGACTCAACCCCGCCGGCGGAGACCGCATCATCGAGTTTGCGGCCGTCGTGTTCGAGCGCGACGCTGAAGGCCGCTACGCCATCGTGGCCGAGCCCGTGTGGCTCGTGCACCCCGAGATTCCCATCCCCCGCAAGGTGACCGAACTGACGGGAATCACCGACGAAGCGGTCGCACAGTCGCCTCCTTTCCGGGACATTGCCGCCGAGGTGTTTCGCCTCCTCGATGGCGCCGTGGCCGTCGCCCACAACTTTCCGTTCGACCTCGCCATGTTGGCCGCGGAGTTCCGTGCGCTGAAGTCGCCAGCCCCGGAACCGGCCGCGGAACTCGACACCGTCGACCTATCCATCGCGACCTTCCCCGAAGCTCGCAACCACCGCCTGGCCGACCTCGCGCAGCGGCTGGACGTGCCCTTGGTCCGCGCCCACCGCGCCGTCGAGGATGCCCGCGCATGCGGCCAGTGCTTCATCAAGATGCTCGCCAAGTCGAACGTCCCGGACGACCTCCAGGCGCTACAGGCCTGGGCCAGGGGAACGGGTTGGCCGCCCGAAGGGCCACTGACCCGCGGGAGCGGCCGCACCCTGTTCACGTCAGGGCCGCATGCTGGACAACCGCCCGGCGACCATCCGTTGTACCTGGCCTGGCTGGACATGGCGCGGGAGCGGACGGACAACGGCTGGCGCCATCGAACGCCCGAGGGGACCCGACGCTGGATTCGACGCTGGCTGTCGGCCCGAGGCACAGGTCGCTCCGAACCCACGCCCAAGACGATTCACGAAGCGGACTGGGCCACCGACAGCTGCGTCGTCGCCGATCGATCGACGGACACCCGGTTGCGCGACGTGGCCACCCCGTGATTTTCGCGTTCCTCTTCGGCTGTGCCACGCGCACGCACGCCTTGGAGCAGCGCCTCGAGGCCGAAGTGACCGCGCTGCGCGCGTCCCTCAAAGCGGCCGAAGGGCTGGCCGCCACCTGTGACGACGCGGGGGGACCTCCCCCCCCCGCCTTTCACGAGGTCGCCCAGGTTTTCGCCGGCACCGAGGTCGTCGTTGGGCGACGCGGTTCGACCACTTGGGTTCGCCTCCCGGCGACGTGGTTGTTCAGCGAAGGCGCCCCGCCCGATGTCCGCGACGAGGCCAAGCCCGCCCTCGACCTGCTCGCCATGGTGATTGCTCAGAACCCGGAGCTCGCCATCTCCGCGGTGGGTCATTCGGAGGCCGTCCGCGTACCCATGCAGCTCCAACACGTGGCTGGGGACGGGATGGACCTCGGTTGGGAGATGGCCCGCACGGTGGTCGGGGTCCTCGTGACCGGGTACGGTGTCGACCCGAGCCGCTTCACCGTCTCGGCTCGCGGCCCCTGGGAACCGTTAGTTTCGCCGGATCTGCCAGCCGCGACCGCTGCCAACCGCAGGGTCGAGGTCCTCCTCGCCCCCCGTCCCCGCTGAACATGGCCACGGACCTTCCCCGAATCCACGTGTTGTTGCAGGGTCCGAGCCCGCGAGCGCTGGCCAGTCGCAAGGACGCGGTAGCGCCCGACGAGCTGCGCAACCTCGTTTCGATGGACGTCACGACGCCTGACGCCGGTCCCGGACCCATCGATCGCGTTTACCCGCTCAACGGCCGCCGGTGGGCGGTCGGTCGTCGAACCGGACACCGCGCGGTGTGGCGAATCATCGACGCTGAAGTGGCCGCCAGACTCTCCCATCCTGCTTGGCTCTGGACGTCTGACCCGTGGTTTGACCCGCGCGTCAACGACGCTGAACCCGCACCCCTACCAAATCCTGAAGGGCTGCGCACACTTCTGCGCCAATCGGCCGCGATGGGCGGCTCCCGGCGCCAATCCGTCAAGTGCATCGCCGCGGTCGTCGCCGCACTTCGCCAAGGCGGAAGGAAGGGCGTCGCGCTCGTCGTGCCGCCCGCGACGCTCTCGTCAGCCAGCCACACCGCCCGGTGGTTCGGCCTCGCGCTCTTGCATTGCTTGCCCCCAAGCGTGCGCGAATCGCTGCGCATCGGCATCGGCGAACGCGCACCCGACCCGCGCTGGTTCGACCTCGTGGTCACCGACCACGCGCCCGACGGCTTCCGCATCATCGACGCGTCGGAAGCCCCCGACGAAGGGCGCGACTTGGTCGCGTTCTTCCTCCGCAACCGCCTGCACGCGAACGACCCCGAAGCCGTGGAAGAAGCCGCCTGGCGGTTCGACCAACCCGCGAAAGAAGACGCCTGGGGCGACGGCATCCGACAGATCATCCTGGCCGGTACGCCCGGCGTCTCGATCGTCACCCAGGACATGCTCGAACGCGACCCCGAGGGTTCCGTCCGCGCCCTTCGGGCCCGCGTCCGCGCCGGGGCCCCTTTGAATGAGGGCCTCATCGCAAGCCTCGTCGAGGTCACGGTCCGAACGGGCGACCACCGTCCATGGCGCCCCCTCGTCGTCCGATCTGCCGTCGAACGCGCCGCAGCCGTCCAGGCGTTGCTCGAACGCAAGAGCGAATTGGACCCGAAACGAGAACTGGTGGAGGTGCTCGGCGGCCTGGTTCCTCGCGGCTCGAGCCTGCAGGCCTGGTGCAGCGTGCTCATTGCCTGGATCAAGCGGCCGGCCCTGACGGAGACGGCCTTGGACATCCTCGTCGATGCGCTGACGGACTGGCCCAGCGCCGCGACCAAGGCGAGCCGCGGGACGGTCTTCGGCGAGGCCGTCGCCGCCCTGGTGGAAGCCGAGCGCCACGAACTGGCCGCCGGCGCTCTTGGCGGCCCGCTCGCCCGCCAAATCGCGGCTGATGGCGGTGCACGCGTCGTCATCCACGCTTGGCAAGGCATGCCCCGCAGCGAGCGCACGGACGAGCGGCGCGACGGCATCCTTTCCTGTGTGGCCGACGCGCCCGACCGCGAGCCCGCCCTCGCGATGCTGTACCGGGCAACCTCGGACGATGCCCGCGAAGTCCGCAGCCTGGTCCGGGCCTGGCGGCGCGTCAGCGACGGGCCCATCGAAAGCGACCCGCTCTACTTGGCGCTCTACCGTGGCGGCGCCTCCCGTGAGTGGATTCGAGCCGAGTTGGAAGGCGCCCCGCCCGAGGGGATCGGGGCCGTCGTCGCGAGCCTCACCGACGACCCCCTCAGCCCCCTTTGGGTGGAGGCCGAGGAGCTGCAGGCTACGGCGCTTGGCGGCAGCGCGCGCGATCGCTTCCTCCGGCTGGGCCAGTTTGGCGAAGGGCTACCCGCCCTCGACCATCTCGGTCTGAGCCTCGTTCCGCATCTGCTCCTCGAGGCGTCGTTCCCAGATTCGCAAATCGGGGAGCTGGCCACGGCCTTCGCGACCACCGCCGAGACCTCTCGGACATGGGGCCTCGTCGCAATGGCCTCGTGCCCCGTCGGGACCTTTGACGACGACACGACCGACGCCACCCTCGTCGACTTCCTCGAACATCCGCCCAAGACCGTCGAGGAGCAACAGGCCGCATTCGCGAGCATCCGCGGCCTCGCCGACTCACCCGGCGCCGACCCCGTCGACCTCGCGCGCTGGATCGTGCGGTGTTCTCTGGCTCCGTCGTCTCAGGAGCTCGCTGCCGAACTTGCCCTCGAACTCGTGCAGGCCATCGCCCGCCGCGCCGACGGCGAAGCCCACCTTGCCGCCGTCACGACCGCGTTCGCCGACGTGCCAGACGACCATCCGGCGGTCGCCTGGCTGGCGGCGTTCTTGATCCCGCAGGCTTGGATTTCTGGCGTCCCCGACACCTTCTTGGAATTGGTTGAAGGCCTGCCAGCCCCTGCGGCCGTTCGCTACGCGCTGCGCCTGTCCCCGTCGCCCTGACGATGTTGCCGCATCCGCTCGTGCGCGCCCGCGTGCGAGCCGGGAAGCTGGAACCGACGTGGCTGGGCGCAGGGACCGACGCGACGCGTTCCGTCGCGGCAGCCCTCCTTGACGTGTACGCCGACGCCGCAAAACACGGCTGGCGTCGCGCGCAGGTAGAGGCCGAGGTCCGCGACGTCGCCTCCGCCTCGCGCGGACGGGTCATCGCGATGGGCCTTGCCCACATCATCGACGACGTGACGCGTTGGGAGGCCATCGCGCCGGTACCGCCCGCGGAGCTTCGCGCGGCCGCGTTCACCGCGGCTCGCGCCGAGCCTTCGCTTGCACTGCACCCCACGGTCTGGGGTCGGCGAACCGCGTTGGACGTGTTGGACGCCGTAGGCGCCACCTTCGGCCTGTCGGCTGCCCAGGCCTCGGCCGCGCTCTACGCCGACCTGCCCGCCGAACACGTCGCCATCGAGACCGCCTCGTTGGATGTCGACGAACTCCTTTCCGCCTACGACGTCGCCCTGGCCCAATCCGTGCTCGCCAAATCGGAATCCGTCACCGTCGAACTGACGACCCCAAGCGTCGCGCGCGTTCGAGCGCTCCTTCGCCGAGCCCGCTTTCACCAGCTCGTCTGGAGCGCGGGGCGCACGCCGAACGGCCTCCAACTCCAGCTCGACGGGCCGCTGAGCATCCTCGCGCGCACCACCCGGTACGGCCAGGCCCTCGCCCGCTTCTTTCCGAGCCTCCTTCACGCCTCGGGTTGGCGCGCCGTGGCGCGGGTTCGTTGGCGCACAGGCATCGTTCGCTTCGAGGTCGACGCCAATACCGGCCTGCGCCCGCGCGGCCCCGACACCGGCGCTTACAAGACCCGCGTCCACGAGGCCCTCGAATCGCGCTGGGCGGAGCGCCAACCCGAAGGCTGGACCATGGAGGAGGCCACCCTGCCCCTTGATCTCGGGGGCGAAGAGGTCGTCATGCCGGACTACGTCTTCACCCACGGCGATCGAGCGGCGGCGTTGGAAATTCAGGGGACCTGGCGGCCCGAAACGGTCGTCCGACGCTTGGAGATGCTCCGCCGGCACCGTCAGGACCACGTGGTCCTCGCCGTCAGTCGCAAACTGTCCGCCCAAATCACGGGGACGGCCGAACCGCCCCCGGGCGTCTTGCCCTTCGGCGAGGTCATCGCCATCCCGGCTCTTCTCACCAAGCTCGACGCCGTCGCTCGCCCACCTCAGTCGCGCTGATAGGCAGCGTGGCCGCGCCGACGCTCGCTTGTCCCTTCCTCGTGGGAGTTGGAGACGACGAGTTCGACGAGCAAGGCCTGTTTGCCGGACAGGGGCCGCAGGATTCGGCCAAGCCGTTGAACATGCTCCCTAACGGTGCCGCTTCCGCTGACGACGATGGCCACCTCTGCCGCCGGCACGTCCACCCCTTCGTTGAGCACACGGCTCGTGGCCAGCACCGGCTGTGACCCATCCGAAAAGGCCGACAACCAACGCCGCCGCTCGGCGACGTCGGCGTGATGGGTCAGCGCGGGAACCAGAAATCGGCGCGACACCTCGAATGCTGTCGCGTTGTCATTCGTGAACAGGATCGTCCGACGGCCCGCGTGGACGCGCAGCAGCTCGTCGATCACCTCGAGCTTGGCCTCCGTCCCCTCGAGGATGCGGCGGCTGACCCGCCAGGCGCGCATCGCCGCCCGCCCTTCTGCGCTTCGCGCCGCTTCCCGGATCAGGCGATCCCAGGGCGCGCCGCGGAGTCCAGACGCGTCAACCCAGTTGCGGAACTGGGCCCGAGCGTCGTCGTAGGCCTCCCGTTCGGCGGGCCCAAGATGGACTTGCAGCGTCTCCGTCCGGTACGGAGCGAGCCACTCCCCCTCCAACTCGGGAATTTCGCGGCGGTAGACGATGGGGCCGACGAGCACGTCCAACCGCACGTGGGCGCCGTCGGGGCGCTCTGGCGTCGCCGTCAGGCCAAGCCGGCACGCAGCCAGGCTCCCCTCCGCCGCCTGGCCGAACGACGGGCCCGGCAAGTGATGGACCTCGTCGAACACGAGCAAGCCGAAGCGATCGCCAAGCCGATCCACCGTCATCCACGCAGAGTCGTAGGTGGTGACGGTGAGATCGGTGACCTCGTGCCGGCCACCGCCGACCACACCGACGTTCGGCCCAAAGGCACGCTGGAGGCGATCGTACCACTGGGCGCAGAGGTCGAGGGTCGGCGCCACCACCAAGGTCGGAAGTCGGACCTCATCGATGGCCATCTCGGCAACCATGGACTTGCCGGTTCCCGTCGGCAGCACGATCAGTCCGCGTCGGCCGGCGTTCTTCCACGCCGCGACCGCTTCGCGCTGGTAGGTCCGGGCCGTGCCGGCTGGCGTCCAAACCCGAGTCCAAGTTGGGGGCTTGCGCACGGCATCTTCGAACGGAATCCCCCGTTCCACCAACCAACGGACGAGACCGGCATGGTGCATGGCGAACGCGCGGTGGCCCTTGGTCCGGCGGTCGGCCTCGCACCCTGGGGCTTCGACGCCGTCTGGAAGGCCATCCACGGCCAACGTGCCGCCGTCGAATCGGATGTGCACCACGCCAGCGCTCCCAATTCCGGGGACGCGCTTGACGCCCTCAGGAGGCGTGTTTATCGGCAGCGGCGCTTCCAGGAGACCCCCCGTGGTCGAGGTCCGCGGCCTGAGCCGCTACTACGGCACTTTCCAAGCCCTTTCCGACGTCTCGTTCGACCTCGCCGAAGGCGAAATCGTCGGATTGCTTGGCCTCAACGGCGCCGGCAAGTCCACCACGCTCAAGGTGTTGGCGGGCCTGCTCGCTCCCAGCGCCGGCAGCGTCCGGATCGGCGGCCGCGAGCTCACGACGTCGGCGGACGCCCACAGTTCGACCATCGGGTACCTGCCCGAGGAACCGCCGCTGTACGTCGACATGACGGTGACGGACTTCCTCACACACGTCGGCCGCCTCAAGGCCATGGCGCCCGCGGCCATCGCGTCCCGTCTGCCAGAGGTCATCCGGACCACGCAGCTCGAAGGGCGCGAGCACCAGGTCATCCGCACCCTGTCGCACGGCTACCGCAAGCGCGTCGGCATCGCTCAAGCCATCCTTCACGACCCGAAACTCGTCATCCTGGATGAACCGATTTCCGGGCTCGATCCGGCTCAAATCGTCGAGATGCGCCGCGTCGTCCGCTCTCTCGGCCAAGGGCGTTCGGTCATCCTGTCGTCGCACATCCTCGGCGAGATCAGCATGACGTGCGACCGGATCCTCGTCGTCCATCGCGGCCGCGTCGTGGCCCAAGGCACGGAGACAGAGCTTGGCGCCGGTCGCCAAGGCACCCGCGTTCGGGTCGTGACCCGCGGCGGCCCCGCCCTCCTTCCCTGGCTGCGCGCCGCGCCGGGTGTCACGGCGGCCACCGGCATCGACACGAACGACGACACCTCGGCCGCCGACGTCACGTTGGCTGCGGACTCCCGTGAACAGCTTGTGGCGGCGCTCGTTCAGGCCGGCTTTGGTGTCCGCAATGTCCTGACGCCCGAAGATGAACTCGAAGGCATCTTCCTTGGCCTCACCCACTCCGGAGCGGACGCATGAACGCCCTCGTCGTCGCCCGTCGGGACTTCGCGTCCTACGTGATGGGCTGGTACGGAACGCTGATCACGGCCGGCATCCTGTTCGTCCAAGGTCTGTTGTTCCAAGCCTGGGTTTTGGGCCGCGAAGAGTCTCGCTACAGCCACGAGGTTCTCGAGGACTTCTTCTACCTGCACGGCGGGTTCGTCATGGTCGCCGCCGTGTTGCTCACCATGCGAAGCTTCGCAGAGGAACGCACCGACGGCACCTACGTCCTGCTGCAGACCTCCACGATTCGCGACGGGAGCATCGTGGCCGGCAAATGGCTCGCTGCGATGGCGATGTTGACCGTGCTGACGGTCATCAGTGTCTACATGCCGCTGCTCATTTTCGTGCACGGAAAGGTGAGCGTGGCCCACCTCGTCGTCGGCTACGCCGGGTCCTTGGGCCTCGCCTCGGTCACGGCGTCGATCGGCATTTTCGGGTCCAGCTTGTTCCGCAGCCAGCTCGTTGCGGGCATCTTCAGTGGCATCCTCGTCGTCGCATTTCTGACGACCTGGATGTTGTCCGAGGTCCTCGAGCCGCCGTTTGCGGGAATGGCCGCCTATATGGCCCTCTTCCAGCAGCATTTCATTCCGTTCTATGAGGGGCGGGTCGAGCTTGGCGGCGTCGTGTACTACGTGTCGCTCACTTGGCTGTTCCTGCTCTTGACCACGCGCGTCCTCGCCAGCCGTCGGTGGGAATGATGGACTCCAACTTCGCCATTCTCTTCGGACTGGCCGCCGTCCTTCCGCCGGTGGCCCTCCTGTTCCTTATCGGCCGGGGCGTCCTCGCGGGTCGCTCGGGCGCCTCGCTCATCGTGTTGGGCGGCCTGGCCATCCTCTTCATCGGCGAACGTTGGTTCGGTGAAGGCAGCCTTCGGGCTCCCCTCAGCGGCTTGGGCGTCGCCGTCCTCCTCGCCGCCGTCGGCCTGCGCGCAGCGGGCTTCCAACGGGCCGGCCCCGACCGTGCGCAGCCCATGCGCATCGCCATGGGCCTCGAACTGCTCGTTCTCATGGGTGTCGGCGCCTACGCGCTGACCTTGCCGATGACGACCGAGTCCCTCGGCCTCGATGAAGCCGGCCTCGAGCGCTGGACGGCCACCTGGTCGACCCTCTGGCCCATCGCGGTGCTCGTGGGTCTCGCGCCCGCGATGTGGATCGACCGAACCCTCGCCGACCACCCTACGTTGCTTCCAGCAGGCGCCGCCCAGGCCGCACTGACGAACGGTCTGTCCGTCGCACTTGCCATCGCGGTCGTCTTCCCGCTCAACTACCTGGCCGACGCCTACAACATCAAGAAGGACGTCGCCTACTTCCGCACGACTCGCCCCGGAACGGCGACCGTGTCCATGTTGCAGGGTCTTTCCGAACCCGTCGAGGTTGTCCTCTTCTTCCCAGCGGGCAACGACGTAGGGCGCGAAGTTCGGACCTACTTCGACGACCTCGATGCCGCGCTCGGAGACCGTCTGACCGTCCGCTTGACGGATCAGGCCTTGGACCCGGCAACGGCCGAGAAGCTCAAGGTCCGCGACAACGGCGACGTCGCCTTCCTCATGGGAGAGAAGAACCAGCGCTTCCGCATGGGGCTGGAGCTGAGCAAGGCCAAGAAGGACCTCAAGCGTCTCGATCAACTCGTGCAGACCAATCTGCTCAAGCTGTCGAAGGGCCAGCGGACGGCCTACTTCCTTGCGGGTCACGGCGAGGCGAGCTCCAAGGAAAAGGAGAACCCCCTTCGCAAGCTGAATCTCTTCAAGAAGGCCGTCCTCGAGGCGCAGCACATCAAGGTCGCCAACCTTGGCGTGACCGAGGGATCCGCAATCGCCGTTCCCGATGACGCGGGGTTGGTCGTCATCGCCGCTCCGGAGAAGCCCCTGCTGCCGGAAGAGGTCGCCTCCCTCGAAGCCTACTGGGACCGAGGCGGCCGCCTCTTCATCCTCCTGGAGCCGGGCGAGGGCACCCTCGACCCCATCCTGAGCCGTCTTGGCGTTGTCGCGGGCGCTCACCCGTTGGCTCACGCGGACAAGTACATCCAGCAGACACGCGGCCCAGCCGACCGCGTGAACCTCGTCACGAACAAGTTCGGAAGCCACGAGTCGGTCAAGACCCTCTCGAAGAACAGCACGCAGCTCTACGTGGTGGCGCCGACCGCCGTTTCCGTCGAGAAGGCGCCAGGCACGACAAATACCGTGACCACGTTGCTGCGTACCTTCCCGGACACGTGGCCCGACGCCGATGGCGACCGAGTCGCTGGCGAAGGCGAATCGAAAAAGGTCTGGGAATTGGGCCAAGCCGTGGCCATGGGCGACGAGAAGACCGGTTCGCGGGCCGTCGTGTTGGGCGACGCGAGCGTGCTGTCCGACCCGATCCTCGAGTCGCTTGGCGGCAACCAACAGCTGGCCATGGACGTGACGCGCTGGCTCGTCGGCGACGACGACATCGAGGGCACGACCGAGTCCGAAGAGGACGTCCGCGTCCAACACACCCGCGAAGAAGACGTGTGGTGGTTCTGGTTCACCGTGGCCGGCGTCCCGGTCCTCGTGCTCGCCCTCGGCGGGTTGAGCCTCATGCTGCGTGGGAGGCGGTCGTGAAGCAGGTCGTCGTACTCGGCACCGTTCTGGCGGTGTCCCTCGTCGGCACCTACGTGACGTGGTTTGCCGAAGAGGAAGCCGCCGCCAACAAAGGCGAGACCGTCCCTGTGTTCAGCGCCGGCCCCGGCGACCTGACAGGCATCGGATGGGAGAGCAAGAAGCTCACCGTTCGCGTCGAAGAGCGCACCGACGCCCAAGGCGAGTACCTCTGGGTCAAGACGACGACCCGGAAGCTGAAAAAGGGCGAAGCCCCCGATTCGGCGACCCCGCACGAAACGCACTCGGGCCCAGACGCGGCTGAGCCCCCGCCGGCCGGTTCCGCCGCCGAACCCGCCCCGCCTGGCTCCAACACTGAACCCGCCCCGCCTGGCTCCAACGCCGAAGGCGCCCCCCCCGGCGACCCGCCGCCCGCCCCAGAGGCGCCCGAGGAATGGGAGGAGGAATCCAATGAGTTCCTCGGCAACGACGCCGCCAAGAAGTTGTGGGAGTCGTTCGAGCCGCTCGTGGCCCTGCGCGAGTTGATCCCCGACGCATCGACCGACCGCTCAGTCTTCAAGTTCGAGGAACCGGAGGCGACCGTCACGGTGGATCGCGCAGCGGGCCAAGCCACCTTCGTCGTCGGCGGCGAAGCGTGGGGGTCGAAGGACCGCTACATCTCGTCGGCGGAGCGGATCTACCTGGTCGACGACAACTCGCTTCGCCCCCTTCAATTCGCGAACATGCGGCTCATGGAGCGGACCCTCGTTCCGTTGGACGAGCCGGCGACCGAGGCCGTCCAGCTCACGGCCAATGGCAGCCAGGTGCGCTGGACCCACCAGAACCGCGACGACAAGGACAAGGCATTCTGGGCCCGGGCAGAAGCGCCGGAGGCGACGGATCCGACCGCTGGCGTCTGGCTCGACAAGGTCTACAAGCTGCGCGGCGCGTCCTATGTCGCCGGCGAGCTGCCAAACCCCGTCGAGTCCGTGTTTACCGTGGCGATGACGGGCGACGGGAAAACATGGACCGTCGAGGTCATGCGCGAAACGGAGGGCGAGAAGCCCGAGTGGTACGCGCGGAGTTCCTACAACCGCGCTCTGCTCAAGCTCACCCGCTCGATCGCCTCGGATGTGGCCGCCGATGTCGCTGACGTCATCGCCGGCAACGCAGACGTGGCGCCGGCCAACGACGAGCCCATCGAAGCGGCGCCCGAAGAGGCCGCCCCCTGAGTCTCGGCGCGGGTTCGCCACCTCAGCGCTGTCAGTCGCGCGCGAAGACCGCCACGACCGTGACGTTGTCTTCTGTGCCGCGCCGAAGGGCCTCCTCGACGAGGACATTCGCGATCTGATCGCTGGGGACCTCGTGCAGGACTGCCTGCAGCGCGACGTCGTCCATCGGATCGGTCAGGCCGTCACTGCACAAGATGAAGACGTCGCCCCCATCGACCATCCGCGTCGACGTGTCGGGTTCCACCGGACCATGGAAGCCAACGGACTGGGTGAGGATGTGCTTGTGAGGCAACAGGCGCGCCAACTCGGGGGTCAGCCGACCCGCGTCCACTTCCTGCTGCACGACCGTATGATCGCGCGTGAGGCGCTGAAGTCGCCCGCGGCGCCACAAATAGGCCCTTGAGTCGCCGACATGGGCGAGATGGGCCTGCTCCCCGTCGAGCGCAAGCACGACCAGGGTGGTCCCCATGCCTCGCCGCTCCGGACGCTGCTCGCTCTCCTTGCGGATGAGCAGGCTCGCCTGGTTCATCGCGTAGCGCATCCGCTCGCGGACGACGTCTGCGGGATCCGGCTCGTCGCCGGGCCTTTGCAGCCGGGTCTCCTCAGGATCGCGCTCACCAACCAATGTGCGATGAACGATGTCCGTCGCGAGACGCGACGCCACCTCGCCAAACGCATGGCCGCCCATGCCGTCGGCAACGATGAACAAGCCGTTGTCGACGTCGATGAGGTGCGAGTCCTCGTTGTGTTCGCGCACCGGTCCGGCGTCCGACCGCGCGTAGGCCTCCCAAACCATCATTCCCGCCCGCGTTGAAGATGTATACAACTCGCGCGGAGCGCGCCCCTGTCTGAGTCGATCGACGTCTCTCAAAAGGTCCTGGGACCATGGGTCCTGACCGAACCCCTGGGCCGTGGCGCCCATGGTGAAGTCTGGCGTGCAACCCGGAACGGCGCAGGCCCCACGGTCGCGGTCAAGGTTCTCGACGAACTGCGGGCCAACGCCGATCTTCGGCGTCGCTTTTCCGAGGAGATTCGGGCGCTTGCCACCTTGGACCACCCCCACATTCTCCGGTTGCTAGACAGCGACGCCAAAGGAACGCCGCCTTGGTTTGCCACTGAACTTGTCGACGGGCCCGCACTCCGCGACGTGATCGAAGGCCTGAGCCAACGTCCGGATCGATTCGACGTCATCCGCACCTGGATCCGCGACCTGGCCTCCGCCCTCGCCCACCTGCACGATCGGGGGTTCGTCCACCGCGACGTCAATCTGAACAACCTCCTGCTTCGAGGCGGCGACCACATCGTTCTGATCGACTTCGGCGTCTGCGCGAGAGCGGCCGAGTCCACCGAGGTCATCGTCGGCACGGCCACGGCCATCGCACCCGAACAGATTGCAGGCGCCCCGGCGGACGGGCGCGCCGACCTCTACGGTCTCGGGTGCGTCCTCTACCAATTGCTGACGAGTCGCCGCCCCTTCACGGGTCAAACGACCCAGGCGCTGTACGATCAACACCTGCGGGCTTCGCCGCGGCCTCCGCGGGAAGTCGATCCCCACGTCCCCGCCGACCTCGAAGCCGCCTGCCTCCGTTGTCTCCAGAAAGACCCGGCGGCCCGGTTTGCCTCGGCGCGGCACTTGGCGGCCGTCCTTGGCGAGCGCTTCGAACCCCCCTTTGTGGGTCGCGCTGCAGCCTTGGCGCGCGCCGAAGCCTTCCTCGACGATGTCCAGAACGGGGCGGACGCCGGCGCCGCCATCGTCATCGCTCCCCGCGGACACGGCCGAACTACGTTTCTCGAAGCGATGGCGCAGCGTGCGCGTGCCCGCGGCCTGCGCGTCGTGCTTGGGGCCGCGAGGCCCGGCGACCGGCCCCTAGGTGCCCTGGTTGGCCTCTGGCGCCTCCTGCGCCGCACTTACGACGACGTCGTGCTTCACGACGCCTTCGATGGCGACGCCACCACGACCATCGAGCGGTGGGCCGTCGGCGCCCCCCTCCGGCAGGGCTTCCTCAGCCTCGCGCCCGCCGTGTTGATCTTGGACGACGCCGAACATTGCGACCCCGCCACGCGCGACGTCCTGACCCACTGGCTGAAAACCGGCTTCGGGTCGACGTCCGTTGGCGTCGTCTTCGGATTCGACGCTAACGCGACCACCGGCGGCCGGGCGCGGCTGCTCAGCCAGTCGCGCGTGCGCCCCATCGACCTGCCGGCCTTGACCCCCTCCGATGTCGAAGAGTGGGTGGCCAGCCTCGTTGGGGGCAGCGCCGACGCCGATTCACTCGCCCAACGGCTCCACGCGGAGGCGTCGGGGTCGCCGGGCTGGATTGCGGACATCTTGGCCAGCCTTCGCGCGTCGGGGGCCATCGTTACCTCCCCGTCCGGCGGCTCCGCGCTCGCCACCCGGACCGACGGTCTCACGCTCCCGCTTCCCGCCTCTTTGCTGGCCGCCCAACGGCAACGCGTCGAGCGCCTCAGCCCTGCAGCGCACCGGGTCGGCGAGGTCCTTGCGCTCGGCCGCCGCCCGCTTGACGTCGCCGTCATCCGCGACGTGACCGGCATCGACGTGGACGCCTTTGACGCTGCTGCCGACGAGTTGGCCAACAGCGGGGTCGCAGAAGAGAGCCCGGACGGAGACGTCGACGCCCTGGCGTTGTCGGCCAACAGCCTCGCCAACGCGCTCGTCGAGCACCTCAGCCCAGAGACCGTTCGAGCCCACCACCGATCCATCGGCGAGTCCATCGAGCGTCGTCGTCGCCGTCCGTCGGCGGACGACGTCTCCGACCTCGCTTGGCACTTCGAGCGGGCCGAGGTTTGGACGAAGGCCTACGCCTACCTCCTGCGGTCTGCGGAGTTGCACCTCGCGCGCAGTTCCTACGAAGAGACGCTCCTGCGGACCGACGCCGCGTTGGCCCTGGAACCCCAGGCGCGGACCTGGATGATGTTGGCCGACGCCGACCGCGACCTCATCCTCCTGCAGCTCGCGCGTGCGGCCGCACGGTTCCACCTTGGCCGCGTCGACGACGCCCTCGCCGCCGCGCGCGAAGCGGAGGCGCTCGCCGTCGCGCTCGGCGACCCCCGGCTCGAATCGCGCGTATCGTCGGAATTGGGCACGATTCTCCGTACGTTGGGGACGGACATCGCCGCAGCCCAACGTCACCTCGAACGCGCCGTCAGCCGGGCAGAGGCCGCCGGCGACCGCACGCTGCTGCCTGCCGCCAGATACCAACTCGGCGCCCATGCCTGGAGCCAGCGAGACCTGCCCGAGGCCGAGCGCCAGTGGCGCGAGAGCCTCGCCATCGCCGAGCAGGTCGGCGACCAACGGGCGACCGCACAAGGCTACAACGGGCTCGGCATCTTGGCGCTCAGTCGAGGACAGAGCCAACTGGCCCGCGAGAACCTGGAGCGTTCCGCCGCGGCATTCGAGCGCATCGGTATGTTCGCGCCGCTTTCGGTTGCGCGCGTCAACCTGATCGAACTCTACGCGAACACGGGTAGTCTCCGCCTTGCGCTGGAGGTCGCGGACAAGACGATGGCGACGGCTCGCGACGTCCACCACGTCCAGTCCGAAGCCATGGTGCGGGCCTATCGAGCGCTCGTCCTCCTCCACGCATTCCGGCTCGACGAGGCCATCCGCGAAGCGACGCTCGCCATCGACGTCTCGGCCGGTCTCGGCGTCAGCGAGGACGAGACCTTCGCCCGAGCCGTTCGGGTGGCTGCTCACCTTGAGGCCGCGGACCCCACCCAGGCGCTGGCCGACCTCGGCATCCTGATCCCGATGCTCGCGCGGCATGACGCCGAAGGTCTGACGCCGTTGGTCAACGCGTGGCACGCGGAAGCCCTGGCCCAGACGGCCGACGTCGAGGCCGCTCGCGCGGCACTCACGTTGGCGTCAGCCCCGTCGCCGTGGCCCCATGTCCAGGTCCGTGCCGACCTCGCCCTTGGCCGCGCCGCCGTTGCGCTCGGCGATGCGGCGAGCGCCGTCACGTTCTGGCGCCGCGCGCTGGATCGCGCCGAGGCCACAAGCCTACGCACCTGGCAGCTGCGCGCCCAGGACCTGCTCGCCCGCCATCACCCCGACGAATCGACCAGGGCCCGACACCGCCGCGTGGCGGCGGGTCTCGCTGCCGCGTTGGCCGCCGCCATGCCGTCCTCCGATGCGTCGGCATTCCTTGCGCGCGGTTGGGGGGGGTGAGGCCGACGGGCCCCGGATTGACCTTCCCCATCCCCCGCCGTCCACGCTACGCAGGTGTTGATGCTGCCGCCACGTATAGGGGGCGCGCCCAAACCGGGCAGCGACTTTGCGGGCTTCCAGGTCCTGGCGACCCTTGGGCGCGGAGGACTCGCCACCGTCTTTCGCGCGCACGCGCCCGACGGCCGCGAGGTGGCCCTCAAGGTCCTTGATCCCGATCATGTCGGCCAGAACGAGGTCCGACGAATGGTGCGCGAGTACCGCGCGCTTTCGCGCGTCGACGCCCCCAACGTCGTCAGCGTGTACCAGACCGGCGTCCATGAGGGCATGGCCTGGATGTCGATGCGGCTGCTGCCCGGCCCTGACCTCGACGTCCTCGTCCAACGTTGGCATGACGCGCCGCCCAACGACCGAATGACGCGCGCGGAGCAATTGCTGCGCGGCATGTTGCGCGGGCTGTCCGCCGTCCACGACAAAGGGCTCGTCCACCGCGACCTCAAACCGTCGAATGTGATGCTCGACGAGGCCGGCGAGCCTGTGATCACCGACTTCGGTGTGGTCACCAACGATCGGCTCGACCCGGCCACGTCGATCACCGAGGCAGGCCGGCTGATCGGCACCGTAGCGTTCATGGCGCCGGAGTTGATCACGTCCGATCGGGTGGATGCGCGTACCGATCTCTACGCACTTGGCGCGCTTCTCTACGTGCTGCTCACGGGGCGTCGCCCCATCGAGGCCAACTCGGTCGCGGGATTTCTGGCCCGCCACCTGACGGAGGCGCCTCGGGCCCCCACGGAGTGGAACGCGGAAGTTCCGCCGCTGCTGGACCGCATCTGCCTGCGGCTGCTGCAGAAGGACCCCGCACGGCGCTACGCGTCCGCCCGAGCCGTGATTTCCGCACTCGACGGCGAGCCCGACGCCGCGAGCGCGCTGCGCGGCCGCGAGGAGTGGGTCTCGTTGTGGTCGTCGGCGTTGACCGGCCTGCGCGCCGGACGCGGCGCCCTCCTCGTCGCCCACGGCCCACCGGGCATCGGACGGACCGCCCTCCTCCAAATGTCGCTCGGCATGGCCAGCGAACAGGGCTTCGACGTGCGGTCGGCCACGGGGATGCCCCATGCGCTGGCGTCCGAGTGGCTTCAGGACACGCAAACGGTCGCCGATCCGTCCGGCGTGGACGCTGCAGCCCGCTCGCTGCTGCGATCTGCCCCCATCGTCCTGGCCGTCGATGACGCGGACCGGCTCGAAGGGGTCAGCTTGGATCTCGTCAGCCGCATCGTCCGCCTTGGGCTCGTGGACGACGACGTACCCGTCGTCGTCCTCGCGACCGCGACAAGCCTCCACGGAACACTCACCAACCTCGTCAACGGGGCGACCACGGGCCTACCCGCGACGGCTTGGCCCATCCCAGCGCTCGACCGAACGGCCATCGGTGCGGTGCTGCGCGACTGGGGCCTCGTTGGCCCGGTCACCGGCATCTTGGCCAAACGGCTCCACCAAGATTGGCGGGGCTACCCGGGCAGCGTTCGCGCGATGTTCGAGGCGCTGAAATCGGCCGGTTGGGTGGCGCCTCAGCGCGCCGGCTTCGTGGCGCGCCGCCCCCTCGACGACTTTCGCAACGGGACGCTTCCGGTCCCCGACGGCTGGGTCGTCCAGCTCGGACCGCGGCTGGAGCGGATGAACCCCAACGAGTTGGCCGTCATTGAGGCGATGGCGGTGGTAGGGCGCGCGACCTCGGGAGCCCTCATCGCGCGCGTCGTCGGGGACCCCGAGGCCGTCGGTTCAGCGCTCGACGCACTTGTCCGTCGCGACGACGTGCATCGCGACACGATCGAGTCTCAAGAGGTGTTCAGCGCGGTCGACCCTGCACTTCTCTGCGTGGCGATGCACAACCTGACGCCCGAGCGGGCCGCGAAGCTGCACCATCGCATCGCGGACGCCTTGTCCGGCCGTCGCCGCGCTGACCCGGCTGAGGTCGCCCGTCACTACGAGGCTGGAGCGGCGCCAGGCTTGGCCTGGAAGTGGTGGATTGCAGCCGCCCGGCGCACCGCCCGAGGTCGCACCGCCGCAGAGGCTGCCGTACCGCTCCTGCGCGCGCGCGCGCTCGACGCCACCGCGCGTGAGGTGCTGACGCCCGAAGACATCGCGCCTCACGCCGTCTGGCTCAATCTCCTGCATGGCGAAGCGGAGCTCGGTCGCGGCCAGTGGAAGCCCGCGATCGACGCGCTGCAAACGGCCCTCGCGATGGCCAAAGCGACGGGTACGGACGGTGCCGTTGGGCGTTGCCAGGCCGCGCTGGGACGGGCCTACGTTCGCGCGGGGGACCATTCCAGGGCTCAGCCTTTGCTGCTCGAAGCGGTGGAACGCGCCGAAGGCTCCGAGCGCATGGCGGCGCGGCGCTCGTTGGCGGACGTCCAACTCCAGAGCGGCGACCTTCAGGGAAGCGAGGCCCTGTGGCGAACGGTCCTGCTCGAAGCGTCCGACACCGACGCTGAGGCTCGTGCGCGCCGCGGGCTGGCGAACGTGCTTGTCGTGCTCGGACAGTGGGAAGAGGCCACCGAGCAGCTGACGAGCGCCGAGGAACTCCTCGCGGACGGCGGCGACCCGCACGTCACCGCGGGGGTCCTTGGTCGGCTCGCGGAACTGCACCTCGCCAACGGCGCCGCGGCGATGGCGAAGAGGCGCGTAGAAGCCTTGCGTCGCCTCGTGGACAAGCACGAGATCAACGCGCGGTCGGCCGAGGCTTGGTCGCTCCAGGCGGCCGTGGCCGCAGCCTTCGGGGAAAGCGAGGGCGTACGCTACGCCGCCCGCCAGGCCGCCTCCTGGTGCCGCGTCCCAGGGTCTCCGCTTTGGGAGGTCGAGATTCGGGTCGGCCGTCTGCTCCTCGACTTGGGAGATTGGGACGAACTGAGCCGGCTGGGCCTCATTATGGAGACGGCGCCGGCGCGGCCGCTGGATGATCCCCCGGGACAGATGGCCGGCGTCCGCTCGCGATTCGAGTTGGGGCGCCATCCGCGTCGCGCTGCCGACCTGGCACGTTGGGCATGGATGCGTGACTCCCCGTTCGCGCTGCGCAGAGTCGCCTCGCTCATCGACATCGCAACGACGTTTGGCGAGTTGGGCGACCGCGACATGGCAGCCGCAGCGGCGCGACTCGCCATCAAGCGACTGCCAGAGCGTAGCGCGGACGGAATGCGTGTAGAAGCCATGCGCCTCGCCGCCCGCTTCGATCCGACCGAACCTTGGGCGGAGCGCGCAGCCCCCCTTGCAGCCCGCATCTTGGCCCGTCGCCAGGGCGAAGCCACGCGCTAGGCCCAGTAGCGCTGGGGCCTTGGCCGTTCCTTGGCAGCCTGCTAGCAGCATGGCGGTAGCCGACGCGATGGACGATCCACGGGGGAACGACGAGCCGCTCGAAATGGGCGGCATCCTGCTCCAGCCCGGCGCCCGCATCGGCGCCTATGTATTTCTGCGCGAAATCGGATCCGGCGGCATGGCCCGCGTACTGTTGGCCAAGGATCCGAGTGGAACCCTGATCGCGCTAAAGGTCCTACGACGAAGCCGCTTCGCAACCGGTCTCGTGAGATTCCGGCGCGAGTTCCGCGCGCTCTCCAGAATCCACCACCCCAACGTCGTCCGCGTGGAGGCCTACGGCGATCTGCACGGGCACCCCTACATCGCGATGGAGTACGTCGACGGCCCCGATCTGCATGCCCTGATTCGCGCCTTCAAGAGCTGGGAGCCCGAGGCCCGGTGGACGCGCTGCGAGCAGATCCTCGTCGAGCTGTGCCGTTCGCTCGCGGCCATCCACCGTCGCGGCCTCGTCCACCGCGACCTGAAGCCGTCCAACGTGCTCATCCACAAAGACGGCACTTGTAAGCTCACGGATTTCGGGATCGTCAAAGACCTCGACCCGAGCCAGGACCCCCATCTCTCGACGACGCTCGTAGGCACCTGGGCCTACGCGTCCCCCGAACAAATCAGCGGCCAACCGATCGACCATCGGTCCGACCTCTACAGCCTAGGTGTCATCCTGTTCGCCATGTTGACGGGCAAACGCCCGTTCGTGGCCAACGACATGGCCGGCTACCTCGCCTTGCACCGCGATCGGCCAGCGCCGGCACCCCGTGACATCACACCGGCCGTGCCCGAGCATCTCGACGAAGTCTGCCGCCGCCTACTCCACAAAGCACCCCGGGACCGGTTCCAGTCCGCACAGGAGATCCTTTACCGGCTGGAGGCCGAAGAGCGCCGGCCGACGCCTTCCCCGTCGGACGGATGGGAGCCACCGCTTGTGGGCCGCGCGTTGGAACTCGACGCCATCGCGGAAGCGATCGCGGGGCTCACCGCGCAGCGCGGTGGCGTCGTCGTCCTCGAGGGCGACGATGGATCGGGAAAAACGCGCCTGCTCGACGAAGTCGTGGAACGCGCCCGAAACCTCGGCGTCCCCTTTCACCGCGAGGAATTCCGGCAAGGCGCACCCGTCTTCAAGGTCCTCCTCGGTATCGTTCAGGACATCCTCAAGGAGCTTGGCGACAAGGACATTCGCGACCTTCGCGAAGACCTCGACGACTTCTCTCACGGCGACGGCGTCGTGCGAGATGCCCGCTACCGCGTGTACGACGGCGCGCGTGAGGCCTTTGTGCGCGCGCTCGCCGAAGGGCCCCGCCTGCTCGTGCTCGACGACCTCCATGAGGCCCACGCGCGCGAGGTGCACCTCCTGGCCTTCCTCGTCCAGAAACTGCTGGCCCGGGACCCTGTGCCGCTTCTCGTCGTGGCGACGCTTCGACCCCATGGCTCGCCGGCGGCCGATCGATTTGCGGCGGGCGAAGATCTCGGAACCGCGCCGATGGAAATGCTCGTGGGGCCTCTGTCGCGCGAAGACGTAGCCGCAGTCACCGTTGGCCTTTGCGGCGACAATTTGCCTGCGCGTTTGCTTGCGCAACGCCTCCACCGAGAGACCGAAGGCAACGCCACCTTCCTCACGGAATTCATCCGCGCCCTCATGGCCGGCGGGCACATGACGCTGGGGGCGGAAGGCCGATGGACGCCCACGATGGGAATGGAGGAAATCTCGAACGGACATTTCGAGATTCCCGTCGGCGTCCGCCAAATGATGAAGCTGCGCCTCGACGCCGTCCAAAACGACGATCGACGCGTGTTGGAAGTGCTGGCCGTCGGCGGCCGCGAAGTTGACCTCGACGTCGTCCTCGACGTTCTCGAACTCGACGAGGAGGCCGTCCTTGACCGCCTCGACCACCTCATGGCCGCGGGCATCGTTCGCGAGCGCCGCGCCGGTGACGTGCTGCTCCACAGTGTTTCCCATCGAAAATTCGCTGACGTCGTGTACCGGGATCTCGATCCCGAACGACGCTCCTGGCTGCATCGCAAGATGGCGGCGGCCTTGGAGCTTCACTATGCCCAGAACCCAGCCGCCCTCGAGGTCGTCGGCGAACATTATCGCCGCGCCGGCGATTCAGGACGCGCATACCGATACCTCGTCGCTGCAGCCAAGCGGCTGGCCGACCGGTCGATGATGCAGGAGGCGTGGGACCTCACCGAAAAGGCCGGAGCGCTGGAAGACTCCGCGATGGCCGACCTTCCCCGTGTGGAATTTCGATCCTTTCGCCGCGACAACCTCGTCGTTCGGGCGATGGTCCACTACAACCGCGCGGAGTGGGTCGATTCCGAGAAGACGTGGCGCGCCGTGTTGACGCTCGCCGAAGAGGATGGAGATCCGCGAACCGCCTGCGAGGCACGCCTTCGCCTGGCCACCGTCCTCCGCCGCCGCGGTAAACACGCCGACAGTGCGATGTTTGCGGAACAAGCGCTAGAAGCGAGCCGACGCCTCCACCACCGAGAAGGTGTCGCGGACGCGTTGCACAACATGGCGGCGCTCGCCTGGAGCAACGGGGACCTCGACGCGACCGAGCGTCTCGCCAACGAGGGCTTGCTCGTCGCGCAAGGTGGACAACTGGCAGACCGGCGCGCCGAGCTGTTGTTGGCGCTCACCGCGGCACAGGCCACCCGGGGCCACCTCGCTGCGGCGACGAGCGGCTTGACTGAAGCGGAAGGCATCTTCCGTGAATTGCGGATGAAGCGGCCCCGTTGCCTCGCGCTCGCCAACATCGCAGAATTGCTCGTCTGGCAGGGGGAGCCGCTACAAGCACGTCAGCGTGCCCATGTCGCCGTCGAACTCGCCCGCGAATTGGACTACAAGCTCGGGCGCGTGGCAGCCGGTCGCGCCATGGCCGTGGCGGCCATGGACCTTGGCCTCACCGAGGAAGCGGAAGCGGGCCTTTCCGAATCTCTCGAACTCGCACGCGCGATTGAACTGCCGGAGGAAGTGCTCGCGTGCCTCGTTGCCCGGGTCCAGCTCGCCCTGGAAGCCTCGGATTGGGACCGCGCCCGAAGCGAGGGCGAACAGGGCCTCACTGTCGTGCTTCAGCGCGACCCGGAGCGCTACAAACCGGTCCTCGTCGCCCAACTGGCCGTTGCGCTCTCCACGACGGACCCCGAGCGCGCCCTCCAACTGCTGACGGAAGCCGAGGCGGCTGCTCCTGATGCGCCTGTCCCCCGCCGCACGCGCGTGCTGCTCGCCGCCGCCACGGCGCGCATGCGCCTCGGCGATCTCGATGGCGCCCGGGCGCTGGCCCGACAAGTACTCCAAATGGCCGGTTCAAGGGGCTTGCGCACGGTTTCGCTCGAAGCCCGCGCGCTCCTCGTCCAGCTCACCACCGGTGACGAACAGCGCACTCACCGAACCGTCGGGCAGGACCTTGCGACGGACCTCACGCGCGCACTCTCCCCAGAGATGGCCAAGGCGCTCCAGTCTCGCCCCTTGTTGGCTCCACTGCAGCGGTAGCCACCTGCCTTAGCAGGCTGCTGCAAAAGCGCCGTCCTGCTGCGCCCGCGGGCGCATCCCGCCCCGCGGCGTCACGGGGACCCCAGGCTCGGTCGCCGTACGCACGGTACGGCTTTCCTCGCCTTGCACCCCGTTCCTTGCGGGATCGGGCGCCCTCGCGGGCTCGCAACGGACGGCGCCGGTCATCACGCTC
>SXOB01000055.1 GCA_005776945.1 Pseudomonadota bacterium
CGACGCGCTGACGCGTACCCTCGCCGTCGAATGGGGCCCCGTCGGCATCCGCGTCACCGCGGTCGCGCCGGGCCCCATCGGCGGAACGGAGGGCCTGTCTCGCCTCGCGCCCGGCCTCGCAGACCAAGTGGCCAACCAGCTGCCCATGCGTCGCCTTGGCACCGTCGACGACGTCGCTCACGCCAGCCTGTTCCTGCTCTCCGACCTCGCCGCCTGGGTGACCGGTTCCGTGGTGGTCGTCGACGGGGGCGGCTGGCTTGCCAACGCCTCTCATCTTCTGAGGATGGAACCTTGAACCCCATCGCCTGGGTCCTCATGTCCGCCACCTTTGCCCAAGACGTCGATCCCTACCTCTGGCTCGAGGACATCGACGGCGACACCGCGATGAACTGGGTCAAGGCGCGAAACGCGGAGACCGAGGCCAAGTGGGCGAGCGGTCCAGATTTCGACGCTCGCGTCCAACGCTTGCGCAGCATCCTCGACTCCGACGCGCGCATCCCCGGCATCACGACGATCGGCGACCACGTCTACAATTTCTGGCGCGACGCCTCCCACGAGCGGGGCATCTGGCGTCGCACGACGCTCGACAGCTATCGGACCGACGACCCCGACTGGAACCTCGTCCTCGACCTCGACGCCTTGGCGAAGTCCGAGTCGGAGAACTGGGTGTGGGCTGGCGCGTCCTGCCTTGGCCCCCATGAGGATCGCTGCCTGGTCCAACTTTCGCGGGGAGGCGGCGACGCCACCGTCGTCCGCGAGTTCGACCTTGCGAAGAAGGCCTTCGTCGACGACGGCTTCCGCCTCCCTGAGGCGAAATCCGACGTCGCATGGATCGACCGCGACCACCTGTTCGTGATGACCGACCGCGGCGAAGGCAGCCTGACCACCAGCGGCTACCCGAGGACGGTCGTCCGCTGGGCCCGCGGCACCGAGCTGTCGGCCGCGGCCCTCGTGTACGAAGGCGAGGTCGAAGACGTCGCCGTCAGCGCCTGGCACGACGACACCGTCGGCTTCGAGCGCGACGTCGTGTTGCGCGCGCCCACCTTCTTCACGAACGAGATGGCCCTGCTCGGGCCCGACGGCCCCCGGCCGATCGAGAAGCCCTCGGATGCACAGGCCGCGTTGTGGCGCGACCAACTCCTGTTCACCCTCCGCTCAGACTGGACGCTGCAGGGCACGACTCACAAGGCCGGCTCGCTGCTGGCGGCCGATCTCGATGCCTGGATGGCGGGCGACCGAACGTTGGCGACCCTCTTCGTCCCGACCGAGCGCAGCAGCCTCGACGCGATGACGTCGACACGGAAATCGCTCGTGTTGTCCGTGCTCGACAACGTCCACCACCGCGGCGTCCACGTGACCCGCAAAGGCAAGGGTTGGCGCCAGACGCCACTCGAGGGCCTGCCGACGCTTGGCACCCTCGCGTTCAGCGCCGTCGACCATCGACGCTCGGACGACCTCTTCATCACGGCCACGAGCTACCTCGAGCCCACCCGCCTGCTGCATGGCGACAAGCGCGGCGTCGACGTGCTCAAGTCCCTGCCGGCCTTCTTTGACGCCAAAGGTCTCACCGTCTCGCAACACGAGGCGACGAGCGCCGATGGCACGCGCATCCCCTACTTCGAGGTCAAGCGCGCCGACCTGCCGGCCGACGGTAGCCACCCCACCCTGCTCTACGGCTACGGCGGCTTCGAAGTTGCCCTCACGCCGTCCTACAGCGCCACGTTGGGCGCAACCTGGATGGAGCGCGGCGGCGTCTACGTCGTCGCCAACCTCCGCGGCGGCGGGGAGTTCGGGCCGAGTTGGCACCAGGCCGCCCTCCGCGAGAAGCGGCCGCGCGCCTACGAGGACTTCGAGGCCGTCGCCGAGGACCTCATCCGCCGCGGCATCACGAGCCCGAAGCACCTTGGCATCATGGGCGGGTCCAATGGCGGTCTGCTCGTCGGCAACGCGCTCGTCCGCCGTCCCGACCTCTACGGTGCCGTCGTCTGCCAGGTCCCTCTGCTCGACATGAAGCGGTACAGCCACCTGCTTGCGGGCGCGTCATGGATCGGCGAGTACGGCGACCCCGACGTTCCCGAAGACTGGGCCTTTTTGCAGGGCTTCTCGCCCTATCACCAGGTCAAATCGGACGTGGCTTACCCGCCCGTCCTCATGATGACGTCGACGCGAGACGACCGCGTCCACCCGGGCCACGCCCGCAAGATGGCGGCGCGCATGCTCGATTGGGGCCACAAGGTCGACTACTGGGAGAACATCGAAGGTGGCCACGGCGGCGCCGCCAACAACGCCCAGACGGCGAAGAAGACGGCGCTGTCGACCGGCTGGCTCTGGGGACACCTGAGCGCACCCTGAAGGGCCGCGCTCGGCGCGTCCAGCAGCCTGCCAGGACCGAATCGAGCGGCTACTCGGCCGCCTGGGCCGACAACAACTCGTAGGTGATGACGACACGCGCAAGGGGATTCGGCACGTAGTCGACCATGTGGACGCTGTTGCGGACGGGGTTGTAGGTCCAGTCCTCGCCTTCGAGCAGGATGAGCGGCGCGAGGCCGTCTTCCTCGACGGTCACCGAGATCGTGCCGAGGACCGGAAGTTCGCTGAGGTACCATTCCGTCGACAGCGCCGACGCCTGCTCGCCGATGGCCTCGAGCACCGGCTCCCAATCGTTGTCGCAAATGGACCACAGGACGCCACCGATCGTGTCAGAGACGTTGATGTAGCGCTGGCCAACCTCCGCTGCGCCGCTGCAGACCTGCAGGCCCGTGATGGCCGAAAAGGTCCGCAACGAGGGGTCAGGTTTGTACAGGTCCAGCCACTGGATGTACTCTTCGACCGTTGGCGTGGTGCTGTAGTCGTTCTCGTCGGAAATCACGACGATGTGCAGGCTCGCATCTTCCCGGATGAAGCCCGCATTGTTGTCATCTCCGAGGACCTCGATGGCCGTGTAGCTGGCCGCGAGTCCACTCTCGGTATGACTTACGCCTACCTCGTCGAAGTAAGGCACCATCGCCGAAAAGACGGCCTCCGGTTCCTCGGTGTCCGGGTCGATCCAGTTGTACCCGCCCGCGCTCAGCAGCTTGCCCTTCTGGTCGGCGACCTCCATGTTCGTCGAGACGACGCCCACGTGCCAATCCAGTCCCGACCCCAGGAAGAAATTCAGGAAGATCGGGAAGTTCTGCGAGAGTTTGTTGGCCTCCTCGCTCATCGACGACGAGTTGTCGACGACCCACAAGACGTCGACCATCGGAGATGTCGTTTGGGTCAACACGTCCGTGCGCAGCGGCGTTTCCGGCACCCGTGGCGTGTTGACGACCGGCGGAAAGGACGGGCCCCTCAAGTCGTAGTCGCTGCAGCCTACCGCAGCGAGTACCCAAAGGAATCGACTCATAGGCACCCCGAAAGCAGTCTTGTATCGCATCCTTGCCCCGCTTTGCTGGCCGTCATTCGGAAGAACGACGAATGTGGACCGACGACCGCCCCGGCATCGCGTGCCGGACTTCGACAGTGACATCCGGTCGGATCCAAGTGGCGACGGGCAGGCCCTCCTGGGCCAACGTGGCGCGGTCCGGCGGCCCCCAAGCGTGGGTCAGCGCAAGCTGGGCTTGGTCGCGAGGCACCGTGAGCGTGTACGCCGCAAGGATGTCGCCACGTTCGCCAAGGTCGAGCGACACGCCAACTTCAGGCCAGTCGCGGAGCACAGCGTCGAACGTCCGCCGTCCGGCAATCCACTCTTCGTCGGTCCGGACGCGGGCGTCCCTGGCACCTTCCAGAATCGCCAACGCCTCGGTCGCGGGCGCACCCAACTTCAGGCCCGCGAGGGGAACCGGCGCGGCGACGGGGCCGCTGGCGAACAGGCCGTCGAGGTCCGACCATACGACCGTCTCGGCGGCCGATCCAAGCACCATCGTCGCCGGAACCGGGACGCTTTGGGCCGGGCCGCCCCCACAGGCGAGCGCAACCAGCGCCCACATCAGTTCGCGCTCTCCGTCGCGCGCCGCAGCGGCTTGTTGATCGCGAACATCACGAGGCCCGTGGTGAGCGCCAACGCGCTGAGCATCATGAAGAACGCCTCTTTGGGCATCCGCTCCCAGTACATGCCGAGGAAGCCCGACAGGTAGTTGCCGGCGAAGCTCGACAAGAACCACATGCCCATCATCATGGAAACGATGCGGGGCGGCGCAACCTTGCTCACGAGCGAAAGGCCGATCGGCGACAGGTACAACTCGCCGATGGTCAGCACGAACGTGGTCGCCACGAGCCAGCCGAGATTCGCCTTCTGGTCTTCGGGGACGACCGACACCGCGCCGATCATGATCAGGTAGGCCGAACCCAACAGGCCGCAGCCAATCGCCATCTTGGTGACGCTCGAGGGTTCGTTGCCCCGGCCCGACTGCCACGCCCACAGGCGATCGAGCAACGGCGCGAACAGGAAGATCATCGCGGGGTTGAAGCTCTGGTACCAAGTCGTCGGAATCGTGAAACTGCCGATCGTCGGCCACCAGGTGCGGTCGTCGGCCCACAGTTGCATCGTGTTGCCCTGCTGCTCGTACACGCCCCAGAACACGACGTTGAGGCCACACAGCACGATCAACGCGCCGACGCGACGCCACTCGTTGGAGGTCATCGGCTCTGCAGGCGCCGCGGAGGCCTCGCGCAGCGCCAACGAATCCGGCGCCAGGTACTTCTGCCCAAAGACGTAGACGATGAGCCCGAGGATCATGCCGACGCCGGCTGCGCCGAAGCCGTAGTGCCAACCCATGGTCTGACCCAGCGTCCCGCAAACCAGGGGCGACAAGAAGGCGCCGAGGTTGATGCCCATGTAGAAAATCGTGTACGCGCCGTCCCGACGGGAATCGCCCTCTTTGTACAGCGCGCCGACTTGTGTCGAAATGTTCGGCTTAAAGGCTCCGTTTCCGATGATCAGCGTAATGAGCGCGAGCAAGAAGAGGTTTTCGAAGGCCATCAGGAAGTGGCCCAAGGCCATGATGGAACCGCCGATCAACACCGACCGACGCTGACCCAACACGCGGTCCGCCAACAACCCGCCGAAGAAGGGGGTCAGGTAGACGAAGGCCGTGTAGACACCGTAGATCTGGCTCGCGAGCGCCTGATTTTCGAGCGGGCCATAGGCGGACTCCAGGATTCCGCGCAGTGTCGCAAAACCGAGCACCGCTTCGCCGACGTCGGGACGCAGCAGCAGATGGTCGACCATGTACAGGACGAGCAGAGCGCGCATGCCGTAGTACGACATCCGCTCCCACATCTCGGTGAAGAACAGGACGAACAGTCCAACCGGATGACCGAGAAACTGAGGCTGGCGGTCGGGATCGAAGCCTTGGGACATCCGCGGCGCTCCAGGAAGGCCGCCCGCTAACCGATCCCGTCGTCAGCCCCCCGATCGCGCCGCCTGCAGGCCGAGCAGCTGACCGGCGCGCCAGGCCTCGAGCTCCGAAGACAGGGCGGCGTCCTCGATCGGGGACAGGTGATCGGGGTCCCCCATGCGATCGAAACAGCCGGGCACGAAGCCGTCCGCGGGCGCCGGGCCGTCATTGCGCACACACGCCCGCGTCGACGTCCAGGCGGCCGACCGCTCCGCCTCCAGGAACCACGTGTCCGTAAACGCGGTCGTCCTCGTCGTTCGACCGCCGGTGCGGACGAGAGGCGCCAGGTCGACGCCGGGGCCCGAGCCTGCGGCCGTCAGGCCCGCCATCGTCAGCAGCGTAGGGTAGAAGTCCACTTGGGCGACCAACCCATCGACGCGGACGCCGGGTCCCACGCCAGGCCCGTGCATCCACGCCGCCACGACCGCCACCGACGGAGCCATCAGCCGACCATGCTGACGGCCGTGGCTGTCTGGCATCGACAGGCCTTCGCCGTGGGTGGCCACGACGAGCACCAACGTCTGGTCCGTCGCCACCCCGCGCGAATGCAGGCCGTCGAGCAGCTGACCAAACACGTCGTCCATCTGGTTCAGGACCGCCCGGTAGGGGGCGATGTCGTGGTCCGGCCCGTCGAAGCGCGCGGCGACGTCACCGGGCACCACGAACGGCTTGTGCAGGTCGGACCAGACCATCTGGAGAAAGACCGGCCGATCGACGGGCCGCTCCCCGACGAGTCGGAGCGCGCGCTCGACCGACGCTTCCGCCGTCGTGCGCGTCTCCCTCTGGAAACTGGACATCTGGCTGTCGCGATATCGGTCGAAGCCCTGCGCGAAGCCCATCGCCTCGTTCTGGTTGAAGTTCGCAGTCAGCCCGATCGTGTGCCAGCCTTTCGCAGAAAAGGCCTCCGCCAGCGTGGTCTGGTCCTCCGGAACGGGCTGCCGATCGGGCCCGTCGCCCGTTTCGACGACGCCGATCCGCGTCGCCTCTTGGCCGGTGGTGACGGCGACGAGGGCCGGCTTGTTCCAGACGCTTTGAGCGATGACGTCGCCAAACACGGCGCCGCCGGCCGCCGAACGCGTGAAGTTTGGCGTCACCTCGGGCGGGCCGCCCCAAGGGGAGAGTTGGTCCCGACGCAAGGCGTCGACCAGGAGGAGGACGACGTGGGGAGCCCCCGCCGGCGCCGCCGGCCGGTCGTCGGGAATTGGCCGCTCGTGCCACAACAAGGACTCTTCAAGCGGGCCCTGCGCCCCCGCCATCACCGCCGCCAACGGCTGGCCTCGGTCGGGGTCCAAGGGCTGGACCTTCGACCACGAGGACCAGAGCCCGGCCCCAAGCGCCAAAGCCAACCCGAGTCCAATTCCGGGCGCCAGCCAGTTGCGGTCCACCCGCCACCCCCGAGGCCCCGATTAGTCGGGTCGGGCCGGAGACTCCATGCGCGCCGTATTGGCCATCGACCAAGGCACCACCGGGACCACCGCCCTCCTGGTCGGCCCCGACCAACGAATCCTCGCATCCCACAACGTCGAGTTTCCCAACCACTACCCGTCGCCAGGCCTCGTCGAACATGACGTGGCCCAGATCGCCACGAGCGTCGAGCAAGCCGTCGCGGGTGCCTTCGCGGCCTCCGGCCTGACGGGCCGCGACGTCGTCGCCGTCGGCATCACGAACCAGCGCGAGACCTGCCTGTTTTGGGACGGCGCGACCGGGCGGCCCCTGCAGCGCGCGCTCGTCTGGCAGGATCGCCGGACGGCCGACGCGTGCGCAGCGCTGCGCGACCAAGGACTCGAGACGCTCGTCCGCGACCGGACGGGCCTCGTGCTCGACCCCTACTTTTCGGGGACAAAGGCCAAGTGGATGCTCGACGCCCACCCCGGCGCGCGCAGCCGTGCGGCCGCCGGTGCGCTGCGGTTCGGGACGATCGACACCTGGCTCGCTTGGACGCTGACCGGCGAACACGTCACCGATGCGTCGAACGCGTCGCGAACCCTCTTCTACGACCTTCACACGCGCGACTGGTCCGACGCCTTGCTCGCCTTGCTCGACGTCCCCAAGCCCTGCTTGCCGCGCATCGTCGACAGCTCTGGCGTCTTCGGGCACACCAAGGGCGTCGGCTGGCTACCCGACGGCATTCCCGTCGCGGGCCTCATCGGCGACCAACAGGGCGCCCTCTTCGGCCAGGCCTGTTTCGCGGTTGGCGAGGCGAAGTGCACCTACGGCACGGGCGCCTTCATCCTGCTGAACACCGGCGACACCCCCAAGGCCAGCCGTCACGGACTGCTGACGACCGTGGCGTGGCAGCGCGCCGGACGGACCACCTACGCCCTAGAGGGCTCGGCCTTCGTGGCCGGCGCCGCCGTTCAGTGGCTCCGCGACGGGTTGGGCATCGTCCGCACCGCGGCCGAAATCGAGCCCTTGGCCGCCTCCGTGCCAGACTCCGCCGGCGTGACCTTCGTGCCCGCCCTCACGGGCTTGGGCGCCCCGCACTGGCGCCCCGACGCCCGCGGCATCGTGACCGGCCTGACCCGTGGGACGACGGCCGCCCACCTCGCCCGAGCTGCTCTCGACGGCATCGCGCTGCAGATCGACGACATCCTCGGCGCCATGACGGCCGACTTGGGCCAGCCGCTGACGCGGCTCCGCGTCGACGGCGGCGCCGCGCGCAACAACCTCCTCATGCAGCGTCAGGCTGACCTGCTTGGCGTTGGGATCGACCGCCCCGTCAGCGTAGAGACCACCGGCCTCGGCTCCGCCCTGTTGGCCGGTCTCGCGGTTGGCTTCTTTCCCTCGATGGACGCGCTCCGCGCGGGCCACGACCGCTCGTTCGAGCCCGCTGGCGACGCGTCCGAGATGGCCGCGACCCGGGCCCGCTGGCAGGACGCGGTCGCGAAGGCCTGAGCGCCGGCCCTACCGCTCCGCCGTCTCCGCGATCGTGAACGCGACGCGGCGATTCGCGGCGCGGCCCGCTTCGTCGTCGTTGCCAGCGACGGGGCGCTGCGTGCCGTACCCGCGAGCAACGAGGCGCTCCCGGGCGACGCCACGAGCGATGAGGGCGTCGCGGACGGCCTCGGCGCGGCGCTGCGACAACGCGTGGTTGTAGGCGAGATCGCCGACATTGTCGGCGTGCCCTTCGACGACCAGGCGCGCGATCTCGGGGTGGGCGAGGAGGACCGCCGCGACCTGGCCAAGCACGCCGTCCGCCTCGGGGCGCAGATCGGCGGCGCCAAAGCCGAAGCGAATCTCCTCGCGGATGTCGACGGAGCCACCGGACAGCGACACGCGCGCCGGTTCGAGCGCGACGCGCGCCTGGGCCCGCTCGCCGCCCACGGTCACGTCTACGCGCGCCGGGCCGAGGCCGTCCGCAGCCGCGATGGCGGTCCAGCGCCCAGGCCGCAACATCGTCGTCACGCGGCCGTCCGCGCCGGCGACCACGTCGGCGACGTCGCTGGGACCGACCCAGCTCACGCGCGCCGCCACCGGCCGACCCTCGACGTCGACGATCGTCAGCTCGACAGGAGAGGGCTGCGCCACGAGTTCCAGCAGACGTTCCTGTTCGCCTGCGACCAAATTCGCGTCAGGCAGATCGACGCGGGCATAGCCGGGGGCCGACACCTGAACGTCGCGACGGCCCGGCTCGAGCGAGGGGGCCATCAGCACGCCGCCGTCTCCGGTTTCGCCGATCTCGACGCCGTCGACGGACACTTCGGCACCCGGCACTGGCGTCCGCAGGTCGTCGAATACGCGGAAGACGACCATGGCGTCGCCCTCTTCGGCGCGGGCGAGCTGCAGCGCCACGGCCTGAGGCGGCGCGGAGCCGTCAGAAAGCTCGACGACCTGCTGCCCCACACCTTGGGTCGGGGAAATCGCGACGACCTGCCAGCGACCCGGACCCAATTCGAGGCGACGTTGGCCTGACGCGTCCACCGGGGACGGCGCCAAGGCCCGAGGTCCCAACGCGCGGACCACGGCGTCCGTCGCGAGTCCGGACGCGCCGCGCACCGTGATGTCCACCAAGCCGGCCGCCCAGGCCATCTCCAATTCGTGCGCCTGTTTCCCTTCCACCAGCCGAAGCGACGTCGTCAGCGGAGCCAGCAACGGGGCGTCTGCGAACAGCTCGCGCCGCCCGACGTCGACGTCGCGCAATGACAGGCCGCCAAGCGAGCCGGTCACACCCACCGACGCGCCGCCGAGTTGCACTTCAGCGTCCGCCACCGGCGCACCTTCGGGGTCCACGAGGCGCAATTCAAGGCTTGCGAGGCCACCTTCGGCACCCAAGGTGATCTGCATGCGCTCAAGCCGCTGGGCGCTCGCCGGTAGGTCGACGACGCGTTGCTGGAAGCCCGCCGTCGGGCTGATCACGGCGACCGTCCAACGCCCTGGACCGGGTTGCAGCAACTTGCTTCCTGTGGGCCCAAGTTCGACGGGGTCGAGCCGCGTTGGGCCGATCAGGCGTACGGTCGCGTCGCCAACGGGGCCGTTGGGGCCCAAGACGTCCAACCAGAGCGAGCCGGGCGCCCAGCGCATCGTCGCGACGACCTGGTTGAGACCCACGTCGATCAAGGCTTCGTTCGCCGGGGTCGGCAACGCGCCGTCGAGCGCGAGGTCTAGCGTGCGCAGCCCCGGGCGCAGGCCATCGATCCGCAAGGTGCCGCCGGTGGCTGTCGTGCCGTAGGGGCGGCCGTCCATCGACACGGCGACGTCGCCTACGGGAACGCCGTCGAGGTCGACGACGCTCAGGTCGAGCGACGCATCGCCGTCCTCGTCGCCTTGCAGCACGACGTCGACGTCCATCAGCCGGTGGCTGCGGGCCGTGACGACGACCTCGCGCTGTTGGGACCCCCGGGTCGGCGACACGACGTACAACCGCCACGTCCCTGCCGAAAGGACCGTCACGCGCTCCCCTGAGCTGTCGACGCCAACGGGAGGAAGGCGCGACGCACCGTCGAAGCGCAGCGTGGCGTCCGGCGCCGGCATCCCGTCGGAACCACGCACCCTGACGCGGACGGAGCCAGGAATGCGCGACAACACGAGGTCAAACGCCGTCTCCGGCCCCCATAATGCGGCGTCATCGAGACGAAGCGGCGTAAACAGGTCGTGCTCGACCTCGATGCGGTGGATGCCCGGCGGCAGGCTCGCGAGCCGCGCGTTGCCACCGGTCGTCGTCGTGCCGATCGGCAACCCGTCCACGAGAATGCGGGCGTCCGTCACGGGCCGACCCTCCGGATCCCACAGCCGCGTCAACATCGCGCTGCTGCCGCCCACGCTGCGACCAACGAATTCCACGGTCGGCAATGTCGCGCCGGGTTGGTCGAGGACGACGGTCCGCGCCTGGGCCCCCATCCCCTCGGCGGAAATCGTGATCCACCACTTCCCTGGCGCCAAGACTAGGACCCCGTCGGACCCGGGCACGGCAGCGCCTCCGCCATCCGGGACCGCGACCACCGTTGCGTTGACGCGCCTGCCTTCCTGGTCGACCACCCGGTAGGGCACCTTCGCTGGCAACCAGGCCAGGGCGACGTCGACGGTGCCGTCCCCGCTGTCGGTCTCCACCGCCAAATCCGCGAAGCCGGGGGCAACGACGACCACGCCCCGGCGCCAACGCGGCACAACCGTGACGAGTTCACCCTCCGGCCCCGTCGCGCCGAGCAGGACCTCGGCCTCCTTGACAGCGGCCCCCGCGATCGGTCGGCCAGCCGAGTCGACGACCCGCCAAACGAGGCTGCCCTCGACGGCGTCGGGCGCCGGCGTCACCACTTGTTCGACGGTCCCATGGTGGTAGGCCGCGCCAACGCGCAAGCGCGCCGCGGGTGCGCCGATGCCTTGGCCCAGCCCGGCCCCACCCGTCGCGAACACCCCGCCACGGCCGAAGCGACCGGCGATGCCGATGCTCCATTCGGCGGACGTTCCGGCGTCGACGTCGACGCCGCCGAGCGAAACGAGCCGATCGTCCAAGACGCGCTCGGCGCGGACTTCCCCGACGGCCGTCACCGGCCCCAAGAGCACGGCCGCGGCCAACCCGACCCTTCCGGACACGCCGCCGAAGTCCTGGGTCCCCGTGGCTTCGGTTCCAATCCCCCAAACGCCGACCTCGGCGAGCACCTCCCACGTCTCGGTGCGCGGCCCGCCGACGACGCTGGCGCCCAACATGGGCCGACCATCGCCGAGAAATACGTTTTGGGAACCGACGGGAATGTCGAAGAAGGGCACCGCGGTGACGGCGACGCCGGTGTCCTGGCCCGTGCCGAGCAGACCAACGGGGAGGTGGACGAGCAGATCGGACGTACGCGGTCCGACGGACTCGCCTTCCACTTCGGCGGCGGCCCACAACGGGTAGGTCAGCCCCACGCCCACGCGTTCGTGCAGCGTGACGCGGCCGCTCAGGTTGAGTCCAAGCAGCTTGTCGAGCAGGACATCCGTCGCCAAGGAGCCGGGTTCGTCGGCGATCGCCAACAGCAGCGGATCGTCGACCCACTCGAAGACGCCGCCGAGGGCGAATGCACCCGAGCGGGTCCGAAGCGGTGCCGGAAGGGTCAGCGGCCCGCCCTCAGGGGCCAACGGCACTACTGTGGGGCCATGGGCATCCAGGGATTGTGCGCTTGCACTTCCCACTTGGAGCAGCCAAAACAGGGCGCTGAACGCGGCCCCCATCCTCCCCCCGGACCCGGTCCGCCTAACGCGGATCCCCGGGATAGCGTCGCCCTGGGCCACAGCGTGCTTCAACCGGGCGACATCATCGACATCTGGGTGGTGGAGCGCGCCCTCGGCTCGGGTGGGATGGGCTCAGTCTACCGGTGTCACAACCGGGACGCGACGCGAATCCTGGCCGCCATCAAGGTCCTGGACGACGGCCTGAGCCGCTACCCCGAGGCCCGCGCACGCTTCATTCGCGAAGCGGAAATCCTGTTCCAGCTCGACCACCCGCACATCGTCAAAGTGCGGAACGTGCGGACGGACACCAACCCACCCTACCTGGAAATGGAATTCGTCCTCAGCGAGAGTCTGGAGGACCGCCTGGCTCGAGGGCCCATGTCGGCCACGGACGGCCAGCGCATTCTCCGCCAGCTCTTGTCGGCCGTCGGCTACTTGCACGAACTCGGCATCCGGCACCGCGACATCAAGCCTGCCAACGTCCTCATCCGTTCCGATGGCGCCGTGAAGTTGGTCGACTTCGGCCTCGCGATGGAGTCCGACCGCACACGGATCACCCGCGACGGGATCTCCTTCGGTACCGTGTCCTACGCGCCGCCCGAGTGGATCACCCCCGACCGCCTCGATCCGACGTCGTGGGACTTGTACGCCATCGGGGTCCTTGCCTTCGAGATGCTCAGCGGCTCGGTGGCCTTCCCCGTCTCCGGCCAGGGCAACGCGCGGCAACAGGCCTTGCAGGTGATGATCGCGAAACAAGGCCACGCGCCCTTGGACCCGGGAGAGACCGTCCCGGACGTCGTCCGCTCGCTCGTCCGCGACCTCACTTCGTCCAGCTCCGAGCACCGGCCCCGGTCGGCGGCCGAAGCACTCGCCCGTCTCGACGGCAACGTCGCCCTTGCGCCCGGCACTCGGGCCACACGGGACCCCATACGCGACCAAGCCACTCGGCCGCTGGCGCCGACCGCCAATCGAGGCAGCAGCCCGCCGAATTGGTGGCTCCGAGGCGCGCTGGCCACCATCGGCGTTGGCGGCGCCGCCTTCCTCGCGCTCGCGGCCATCGCAGCGACCCTCTGGGTGAGCCCCCGGGTCGGGTCGGCCCCCGTCGCCGAGCCGGTCGCCTCCCTTCTCGAGCCCGTCGCTTTCGCTCGGGATCCGGTCGCCAGCCCACCTCCAGGGCCGGTCGCCGGCGCACCGCAGGGGCCTGTCGCCTTGGCATCACCGGGGGCGGCCGCCGCCGGCCCCGTGGCCGATGTGCCGGCCAACGTGGCGCCGCCCGTTCCGCGGGTCGCCGAGGACCGCGTCCCGCCGACGCCCGCACCGGCCGCCAGCCCGGCGCCCCACCCGGCCGCCGCGTCCGGACTCGTGACGAACACCCAGTTCGCCCGCTTCCTCACCGACCGGGCCGATCTCCATCGCGAAGCGATGGTCGCTTCCGGCGCGTCGGAGTCCTACCTGCTGGACTGGCAGGGGGCGACGCCCCCAACCGGCCGCGACGGGCAGTTCGTCGTCAACGTATCTTGGAAGGTGGCGGCCGATTATTGCCGGTCCCGCGGAGAGCGTCTGCCCGCGATGGAGGATGCGCCGACAACCTGGGACGCGACAGCGACGGCGCCGATGGCCGAGCTCCGACGCGACGCTTCGGGTTCGCCCATCGCCCTCCTGAGCACTGGCGAAACGTTGAGCACCCGCATGAACAGCGTCGTCCCCGACGCCGGCTTCCGCTGCTTGCGCTGAGCCGATGCCCGCGGCGCGCGGTTAGCGGCCCGTCGTGAAGCCGCACCTTACCGGTTGGGGAGGCCTTGGCGTTCCAGGCGTGGAGCGGCGGTCCGAAGACCTCGAACGGCTCACGCGCGATGCGGTGCTGTCGAGGGGCCTCGGCCGCGCCTACGGCGATGCCGCGCTACCGCCGCCCGGCGTCGAGTCCGTGGCCGGCACGTCGCTGGCCGACCGCATCCTGAGCTTCCATCCGGCCACCGGCCAGCTGAGGGCCGAAGCCGGCATCAGCCTCCGCAGTCTCAAAGAGGTCCTGCTGCCGCGCGGCTTCTTTGTCCCCGTCACGCCGGGGACCCAGTATGTGACGCGTGGCGGCGCCGTCGCCGCCGCCGTCCACGGCAAGAACCACCACGTCGCCGGCACCATCGGACGGCACGTCTCGGCCCTCAAAATGCGCGTCGCGTCGGGCGACGTCGTGGAGGTCAGCCGCACCGAGCATCCCGACTTGTTCGAGGCGACGCTTGGCGGCATGGGCCTCACCGGCCACATCCTCGAAGTTGATCTTCGCCTCGACGACGTCGGCAGCGGCTGGATTCGTCAGGAATCCGAACGCGTCGACTCGGTCGACGCCTTTCTCGACGCGTTGGATTCCGCCGCGGCTCACTGGCCGTTTACCGTCGGGTGGATCGACTGCCTGGCCACTGGCGCCAACCTCGGTCGTGGCATTCTGATCAAAGGGCGGTGGGCGGCCCCGGAGGACGCCGAAGGCCGGCCCGGCCCTCGCACCGAGCGCATCGGCGTGCCCTTCTTGTTCCCCAGTTGGGCGCTCAACGACCTGACAGTCTCGGCGTTCAATCACGCCTACTATTGGAAACACTTGCCCCGACAGATGACGGGCATCGTGCACCCGGAGCCGTTTTTCTACCCACTCGACGGCATTCGCAACTGGAATCGCATTTACGGGCGCCGTGGTTTCACCCAACACCAGTCGATTCTCCCAAGGGAGGCCGGCCGGGACGCCGTACACGCCTACGTCAAGCTGCTCGCCTCCAAAGGCGGTAGCAGCTTCCTTTGCGTCATCAAGGATTGTGGCGCCGAGGGCGAAGGGCTGCTCAGCTTCCCCCGGCCAGGAACATCGGTCGCACTCGACCTTCCGATCCGGCCCGAGACCCAGGACCTGATCGACACGCTCAACGCCTTCGTCATCGACGTGGGCGGCCGTGTGTACCTCGCGAAAGACCAATTTACGCGGCCGCGAGATTACCGCCGTATGGAACCGCGCCTCGCGACCTTTCAGGAGGTCCGACGCCGCTGGGACCCCGCAGGCCGCATCCGTTCCGCCCTTTCCAACCGACTTGAGCTCGATGAGGAGACCCGATGATGTTCCTGCTGGCCGCCGCGTCATTCGCCGCGGATCTCGACACCCTGATCGAGGATTGGGCGGTGTCCGTCACCGGGCCTGATGGCGCGGGATTGACCGGCGTAGCCATCGATGCGACCGACGCCGTCGTTGCGGTCGGCTGGCTCGGCACGGGCGACGGCGCACTCGATGACGACGGCTGGATCGGCGTCTACGACGTCGCCGGCCTCAACACGGCCACGTGGACCTACGACGGCGCTGGCATCGACGGCCACGACGACGCCTTCCTCGACGTCGCGGTGCACCCGACGGCCGATGACATCATCGTCGCCGGCTATGCTTACGGCGACGGCACGTCGGACTGGCTCGTGCGGTCTTACGACCCGGCTGGCATCTTCCAGTGGGAGCACCGGTACACCGACGGCCTGCAGAGCCCCGAACAGGCGGCCATGGGCGTCGACACCACCGATCTCGAGGTCTACGCGACGGGCACGTCGTACCGGAATGCCGTCGCCGTCGGACGCTGGCTCGGATTCCGCTACGACGAAGTCACCGGCGCGGTGAACCTCGTGCCGACCATCACCTACGACCACCTTGGCCTGCCCTTCGCCCAGGACGTGGCCAACGACATCGCGGCCCTGCACGACGGCACGTTCGCCCTCGTCGGCGCGCGAGGCGCGAGCGACACCGACGCCGGCGTCACCGCGGACACCGACTGGCACGTCCGCACCTTCGACGCGTTGGGAACGCTCGTTTGGGAGGACACCTTCGCTGGCGGTGCGGGTCTGCTCGACGCAGCCACCGCGGCCGTTTTTGACGATCTCGGAAACCTCTACGTCGCCGGTTGGGAAAGCACGGGCACCGACAACACGGCCAACGCCGACAGCGCCTGGGTCGTCACCAAATACGCCCCCGGTGGCAGCGGCGGCCTCGCCGACATCTTGTGGACGAGTACGCTGGAAGGCGGCGTTGGCCCCGACCAGGCCACCTCGATCGCGCTCGACAACGAAGGCCACCTCATGGTGGGCGGCTTCACGACCGACGACGCGGGCCTCACGCGCTGGACCGTGGGCCAGTTCCACTACGTCGACGGCTACTTGATTTCACAACGCGACTGGCCGTCGACGGGCGGCGACGGCACCGTCACCGGCGTGGCCTACCGCAACCTGACGCTGATGGTGTCGGGCACGGACAGCGACGGCACGGCCGTAAGCGGCCGCCTCGTCCGCATCGAAGAGGACAGCGACGGTGACGGGCTGGGCGACAGCAACGACCCTTGTCCTGAAGACGGGACGAAGACCGATCCGGGCGTCTGCGGCTGCGGCGTCCCCGACGTCGACACCGACTACGACACCGTGTTGGACTGCGAAGACGACTGCCCCACGAACGGCGAAAAAACGGAGCCGGGCGAATGCGGGTGCCTGTTGTCCGACGTCGACACGGACAGCGACGGCACCAAAGACTGCAACGACCAGTGCTCGACGGACCCGACGAAGGTCCTGCCCGGAATCTGCGGCTGCGGCGTGCCCGACGAAGACAGCGACAACGACGGGGTCCCGGGCTGCGATGACGCCTGCCTGGGCACCCCGGAAGGGGAGCCGGTCGACGACGCCGGTTGCCCCGAAGGCCAGGGCGCGGTGCCCCTCGACACCGGCGACACGGACGTGGAGCCTCCGCCCGACGACAGCGGCTGCAATTGCCAACACACGCCGTCGGTGACGCCGTGGTGGGCGTTGATCGGGCTCGGCTGGGCGATGCGGCGGCGCGGGCGCGGGTGAGCGTCGTCCGCAGCCGCCACGGGGACCGCCTTTACGCAGTGCCCCAACCCCTCACTTTGGATCCGCGAACCTCGCGAATTCCGTGATAGCGTCCCTTCGCGCCTGGGGGGGTGCATGGTTCGCTACCTAGGTGGAGCTGTCGCAGGCTTGGCGGTGTTGGCCGGTTTGGCCATCTTGATCGCCGTTCCGGAGCCGCCGAAGTCCGCTCAGGTTGCGGAGGCCGCCAAGGCCGCTGCAGCCGTGGCTCCGGATGGGCGCCGTCGCGCCCATGACCGCAAGGCGGAGGGGCGCGAAGAGCGTCTCGCCACGGCCGCCACGCGCAAGGCTGAGCGCGCGCGCGCCAGCCACATGACCGAGGTTACATCGGCGAAGGCCGAACGCGCACCCAAGGTGCCCGACGACGACGCGCGCGCCGAGATTCGGCTCGAGACGCGCGAGGACCTCGTCAACGACCTGCTCGATCGCGTGGGCGCCCATGCCGCCAAAGCTCGCTGGGACGACGATCTGCTGGCCGACATCGAACTCGTGGTCGTCGACACGACCGACGCCATCGGTACTCGACTGGCCGACGTTGACGCCGGCCGCGCGAGTTGGGAGGATGTCAAGCGCGACGTCCGCCAGCTGCGCCTCGACCAGGCGAACCAGGTCCGCGAGCTGCTCGGCCCCGATGCCTTCAAGGCCTTCGTCGGCGACATGGACTTCGATCGTTTCGAGGGATCGGAACCCGTCCGCGGCAGGCTCTAGCCGGCCGCAGCCGTCTCAGTCCGCCAGGTCCGGCCGCCAGCGCCATTCCACGACGCCAAGCCCACCGACGAACAGGGCCTCGCCGAACAAGTGGGCCTTCGGCATCCAGCCGACGTCGAGCAGCCCGAAGGCCACAAGGCAGACGACGCCCCAGGCCATGTTGCCCCCCGCCAGGACCGAAACGCCCCACAGGGGCCGCCGTTCACGCAGGATCAGCGCTAGGCCGAACGCACCATACAGAACGCTCACGGCGCCGTTGAACGCCACGTAGGACTGCGGGACTTCGTACACGCCCGCGATCCAGCCGCTGATCAGCAGGACGACGAGGCCGACGCCCCCCCCGCCAGACAATCGAACACGAGCAGGTCGCGGCGCCGGAAGCTCAAGGGCCCTCCGAGGGCCTACCAGACCTCGCAGGCATTCGCAGGCCGCATGGGCGCGCCTTCCGCGCACGCAAACGCCTTGTGGAATTCGGGCAGGTTCATCAGCGGGCCATTGACGCGAAACTTGGCCGGGCTGTGCGGATCGCTGGACACCTGCATCTTCTGGTACTGGACCGACGCCACCGCACACCAGTTCTGGGCGTACGACACGAAGAACAACTGGTCCTGATTCAGCGACGGAATGTTCGTCGGCTGCGCGTAGTCGCCCGTTCCCTGGAAGGCCCGGTAAGCGAGGCGCACGCCACCAAGGTCGCCGATGTTCTCCCCGAGCGTCAGGTCGCCTTTGACGTGGGTGCCGTCTTCGATCGTGAAGCCGTCGAATTGGGTCTTCACGCAGGCCGCGCGCTCTTCGAATCGGGCCGCCACTTCGGGGGCCCACCACTCGGACAACTTGCCGTCGCCATCGAATTTGCGGCCCTGGTCGTCGAATCCGTGCGACAACTCATGGCCCATCACGGCCCCGATCGCGCCGTAGTTGCGAGCCGCGGGGAAACCCTTGTCGAAGAACGGCGCCTGCAGAATGCCTGCCGGGTAGGCGAACTCGTTGTTCAGCGGGTTGTAGTAGGCGTTGACGACCTGGGGAGCCATATACCACTCGCCCTTGTCGACGGGTTTTCCGATCTTGCCGAGGTGGCGGCGATGCTCAAAGCCGCTCGCGGCGAGCACGTTGGCCACGTGGGCGTCGCCCACAACGAGCGCGGAGTAATCGCGCCACGCGTCAGGGTAGCCAATCTTCTTGGCGATCTTTGCCGCCTTCTCCTCGGCCGCCTTGCGGGTGGCGTCGTCCATCCACGACAGCTGCGGGAGGCCGGCGACGAAGGCGCGCTGGATGTCGTCAAGCATCGCGCTGGCCACGGCCTTGCTTTCCCCCGCGAAGGCCTTTTCCACGTAGAAACGGCCCGCAATTTCGCCGACGTGCGCATTGACGAGGTTCAGGCAACGCTTCCACCGAGGCTCCGGAGCCTGACGGCCGACGACGGCCTTCTGAAAGAAGGCGAAATCCTCGTCGAAATGGGCCTTGCCGAGGTGCGGGGCCGCATGGCTCAGAACGTGGAAGCGCAGGTAGGCGCGCAGCGTCGGTGGTGGCGCCTTCGTGACGATGGCTTCGAGCGCTTTGATGGCGGTCGGTGCGTCCACCGAAATCGCGGTCGTGGTCCCCGCGCCCATCGCACCGAGGTAGCCGGCCCAATCCAATTTGGGCGTCAACGCGATGAGGCCCTTGCGGTCGAGTCGGTTGTAGGCCTTGTCCGGGTCGCGCAACATCGCGCGGTCCACGCTCGCCGCCGCAATTTGCCCCTCGAAGGCGACGACGGCCGCCGCGTCTCGCGCCGCTGCCGGCTCCGGGCTTCCCGCGAGCACGAAGGTGCGCTTCACGTGGGCCTCGAACTCCGCGAGAAGGGCCTTCCCCGTGTCGTCCTTTGGCGCGTAGTAGTCTTTGTCCGGCAGCGAAAGGCCACCCTGACCAAGGTACAAGATGTTGGTCGTCGGGTCTTTCAGGTCGCCCTCGACGTAGGCGCCAACGAGCGCCCCGACTCCGGACTCGCTGAGCTTTCCGGCCGCCGCCATGAACGACTTGGCGTTCGTGACCGCCTCGACAGCGGCGAGCGATCCCGCGAGCGGGGTCAGGCCCGCGGCCTCGATCTTGGCCTCGTCCATACACGCCGCGTACGTCTGACCCATCTTCCGCCAGTCCTCGTCGCGACCCGTCGGCTGGTTCGCCGCTTCTTCGACGATGCCGCGCAGCGTCTCCAGGTTGCGGTCGCGAATCACCGAAAAGGACCGGGCCCATACGGGCTTGTCGGCCGGCAACGGCGTCGCCGCGAGCCACCCACCACACGCGTAGGCGTGGAAATCCGCACACGGGTCGGCTTTGGCGTCCATCGCGGCCAAGAGGTCGCCAGACCACGCCGGCAAGGGCGGCGGTTCTGGGACGTATGATCCGGCAGACACGGTTTTGGGCGCACAGGACAGGAACAGTGCGATGGCGATCATGGGCGCGCGCCTAACCGGCGTCAACGCGTCGTCGCCCCCAGCTGCGCGACCACCCACCGCAGGAAGCGGAGCGGCCGTTCGCCTTCCGCCGGGGTGCACCTGACCTCGAGCCCCCGGCCCGTCCGCGCAAAGCGCTTGGGGTGCTTGGCGATGGCGTCGTCGACCACCCGGTCCCGCTTCGGTTCGGGGTGCAGCACGAGCACGGCCCGCACCTGCATCATCGTGATCCGCTCGATCCCGAGCTCTCGGGCGTGCACCTTGACCCGCGCCATGCCGGCCAGATCTTCGACCTCTTCCGGCCGAGCGCCGACCTGGCGTTCGAAGTCGTCCAACCAGGCGTCGATGCCGCTGTCCGTCGTACACGCGGCCAGTCGCCGGTACCAGCCCAGCCGCTCGCTGACGTCCTTGACCAAGGCGTCGGGAACAAACGCGCCTACCGGCACCTCGATGACCGGCTCGATCGTCTGACGATGGGCCTCACCCCGCGCCGTCGCCACGGTCTCGGCGAGAAGTTCCGTCCAGGTATCGAGTCCGACCTCGTCGATCTTGCCGCTCTGCGCCGTGCCGAGAAGGTTGCCGCCGCCCCGCAATTCGAGGTCCGCCCAAGCGATGCGAAAGCCACCTCCCAGCTCGGAATTCTCCGACAGCACCCGAAGGCGGCGCTTGGCGTCCGGCGTCATCGCATCGGGAACGCCGAGCAAGCAGATCGCGCGCTGGCCGCCACGCCCGACCCGACCGCGCAGCTGGTGAAGCTGGGCCAGCCCAAACCGGTCCGCGCGGTCGACGATCAAGGTGTTCACGTTGGGCAGATCGACGCCGCTCTCGATGATGCTCGTGCAGACGAGCACGTCCACCCGGCCCTCGACGACGTCGACCAGGACGCGCTCCAACGCGTCGTCCTCCATCTGCCCGTGGGCGACGCCAAGCCGGACCGAGGGCAGGGCCTCGCGGACGTCTTGCACGAAGGGCAGCAAGTCCTCGATGCGGTTGTGGACGATGAACACCTGCCCGCCGCGGGCGACTTCGGTCTCCGCGACCTCCCGGATGACCTCCGGCGTCAGTGGTGCGACCCGCGTGCGCACCGCCAACCGGTCCTTCGGCGCGGTGGCGATGACGCTCAGGTCGCGGACGCCGTCGAGCGCCATCTGCATCGTCCGAGGGATCGGCGTGGCCGACATCGCCAACACGTCGACACCGACGCGCAGCGCGCGCAGGCGCTCCTTCTGTTTGACGCCGAAACGGTGCTCTTCGTCGACGACCACGAGACCCAAACGCCGGGGCGCGACCTCCCGGCCGAGCAGCGCGTGGGTTCCGATGACGACGTCGACGGTGCCCGCGGCGAGCGCGTCGCGGGTAGCGCGCACCTCAGCGGGCGACACGAAGCGCGACCACATCGCGATGCGGACCCCCAGCCCCTCGAAGCGCTGCCGAAAGGTCCGAGCATGTTGGTGGGCGAGCACCGTCGTCGGGCACACGACGAGCGCCTGATCGCCGCACTCGACCACGCGGGCGACGGCGCGCATGGCGACTTCGGTCTTGCCGAACCCCACGTCGCCACACACGAGCCGGTCCATGGGGACGGCCGACGAAAGATCGTCGAGGACGGCCTCGATCGCCGTCAACTGATCTGGGGTCTCGACGTAGGGAAAGCTCGCCTCGAAGGCCCGCAGCAGGGGTCCGGGCGCCGGCCTGGGTTCCCGTGTCGCCAACTGGCGCGCCGCTTGGCGCCGGATCAGCTCGTCGGCGTAGCCGAGCAGCGCGTCTCGGACCTTGCCCCGCCGCACCGCCCAGGTCGCGCCCCCGAGCTTGTCCAGCTCGACCTCTGCCCCCTCACCGACACCCGCCCATCGCGCGACCTGGTCGAGCGCATGGACCGGCAGAAACAGGATCTCGCCGCCCCTGTAGATCACGCGGCCGAAGTCCTGGGCAAAGCTGCCCACGTCGAGCCGCATCAGGCCGGCCCAGGACCCGATGCCGTGGACGCGGTGGACGACGCGGTCGCCGTCGGCGAATTGCCCAGGTTCGCCAACGACATCATCCAACGCCTTCGTCGACCGTTGGCGAGCCGGCCGAGAACCCAGCCAGCGTCCCATCGGCAACACGGCCAGCCCCGAGCGTCCGCAAAGAAAGCCCGAAGCCACGTCGCCGAACGTCCAGCTCACGGCGGCCCGCGGCGCCGTTTCGATCGACGTCGCCGGCCTCACGGTGATCTCGTGGCCCTCGAAGAGCGTCGCTAGACGATCGCCGGCCGATGCGTCGTCGACCGCGAGGACGACGGCATGGTCGTCGTCCACCCACCCGCGAACGGCAGCTGCGAGGGCAACGAAATCGCGACCGCGGCCAACGACGGATTCCGGCGCCACAGTTCCGAAGTCGACGTGAGCCCCTTCGGCCGACACGGCGAGCACCTGCGCGCAGTCGGCGAGGCGCCGTACGACGTCGCGCGACACCGCATAGCGGCTCGACGGAGGGACGAGGGGGCGCTCCTCGGGGTCCAGGTCGAGGAAGCGGCGCTGAACGTCGGCGCCAAAGTCGAATAGCGCCGCATCGACCTCGGCCGGAAGGACGACGCGCACGGCCGCCCCCGCCAACGCGTCGAGGACGTCGACGACCTCGACGAAGGCCGGGAGCAACTCCTCCAGACCACTTGGGCGAATGCCAGAGTTGAGGTCGTCCAGCCAGCGCCGACGGAGCTGCACGCCGCGCGCCTGGGACGCGACCTCGGCGGCCGTCACCCGGTCGAAGCGGGCGAGCGCCTCCTTGTCGAATCGCTCCTCGCGCGCCGGTCCGATGGACACCCGCCGGACGCGGGCGACGACTTTGCCCGTGCGGGGGTCGACGCGATGAAGCGACTCCACCACGTCGTCGAACAAGTCGATGCGGACGGGGCCCGCGGCACCCTCCGGCCAGACGTCGATCACGTCGCCGCGTACGGCCACCCGGCCCGGGGCGTCGCACCGCGTCGTCACCGTCCACCCGGCATCCGACTGGGCGCGCAGCCAGACGTCCCGCTCCAATTCGTCGCCCGCGGCAAGGAAGCGCGACCCCGCCGCCCGGGCGTCCCGGTCCGGAACACGCTGCAGGAGGCTCCGGGGGGTCGCGACCCACAGGGCCCACTTGCCTGCGTCGTGCCGCGCCAACGCCGCCAACCGCGCACGCGCCGCGGACCCGTCGGGCGAAAAGCCGTCGTACGGCCGCGTCTCGTCGTCGGCCCAGCGCCCCACGACCTCGTCGGACCGCGCCAGCCACTTCAACGCACGGGCAAGGCGATCGGCCCGGTCCGCCCCGTCCACGACGACGAGCGACGTGCCCGGGCGCGACCGGGCCTCGTCGAGCACGGCCACGGCGAGCGCCTCTCCGACGAGTCCCGACCAGTGCCGATCTGCGAAGCGATGCGCGGCGGTGAGGACCCCGGGGACCGTCACCCCTTGGAAGCCTCGATGACAGCGATGCGCTTGCGGTACAAGGCCAGGTTGGCCATGACGAACCACCACTGCGTCAGGCCGTTGACCAGCGTGATGGCGTAGCGAGTCTCGACGCGAGGCGTCGCCGGGTCGAAGATGCTCGACATCCACACCTTGCCAGACTCGAGCACCATGCAGACGCCGAGCGAACCGAGCGCCATGAGGATGAAGTAGCTGAGGACCAAGCGGAACAAGGTGTGGCGCGCGACCTTGGTCAGCTCACGGGATTGCGCGAGCGGGCGTTCGACGGACGGATCCAAAATCGCGATGAACTCGGCAAAGGCGAAGATCACGGCCGTGTACAGACCGGGAACGAGGAGCTGAAGGCCGATGCTGACGGCCTGAGCCTTCGTGCCGACCACTTCGACCACCCCGGCGGTCCGCGCAACCATCGCGCGCCACGCTTCATGGACGGAGACGCCGCGCCTGGACGCATCGGCCGCGATCACGATGCCAACGATCCAGACCGCGCCGGCAAAGGACTGCACCAGCAGGCTCCAGGCCATCGTGAAGAAGAGCTGCTCTGCGGGCGCCGTGGCGACCTGACCCGTTCGCGCAGCGAGGAACCAGAAGGCCAACGCGAGAAACAGGCTGGGAAGGAGGAACAGGACCGGGACCCAGCTCGACCTCTTCCGCGAGGGCTTGAACAACTGAAAGGCGGCGTAGACGAACAGCAAGGCGCACAGGGCGCGGAAGCCCTCGAACAGCGAATTCGACGTCGTCTGCGCCATCCAGTCAGGCTCGCGCGACGCTTTGATGCTCAGCTCCACACCCGCCTGGAACAGCACGTTGTAGACGATCGTGATCGGCAGGCCCACGGCGGCGGTGGCCAAGCAGAGCGAGGCGCCCTCCCGCCAAGCCCGCACCACTTGCGCAATCATCCCGCCCCCAAAGTTCGGGCGGCGACTAACGCAGGTCGACCCCCTGCATGGCGAAGTTCGGGGCGCCGCACGCGGGCCGCGGGAAGGAAGCGCGGCCCGTCCGCGGCGCCCCGGACCGAAGTCAACGCGACATCAGAGCGCCCTCGAGGTCGACGAGGCCGACGTCCTCGGTTCCGCCGAACAACCGCCCGCCGTCCAGGACCGTGTAGGCGCCCCCCCGCCTCACGGTCCCGGACGTGGGCACAAACACGACGACATCGGACCCCTCTTCCCACACCGGCCAGCCGCTGGACCGAGCGACGAGGTCCCCCCGGGACCCACCCGGCACGACCACCGTCACGAGTTCGCTACACGTTCCCACCCAACACTCTTCGACGGCCACCTCGTAGGTCGAACGCAGGGAGCGCCCCCACACCTCGACGTGGACCGACCAGACCACGCCGCGGACGACGGACACGCTGGCGTCGGCCAACGCCGCAAAGTCGACGAAATCCGCGCTCACGACGTCCTCCGACGCAACAGGCCGAGCACACATGCGAAGGGCAGCGCGCCGGACGAGCAACCTTCGGGCAACAGCGCAGGCAGGTCCGGGTAAACAGTGACGGCTGCGGCCTCGTCGTCCTCGGCGAGCACGCGTCCGTCGAGGTCCCCCCTCGCCTTGCCAGGCATCATCACCGCGCCCTCGACGTCGCTGTGCAGAAAGCCGAGCACGTGCCCGACTTCATGGGTGAGGACGGCCTGGAGATCGTAGCGGTCCGAATGGCCGTCGGTCGCCCATTCGACCGTCGGGTCCACCGCAACATCGAACGCGAAGATCGCCCCGTCCGTCGACCAGATCGTCGCGTAGGCCACCTGATCGTCGGGAATGGAGGTCCGCTCCGCGTCCCACCAAACCGTGCCCGTGGCGGGCCCGCCAAGGTCGATGTCGGGCGCTTGGAAAAACGCCAATTCCGCTCCGGGGACGCCTTGCCAGGCCGCCGTCGCCGCGACCGCTGCGCCCCCGACGTCCAATTCGGCGGGCGCTCCCGAGACGGCCAATTGCCACTCGACGGGGGCCTCGACCCACCGGATCGTGTCGCCCGCTTCGGTGCGCGCCACGTCCCAGGCCAGCGCAGTGGAAACCAACGCCCAGACCGACCCCATGACTGCCCCCGCCTTACCCGTCGGATCGGCCCCGGCCCGCGTTGAGGGGGACTTGCCGCGCCTCCGCCACCCATCGGCCGTCCGCGACTTCGAGCGCCACATGGTGCGCCACCACGCCATCGCCCCTTTGCTCGTGGCGAGGGAATCGTGCGACGTTGACGGCGAGCAGCCCATCGAACTCCGCCAACCAGCGGCGGCCGTCGCCTACGCGCCGGTGGACATGTCCCGCGACCACGGCGATGGGCCCGGGACGCAGACCGCGGAGTGCGGTCAGGGCGCGGCGAAGGTCGCGGTCGCCGAGATCGCCGCCCCAGGGCAAGGACCACGGCGCACGGCCGTCGTCGCCCAAACCCGACGGCCCGTTGTGGGCGAGCACCAGGAGCGGCCCCGCGGGCGCGGCGCGGCCCGCCTCCACCAGGGCGTCGACGGCGTGGTCCTCCGTGACGATACCGCGAGTGGCCAACCACCGAGGAAAGCTGAGCCGACGCCCCATCGCGTGAGGTCGGGCGCCCAAGACGACGACGTCCCCAAGGGTCGTCCACGACCAGGCCAGCTCACGGATCGGACCCAAGCTCGCGATGAGCTCGGAGCGCGCTCGCTCCAGGCGCGCGGCGTCCAACCAATCGACGCACAACGCCTCGGCGAGCACCTCCGCAGCCGTCGGCCCATCGTGGTTGCCCAACACGATGGCCGCCGGCAGGGGAACCGTGGCCATGGCCGCAGCGGTCTCGTGCAGACGTTGGTGCCAACGCCCCGGCAGGTCGCCAACGAACGCGACGCCCCCGTACCCCGCGTCGGCCAACGCTTGGCCTTCCGAAGGATTGAATTGGGCGTGGACGTCGCCAATCGCAGCAATCGGTCCCAGGCCCGCTCCCGTGTTTGCGACCGACCCAGGTTAGCCCGAACCATGGTCCCGACCCTCCCCTGGATCGCCGCGTGGGCTGCGCCCGCGGCCCTTGCGGCTCCCGTCGTGGAGGAGGTGCACGCCGACCCCGGTACCACCGGCCTCGACGCGAATTGCGACGGCGTCGTGGACGACTCCGACGGCTTCGTCGAGGTCCGCAACCTGAAGCCCGGCGCCGTGAATTTGGGCGGCTGGACCCTCGAAGACTCCCTAGGCATCTGGCATAGCTTCGACCCTGGCGTCCTCCCGGCCGGCCACGTGATCCTGATCTACGCAGGTGGCACACCGGACCTCGGCAACGGCGGGCCCGCGTGGTGCGCGGACGACCCGGGACCGCGCGTAAATGTGCTGCTCGCCTCGTCAGCCCGACCGCTCAACCCTGCCGTGGACACGCTGAGCCTGCTGCCGGATGGTGGCTCGCTCACCTACGACCCGCTCGACGCGCCCGCCGCCAGCCTCGTCCGCTCGCCCGCCGGCGGCGGCCCCCTCGTCGACCACCAATCCGTGTCGATCTGGGCCGCGTCGCCCGGTTTCCAGACCGACGGCGCGCCTTGGGGCGGCGGCCCCGCGCCAGACACGGGCGGCGACATGGGACACTCGGGCGGACCCGACACGGGCCCCGCCGACACGGGGGACACGAGCGACACGGCCATCGACACCGGCACCCCCTGCACCCCGGTCAGCGGCTTCGTCGACGGAGACGGCGACACGTTTGGCGACGAGGAGTTCTTCGGCTGTGACCCGCCGGCGAACGTCGTCCCCAACGGAGGCGACTGCGACGACGCGGACCCCACCGTGCACCCTGGCGCCAGAGAGCTCTGCAACGGCGCGGATGACGACTGCGACGCCACGTTGCCCGCCGAAGAAACCGACGGCGACGTCGACGGCGCCGTGACCTGCACCTTCGACGCGGCCGGCTGGCGTGGCGACCCCACCGTCGTGGCCGACGCGGACTGCGACGACGCTGATCCCGACATGGGCCCGCTCGCCGTCATGGACCTCGTCTGCGACGGCCTCCCCGCCGACTGCGTCCTGCTCCAGGACACCGAGCGCGACATGGATGCCGACGGCTTCGTCGCCTGCACGCTCGACGCCGGCGGCTGGGACGGCCCCGTCGCCCCCAC
>SXOB01000056.1 GCA_005776945.1 Pseudomonadota bacterium
ACTACAATGAGATTCGCCCGCATTCAAGCCTCGGCTATCTCACGCCGAAGGAACACAAGCAGCGGCTTTTGAGGAAGAACAACCAGACGGTGGCGGCGAATCTAACGTAATGGTTGGTCCGAAGAATCCAGGCAGGTCAAGGTCCTCCGCTGGTCGCCCCCCTAGCTCGGTCCCCCGCGAAGGGCGCCACCCGCGTTAGCAGCGGGCTGGGAGACGCCCATGACGCGCCTGGTTCTCGCCCTCGTGGCGTGCGGTGGAGACATCAAAGATCCCGTCTTCACGGACACCACGACCGATACGGACACGACGGCGACCGAGTCGGACACCAACCCGCCCTCCGCGCCGGACTGCACGGGCAACGTGTCCGGCTTTGCTCGGGACGCCGAGTCCGCCCCCGCTGAAGGTGTCGACCTGCGCTTCTGCCGCGGCTCGGCCTGCCGAACCGCCACGACCCTGGCCGACGGCGCCTATGAATTCGCGAACGTCTGCGTCGGCGCCTACAGTCTCGAATTTACCGCGGAAAAGGACAGCGGCCTCGCCACGTTGATCATTCCGTTGGACATCGCCGACGGCGAAGTCCTCACGGTGGACGGTTTCCAACTGCCCTTGGACCCGGCCACGACACTCGGGTCTGCGACCGAGATCGAGGTCGTCGACGGCCTGCACATCACCGTAGGCACCGGCGACCTCGAACCGCCCGACGCGCTGTCCGTCGCGGCCACGGACATCGCTGGCGTCGCCATTCCGACGGAGCTTCTGCCTCCGGTTCAGGGCGCCACGACCGTTGTGGCCGGGTGGAACCTTCACCCATTCGACTACGAGGCCCCCGCTGGCCTGCCCGTCCGCGTCGACAACCTCTGGAGCCTCCCCGAAGGGGGCGCATATGAACTGTGGGTGGCGGACTATACGCTGAGCGTTTGGACCGTGGCCGGCACCTTCACCGTGGACGAAGGCAGTCTCGTCGGCATCGTCAGTCTCCCTATGCTCAGCACGATGGTGTTGGTCCAGCCGTGATCGCCTGGCTTTGGCTCGCCTGCGGGCCGTCGGGAGAGACGGTGGGAATGCCCGCGGTGGGCCTATGTCCTACGTCGCTCGTCCACGTCCATGTCTACGACGACGACGGGGTTGCCCACGACGACGTCGAGGGCCTCGCCACCTTCGGAGAAGCGGAATCGATCCGTTTCGACTGCAACACCGAGACGATCGGGCCCGGCTACGAGTGCGTGTTCGACGGCGTGGCCCTGGCGGTCACCTGGACGCGTTTCACGCTTGAAATCGAGACGCGGAGTGGCCACGGGGACACCGTCGACCTCGACGTCGATTGGCAGTACGACGGCGACGCTTGCCCCTGGGCGGAGGTCGACGTGGCCCTCCCAGAGACCTGTCCGGTCGCCGATTGTTCCTGACCTCGGTTCTCGTCGCGAAGCGACTCACGGCAGCTCTGTTCGCGGCTGGCATCGGCGTCGCGGTGTCCGCCGGCGACCCCGTCGACCGTTGGCGGGCCGCATCGCGGGAAGCCCTGGTCGCGCTCGTCCTTGCCTGGAGCCTTGGCCACGTCGCGTTGCAAGCCAGCGGAAAAACGCTCGCGGACCCCGTCGTCGGCTGGGGGGTCGCGACGAGCTTGGCCGCATGGGCGTTCGGGCTGGATGCCGCGCTCCACGGCCGCGCCCTCTCCGGGCGCCTCGCGGTCGCGGCCACGGCGGCCACGATCGCTGCCATGGTCCTGCGCAGCCACGACCTTGCGACGACTGCGACCGGCGTCGCGATTTCCGCCGCCGCCGGCCTCTTCTTTGGCGGCCGACCCTCCGCCCCCCACCCCGACCCCAAAGGGGCGACGTTCACCTTGGTGGTCCACCTGGGGCACGTCGAAGGCGCTTCGCTGCTGACGCTGCTCGCGGCGACATTCCTGCGCCGCGGCGTCGGCGTGGACATCCCGTTCGCACCCTGGTTGGGTTGGGTCCACGGGACCTTGTTCTTGACCTACGTCGTGGCCCTCGCCTTCGCCGCGCGGACCATCGGCTGGAACGTTCGTCAGTGGGTCATCGCCAGCCTCGGCGCCATCCTGCCCTTCGGGCCGTGGTGGTCCGAGCGCCACCTCCGCCCCGTCGCCTGAGGCGTCAGAGGTCGGATTCCGGGTCCAGCCAGCGCGAAATGAGGTGCAATCGCAGATCGGAAGCGAGGTCGGCGGGTGTCCGCCCGCGCTGATCCCGGGCCTGCCGATTCGCCCCCCGCTGGACCAGCAGGCGCGGTACGGCAAGGTCGTCGCGCTCGACGAGGCGCGCGACCGCGCGATGGAGCGGCGTGCGACCGAAGCGGTCGGGCGCACTGGGGTCCGCCCCAGCGTCGAGAAGGAATGCGACGGCCTTGGTGGCCAGGGCTTCTGCCGCGACGCCGAGCAGCGTGTCGCCGACGGCGTCGCGGGCGTGTACATCCACGCCCACCAACGCCGCGACGTCTCCAAGGCGCGCCGCCGTCCACGGGTCCAATTCCACCCCGGCCTCGCCGAGCACGTCGAGCACGCGGCGCGCGACGCCAAAGCGCCAGGGGCTGGGTTGCGCAGCGATCTCGAGCACGCTTCGCCCGGAGTCGTCGCGCAGACTCGGGTCGGCCCCCGCGGCGATGAGGGCGCGCGCCACGTCGGCCGCGTCGCGCTCCGCGGCGAGGTGCAGGGCCGTTCGACCCCGAGAGTCCCGGACGTCGGGGACGAGGTTCGTCGGCAAGCTGCCGACGTCGTCGAGGAAGGCGGCGGCGTGTGCATCGACCTCAGCCCCGGCCTCCAACAAGACCTCGACCACCTCCGCGAGATGGCTTGTTCGCCCGTTGAAGCCGCTCCGGGCGATGAGTTCGAGCCAAGACCTCCCGTCGGCCGTCCGAAAGGGGGGAGGCGTTCGCACCACGAGCGCGGTCAGCCCGAGCGCGTCGCCGCACTCGACCAGGCCGAGGAAGTCGTCCGGATCGATCTGCACGAGCGGTTGCGTTACCCGCACCGGTCCGGGCCGCCACCACGGGAGACGGGATGACGTTGTTGCTCCTGGCCGCGTGCGCCAAGTCGGTCCTCCCCTTGTTTGAATCGCACCGCGCGGCTGCCTTGGCGGCGCCGGCGGAACTTCCGCGGAATTGGAAGCCCCATGCCGCGGTCGCGGTGGGATGGCAGGCGGTCGACGAGGTCGTGGACGCCGCGCTCGTCGCACAGGGCGAGCTCGGCGGGGCCGTTCAATTGGGCCCGATCAAGATCGAGCCAGAGCTGCGCGTGGTGAGCGCGAAGGTCCGCGACGGCGCGTGTGACGGCTGTCTGCGCGTCGACGCGACCCTCGACGGCACCCTTCATGGCTCGGGCCTCGGCGGAAAGTGGACGGCGCCCGCATCCGGATCCCTCGCGCTGGAAGCCACCCTTTCGAGCGTCCCCGCCGACGCGGGTTTCGACCTCGTGGTGACCCCCGTAAGGGTCCTGCAGGCCAAGGTGGAAGCCGGAGGACGGCAGGTCGCCCTCGACACGGCGCCGCTTGGAACTTGGCTGGCCAACCAGGCCCTGGCCCAGCTTTCCCCCATCCCCTTGGCCCATGTCGGCGACAGGGACGCCCCCTTGCGCGCGGTTCGCGTCGACGCCGTCGGAGAAGGGCTCGTCGTCGAGCTCGCCACATCGGCACACACCGGCGCTCTCGCCTCCCTCCCTAGGCCCCCCGCCAAGGGGTGGACGGCTTGGTTGGCGCCAGACGCCGCCGTCGATCTCGGCCGGACCGCCGCCTTCGACCAAGGCCCCGTCAGCCACGACGTCGTCCCCGTGCCGGAGTCCCTCGATCTCGACGGGGACGCGTTTCGCCTTGTCCTCCGCCTCTGGCGCCCGGTGGGCAAGGGCTGGTGGCGCGACGTCGCCGTGAACGGCACATTGGCGATCTCCAAGGGCAAGGTCTCCCTTCGTGCAACGTCCGCCGAAGAGGTCGCTCAGAGCCGCGGCGCCGTGCTCGTGGACCCGCTGGCCGCCATCGCCGAAGGGGCCATCCTCGACGCCGTCGAGGTCGCCATCACCACGTCGCTGCCAGCGTCGACGGACACCCACCTGGCGGGCACCCAAGTCAAGGTCGAACTGGACGCGATCACGGGCCGCCCCGACGCCATCGAGGTCCAAGGTTCGCTGGTTGCCAAGGCGCACAGGGCCACGTTGCGACGCTGAACAATTTGCCCGGGTCCACGCCGCGCTTGACTTGCGAATGGCGCATCGGATAAAAGAGCGGCATGTGGGTCGGCATCGCCCTCTTCTCCGCGTGTGATCCGGCCGTGGAGGCCACAGCACCGGAGCCAGCACTCTCGGAGCCTGCCGCGCGGAACGCTGTGGCCGATGGCATCCGCATCTCGCTCGCCCTCCGAGCCGTTCGGCCGTCGACGGCCGAGCTCGATGCGCTCGAAGCGGACCCCGCCGCCCTCGATGGCTTGATCGACGCTTGGCTGACGGAGGACTCCTTCCTTCGCACCGTGCGCGCGATGCACGCAGAGTTGCTCAACGTAGGAAGCGACATCCCGGTCGTTTGGCCGAGGATCGGGCCCCTCGCGACCGCAACGCAGGGGGAGGTTCACCGTTCATTCGCCGAATCTCCTTTGGTTCGAATTTCGGCCATTGTGAGCGAAAATCGTCCGTATACGGAATCTTCGTTGGCAACGATCCATGGGTCGACCCCATCGTGGCCGCGGCCCAGGGCCTCGCCTACGACCCTGCAGGCCCGTTGTGGCAGGAAAGTCGTTGGATAGACGGTCGTCCTGCCAATGGGGTCTTGTCCGAGACTCGATTCTGGACGCGCAACGCCACGAATCTATCCGAAAAACACCGTGGCCGTGCGGAGATCATTGCGGATCTGTTTCTGTGCGACGACATCGGTGGTCGACTGATCGAGCCGTTCGACCCGGTCCACCTGGATCCGGGCGCAGAAACTGCTGGGGTCTCCGAAGAACCCGCCTGCTTGGGCTGCCACACCACGCTGGAACCCTTGGCTTCAGCGATGTGGGGGTGGCCCTTCGGCCTCCGTGGAGACGAAATCGTCGCGGCGACTGACGCGGGTTGTACCGGCGCTCTCGCCCAGTTCTGCTACCCAGTATCGATCTATACGCCGGGCGCAGAGACAGGTTGGATCGAATACGGCATGCCCGCACCGGCCTTCTACGGCACGCCGTTGGAAACGCCGAACGACCTCGGGGCGGCGATCGCGGCCGATCCTCGGGCGCCGACCTGCGCCGCACGCCGCGCCGCGGCTCATTTCTGGCACATGCGGCCCGAAGATGTCGATGGCGCCCTCGTCACTGGGTTGGCCGAAGATTTCGTCAACCAGGGCCTCAGCTATCGGTCGCTCATCCGCTCCATCGTCAGCCGAGTCGCCTGCTGACGGTCAACTTGGACGGTGGGTGCGACGCGACGCGCTGTCACGACCCCCGAACGGTGCCGGGCCGCAAAGCTGGCGAAGATATCGAAGTTCTTGGCGGACTCCGCGTGGGAACCAATCGCACGCTGCGCCCAAGCACGGCGACATTCTTCGAGCGTTGGGGCGCCAAGGCAACCTTCATCAATGGCATCTGGACAGGTTCGATCGGCCACCCGGCCTTCCGTGCGCGGATCTTCCACGGCACCTCGGACCGGCGGACCGCCGACCTGCCGACCCTGGCAGGACAGGTGCTTGGGATCGACACCCCCCTCGGCGTCATCGACCTGAGCGGGGCACTCGAACCGGGTCCCCTTGGCCCCACGTCGGCGCGCATGGGTCGCCGACAGCAGGTCGCCGGTCTCCTGGATCCGACGCTGGCCGCCCCTCCTCCCGCCGACAGCGGACGACCGCTTGTTCCCTGGGAGCCGTCGGAGTCGGCCGAGGTCGCCGCGCGCAAAGTGATGGCGTCCCGCGCCGCGCGCTGGGCAACGGGGCCTCGCGTCCCCTTTCACGTCGATTCCGCCGAAGCGCGAGAGCGGGCTGACGCGTGGCGCGAGGTCGCTGATCCCGCCTCGCTGTCGCCTGATTTGCTGAACTTGGAGGGCCAGCTGGATCTCGCGGTGGACCTCCTCCTGAGCGACGTGGCTGCCTCCGCCCTCGTCAGTATTGACGGCTGGGACACGCATTCTGCCGACTACCTCCAGGACGATCAGTACGAATCCCTCTTCGTCTCCCTCGATACCTTGATGAATTCGCTGGCTGAGAAAAATGCGCTCGACGACGTGGCGGTCTTTGTCATTTCCGCAATGGCTCGAAATCCCGCGCTGAACGACCTCGGGGGCACCGACCACTGGCCCTTGACCAGCGCCATCTTGTTGGGCGGCGGCCTTGGCACGGGCCGGGTCTTGGGCGGGACCGACGAGAATTTCGGGCCACGGGGCGTCGACCGCGTCGACGGCGAAGCCTCCGATCGGGCTCCGGTCCTGACGGCCGCCGACTTCCTCGGCGGCCTCATCGCGGCGCTCGGCGGCGACCCCGAGGAGGCTCTACCCGGCTGCGATCCCCTGTTGGCCCTCTCGCCGTGATCGCCTTCGCATGGTTCGTCTCCTGCGCCCCCCCCGACGAATCCGCGACCGATCCGCCGCCCGAAATCGTCGCCGACGCCTGCGAGGACGCCAATTACGTTGCCGCCGACTCCTTTCTCCTCACCTGGTGCACGTCATGCCACAGCTCCCAGGTCGTCGGCGACGACCGATATGGGGCACCGCCCGGCGTAAATTTCGACATTCCGGCGAGCCTGGCGGATTGGGCAGATGCGGCCGCCGATCGAACCTCCGACGGCAGCATGCCGCCGGCCGGCGGGCCGTCCGACGAGGAACGCCAAGCCCTCGTCGATTGGGTCGCGTGCGACTTGCCGGGCCTCCCCGACGCCACCACCGTGGCGGATCCGTGTGATTTGCCTACCGCTCACCCCGGCCCCGCATTCGCGTCGGACAGCCCCTGTGAGGGCGTTGTCGGTATGCGCATCGACGGCGACCTCACGGTGGACGCTGCAGCCGACCTGAGCTGTGTCTGCGACGTCGCTGGCTCGTTGGCGTGCAGCGCACCCACGTCGGCCTCCATGGGTCGCCTGCAAACCGTTGGAGGAGGCGTGGACGTTTCCGCGTGTACCGCCGCAAGCCTGCCGGTGTTGGCCGAGATCGGCGACAATCTCCACGCCGCCCAAGGGCCCTTGTCGGTCCTTACCCTTCCCTGGCTGACGAACGTCGCCGGCGAAGTAAGAATCGCTGACCTGCCCACCCTGAAACAACTTCGGTTTTTTCGGCTGCGCGACGTCGGCGCAAGCCTCGTCGTCGAGGGCATGGACGCGCTCGAAGATCTCGACGACTGGTCGAGCCTGAAGACGGTAGGCGGGGACCTCAGGCTGGAGGACCTTTCGTCCATGCAGGGCACCGCACCATTCCTGCTCCTCGACGCCGTCGGCGGCGAATTGCGCGTTTCGGAGCTTCCGTCGGCGACCGTTTGGGCCGGCCTCGAGGGGTTGCGCGACGCCCCCAACGTCGCGTTCACCGAGATGAATTCCGTCCCGGACCTGGCGACGTGGCCGTCGTGGACCGGCGGGGTTGTCGAATTCCGGGGATTGGCGAGCTTGACCGACCTACCCGAAATTGGCAGCGATGCCGTGCTCGAGTCAGTCACCCTCGCCGATCTGCCTGCGCTCGTTTCCGTCGACGGGTTCGGAAGTGCGGAGTCGATGGGACGCCTCGACGTGGCCCGATGCTCGACGCTCCCGGACCTCTCGGGCCTCGACAAGGTGACGATCATCCGCGGCGACCTCGTCCTGCACGACCTCAGCACGTTCAATGACCTCGGCCTCGATGCGCTCGAGGTCGTCGAGGGCGACATGATTCTGACCGAATGGCCTTCCCTTTCGCTGGACGGGATTGTCGAGCGGCTTGCCGGTATCGACGTCGGAGGCACTGTCACACTTGTCGGACTCGGCCCCTGAGGGCGGCGAACTTCTGGCCTCAGCGTGGGGCGCCGGGGAGTACGAAGAGCAGGCCGGCGTCGACACCCGCGCGATCGCTGGACCACGCGCCAAGGGCGACCTCGGGGTACCCATCCCCGGTGACGTCGCCAAGGAAGGAAACCGCCGATCCCAGGCCGTCGCTCGACTCGCTCGCGGCGACGTACGCGTCTGCGTCCGGTACCGACTTCGTGCCGGACCAGGGGCCATAGAAGGCAAAGGCGCGGCCCTCGCCGGAGTCGCCGTAAGCAGCCGACCCGATCACCATGTCGTCGAAACCGTCTCGGTCCAGATCCCCCAAAGCGAAAACGCCCCCGATGCTCTCGTTGGCGGCGCCGTCGATTCGACTCACGGAGGCGGCTGCGAGGTCGCCATCCACACTGGGTGGAGAAGGAACGACCCACACGCCGCCGGAATTCGGTTGAACGACGCCGCTGCCCACCGCAGCCATGACGGCGGACGGAGCTCCCGTCCCCAAGGGGTCACCGAGGGCGAGCGCGTCGCCGAGCTTGTCTTCGTTCGTGAGGCCGTAAAGGAAGTAGTCGGCTCTCGCGGAGTCCGGCGGTAGGGTCGGCCCGAGAAACCAGTCGACGCGGCCTCGTTCCACTCCGCCACCGGGCGCCTTGTCGCTGCCGACGAGGAGGTCGGGCACCCCGTCTCCACTCAGGTCACCCGACACAAGCCCACCGCCGAACTGGCCCTCGGACACCGAGCCAAGGATGACGGTATCGAGGTCACCGAGGCCAACGTCCGCCAGCGGCGAATCGACCCACCACACCGCGCCTTGCTGCGTCCCTGCGACGTTGGCCAATCGTGCGCCAACGACCACGGAGTCCAGGCCGTCTCCGTCGAAGTCCGCGCCGTCGGCCATCGTGTCGCCGGCCTGGTCGCCCGCCGTCGCGCCTCGCAATTCGATTTCGCCTCCCATCCCGGCGCCATCGGTGATGGGTCCCGAAAGCAAGTACACACACCCCGCGTCGATCGCAGCCTGATCGTTGAGGCGCGCCGCCACCGCCCACTCGAGCACGCCGTCGCCATCGGTGTCCCCCACCGTCGCCAAGGTCCCGCCGAGCATGTCGCTAAGGCCTTCGCCGCGGACGGTGGGGGTCCCATCCTCGAGCCACGCCGAAGGTGCCGCCGCATCTTCAATCTGGATCAGCCGGCCCTCGTCGCTCGTGGGGTCGGCGGCCGACGGCTCCCCGAGCAACATTTCGAGGTCCCCGTCGCCATCGACGTCGGCCCCCATCACGGCGTAGCCGAACCAACTGTTCTCCTCGGCCCCCAACCAGATCGCGAGCGAATCGGCGTCGGACAACAAGCTCCCGACCAGTGGGCCCGAACAAGGCTCGTCGACGCCGGTACAGTTGTCATCGATGCCGTCACCGCAAACTTCCGGTGCGCCAGGATGGCGGTGCGCGGCTGCATCGTCGCAATCCCCGCCTATGGACACCGCCCCTGCAGGGGAACATTGGGGAGTCAATGGCTCGGTCCCCGCGCCGACGCCGTCGCCATCCATGTCGACGAAGCCGGTCCAGAGCCACGACGCATCGAGATCGGCGTCGGCGTCGTCGATCAGGCCATCGCAATCGTCATCCACCCCACCACACAGCTCTGGGGCGAGCGGGTGAATGTCGGGTCTCCATCGTTGCAGTCGCCCGCGACCGCCGTCGTGCCCGCCGGTGGCGTGCAGGCCGTGCCCGCGACGTAGGGGTCGCCGTATCCATCCCCGTCGGCGTCGGCGTACCAAGGGGTGGCCGACGCCGGGTCGAGGTCGATGTCAGCGTCGTCGACCCGTCCGTCGCAGTCGTCGTCGCGGCCATTGCACACCTCCGCTGCCGACGATCCCCCGTCGGTGCGCGCATCGTCACAATCGGTGGGAAGGGGCAGGCCGCCCGAGTCGCTGTCGACGATGCTTGGCCCGGCCTCCGGGGCTGTGGATGGGTGGCCGCAGGCACCCGCAAGCGCGGCGCTCCACAATCCGACTCGGCGCCACGATCCGCCCCCGGCCATCGACGCCCACCTTGCGCGGAACGTATCCCACACCGAGACCGCACGATTCATCAGCCCTCGAGCACGCCGCGGAGCTTCTCCAGGCGCACTTTCCAGCGCTGATCGGCGGCCTGGCGGACGGCCTCGTCATCCCACGCCGCAGCAGAGGCGGTCATGGCGACGCGCGTTTCATCGCCGTCTCTTGCCACCGTGAAGCACACCCGCGAGGTCGCGTCGGGCCCACCCCCGCGATGATCGAGGGCCAACTCGATCTTTCGCACGGGCCGAACTTCGTGAAACAGCCCGCGCTGTTCCCGTCGCCCTTCGGCGTCCTCCTCGACGAGTACGATCAGGCCGCCATCGCGAGCGTCCACTCGCGCCTCGGTCGCCCACCACCGAGCCACTCCTTCCCCCGTGGTCAGCGCACGCCAAACGTCGCGCGTGCCCGCCACGATGCCCACCTGTTGACGAACCGTTCCCATCAAACCCCCGCTTCGGATCACGTACGCGATTCATTCCAAACGCTAGAAAAGGCCCTGGCGTTCTGGTAGGCCACGAACATCAAGAAAGCCGCTCCGATGTACGCGCCAATCAAGTACATCCCTACCGCTCCAAGCGCGCCGAGCACCGCTCCCACTGCTCCAGCTACCGCGACGGCCATCGCGGGTCCGACGGTCAGTTGGAGGGCCGACGCCAGCGCTCGCCCCCCATCCATCGGCAGGATCGGCAACAAGTTGAACAAGCTCCAGAACAAGTTGAGCTGCCACCCCACGGCCGATGCGACCTGCGCCCAGCCCTCTGGCATCACGATCGCAAGCAGGAGGAAGGCCAGGCTCAACGACAGGCCCGCGGCCGGACCCGCGAGGCTGATGCCCAATTGACGTCGCGGCGTCGTGACATCGTGACGGGTCACGCCTCCGAGAAAGCCCACCTCGATCCCGTAGACGCGGAGGCCCCAGAACTTGGCGAGCAAGGCGTGCCCAAACTCGTGGACGAGGATGGAAACGAATGCGATCGCCGCGTAGGTCAGCCCCCAGAGGAGCGGCTGATCGGCACTCGAGGCTTGGACTACCAAGAGGGCGACCAACAGGAGAAAGCCGGTCCCGACGGTGACGTCGATGCCCTGAAATCGAAAGGCCACGACCGGTGCTATCTACAGGTCCGGCCGGCGGCCCCGAATGGCGCTACATCTGGAACAGATGTCGCAGCTTCGCGCCCTGCCACCTCCTCGGAGATCCGGTCCCAGCATCGACCTGATCTGCCTGCTGTTGTCGGTGCTCTTGCACGTCGTGCTGGCGCTGCGAGGCCGCGATCTCGCCGCCGATCTGCCAACGCGCGAGGGTAGCCGCGCACCCTACGCGAGTACGGTTTCCGTGACGGTTCCAGATGTCGAGGACAGCGACGTCCCTCTCGTCGAGGTCGAGGTTCGTCAGCCCGAACTCGATGGTCAGATCGTCGAGGTCGCTCCACCCGACGAAGAGCGCGTCCCTCACGACTCGGCCTACCTTTCCGAGTTCGACATCACGGTCCCCGAGGAGACGCGGTCGGAGCGCTTCCAGATCAACCCCGACGTGCTCGCGCCTACGTTCAGCGCGGAGAGCAAGCTGAAGTCCGAGCGCGTCGAAGACCTCGATGCCCTGGAGCCGGCCGACGGCGCGCGCATCGGTCGAAACGTAGAGAGCCGCTTCGACCCGGCCCGCGACGGCCGCTTGGCCCACCTGCCGTCGCCCTTCGCGGCGACGAACCGCGAGGGCGAAGGGGGCCCGGTCGCCGGCTCACCCGAGGACTCGCTGCTCGCGGGTGCCCCCCAAAACGACCTTCTGCGCGAGAAGGTCGGCGCCGCGACCCAGCTCAACACGAAGGAGTACTTGTACGCGAGCTACCTCAAGCGGATTCGCCGGCTCGTCAATTTCTACTGGCAGCAGAACCTCGACAACCTGCCGGGCTCGGTTCGCTTGGCAAATCCGTCCTACACTACCGGGGTCGAAGCGATTCTTGACGGCGATGGGTCCCTCGAGATCGTGACCGTCGTCGCCAGTTCGGGCAGCCCCGAACTCGACGACGCCGTCGTCCGCGCCTTCCACATCGCCGGCCCTTTCCCGCACCCTCCCGAAGGACTCATCGAAAAGGACGGCCGCGTCTACCTGCCAAGTATGGGCTTTACGGTCCAGCTTGGGACAGCGCGCGCGATGTACCAGGGGGTCGACCCACGGTCGGGCGTTCAGTTCCCCGGCATCCTCAAGTCCCCTCGCTGACCCCGTCACGGAGCTCTTCGGGAGGCTTCCGCCAGCCTCGTTTCGCGGCCCGCTCCTCGCGGCGGGACTCGCCCCCGCCGCGCCACGCAATGTCGTTGGCCTGCAGCGCCCACGCCAGCGGCACGGCGGATCGCCCGCCACCGATTCGAAGGTCGACGTTTCCGAGGCTGGCCGTGTAGGACGCAGTCACCGTCAACGCCGGACCCGCATCCGCTGCATCAAGGGCGATGGGTCCGGCGGCCGTGCCCGGTGCGAGCCAGGCCAGCGCCTCTTGGACCGCGGGGTCGACGCGCGAGCCGAGGTCGGCCCGCAAACGGCCGACGGCCAGCCAACTCGCCTGGATCGTGACGCCGTCGCGCCGATTGAACCACAAGTCCGAGGCGACTCGAAGCATCAAACCTTCGCCGTGGACCTCCGGATCGATCCCGACGCTTGCGGCATGCCCTGCGAGTCCCCCAATCCAAGCGTCATCGACTGCGACGCCGACGAGGCCAGGCAGCTGGGTCGGGACGCCCTTGGCGTGAAGGTCGCTCCAGGTTGCGCCCAAATGCAGCGACCACATCGGCGCGAGCCGAAGGCTCAACGTACCTCCCACCGAAAGGAGGTCGGCCTGGAAGTCGCCCATGCCGATGTGATCGTACCGCCATTGGGCGGCCGCATCGGCGGGGCCAAGGCGCAGGGCATTCCATCGCGCCGAGAGGTCGACGGTCCCCAATGCAGCCAGGACGGGCGACGTTCCCACCATCGTGCGCGGCAGGAGGCCGACGGCGGCGGACCCCAGCCCGATGCGCCATTCGCCAGGCTCCAGCGTCCAGGCCGTCCATTCGATCGCGTGGTCGGGGTCCGGCAAAAAACGCCCGCGCCGAGGGGCGAGAAAGGCCCGCTGCTCCGCCCCCAGATCGGTGAGGGCTTCGGCCTCGATGGCGACGGGATCCGGTTCCATGCCTACCGATCGGCACAGAAACGTCGGGCGTGTAGCCCTCAGTCCGCCGCAGCCTGCCAAGCCTGGAATCCGGTCCACAGGTGGTCGCGCTGGCGGATCTGGGCGCCAAGGCAAGCTTCCGGCTGAGCAACCGACTGGCAGGCCGCTGGTGATCCCGATCGAATCGCATCGCGCATCGGGAGCATCGCGCGACACGACGCAGCATCCCGGCCAAGCGCGGCGATCGCCTCACAGTCCGCCGCGTCACCGTGCAACCAGGCCAGCTTTTCGTGAATCGTGGTCAAACACCACGGCCGTTGCCGTTCGGGAAGCACGTCGCACTTGGCGAGATCCGTTCGTGTCTGGGCCGCGTTCGTGATCGATTTTCGGAAGCAAGCGTCGCGCTCGTCGAACGGGAGGTCTGGCATGTCGCACGTCCCTTCTGCCGCCGCGCGGTCAAGGCGGGCGATCTGACCACAGGTGACCGGGTCCGGCACCGCGGCGCACAATGCCTCCTTTCCGGCCACGCCCGTCTGTTGTGTGATGCACTCGGCGGCACCGGATTCCCCCGCGAGGACCGTACATGGCGCCGTCAGGTCGCTCGGCTTCCACTTCTTCTGCTGTTGGATGACGGCGATTTCACACCAGGCGACCTCGGTCGGCGGCCCCACGAGCGCACAATCTGCGACCCGCCCCGATGCCCGCGCCGCCGCATTCGCAACCGCGCCGACACACAATGGCGCCATGGCAGCGTAGGGCCCGCAAAAGCGCTCCAACGCTTCGGGGGTCACCCCCTTTGGACCCCCAGCCATCGCCAACACCATCCACCACCCCATCATGGAACCTCCCCAAGCAATTTGCGGAACGTCGTTTCCGCATCGACGTCTTGAAACGCGAACCCCGCCTCGAGCAGCCGGCGCGGCCGGGCCCGGAGGCTGGCGAGGAAAAGCGCGTCGGCGAGTTCCCCCAACGCGCCCCGCAGCGCCCACCGAGGTGCGCCCGTACGAACCGGAACCGACAGGGCTCGACCCAACGCCGAACACCACTCGAAGTTGGGAATCGCGTCGGGCACCGTGCCGTTGTAGGCGCCGTTGCAGCTGGGTTCGTCCATCAGGAACGTCAACGCCGCGACCGCGTCGTCGATTCCAATCCACGACGTGTACTGGCGCCCGTCGCCAAGCCAACCCCCTACGTAGCGAAAGGGCGCGACCATTCGTGGAAACGCCCCGGCCACGGGCGACAGGGCGACGGTCATGCGCAGGATCGCGACGCGAGCACCCAATTCGCCGCCCCGCTCCGATGCCGCCTCCCAGGCCGTGGACATATCGGCAAGAAAACCGCTGCCCGGCGGATCGTCGTCGTCGATCACCCGGTCGCCACAATCGCCAAAGCGCCCGATCGAGCTCACCCCGACAAAGGTCCCCGGGGGCCGAGCCAGCCCGGCGAGGGACGCGAGCAAGACGCCAGTCGCGTCGACGCGGCTGGACCACAACAGCCGTCGCCGGCTTGCGGTCCAAGGTCGGTTCGCAAGCGGCTCCCCAGCCAACTGCACGACGGCGTCGAGTCCGTCCATGCGCGCGTTGCGCTCGATGCCGCGGACCGGATCCCAGCGAACCTCATCGGGTTGTTTTGGCGCGCGGCGCGTCAGAACGAGCACCTCGTCACCCCGGGCGCGAAGCCGAGCGACCAGGGGCGCACCGAGGCAGCCCGTACCTCCGACGACCGCGACGCGCAGGCAACCTCCGGCCCTGGGGGTTAGACTAGCAGGGATGCCTTACCCGCCCCGCGTATGGCGACGCAGCCTAACGCGCCGAGGGGGTATCCCCCGGTGAAGCGGCCAAGCGCCATCGCCACCGCCCTCGATCGGCCAGAGACCAAGCAGGACGCGGTCGACGAGGTCTTCGACGCGGTGGCGCAACGCTACGACCTTGGCAACGACCTGATGTCGTTGGGTTGGCATACGCGCTGGAAGCGCAGGCTTCTCGACGGCCTCGACCTCCCACCCGGCACCCAAGTCCTCGACCTGGCGACGGGCACCGGCGACCTCGCTTGGGACATCGCGGAACGCCTGGAAGACGGCCTCGTTGTCGCGTCCGACATCAACAAGGCCATGCTCGCCGTCGCCCGCCGAAAGCAGCGGCCCACCCGGTCCCCGGTCACATTCGAGGTCGCCGATGCCATGGCCCTGCCCTACGACGACGCGAGCTTCGACCTCGTCGTATGCGGCTACGCTGGGCGCGGCTTCCCCTCCTGGCCCGTCGTTGCCGCCGAGGTCCACCGCGTCCTCCGCCCCGGTGGCGTGTTTTGGAACCTCGACTTTGCCCGCCCCCACCCCCCGTGGTGGGACGGCGTCGTCCGCGCCTGGATGACGGCAAGCGGAGGGCTCCTCGGCCTTGTCCTGCACGGGCACGCCGCCACCTACACCTACATTCCGCAGACCCTGGCCCGGTACCCGGGACAGCGCTGGCTGACGACCGAACTCGAACGCGTGGGCTTTCGCGTCGTCATGACAGAGACGACCGGTGCGCTCATGGCCTACCACAAAGCCGAGAAAGCGTCGTGATCCGCTTCGCCGTCGGTACCGGCCCCTTACCGATGGGCGCCACACGATTGGCGAAATGGGGAGAGGCCCGACCGGGCGCCGACGTCGCGGTGTCGAACGGCGCCGATGCCGCCGATGCGCTCGCCGCTGGGTACCGCCCGTGGGCCTGGCTTCGAGAGCCCGGCGACGCCCTTGGCGCTTCCGCTGAGGTGGGCCTTCTCGTACGCGCAGACGGTCCGGACGCCAGCGCCTGGAGTGCCCTCCTCCTCGCCGCCGTCGCCATCGCATCGGGCCGTCGATGGGCGCCAGTGGGGTGGGGTCCGCGGGCGACGGCCGCAGCGTGCGCGGTCGGCGCCGCCGGTGCAGGTCTCGCGGGCGTCGAGGACGCCGTATGGGCGGCCTTCTGGGCGGACGTGGCCCAGCTGTCAGCGCGCCGAGCACCCGGCCTCGTCCCCTGGCCAACCGGGCGACCGCTTTCCGCAGGCCCGTTTCGCCAACCCGCCTACCGAGCCGCTCTGCGGAAGGCGGGCACACTTCCCTTCGCACCTTGGCGCTCTGGCGAGCCGTTGCCAAGCGACGACGGGATCGACTTGCGCGGCGTCGATCTCGCCACGTTGAGCGCCGGCGACCGCTCCCGCCTGACCTCCGCCACGGGCCCGCTTTTGCTCGACACGCCCGACCTCGCCCCCGACCTGCTGGCGGCACGCGGCGGGCTGTGGGCCGTGGCCGGATCCGGCCCTGACGTCCTTCGTGCCGCCACTTCCGGCGCAGCCGCGGTGCTGCTGACCGGCAACGAAGGGGCGACCCCGGCGGGCCCGCTCGGGTCGCTGGCACTTTGGGAAGCGGCGCTCGCCGCGGCGCCGAGCGGCACCGTCCTCGTTTTCGCCGGCGGGTTGGTCAACGAGAGCGCCGCGAGGCTCGCTTGTGCGATGGCGGCAACGGCTCCCGACGGCGTCAGCGTCGCCTTGCACGCCGAAACGGCCTTCGTGGCGACGCACGAGGCCGTCGAGCTTGACGAACTGCCGTCGCTTGCGAGCGCGATGGTTCTCGGCGCTCGGTCGACCCGCCGCAGCGGCCGGCACCACGTTCTGCCGCCGCCCCCGGACGGCCGCGACATGGATCCCGTGGTTGCGGGTCCCGGCGCAGGGTTGATCCGCGCCGTCCGGTCCGTCCGCGCGGTCGCCGACGATTTGGCGCCTGTCGGAACGCCGCGACGAGCACCCCGTAGTGTCGCGAGCAAACTCGGCGACGGTCGCGTCGACGAGACGCCGCGCGACGCCATCGCCGTGGTCGGCATCGGCGCCCGCCTTCCGGGTGGCCGAGATGCCCCGTCCTGGTGGATTCACCGTATGGAGGGGCGCGACGCCATCGGCCCCTTGCCCGACGGCCGCTGGGACGCTGCCCGCTACCACGACCCCGCTGCTGGCGGCACCGGCCCAGCCCGCAGCTACGTCCGCCTCGCCGGGACCGTCGGTGACCTCGGCTTCGACCCCGTCGCCTTCCGCATCCCTCCGCGGACGGCACCCGCCCTCGACCCGTCGCAACGCCTCGCTCTGATGATCGCCGCGGAAGCGGTCGACGACGCCGGCTGGCCGGCGGGGCGCGGGCCAGACCGCCAACGAGCCGCCGTTCTGTTCGGCAATGCGATGGGCGGTGAGTACGCGAAAGACCTCGCCGTTCGCGTCCGCTTTCGCGAAGTTGTCCATGCGCTCGTGGCGTCGGGGCACCTCCCCGAGGTGGCGCGCGAAGAGGCCGAACGCGACGCCGAGCGTTGGCTTGACGGTCACCTGCCCCCGGTCGAAGCAGAGTCGATGGCGGGCTTGCTTGCCAACGTCGTCGCCGGACGGGTGGCGTCGTGGCTGGATTGGATGGGCGGCAACTGGGTCGTCGACGCGGCCTGTGCGGCCTCCCTCGCAGCTATCGCGTCGGCTGTCGACCAACTGCGCACGGGCCGAATCGATGTCGCCCTCGCAGGCGGCGTCGACACGGACCTGAGCGCCGAGACCTTCGTCGGCTTTTGCCGGACGGCGGCGCTGTCGCCGGTTGGAAGTCGGCCCTTTTCGCGAGACGCGGACGGCTTCGTCATGGGCGAAGGCGGAGCCGCCTTTGCCTTGATGCGGCTGCAGGACGCGATCGACGCGGACCGCCCGATTTGGGCCGTGATCCGCGGCGTGGGCACGTCTTCGGACGGTCGCGGCGTCGGCATCACCGCCCCAAGCGCGGATGGTCAGCGGCTCGCCATCTCTCGCGCCTGGCGCGACGCCGGCCTGCCGCTCGACGGCCTCGGCTACGTCGCCGCCCACGGCACCGGAACCGCCCTCGGCGACCGGACCGAGCTGGCGGTCCTCGCCGAGCTGTTCCGCGCGAGCCCGCCGTGGGTCGGCTCGGCAAAGTCGTCCATCGGCCACCTCAAGGGCGCCGCCGGAGCTGCGGGCCTGCTGGAGGCCGTCTGGGTCGCGGCCACCGGCCTCGTTCCGCCGAGCCTGCATGCCGGGCCGGTCCGGGACGACGTTGGCGACAGGCTCTCCATCCCCTGCGCGCCAACCGTTTTGGCCTCCGATCGCCGCCTGGTGGGGGTGTCTGCGTTCGGTTTCGGCGGGACGAACTGGCACCTTGTCATCGAGCCGCCGCCCGCCCACGCCCGCCGCCCCGAGCGCCTGGCGCGTGCGGCGCGGTCCGTGCGCGCGCTCGCTCTGCCGCCCGCCCGATCGCGCTGGTCCGACCGTGCCGCGCCAAGGCTGACGTGCTTTGCTGGCAACGACGTCGATGAGTTGCGCCAGGCCGTCGTCAACGGCCAGGTTGCGACGCCGCGTCAGGCCGCGAGCGCACCCCACCGCCTCGTCGTCCTCGGCCCCGACGCGGCCTCCCGCGCCCTACGAGCGCTCGATGGCGTGCGCACGCCCTCGACCTGGCTGGGGACGGGCCCTCCGCGGCGCCTCGCCCTCCTCGCGCCCGGCCAAGGTGCCCAACGTGCCGGCGGCTGGGACCTCTTGGAACGCATTCCCTCGTGTGCCCGCGCGCTCGCGGCCACCGCGGAAGGAGAGCCTGACGGCGACGACCCCAAAGCCGTCCACGAGCACCTCGTCGGCGCCGCCATCGGTTGGGCCCCCCTCCTGGCCGGGCTCCCCATCGAAGGCGCCGTCGGCCACAGCCTCGGCGAACTCTCCGCGCTGGTGTTGGCTCGACGTTTGGCTCCAGACGACGCCCTCCGCCTCGCGCGCGCCCGAGGGGCTGCCCTCGATGCGTTGCCAGCTGGCGCGATGGTCGCGCTGACAGCGTCGCCGGAGGCCGCACAGGCCCTTGGCGCCACCTACGGACTGGTGCTCGCGGTCATCAACGGCCCGCGCGCCTGCGTGCTCGCTGGGCCAGAGGCCGCCGTCCAAGCCCTCGCCGCGGAGCGAGAGGACGCGCGCATCCTTCGGGCGGCGCGCGCGTACCACCATCCGACCGCCGCCCCCGCAGTGGCGCCCTTCCGCGACGCGCTCGCCACCGTCGACTTCGCTGTGGGGTTGCCAACGTGGTCGCCGGCCACTGGAGCCAAACATCGTGACGACCCCCGCCGCGACCTTGCCGCCGCCATCGTCTGCCCCGTCGACCTACCCGCCGCCGTGGCCGCGCTTCGAGAGGAGATTCCAGGCGCGCTGCTGCTGGAAGTAGGGCCGGGCGCCACGCTCGCTCGGCATGTGGACGGCGACGTGGTTTCGCTCGACCCGGAGCCGGGCGACGGGGGCCGGGGATTTGCCGCCGCCGCCGCCGCACTCGTCGCCGCCGGCCATGCCACATGGCTCGAGGGTGTCCCTGCGACGGTGGTGGCGATCGCGCCCGCCGGCGGGCCTGTCTCCCGATCCATCCGTGGCCCTTGGGTGCCCTCGGTCGAAGTTCAGCGGCCGATGTCGGCGCCGATGGCGTCCCGGGACGACGTCGAGAAAGCCGTGCTCGACGCCATCGTCGCCGTCACCGGCTACCCTGTGGACGCCATCGAGGAAGGCGGCGACCTCGCTTCCGACCTCGGGATCGACTCCATCCGGCGCATGGAGATCCTCGGCCAACTTCGGACGACACTCGCCATCCCCGTCCGTGAGGCCGACTACGCGACCCTCGCGCGCACCGATCTGAACGGTCTCGTCAGCTGGGTCCGCGCGCGCCGCGCCGAAGGCCCACAAGCGAACGCCGAACGTTCGGACGGGGGCCTGTGGCGCTTGGAGACGCGTCCGACGCCCATCCTCGGCGACCCCGCAGCCGCCGCGCTCGAGGCCGTCACCCGCCTTCGCGACGGCCAACCACAGCCAACCGACCCCGTCGGCGCCGCTGCCAGCGCCGCCGCCCAGCGCTGCCTCAAGCGGGAAGCCGGTGCCCCTCCGTTCCCCGCCGCCTGGCGACCGGTGGCAACCCCTCCGACCTCACCCGGTATCGGGCTCGTCATCGCCACCGGCTCCGTCGACGGCATCCTTGGCCCCTGCCTCCGAGCCCTCGGCGACCGCCCGATGTGGGTCCTGAGCCGCAATGCGCCGCGCGAGAGCGGTCCTTGGCAGCACGCCTCGGTGGACGTCACGGACCCCCACGCCGTCGACGCCGCCGTACGCGCGGCACGTCGACGCTGGGGCCCCGTCACGACGGTCATCCATGCGGCGGGTGCGCTCGCCGACGGCCCCCTGGCCTCGACGTCCGAAGCCGACCTCCGACGCGTGATCGACGTCAAGGTGCGCGGCGCAGCCCACCTCTGGCAAGCGACCGCCGAGGATGCGCCCGACGTCGCCGTGGATTTCAGCTCGCTCGTGGCCCACCTTGGCAACGCGGGCCAGCCCACCTACGCAGCCGCCAACGCCGCCATGGAAGCCGTTCGCCACCCCACGGCGAAGAGGCACGTTCACCTCGCGTGGACGGCCTGGTCCGACCGCGGGATGGCGGCGGACGCGGGAGTGGCCGCCCTGCTCGCGGCGCGCGGGCTCGTCCCCCTTTCGCCGACCGCCGGTGCGCGCCTTTTCTTGGGCGCACTTGGCCTCGACGGCCTCATCGCTGTGGCCGCGCAGCCGCCCCCTGGGGCGCAACCCTGGCGTCCCCCGCTTGGGGCGCCGTGCGGGCCCCACGCTGTCGCCGTCGCGGCCGACCCTGGGGCCCCCTGGCTCGCCGACCATCGCGTGGCAGGACGCCCGCTCGTGCCCGCGGCGACCTGGTTGGCCGCCTTTGCCGAGTTGGCGCCGGAGGTCGATGCCTGGGTCGACTTCGAGGTCGTGGCGCCGACCTTCGTCGACACGACGCGAACCGACCTCCGCGTGGTTCGGACGGTCGATGGCGCCGAGGCCCTGGCCGGGGTCACCGTGGTGGCGCGGGCACGCGCTGGCCAGCGCCCGACCGCTCCCGCGCCCTTGCCGCCGCCTTGCAAGGGGGCGCCCACCCCTTACGGCGACCCCCTTTTCCACGGCCCCCATTGGCAGGTTCTGCGCGACGACGACGGCGAATCGGCCAGCGTCGATGTCGGCGACCTCGGCCTTGCGGGCTGGGTGGACGCCATCCACCAACTGGCGGTGCTTCGGCAACGTCAAGAGGGACGTGCACTCGCCCTCCCGACCGGCGCGCGCTGCTGGGTCGCGCCCAACGACGTGCCCAAGCGCGGGCACATCGGCGTTCGGAACCAGACTTGGGTCTGCTGCGACACGCAAGGCGCGCCCTTTGCATGGGTCACGGGTCTGCAACTCACCGATGTCGCCCCATGAATGTGACCCTCCAGCACATTGGACGGGCTCTCCCCGAGCGCCGCTATGGGCAGCTCGAGTTGCTCGAACACAGCCCTTGGGGCCGCAACCCAACGCTCGACCGCCTGTTCCTTGACTCCGCGGTGGCGTCGCGCGGCCTCGCCATCCCGCCCGCGTGGTGGAAATGGCCCCGCACCCTTCAGGAGACGAACCGGGCTTGGCTGCAGGCAGCGCTTGACCTCGGCGAGGCCGCGCTGCGGGATGCGACGGATCCGGCGTCGATCGATGCGCTCTTCGTCACGACGGTCACGGGCGTGGCCACGCCGGGCCTGGATTTGCTGCTCGCCAAGCGCCTGGGCCTGCGGAGTGACCTCGCCAGGGTTCACTTCAACCAGATCGGTTGCCACGCCGCGATTCCCTTGCTCCGCGTGGCGTCCGACCATGTACGCAGGCGCCCCCAAGACCGCGCCGTCGCGCTGGCCGTGGAGGTCTGTTCAGCCTGCTTCGTGCCCGACGAGGCCACCGAGAACCTCGTGGCTCTCTCCCTTTTCGGCGACGGTGCTGCGGCGGTCGCCCTGGCCGCCGATGGCGAGGGCCCAGCCCTTCTGGATTTCGCGTCAGCCTTCGATTTCGAAACCATGGATTGGCTGGGTTTCGACCTCTCGGCAAACGGCTTCCGGATCCGCCTCGATCCTCGCGTTCCAGACGTCATCGAACGCACGTTGGCGCCCGCCGTGGACGCCCTTTTGGCCCGCAACGGGCTCGCGCGATCGGATGTCGCCGGGTGGGCAATCCACCCCGGCGGAAAACGAATTCTCGACGCCGCACAATCCGCGTTGCGCCTGGATGACGACGCGATGCGTCCGAGCCGACGGATCTTGCGCGAAGTGGGAAATATGTCCAGCCCATCGATCCTGTTCGCGCTGTCCGAAGTGCTCGACCACGGGCCGGTCGGACCCGTGGTTGCCGCAGCTTTCGGGCCGGGAGTCGGCGTGGAGCTCGCCCTGCTGGACGTCCCCCAGGCTCGGGATTAGCCCCGCGCCCTTCGGGAGCCCCTGAGATGAGTGAACCCGACCCCGAGTGGGTCCCTACCGGCGCGGACTACGTCAGTGACCGAGCCTTCCACGACTTTCCCCTTTCCGCCGAACTGCTTCGTGGCCTTTCCGACATGGGCTACCGGATGCCAACGCCCGTGCAGGCCGCCACCATGGAGCCGGCCCTCGCTGGCGCCGACCTTCTGGTCCGCGCCAAGACGGGCACCGGCAAGACGGCCGCCTTCGGCATTCCCTTGCTCGAGCGCATCGCGAACGGTCGCCGCAAGCCGTCAGGCCTCATCCTGGCCCCGACCCGGGAGCTCGCGCAGCAGATTGCAGACGAGCTCACCCGCATCGCGCAGTACCGCGACCTCTCCATCGTCGCTCTTTACGGCGGTGTGGCCATCGGGCCCCAGGCCGACGCGCTCGCGCAGGGTCCCGAGGTCATCGTCGGCACGCCGGGCCGCATCCTCGACCACCTTGGGCGGCGAACGCTCGACCCTTCCAACATCGGCACCATCGTCCTCGACGAAGCCGACGAAATGTTGTCGATGGGATTCTTCGAGGACGTCACCCGCATTCTCGACGCCACGCCCGATGGCCGCCAGATCCTCCTCTTCTCGGCGACGATCAGCCCCGACACGGAGCGCTTGTCGGCACGCTACATGCGCGACCCGGTGTCGATCCGACTTTCGACGGACGCCGACAAGGTGGAGAACATCACGCACGTCTTGTACGAGACGAGCACAGAATTCCATAAAGTTCGGTCGCTCCTCTATTTGTTGGATCTCGAAAATCCGACGAGCGCGATCATTTTCTGCAACACCCGAGAAGATGCGGCCACAGTGGCCACCTTCCTCGACAGGCAAGGCCTCGACGCCCAGCTGCTGTCCGGCGAGCTCACACAGGCTCGCAGAAACGCGGTGATGGCGCGGGTGAAGGCCGGCGAAGTCCGGTTCCTCGTCTCAACCGACGTCGCCAGCCGCGGCATCGACATCTCGGATTTGTCCCACGTCATCAACTACGCGCTGCCACCGGATCCCGCCGTCTACTTGCACCGTGTGGGCCGGACGGGACGAATCGGCAAACACGGCACGGCGATCAGCCTGTCCGGCGGCGCCGATCTGACCACACGGAAGGTGCTCGAAACGGTCCACGAGATTCCGTTTCAACTCCGCGAATTTCCGGACGCGGAGACGGCCGTGCGTATGCGCGTCGAGCGCCAAGCCGAGCAGATTCGTTCGGCGATGGGCACGATGGTCTTCGAGGCGTTGCTGCCAACAGCGCGCGCGCTGCGCGAGCGACCCGATGGCGACCAGCTCGTGGCCGCGGCCCTGCGCGCCTTCTTCCAGTGGGACCGCCTCCGTCGCGCCGCCGCCACGGATGCGCTCGACCCCGCCGCCGCGCTGCGTGAAGGGCGTGGCGAGTCAGCGCCCCGGCGGGAGGAACGCCCCCGGCGGGAAGAGCGCCCACGCCGTGACGAACGGCCGCGCCGCGACGAGCGTCCCCCACGCAGCGCCCGCGATGACCGCCCGCGCCGCGGCAACGCGGCCCCACCCGCGTCGGTGGACGAGCTCGACGCGCTGCTGTTGTCCGACGACGCAGCGCCCGCTTCGGCCGCCCCATCGGCCCCGGCGGGCGCGACCAACGCGCCCCCCCACGTCTCCGCCGACACCGGCGCAGCCGGAGACGCCAAGAAGAAGCGCCGTCGCCGTCGCCGCAAGCCCGGCGAGGGCCCTGAGGGCAATACCCCAGACGCCGCGGACGACGGCGCCATCGACGACTTCGACGCGCTGCTTTCGGAGGCCTGAGTGCTCGGACCGCTGCTGGAGGCCCTCGCTCCACGCAACCGAATCCTGCTCACGGGGCCGGTAGGTCCCGACGGCGACAGCATCGGAGCCTGCCTCGCGCTGCAGCGGTTGCTGCACCGCCGCGGCGCCAAAGCTGACGTCGTCGGCACATTGCCGGTGCGCTACCAATGGCTTCCTGGCGGTGATGCCGTCATCGCTGACGCCGGGCTCGACCCGGCTGTGTACGACGCCGTCGTCGTCCTCGACGGCGACCGCCACCGCCTCACGCCGCCCGCCGCTGCCGCCTTTGCTGGCGCTGCCTTCAAGGCGCTCGTCGACCATCACGCGTCGTCCACGGCCGAAGGCTACGACCTCGCCTGGCTCCAGGCCGACGCGGCGAGCACCACCGAGATGCTCTTCAACGCGCTGCGCGCGGCCAATGAGCCGCTCGATCGCGAGCTCGCCATCCTGCTCTACACGGGCGTCATCTTCGACACCGGCGGCTTTTGCTACAGCAATGCGCGCCCGAGCACCCTGCGGATGGCCGCGGACCTCATGGACACGGGCTTCGACCACGCCCAGGTCTGCCTGCGAATCCTCATGGAGCGGCGGCCAAGCGGGTTGCGGCTCGCCGGCGCCGTCTACAGCGAAGCTCGCTTCGTCGCCGGAGGCCGCCTTGCGATCGGTCGGGTGAGCCATGCGCGCGCCCGCGAACTTGGCGTGGCCGACGGTGACGTTGAAGGCGTCGTCGACGGCCTCGTGCACACGCGCGGCGTCGAAATTGCCGCCCTCGTCGTCGAGAAATCCGATGGCCGAGTGAAGGTCAGCCTTCGCGGTCGCGGCCGCATCAATCTCGTGGAACTCGCGCGGACGCTGAGCCCCACCGGCGGCGGACACGTCAAAGCGGCCGGCGCGAGCGTGCCTGGCACGCTGGATGAGGTCGAGGCCGCCGTCGAAAGCGCCGCCATCGCGGCCCTGCGTACGGCCCGCCTCATCGTCACGTAGGCTGAAACGCAGGCGCTTTGCACGTGCTTGCTAGGGGCAGTCGCTGCGATCCCACGGCCCCAGGGTCGTCGTCCCATCGCTGCGAAGGTGCCACACAGTTTCGGGGGCAGGCGCCTTGCACCAAGGCTCGGCTTGGTCGCGCACGAAGCCTCGAGGCGGACGCCACCGAAGCGCGTAGGCGTCGCCGGTCGACGCCAGCGAGACCCGGACCCCCCACGACCACGGAGCGACGAGCGCGTCGCGGGGGCCCAAACGCGCCGCGGCGACCGAGACATACTGCGCCTCGCGCTGCACGCGTTCCGCCGCCCCGACCAACCTCGCCCCACCCCAGGCCAAGCAAGCGAAGGCGAGCCACGGAGAAATGGGACGGGGTCGCGCGACAAGCAACAGCCCGAGCGGCGCATCGGCGGGACCGAGAAGCAACGGAAGCGCGATGGCGTCGGACCGGCGAAGGACCCAGAGCGCCGGGCCCAACGTCCAGGCCATCGACGCCGCGGCCGCTCCTGGGGTCCACGTTGCCGCCGTCCATAGACCGCGGTGGCCCGACCAAACCTCGATGCCGCCAAGCGCGAAGACGCCCGCCAGCCCGGCCACCGCGCCCAACCAAGCGCGGTCGCGTCGAGCGTCCGCGAGCCAAGGGACCGCCAGCAGGGCTGACGGCGAAAGCGCAACCGCAAGGGCCGTCAGCAGGGCGGCGGGCCGCACGTCGACGCGCCGTGCCCATGCCAGCGCAGCCAACCATGGCACGTCGACCTCGGCAAAGGGAGCGAATGGCCAGGCCAAACCCGCAAGGGCCATCCCGGCCCAACCGCTTCGCGACGCTACGGCAGCGACGAGCGCGACGCCGGCGCCAAGGTTGACGACATCCAGCGCGCGCGGGTCGCCGACCAGCCAAGCGATGGCGACCCACAATGCGTGCGTCGGGCGCTCGAGCAGATCCCCGCGCGCCGCTTGGTTGGCGTAGACCGCCGCGTCCCCGTTGACAGGCCCCAAGCCGACCGCGAAGCTGCCCACCACCGCCCAAGCGGCAAGTCCCGCCCAAGGCGCAACCCTGCCGAGCGCCGCAAACGGCCGATCCGCTGTGGCCGACGCCTGACCCGTACGCCCCATCGCTCGCCCGCTGGCCACACAGCATCGGTAACGCCCGCGCGGGTGCCCACGCCTCGATTCGCACGCCTCGCGATAGTTGTCCGTAGTGACTCCCCTGTGGTTCAACGTCGCGCTTGCCGCACCGCTGCCCGACGTGGGGAGCTCGGCGACGTGGATCGGCACCCAATCCGTTGTCGGCGTCCGCTCGATTCCCCTGATCGGCACCGTCGAATTTCGCACGGACAGCCGCGTTTTGGCAACCGTCTCCCGGACGTCGGAAGGCCGAATCGAGCTCGTCCAAAGGGTATGCGGAATCGTGTTTTCACGGGCTCTTGGCGCGGAGATGCACCTCGATCCCACTGCGCCCCGCGCGATGGCGCCTACACGCCTCGCCTTCGATCGCGCCGCGGACGGCTCCTGGCTGGCCGGCCCCTGGCCATCGGGCTGGACTGCAGATGACCACGACCACGACGGCCATCCCGGCATCACGGTGCGGGTCAAGGCGCCGGTCTGCGGGGGCGGCCTCCACGTCGCGTCCACGGGCACGAATCACGCCACGGCGCCCGCCGATCCGAGGTCGGGTCACATCAAGGTCTGGGTCGAACAGGACATCCTCGGTTCCGAGGGCGCCTGCCTACGCATCATGGCGCGCGACCGCGACGAGTGGCTCGAAGGCCGGTACCGCTACGAGGACGCCCCCGCCGCGAGCACGTGCGACACCATCACCGAGTGGCCGAACGCCTGGGCGGACTGAAGAAGCGGACAACGACGTAGCCGTCGCGCCGGGCCACGACCTCGGTACCGTCGACGCGGACACCCGACGGCGTCACAAACCAGGCCACGCCGCCGGTCGCGAGGTGCTCGGGTAGGGCCTCCCGCCACCGTTTGACGATGGTGGGAGACCGCTCGAGTCCCACATGGAGAGGCGGGTTCGACACGACCACGTCGAAGCGCTCTCCGGTCCGAAGCGTTGCCAACCCATCGCCGAGCCGAATGTCAGCTTGGGGCAGGTTGCGTGCCGCGGACGCGACGGCCCAGGCGTCGATGTCGACGCCAACGGCGTCCTCGCCAAGGCCGCGCAAGGCGCGCGTCAGGAAACCCGGCCCCACACCAAGATCGAGCAACCTGCCCGCGGGCCGGGGAACGACCTCGGCCAGCAGCAGGCTTCCGGGGTCCACGCGGCCCATCGCGAACGTTCCAGGCAGTGCGGCCAACGGACCCGCGGGCGTCGGCGTCTCCGTCCAGGCGCCGTCGAGCGACCGGAGGGGCTCTCGCCAGCCGCGAACCCAGGTGATCCGCGCATGGCCTCGACCCCCACCGTCCCGGACCTCGTCCGCCATCGGCCGGACGACGTCGGCGAAGCTTCGCCCTCCCGCCGCATTTTCCAGGACAACAGCCATCTCGGCGCCAGGCGCGAGGACCCCGGCCGTCAGACCGAGGGTCGGCACCCAGGCGTCGCGCCCGCGGTCGAGAAACACGACGGCGCCATCGAAAGGGCCGCCCGGTGGAAGGGCCGAGGCCCCGGGCGCCCAGGCCAGGCGCCGCCACGTCGCGGCGCCCCCATCGACCCCGACGCCCAGCCAGCGGCCCTCACCGAAAAGGGACCGCGCCACCCCCGCTGCCGCGTCCCGTCGCGCCAAGGCTCCCCTTGCGCGGGTTATCCCGCTGCCTCGCTGGAGAGCCCGTGGCCCACGACCTGGTTCAACGCGACGACGGCCCGGTTCGCTGGCTCGTCATCGACCGCCCCAACACCCGCAATGCGCTTACGCTCGACACCGTCGACGCCCTCGCAGAGTCGTTGGAGGCCGCCGCGGCCGACGACTCCGTCCGCGCCGTGGTCCTCGCTGGAACCGGCGGACCGTTCTGCGCAGGACTGGACCTGAAGGCCGCGATGACCTCTGGCCTGATGGACCCGGCTTCGGGCCTCGCACGCTTTCATCGCCTCGCGCGCGGCCTGCGGAATGTCCTCAAGCCGACGATTGCAGCGATCGACGGCGCCGCCGCCGGGTTCGGCGCCGACCTCGCCATGGGCTGCGACCTCCGCTTGGGAACCTCGCGCGCGAGCTTGGGCGAGCGCTTCGTTCGCATCGGCCTCATGCCCGACGGCGGTGGGACCTTCCTCCTGCCGCGGCTCGTCGGTACCGGCCGCGCCTTCGACATCCTGTACTCGGGCCGCATGGTGGAAGCCGACGAGATGGCTCGCATCGGCCTGCTGGACGCGTTGCTCCCGGTGGAGGGCTTCGAGGCGGCGGTCGCCGAGCGCGCGGCCCAGCTCGCCGCCGGCCCCCCCCTGTCCTACGCCCGCCTCAAGGCGGCGCTGCTTGCCTCCCAAGGGGACTTCGAGGCTGCCCTGGCAGCTGAAGGCCGCGGCCAACTCGACCTGTTGACGTCATCAGACTTCATGGAAGGCATCAACGCCTTCCTTGCGCGCCGCGAACCGGCCTTTCAGGGCCGCTGATGTCCACGCCATGGTTCCAGGTCCGGTCCCGCGACTGGACCGAGGTGGTGTCCGCCACCCACTGGCTGGACGCCGTGGGCAAAGCCACCGCAGAACATGATCCGCTCAATGGCCTGATCGTCGAAATGCGGCCGAACGGCGTCGTGCGCATCCGAGAGGCGAATGGCTCGCAGCGGCTCGTCGTCCGCCGACTCGACCCAGGCCGGGGCGAGGACCTCAGCCTCGTCGCTGACGCAGTGGCCGAGGGGGCTGACGAGGCGACCGCCGAAGTCGACACGACCGCCCTTCAAGCTCTACTCGCCAAGGTGAAGGCCAGCCCCCGCATCGGTCTGCGGACGGCTTCGGCCTTCTCCGACGTCCCCCGGGTAGCGACCGAAGCCAAGGGATTCGACGCGTCCGACTTCGAGGGCTCGGACGACACGACCGCCGAAGACGACCCTCTCATGGACTGGTTCGAGGCGGCCACCCCGATCGCAGAGGCCAAGAACGAAAGGGAAGCCGTCGAGCGCGCACTCGATGCGCTGTCGACTGTCACGGGCGCTGAAAGCGTCGTCGTATGGGTGCTCGATGCGACCATGACTTCGCTCGTCGCGGCGGGCATTCGGGGACCCAAGACAGCCGAACTGCCACCCGAAGGGCTGGCCCTTGGTTCAGGCCTCGCAGGTTGGGCCTTCGGCCAGCGCCGCGCGCTCCTCGTGGACGACGCGTCGCGCAGTCACCATCCCCAATCGGCCCACATCGTGGAAGCTGCCCTCGTCGCCCCCATCGTCGACAAAGAAGGTGGATGCCGAGGCGTCCTCGAGGCCTTCCACGCGTCGCAACCGTTCCGTCCGCGACACCTCGAGGCGGCCCAGGAAGTCGCTCGGGCGCTCGCGACATGGTGGCGGATGCGTGAGGGCTGGCGCCGTCCTTGACGCGTCTGGGTCTGCTCTACTTTGTGCTTCTTGGGGCCGGGGGGGCGTGGGTGCCCTTCCTGGCCCTGCACCTGGAGCGGGCGGGCCAGAGCGAAGCCATCGGGACCATGCTCGTCGTCATGGGTTTGGCCCGCGTCGTCGCTGGACCCCTCTGGGGCATCGTTGCGGACTGGACGCGCCGCGACGGTCCGCTCTTGGCGTTGGGTTCTGGGATTACCGCCGCACTCGGCGCTGCCGTCATTTTCGCACCGTCGCCCCTCTGGATCGTCCCGCTCCTCGCCCTCCACGCCACGTGCCGAGCTCCGCTCGGTGCGCTTCTCGACGGGACCACCGTCCGCCGCCTCGAAGCCCAAGGGCGTCCTGAGGACTACGGTCGCGTCCGACGCTGGGGGTCCGTCGGCTACCTCGTCGCTGGCCTCGTCGCGGGCGCCGTGGCCGAAAGTGGGGTGACGCGCGCGCTCGGTCTCGCCGTCGCTGGATGGGCGCTGACAGCGCTGCTCGCGGCGCGGTCCCCCTCGGGCCCACCCGCACCGCCGGCGCCGTTGGGGCCGGCCATTCGGGCCGCCGCGCGGAACCCGCGCGTCCTCGCCCTCCTCGCCGTCGCGGTCCTCCACGGAGCGTCGCTCGCGACCTATGACTCGCTCTACGCGGTGCACCTCGACTCGCTCGGAATCGCGTCCCGGTGGGCCGGCCTGGCGTTGACGGCCGGCGTGGCCGTCGAAGTCGCCGCGTTTACGTATTCTGACCGACTCATCGCGCGGGTCGGACCGTGGACGATGATCCTGTTGGCAACGCTTTCCGGCGTCATCCGCTGGGAGTTGACCGCGTGGGCCCACGATCCCTACCTTCTCACCGCGGTGCAGCTGATCCACGGCGTGACCTTCGGCTTCTTCTGGCTCGGCGTCGTGGAAGCCGTCCGCAGGGAGGTGCCCGAAGCGCTGCGCATGTCGTCGCAAGCCCTGCTCGTGGCCACAACCTACGGCCTCGGACCGAGCCTGTGCGGCGCGATCGCAAGTTGGGTCCTGCCGGTGGGCGGCACGGAGCGGGTCTTCACAATCGGCGCGAGCCTTTGCATCATGGCGGGTATCATCACCGTGTCCGCCCGCCGCAAAGGCGCCTAGCAGGCTGCCAGTCCCAAGCGGTCAGGCCCAACGCTGGCGAGTCATCAGGTCCTCGAGGTCCCGCGTCGTGTCGCACTCGCCGACCGGCTTGTCGGCGCGGATGGCGACGATCTTGGGGTCCCTCAAGTGCGGGAGGCCACCCTCTTCGCTTGGCGCCACGAGGCCTTCGAATCGCACGGTGACGACGATGTGTGGCCGAAGGTCCAGGCCTGTCGCCACCCCAGCGACGCCTTGCCGCTCAATACGGCGCCCAGTCAAGAGACCCTCGCGGGCAATGTCCGCCTGGATCTGAGCGTCCCGCGCGCGGTCCAGACCCGCGACATCTCCGACGTCGACAAACGCCCCTTCGGGGGTGCGCGCCCCCAAGACGTAGGAGCCAAAGAGACCCACCCGCTCCTTTTGGGTCACGGCAAAGATCGCGCCGAGAAGGGCCAGATCGAGGGTGACCTCAGGCTTGCGCTTGCGCCATTCGGGGTCCCGACCCGCAAGGCGGTAAGCTCCCTCGGGGTCTTTCGTGATGAGGCCCTCGTGACCTTGGGACCGGAAGTGCTGGTAGAGCCGGTTCAGGTCATCGACCCGTGAGGCCATTTGGCCCTCGGCCACGGTCATCGGCACCGTCAACGGCAGTGTCGTGATCGGCCGCACAAGCCGTTCAAGCGCCGCCCGCCGTACCTGCCATGGGGAGGAAGTCAGATCATGGCCGTCGACCCAAACGAGATCGAAGGCCGCAAACCTCAGCCGGACGGGGCGACGGGCCTCTCCCTGCAGCATCTGGAAGACCTCGTAGACGGTGGCCGGCCGAACGCCGTGGCCGTCGACCACGTGCCCAAAGAGCTCGCCGTCGACGATGGCGCCTCGGCAGGGCAGCGCGCGGATGGACGCCTCGAGGTCAGGCACCGTTTCCATCCAATCGCGACGATTCCGGGTGTAGGCCCCGCACATCACGGTGCCGCGCTCATCGGTCGACTTGTGCAGCATGATGCGCACGCCGTCGTATTTGCGCTCGGCCCAGACGGGAAAACGCTTCAGGTCGCCGGTGTGCCCACCCGCCAAGGCTGGATGGAGCGGGACGAGGGGGGCCAGCCGGACCTCGTTGAGTCCAACGGGGCCGCGCCGTTCGAGCAGATCGACGACCCTCCAAGCGTCCGTGAGGGCCAGGGCATGGGCGACCGCGTCAGGCTCGGCCTCGAACACGGCGGCCAGGGCGCGCGCCACGAGGGGCCCTTGGCAGGAAGAGGCCATTGCACAAGCTGTGGAACGGAGGTCGTCGGAGCCCTGGCCCGTCCCTTCGCGCCGGATCAAATCGAGTGCAGCGACGAGGCTCTCGGACCACCCCGCTTCGCGGGCGAGCACGCGCCCGCCGATCTGGCCCGCCACTTGGGGGTCAGAGGCCGCCCATTGGGCGAGGGCTTCGTCCCGAACGACGTTCACGGGACCGGGTACACGTCGTTCGGATGCGCGGCGTGCAGAATCAATGCGCCCGACTCAGCTTCCCGATCGACCCGCACGGCGTGAGGCAAGGTGCGCGTCGTCACCGACTTGACGGCCGCAACCGTGTCGATGCGGTCGCGGTAGCGGCCACCCCAGAGCTCGGCCATCTCTTTGCTCGCGAGGCCCACCTCTTCGAGCAGGAAGACGACGTCGGCCGTATGCATGAGCGCTTCGCCACCAACGGGCTGGCCGGTGTCGCGGATCTGGCCGATGCACAAGGCCGTGACGCCGTGTTCGTGGTTGTACGTCTTGAGGGCCGCCAGGTTGTCCGCCGTTCGCGCCCGAGATGGGTCGAGCATGTTCAACGAGTTGACGACAACGAAGCGAACACCGGCCTTCTCCACCAAGTACCGGTACCGGGCGATGAAGTCGTCCCAGCTTTGATCCTTGTGGTACTGGCTCTCGACGACCCAGATGTTTTCGAGGGGTCCCGCCCGGAAGGCCGCCTCATCGAGGCCGGTCACGGCCATGCCGATCTTGACGAGACGGCTGCACAGGTCGTCACGGCCGCTGTCGGCGTCATCTCGAAATCCCTCTTCGGCAACGACGAAGCGGGACCGGATGCCCGACGCAGCAACACGGGCAAGGGTCGCAAGGGCCGTCCGCGTCTTGCCCTTGCCGGGGGGTCCGGCAAACGCGATCGTCGTGCCCTTGGGCAGGCCACCGAGCGACGTCCCATCCGCCTGGAGGCAAAGCCGGTCCAAGATGGTTCCCGTCGGCAGGGCCACCTGCTCCCGCAGCAAGGAACCAAAGGTGGCCGGGCGCACGATACCGGCGTCCAGCCCCTTGTCGGCGTCGGCTGGCGGTGCCGCCGCTGGCTGAAAGGGCATCGCCGCAGGGTCGAAGCCCGGCATGGCGCCCATGCCCGACATGCTCTGCATCATCTGGAAGAACTGGAACATGGGGTTCGCACCCCATTGCGGCATTCCCTCAGCGCCCGGCCACGCGGGGGGGGGATGGCGGTTACGGCAAGGCTCCTCAGATGCGGCCCTCTACCCCGAAGGGCGGTTAGGAACCTGCAGGATGGCATCGCTCCTGATCGCCGCTGCGTGGGCCTACGGCGCCGACGAGACCTGGGTCGTGTTGCCCGGTCTGGGTCCTGTGCCGATCTCGGACGCCATCGAGACGTGCCAGGCCGGGCAACCGGCCGGCGCCGTCATGGAACTCGTGGCCAAACAGCCGCCGCGGACATCCGTCTTTCAGGCCATCGCAGGCCGCCTGCTCGCCCAACCGCCCGAAGAACGCCAAAGCTACTGGCAGTACAATTTCTCGATCGACTGGCCGACCCGGGAAATTGACGTGCGCTATACGCCGCCAGGCGACGCGTACCCGGCGGGCGTCATCCCCGCGTGTTCCGCGGTCGGCATCTGGTACACCGGCCGGGCGATGAAGATCGGCCACGCCTGTGCGACGTCCAAGGAGGACTGCCGCAACGCGCTTGGCGACGACGACCACGACCTCGCCAAAGCTGCGCTCAAGGCGGCGGGCACCGGCGATGGCGTCCGCGACCCCATCGTTCTTGCCCTCAATGGGGTGTCAGGCCTCGCAACCTACCGCGACCCCAAGCCGTTTCTCCAGGCCGCGTGCGACGCTCCCGGCGCCGCGATGAAGCAGCAGCGTCTTATCGACGGAACCGACCTCCTCGCGGCGCGCCGCGCTTGCCTCCAGATGCTCGTGGCGGCCAAGCGGACCACGCTCACTCCGCTCGGCCTGCCGTGCCCGACCCCTTGGTCCGATGTCGCCGATGACGACCCCTTCGTCTGGGTGGAGCCGACGACCGACGCCGGCCTCACGGATCGCTACGTGCAGGAGCAGATCGACACGTTGACCGATCGCCTCGTCCGAATGGACCCGTCTCACGCCACCTGTGAAGCGCCCTGGGCGATGGTGTGGCGCAAGGAGACCGTGAAGTTCTGGCGCGAAGGGCAAATGACGCGCGCCTGCGCCGACGATGCCCTAGGGCTGGGCGACCGCGCGCACTTGTGTCCAACCCTCCTGGAGGCCACGTCGACAAGCTGCGACAGCGGCAATCGAGACGCTTGCCACCGTCAAGCACACATGCTCGCCGCTGGGCTTCAGACCGAGGCCGACGTCGCAGGGGCCGCGGACCAGTTCCTCAGCAACTGCCTCGCAGGCCACGCGCCTTCTTGCCAAGTTCTGCCCGAGTACGGCGCCCCCCTGGCCCAGCGGCTCGCGCGCGCAGCGGCGGATGCCAGGTCGTCCGCCCGGGATCAGCTTCGGACCTGGGCGCCGCACCTGCCAACAACGTGGGTCACCGCCCAAATCGTCGCGCTCCTCGAAGGCGCGCTCGTGGCAGCCGACGGCCCCGAGGTGGAGGCCCTGCTCTCTGCCTTCGCCGACCGCCTCGATTCGCTTGCCATCGACGGCGCAAGGGCCCGACTGGCTGCCCTACCGCCCCCTACGGAGCCGCCGGAAGAAGCACCCTGAACCGGCTCGACAACGCGGCGCTTGCAGCGGCATTCGACGAGATGGCCGACCTGCTCCTGCTCCGCGGCGGCGAGGACCACCGCGAACGGGCGTTCCGGACGGCGGCGAAGGTGCTCGAGGCGTTGCCAGAGCCCGCTGAGACCCTCCTGCGGCGCGGCGCGCTCGAGCGCGTCCCAGGCCTCGGTGAGGGCACCGTCCACCGCGTCAAACAGCTGTTGGTGACAGGGACGACCGACGACCTTCAGCGGCTGCGAGCCGCCCTGCCAAGCGGCCTGCGCGAAATGCTCGAATTGCGCGGCGTCGGCGCCAGGACCGTGCGCGTGCTTTGGTCCCGGCTGAGAATCGACTCGATCGACGCGCTCGAAGCCGCAGCTCGATCCGGTAAACTGCTCGACCTGCCGCGATTGGGCCCAGGCGTCATCCACCGCATCCTGCAGTCGATCGACGAGTTCCGTCTGGAACGCGCGGGAAGCGGCCGTTCATCGAGGCGCGAAGGGTCGCGCGGACGCTCGTGCGCGGCCTTGAAGGGCATGTGGAGCGGATCGCCATTTGCGGGTCCATCCGCCGGGGCAAAGCGATGTGCGGCGACCTCGACCTGCTTGTGGGTTCCCACGATGGCGGTCCCGTCGCGGCGCGCTTCGTCACGTTGCCAGAGGTCGAACGCGTGCTCTTCCGCGGGGACGGGCGCGTAGAGGTCCTGCTACACGATCGCCAGCAGGTGGACCTTCGCATCGTGGCCCCCGAGCAGTTCGGCGCCGGGTTGCACTACCTGACGGGTTCGGCCCTCCACAACATCGCCTTGCGAACTCGGGCCCTCCGGTACGGCATCAAAGTGTCGGACGACGGGCTTTTCGTGCGGGACACCACACAGCTCATCGACCCCGGTACGACCGAGGAAGCCATCTTCGCCGCGGCCCGCCTTCCCTTCATCCCTCCCGAGTTGCGCGAGAACACCGGCGAAATCGAAGCGGCGGCAGAGGGTCGCCTCCCGCGACTCGTCGAGGCGGCCGACCTCATGGGCGACCTGCACATGCACACCCGCGCGAGCGATGGCCGAGGCACGGCGCGGGAGATGATCGATGCCGCCCTCGCCCTTGGGCATCGCTACGTCGCCATCACCGACCACAGCAAGGCACTCAGCGTCGCCAACGGACTCGACGAAGCGCGGTTGCTCGCCCAAATCCGTCACCTACGCGCGCTGCAGGAAGAGGTTGGTGAACGCATCCAGGTGCTCGCCGGCGTCGAAGTCGACATCCTCGGCGACGGGGCGCTGGATCTCGACGTCGGCGTCCTCGACCGTTGCGACTGGGTCATCGCCTCCGTCCACTCTGGCCTCGACGACGACGCCACCACCATGACGGATCGCATGATCCGGGCCATGGAGAGCGGTGTGGTCGACGCCATCGGCCATCCAACCAACCGCCGCCTCGGCGAACGACGCGCCTCCGCGCTGGACTTCGAGCGCCTCTTCGCCGCGGCGGCCCGAACCGGCGTTGCGCTCGAGATTAACGGTAATCCCCACCGTATGGACCTGGACGACAACGCCTGCCGCAGCGCGCGGGAAGCCGGTGTCGGCCTCGTCATCAACACCGACAGCCACGCGCCGCATCACCTGCCCTGGCAGGAGTACGGCTTGCTCCCGGCGCGCCGTGGAGGCATCGCCCCAACAGACGTCTGGAATTGCGCGCCCTTTGCGGCCATGGCAGACCGACGGCGCCTGCGCAAGCGGAGCGCCAACGCACGGGTCTCCGTTTCGGGCTGGGAGCCTGCGGCGGAACTCTACGTGGGGAAAGCGGCCTCCGCCCACTACCAGGCCGACGATGGCCCCGATCTCGCACAAGATGGCGACGACGCCAACCTCGTCGAGCGCCTCCGGGGGCCGCTCGACGACGATCTGCGCACACGGCTCGACGATTGGATGCGCAACGGCGGGGACGCCGCCCTGGAGGAGGCGCTCAGCACGTGGCCAGGTCACCCGATGGCGACCGCATTCAGCTTGCTGACCGCGGCGCCCATCAGCCCTGACGGCGGACCGTGACGCGGGTTCGAATCGTCGTCGGGCGACCATCCTCCAGCGGCGGCGCCCAGCGCCAACGCTTGATCGCTTTGATGGACGCGGCCTGCATGTCCGTCGGGCACGACGCATCGGCGCGCAAGTCCTTTGGCCGACCAGAACGCGTGATGGCGACGTCCACGGTGCACGACGCTTCGCCCTGGCCGGCGAACCGAGGCGAGATGGACCGGAGTACGACCGCCGCGGGCCGCCCATGGACCCCCTCGGGCAGGTCGTTCGCGCCCTTCTCGATGTCCGGTGAGGGCAGGTCGAACGTGACCGGCCCCCCATTCGGTGCAAAGCGGAACACGCCCCGGAATCGCGCGTAGCGCTCGCCTTCGAGATTCGGCGCAGGCGTCAGCCGGAAGGCGTTGCCCGCGGCCACCGAGCGCAACTCCACGTCCGGGTGGCACCTGGCCTCGGGCCAAGTGACGACCTCGAGCCGCGAGTTGACGCCAACGAGGATGGGGCAGGACCGCGCATCCGGGCCGGTCCAAGGCTCAGGCATCACGAGGTCGTGCACGCGTACCGCCGCGAACCCTTTGTGGCGGACCTGGATCACGTACGGGTTGGTCGGCCGCTCGACTGGCGGCCGTGACACGGCCCGGTCCGTGACGTGCACCGAATCGCCGCCGCGCGTGGCATCGGACGGCCAGGTCAGCGTCATCTCGTAGGCGCCCTGGGCACCATGGGCGGCCGACGCCAGCAACTCAAAGGCACTCTGCCTTGGAAAGCCACCGATCATCCACGGCTGGAAGCGCCAGGACCGAAGCAACACTTCGATGGCATCGCCCACGCGAGGTTCGCACGCGGTGGCCGCCACGAGCGTCGGGAGCCCGGACGGTCCGACTTCGACGCGTACGTCGCAGTCTGCATCCGCGAAGACCTCCGCCGGCTCGAATGGCAGCGCCGTCGACGGAACTTCCTGCGCGCGATGGGGCATTTCGCGCGCCTCCCCGTCGAGGTCCAGCGCAACTCCAGGCCGCGCGAGCACACCCCATAAGGGCAACTCCCCGGGTCGATCCGCGAGGCTTACCCACACCTCGGCGATGAGCCCCGGCGAACCCTGCCCCTCCCAAGCAGACGAGGTGAGTTGGGCCCGGTCGGCTGGGGTGAACGCGGCTGCGCACGCACCAATGGCGCCGACGGACTTCGTGCCGTCCCACGTATACGTGACGATGCAACGCCCAGCTTCGGGGTCAATGGACGCGACCGTCGGCAGCTGGGGGAGTCTGTGACTGGAATCACCGCGCTGCACCGTGATCACAGAAGTGTCGGTCGCAAAGGCCGTCAACGTCAACGTCAACCACGATAGCGGCATGGCTCGCTCCGGCCTTGGGGATAACCCGAACGGACACGCAGATGCCGTTCGAATGGGCAGTCGATGCGCCGCGCGCATTGACCGAACACAACAAGATCTTTCTGGCCGCACTGGCCGCCATTTTGGCGGTAGCGTGGCCCCACCTGGCCCACGCGTTTCGTGGGCAGGCCCTGCGTGTGCTCGCCCTTGTAGGCGTCGTTAACTACGCACGTTTCGGGTTTGAGGCTGCGTTCGAGCGCGTCGACCCCTACGACCTGCTCCACTACCATACGAACTCGCGATTCTTCGACGAATTGGGGTACTACGACCTTTATCCCTGCGTTTTACTCGCGGACCTCGAGGCCGACGGGCCGTTTCGGCCAAGCCAAGGGTCGTCCTACATGGCGCAGGATGCGACCGGCCATCACATCGCCAGCATCGACTCCGCGCTCGAACGTTGCCGGCAGGTTCGTGCCGAGCGCTTCACTCCCGAACGGTGGACGGCCTTCCGCGACGACGTCCTTGTCCTGACGCGCGAAACGCGCGGTTTCACGGACGCGACGTGGCGACAAATGCTGCACGACCACGGCTACAACGCGACGCCAGCGTGGACGTGGATGGCACGACCACTCGCGGAGGTGGTGAGCGTCCGTCACGTCAAGTGGCTCGGCTGGCTCGACGTCGGCGCGCTCGCCGGAGCCCTGCTGCTGACCCGCCGCGCCTTTGGCGCCGACGCGGCCTGGTGGACGACCCTGTGGCTGGTGACGTCGTACAGCCTGCGCTGGCCCATGTTGACCTGGGCCTTTCTCCGCTACGACTACGCGGCGGCCTTGCTCGCGGCGACGGCCCTGCTCAAGCTCGGCCGACCCGGTTGGGCAGGTGTCCTCGGCGGCTGGGCCGCGGCAAGCCGCCTGTTCCCAGCGCTTTGGTTCGTCATGCCTTTGGGCGTGGGGCTTTACGGCCTGGCTCGCCGCCAACTTTCCCGACCCCTGATTCGTTTCGGCGTTGCGGGCTTCGGGACCTTCCTTGCGGCCTACGGGCTCGCTGTCGCGACGTGGGGCCCCGACGTCGTCACCACCCACCTCGTCAACATGTCCGACCACAACCGGGGCGAACAGCTCAGCAGCCGCCGCATCGGCCTCGCCCTCGCCATGGTCTTCGACGGCCAACTCCTGCCCAAAACCCTGTCGCTGGCGGCCAAGCAGCAGATCACCACAGATCTCCCGTTGCGACTTGGCCTCGCCGTCGCCGCGACGCTTGGCTTCACTTGGTTGCTACGACGCGCGCGAGAGCACGAGGTCTTCGCCTACGGATTCCTCCCCTTCTTCCTCGCGACCACGGCCTCCTACTACTACTACGTGGGCCGGGTGACGTTGGTCGTCCTACACGCCGGCGAACTCCACCGCCTTCGGAATCGGCTTGGCCTCGCATTCCTCTTCGGTCTTGAGGCCTTCTGCAATTTCGCCGAGTCCCAATGGCCCGAACACCGGTGGTTCCTCATCGGCTGGTTGGCCTGGGGGCTCGTCGCCTACACGGTCCTTCAGGGCGTTCTGCTGACCTTGGACCCGCCCGGAAACGGCGAGACTTGGACTCCCCACCACCCGCACCGGAGCGATTAGCACCGCAGTCGTGAACCTCCTCATCCTGGTTGCTTGCCGGTCGCCGGAAACGTCGTCGAGCGACGACCCCATCGTGCCGCCGCACTCGACGAGCAGCGACGTCCCCACCGAGACGGGCGACGAGACCGACGACCCTCCAACCACGGAGCCCCTGCCTCCCACGGGCTGCGATGGCCTGTGGTGGCCGCTGGACTGGCGTTGTCCTCCCGACCCTGCCACAACCCCCGTCAACACGGAACTCCGGCTCCGCGTCACGTGTGGGCTGCTCGACTTCGACCCCGAGGGCATCGACACCATCCTCTTTCTCTACACCCCCAACTTGGAAGACGAAAACGGCGCCTTTCGCTGGAACCTGAAGGACGAGGCCGGCAGCCCGGCCGTCTGGCCAGAAATTCGCGACGAATGTGCCCAGGACGGCAGCCCCCGAATGACGTGGATCCCCGACGGCGTCCTCACCGGCGAGCCCGAGATTGCGCTCAACACCTTCGGCATCGCCCACCTCGCGAGCCCTTCCACGGAGCCGCAGTGGTTCGGCGCAGCCAACCCCCAGGTGCCAACCGACGCGTGTGACGACGCCGCCGAAATGTACAACCCTGGCGGTTGGCCGGTGAGCTTCACGCTCTCGGTCGAATCGATCACATTGCCGGCAACCCCCTGAGCCAGCGCTGGACCGTGTTGACGCCGTCCTACGACGGCAGTTTGTCCCCGATGGCGGACCACGACCCGCCTTGTACGCCGGCCTGGGTGGCACCCGAACTCACGTGGCATCATGTCGCGTTGCACAAGGCCACGGCGGTGTCCACCCTTCGGCGACTCATCCGCGAAGGCCACGACCAATTCGTCAATCTCTGCGATGGCGCCTGGGACGAAGACCGTGCAGGCATCGACGTCATCCTCGAACTCGAACGGCAAGGCGTCGCGTTCACGGGGTCCGGCTCGGCAGCCTACGAGCCCACCCGCCAGGAAATGAAGCTGGCGGCAGCGGCCGCAGGGGTCGGTGCCCCCGCTGGGGCCGTGGTCAAGGGACCCGACGATGTCGCGGACCTGGCCCACTTGCCGTGGCCCCGCATCGTCAAGCACCCGTCGTCCTACTCGTCGATCGGTCTCGTCGCGACGTCGCGCGTCGCCAACGAGGCCGAGCAGCGCGCCCAAATCGAGGTCGTCTGCGGCCAATACGGGGCCGCCCTCGTCGAAGAGTTCATCGAAGGGCGCGAGGCGACCGTCCTCGTGGCCGACGGCCCCGAAGGACCCGTCGCGTGGCCGCCTATCGGCATCCGTTTTCCGGAAGGAAGCCCTGGTTTCAAGACGTTTGACCTGAAGTGGCGGGAGGACGAGTCGCTCGGTGTCGACCCGTTGGAGCCCGAGCTGGACGCGCGCATCCGCCGCGATGCGATCGCCTTTTACCGAGCGGTCGGTGCCGAGGGCTACGCCCGATTCGACGTCCGGATTCCCGCCGACGGCGTGCCGCGCTTCCTCGAGATCAACGCGAATCCCGGTTTGTTCTACCCTCCGGACGACCCGGGGTCCGCGGATGCCATCCTCCACCGGTCCCCTGGCGGCCATCGGGCGCTGTTGCAGACGCTGCTCGACTACGCGGTGGCCCGCCGGGACAACCGCCGTCCAACCGCTCGCGTCGCGCTCGGCCCGAACGGCTTCGGCCTCGTCGCGGCTCGGGACATCGCCGCCGGCGAGGTCGTCTGGCCCGGCGAAGGCCAAAGCCACGTCCTCGTCCATCGAGCCAAGGTCGAGACGTGGACACCCGAGGACCGCGACGCCTTTGCCGCCTACGCCTGGCCGCTGACGGACGACCTCTACGTGATGTGGCACCCTCTGCCGTCTCAGTGGCGGCCCATCGATCACGCCTGCGATCCCAACACCTGGCTCGTGGGACTCGACCTCGTCGCCCGCCGCGACGTGCGCTCGGGAACCCCGTTGACGATGGACTACGCCACCTTTTGTGGACCACTGACCCGCCCTTTTCGGTGCCGCTGCGGCGCGCCGACCTGCCGCGAAGCCGTGGGCCCGGACTCCTTCCTCCGGGCGGACTTACCGGACGCCTACGTCGGGCACTACAGCGACTATGTCGCGCGCGCGCGGCGCCAGCGCGGCCTGAGCGCCTAGGTGGCCGACCCACTGAACGCAGAGACCGCCCCGAACGACTTCCTCCCCGCCGTCCTCGCGCCCGTTCCCCCGTTGGGGATGGGGTGGGTCCAGCGCTTCGTTCCGGTCCAAAATCGGACGCCGGATATGGTCTACGCGCGGCAGCTCTACGTTGGCGTTTCGATCCTTGCGACGCCGACGTTTGCGGCCGGGATGGCGGTCCTCCCGTGGTTGGGCGCCGGCCACCTCAACCCCATCCTCGCCGTCAACCTTGCGCTCGTACTCGGCGGACTATTGGCCTGGCGGTTGCGTTGGGCCAGCTTCCGGACGGTCGTCCATCTGCAATTGCTCGCGTGGTGGCTCGCCGCCTTCTCCGCGGTCCTCGCGCTGGGTGGGCCGCTGACGAGCGGGGCCTCGGCGATCTGGGGCCTCGTTTCCCCCATCCTCGGCATCCTCCTCCTCGGTCGCGCGGCAGGGCTCACGTGGCTCGGCCTTTGGCTGGCCGGGCTCGCCGCGACGTTCACCTGGACCTTGGCCGGGCTGCCGACGGGCTCCCCTCTCCCACCCGTGGGAGCTGGCGCGCTCGAACTCAACAACCTCGTGCAGTTTGGGCTGTTCAGCGTGTTCGCGATGAACTGGTTCGTCGAGCAGCGGGAGTTGGCCGAACGCGCGGTCGCGGCCGAACGAGCGCGTTCCGAGCGCCTCCTGGCCAAAGGCATGCCGCGGCCTGTCCTGGAGCGCCTCCGGGCCGACGAACGCGTCGCAGACCGCCTGGACGACGTCGCCGTCTTGTTCGCCGACGTGGTGGGCTTCACGTCCTTGGCCAGCGCGATGGACCCCCGCGACTTGCTCCGGCATCTCGAGGCGCTCTTCGCCACCTTCGATACCGTGATCGAACGCCACGGGCTGGAGCGCGTCAAGACCATCGGAGATTGCGTCATGGCCGTAGCCGGTGCGCCTACGCCGATGCCGCGCTCCGCCGAGGCGATGGCCCGCTGCGCGCTCGATCTGCGCGACGTGCTCGGCCAAGGCGAGTTCGCTGGCACCAAGCTTCAACTCCGCATCGGTGTGCACCACGGCGCCGTCGTGGCTGGCGTCCTTGGCCGCAAGCGGCTCGCGTGGGACCTCTGGGGCGACACCGTCAACCTCGCAAGCCGCATGGAGTCGACAGGCGCCCCAGGACGCGTCCACGTTTCCGACGCCTTCCGCCAGGCCGTTGGCGACGCGGGCGTGTTCGATGACCGCGGCGAGATCGAGGTCAAGGGCAAGGGCCGGCAGCGGACGCATTGGCTTGTAGCGATGGCCGACGCCGCGGAAGCGAAGGGGGCGGAAAGGCCTGAGGCGAAAGCGGAACCAGGGGGCCTTTGAAATGGCGCCGCGGTCGGCCGCTTGGGGGCGAGCAGCCTGCTAGCTCGGCCGATGCTCGCCGAAGACGCCGCGCAGCGCGTTGCTCACTTCACCGACCGTCGCGCCCACCGAAACCGCGCGCACGAGATGCGGCATGAGGTTGTCCGTTCCCGACGCGGCTGCCACGAGGGCCGCCAGGGCGTCGCGCCACGGTCCGGGGGTCCGGGCAGCGCGCCACGCCACGGTGCGCTGAACCTGGTCCGCCTCGGCTCGCGGGTCCGCGGTGGCCACAGGAACGTCCAAGGGCGCGGAATCCGTGAACCGATTCACGCCCACGACGACGCTCTCGCCACGCTCAACCGCCAACTGCGCAGCGTACGCGGCTTCCTGAATCAGTCGCTGCGGCAGTCCCGCCTCGATGGCCGCAACCATCCCGCCCTGCGCGTCCATCTTGTCGATCCAGGCGAGCGCCTCGGCCTCCAACTCGTCCGTGAGCGCCTCGATGGCCCACGACCCGCCCAACGGGTCGACGACATCCGCCACGCCAGACTCGTAGGCCAAGATCTGTTGCGTGCGGAGCGCGAGCGTCGCACTCGCTTCGCTAGGGAGCGCAAGCGCCTCGTCGCGACCGTTGGTGTGCAGCGACTGGGTCCCGCCGAGCACGGCTGCAAGCGCCTGGACCGTCACGCGGACGACGTTGTTGTCCACCTGCTGGGCCGTCAGAGTCGACCCGGCAGTCTGCGTATGAAAGCGCAGCGCCAGGCTCTTCGGGTCCTTGGCCCCGCAGCGGGTCGCCATCAGACGGGCCCACAAACGGCGCGCAGCGCGGAATTTGGCGACCTCTTCGAGGAGGTGGTTGTGCGAGTTGAAAAAGAACGAGAGGCGCGGCGCGAATGCATCGACCGCAAGGCCCGCCGCTATGGCCGATTCCACGTAGGCGAGGCCATCTGCCAAGGTGAAGGCGATTTCCTGCGCGGCCGTCGAACCGGCTTCCCGGATGTGGTAGCCACTGATGGAAATCGGATTCCATTTCGGCATTTCGGTCGTGCACCAGGCGATGCAATCCGTCGTCAGCCTCAGGCTCGGGCGCGGCGGGAAAATGTAGGTACCCCGTGCGATGTACTCCTTGAGGACGTCGTTTTGGATCGTCCCGCGCAACGCCGACCGGGGGATGCCGCGCGACTCGGCGACGGCGACGTAGAGCGCCAAAAGGATGGGGCCCGTCGCGTTGATCGTCATGCTCGTGCTGATGTCGGCCAGCGGCAGCTCCGCCAACAACGTGTGCATGTCGCCCAACGAATCGATCGCGACGCCGACACGGCCGACCTCGCCCAACGCCAACGGCGCGTCGCTGTCGTGACCCATCTGAGTGGGGAGGTCGAAGGCGACGGAAAGGCCGGTCCCGCCTCGCTCCAAGAGCATCCGGTACCGACGGTTCGACGCCTCGGCGGAGCCGAAACCCGCGTACTGCCGCATCGTCCAGAGGCTGGACCGATACATGCTCGGATGAACGCCGCGCGTAAATGGCGGACGCCCCGGAACGCCGATCGTTTCCGGCGGCACCGCCGGTCCGTAGACGGCCTGGACGGGTTGTCCCCCGCTGCGGAGAAAACGTGAACGCTCGTCGCGGGTCATGTGGTCGCGACCACGGCCAACAGCGCTCCTCCCTCTACGGCCTGTCCCACCTGGACGGCCAATTCGCTCACCACGCCGGGCACGGGGCTACGAAACTCGTTTTCCATCTTCATGGCTTCGACCACCGCAAGGACCTGGCCCGCCACGACACGGTCCCCCACCGCCACCAGCACGCGCGTGACGACGCCAGGCATCGGCACCCGAATCTGGCCAGATGCGCCGCGCCCGGCTGCGCCGCTCCGTGTCGCCCGGCCGTCCGAGACCTCCACCCGGAGCCCGGAACCGCCGAGTTGCAGGTCGACGGCGTCCCCGTCGAGGTACGCCCCGACCGCTTTGGCGTGGACGCCGTTGCGGGTCATCATCCACTCGGCGCGCCCGAGCGGAGCGAGCGCGAGTGTGCCGTAGTCGACGCCATCGAGTTGGACGCGCCAACCCGTACCGTCAGGGCTCAGGACGACCTGCCGCTCCACACCGTGAACGACCACGCGCCTTGGAATCATGTCAGCGCCCTTCTCCATGCGGCCGCATCTCGCGCGGGCGGCCGTCGACTCCGCTCGGCGTCGACGTGCAGGACCGCGGCGAGCACCGCGGCCTCATCCAGCTGCGCTTGGGTCCACTTCCCCATCCCGGCCAAGCGCTCAGGCGTCACCCAGCCGGTGTTGTAGCGGCCCGCCTTGAAGGCCTCGTCGTCGAAGAGGGCCAAGAAGAACGGGATGGACGTCGTGACGCCCACCACGTGCCATTCCTCCAGCGCCCGTCGGCATCGTGCGAGGCACTCGTCGCGATCGGATCCCCAAACGACCAGTTTGGCAATCATCGGGTCGTAGTGACGCGTGATGACTGCACCTTCGTACACGCCGCTGTCCACGCGGACCCAAGGTCCACCAGGTTCGCGGTAGCCCCGCAAGGGGCCGGGCGCCGGGCGGAAATTCTCTACGACGTCTTCGGCATAAAGCCGGCATTCGACGGCGACGCCTTGGGCGCGAATGTCGGCCTGGGACCAAGGCAGGGGCGCACCGCTGGCGACCCGCAACTGAGCGCGCACGAGGTCCACACCTGTGATCGCCTCCGTGATCGGGTGCTCGACCTGAATTCGGGTGTTCATTTCCAGGAAGTAGAAAGACCCGTCTTCAGCCAACAAGAACTCGATCGTCCCCGCGCCGACGTAGTCGACCGCCTTCGCCGCGCGGACCGCGGCGTCGGTCATCGCCGCCCGAGTCGCATCACTGAGCACCGGGCAAGGCGTCTCCTCGAACACTTTCTGATGCCGGCGCTGGATCGAGCAATCTCGTTCGAAGAGGTGCACGACGTTGCCATGGGCATCGGCCATCACCTGCACTTCGACGTGGCGGGGCCGAAGGACGACCCGCTCGATGTACACCGCGCCGTTGCCGAAGCTCCGCTGAGCCTCCGACGAAGCCGACGCAAAGGCGTCGGCGAAGTCCTCGGGAGACTGAACCTGGCGCATCCCGTTGCCGCCGCCGCCGGCCGCGGCCTTGAGCAACACGGGGTACCCCACCCCGTCAGCCCAGACCCGGCCTTCATCCACGTCGCGGATCGGCTCCAAGGTCCCGGGGACCACCGGAACGCCAGCGGCCGCCATCCGCTGGCGTGCCGCAATCTTGTCGCCCATCGCGGCAATCGCGTCGGGCGGTGGCCCGATCCACACGAGGCCAGCGTCGATCACGCGGCGCGCAAAGGCCGCATTTTCGGACAGGTAGCCGTAGCCCGGATGCAGCGCGTCGCAGCCCGTGTCCAATGCGGCTTGGAGCAAAGCCTCGACGTTGAGGTAGCTCTGCGACGATGGGGCCGGTCCGATGGGTACAACCTGGGTCGCCATTCGCGCCGCAAGTCCCCCGACGTCCACGGCGCTCGCTACCACCACCGCTTCGAGGCCCTCTTCGCGACAAGCGCGGACGACGCGCGCCGCGATTTCGCCCCGGTTGGCGACGAGCACCCGGCGCAATGGCCCCACCCTCATCCGCGCTCCCGAGTCGCGGCGACTAGCTGGCTGCCACCAAAAGGCAACGCCGGGCCCCCGCCGGGGGCCGCTTTCCAAGGCGCGAACCACCCCCGAGGGAGCGGTTCACCCTCACCGCTGCGCGAAGGTCGCTCAGGCCACCGGAGTCGGGGCGGCCGGGGCGGCCGTCGCCCGGCGAATCGCGAGGCGCTGGCGAGCCTCGTCGAGGTTCGCCTTGCCGAGCACGGTCTCGAGGACCTCGGACATTCGCGACATGAACCGGAAATCGAGCGCGCTGCGAACTTCTTCCGGCACCTCGACCAGGTCCTTGCGGCACTTCTCTGGCAGCAGCACCGTCTTGATGCCAGCGCGATGGGCGGCCAGGACCTTCTCCTTGACGCCGCCGACCGGCAGGACCGCGCCACGAAGCGTGATCTCACCCGTCATCGCGACGGTCGGATCGACCTGGATGTTCGTGAGCAGGCTCGTCATCGCCGTGATCATCGTGACGCCCGCGCTGGGCCCGTCCTTCGGGATGGCGCCCGAGGGAACGTGAACGTGCAGGTCGAGGCGCTCGAGTTCGTCGTCGTCGATGCCAAGCTCCGCCGCCATCGAACGCAGCCAGCTCCGTGCGACGCTGACCGACTCCTTCATGACGTCGCCAAGCGAGCCCGTCAGGGTCAGATTGCCCTTGCCGCGCATCTTGGTCGCTTCGATGAAGAGAATGTCGCCGCCGGCCGACGTCCAAGCGAGGCCCGTGGCGACGCCCGGGGTGGCCGTCCGTTCGGCGACTTCCGAGAAGTAGTGGATGGGGCCGCGGATGGTCTCGACGAGTTCAGCGTCCACGAGGATGGTCTCGCGCTTGCCCGACGCGATCTCCCGCGCGGACCAGCGGCACACGGCGGCCAACTCGCGCTTGAGGCTGCGGACACCCGCTTCACGCGTGTAGGCCTCGATGACCTTGTCGAGCGCCTCGGGCAGGAGCTCGACCTGCTCGTCCTTCAAACCATGATCGTCGAGCGCCTCCTTCCACAGGTAGCGCCGCGCAATTTGCCGCTTCTCCTCCATCGTGTACCCGGCGATGCGGATGACCTCCATACGGTCGAGCAGCGGGCTGGGAATCGTGTCTGGCACGTTCGCCGTCGCAATGAAGAGGACCTTGGACAGGTCGAAGCTGACGTCGAGGTAGTGATCGTTGAAGGTGTCATTCTGCTCGGGATCGAGCACCTCGAGCAGCGCCGACGACGGGTCGCCCCGGTAGTCCGCCCCAAGCTTGTCGATTTCATCGAGCACGAAGACCGGATTGTTCGTCCCAGCCTTCTTCAACCCCTTGACGACCTTGCCTGGCAGCGAACCGAGGTAGGTCCGGCGATGGCCACGGATCTCGGCCTCG
>SXOB01000057.1 GCA_005776945.1 Pseudomonadota bacterium
GAAGAAGGCGCGCGTTGAGGACGCCCTTCATGCCACCCAAGCGGCCGTCGAAGAGGGCGTCCTTCCGGGCGGCGGCGTCGCGCTCATTCGCGCTGGCGCAGCCCTCGACAAGCTCACGGTGAAGCCGGCCGAGAAGTTCGGCGTGGACATCATCCGCCGGGCCATCGAAGAGCCGCTGCGCGCCATTGTCAGCAACGCGGGCGAGGAGCCGGCGGTTGTGCTCGACAAGGTTCGCGCGGGCAGCGGCGCATTCGGCTTCAACGCGCGTACGGGCGCCTACGGCGACATGACCGCGATGGGAATCATCGATCCCACGAAGGTCACGCGCAGCGCCTTGCAGAACGCCGCGAGCGTCGCGGGACTGCTGCTCACCACTGAAGCCATGGTCGCCGAGATTCCGAAGAAGGAAAGCAAGCCGGCGGGCCCCCCGGGCGGCGGCGGCATGGGCGGCATGGACGTCTGAGTCGTCCCGACGCGACCTAGATCGGAGAGCGGCGGCGGACACCTCGATGTGGACGCCGCTGCTTTCTTGTCTCAGGGTGCTGGGGTCCAAGTCTCCAGAATCGCTGGGTCTCCGTAGACCGTCACGAGTTTTCGGAGCGGGTCGCGCAACGCCGGGTTGGCGTAGAACGTCGCCCAGTTTGGCGTGCCGGCAACCGTTCGGAAGCTGAATCCGCGCCGAAGGGCCTCGCGGAGGTGAGTTTCCATTGCCGCCGCGTCGCCTCGCCAGGCTGAGACCTCGGCCATGCGCCATGGACCCACCCAAGCGCCGGCACCTTCCGTCCGCAACTCCACGACCCGCGCGAACGCGACGGCGGCCTCGTCCAACCGTCCCTGGGAAAGGAGAATCTCTCCGAGATCGTAATGAGCGGCCTCGTCGTCCGGGTCCCAGGCGATGACCTGACGGTAGCGGCGCTCGGCCTCGCCGTCGCGGCCGCGGTAGCGAGCCGCCAGCGCCCCCACATAGGCGATTCCAGCGTCGGGCCCGACCGTCTTGAGCCATGCGTCCACGCGCGCGGCGATGGCGTCGACGTCGTCCGAACATGCGTGGACCTGCGCGAGGGGGACGAGCGGGCAGGCTGCCTCGAGAGATGCTGAGAGGGCGCTGCGCTGCGCCTCCGTCACGGCATCTCGGAAGTCCGGCAGGCCCGGGCGCCCCCACGCGATGGCCACGAAGGCGAGAGCCGTCACCGGCGACGGCGCCGAAACGCGAGGAGCGCGACAAGGGCCATCGTGGAGGACGGCGCCTCTTGGCAGCCGCAAGTGGTGGGCGATTCCATATCGGGCGGGGTCGGGTCGCCGCTGCCGCTTCCGACGGCTTGGGCCGCGTTGAAACCCTCGACCGTCCAACTCAGCCAGTCCGTGCCGTCGCTCGCGTAGACTGCGTAGAAGCCCTGCCCGACCAGCCAAGGGTCTTCCGCGGCGTAGCCCTGACCCACAACGGGCGCCGGGTCGCGCACCACGATCAAGCCGTCGTCAGGGCCGGTGGGCCAACGGTCCGAGCGACGGACGATAACGACCTCAGTCACGGGCGCGTGCTGAGGGTTGGTCCACGCCAGGCGAATCACGTCGCCGTCCGGAACGGCGCTCAGGTCGTTCATGCCAAGCCTGTTGTCCGGCGTCGCGGGCGCAAGGAGGCACACCTGATCGATGTTCCAGCCTCCGAAGTGCAAGCCGGCGTCGGACTCGATGTCGAAGCTGATTTGCAGGCGTTCGTCATCGCCGGCGACGCCGAGTCGGACCGAGTGGTTCATCCACTGGTTGTCGAGGTGGTGGGCCTGCGCGTTGGAGAGGCCTGAGTTGTAGTTCTGCCAGACGATGTCCCCATCGGCGCGGATGGTCGCTTGGTCGTAGATGCCGTCTTCGACCTGCAACCACCGGCGGTACTCGAGAAACACGCCGTCGTACCATTTTGTGGGCATATCGATCGACGTGAGTCGGGTGTGCTTCTCGTCCTGGTATTGGCCGTCGTAGGTCAGCGACCCGAAATCGGTTCCCCAGGCGTAGTACCCCTCATAGGCGCCGACAGGGTCGCCGCCGGCGCCGGCGGGCGTGCCCCAGACCCAGTCGTCTGCGCCGTCTTCGGCTTCTCCGTCGAGAAGTTCGTGGGTCCAGCCGCCATCGGATTCTTCGAATCCCTCACAGCGAACCTCGAGCACCTCGCCGACGTAGAAGCTGAAGGGGCTGATTTCGCCGCCCTGAGGGGCGTTCACTTCGGTTCCCCCGTCGTCGACGAGTTGGATCGTGTACTCGACGAAGGACCCATCGGGGAACCTGTCCAAGACGGCGTCGGCAGACGTTGGTGAGATGTCCATGTCGACGGTGGCCCAGGGCCCAGAGTCCACGCGCCAGGACAACGTAGCGCTCGTTGGCGTGACGTCCGTGCAGTCGCCCGCATCCGCTTGCAGCGCCACTGACAAGGGAACGGGGGTCATCGCGGCGGCCCGAACGACGGGGTCGTGGCCCGACACGATCAGGGCGGCGCCACTGGCCGGGCCTAGACCGTGGCGTCCAAAGGCCTCGATGATTTCGCAAAGGTGTGGAGTGCCGTTGGACAGGTCGCCATCGTCGTCGTCGGCAAGGAGGGCGGCGTCGTAAGACTCCGCCACCGTGGGGCCCGTCTCCAAGAGGTTCGCGAAGATGTTCTCGATGGACGCCCGGCCGACTTCGGGGCCTTCGACGGCCTCGAGGATGCCCCAGAGGTCCCACATGGCGCCGGCAAAGATGAGACCGTTGGAATGGACGTAGTAGACGTCGTCCACGTAGTCGTCGGGGTAGACGCGGTCGGGTCCAACGTCGCGAATTCCGCCGCCGCCATCGTAAAAGCCGGGGGCGATGATCGAGTCCCCGGACTGCAGGAACGCGACCACGTCGGCCGCGCCTTCTCCGAGCGAGCCATCGTAAACGCCGGCGCGAAGGCTGTAGTAGTGAAATCCGTGGCCATACTCATGGTAGATGACGTCGGCCAACTGGCCGGTGTTGCTGCAGCCGTCGCCCGCCCGGTAAAAGTGGATGTTGCCGTCAAAGTACGCGTTGCACGTGTAGGCAAGGTTGACTTCCGCGATCAGCCCGAAGGTGGCCATGGCCACGTCCGGGCGCAGGCTGAGGTTCCAGTCTCGAATGATCTGCGTGTGGACCCAAGTATCGATTTCCGCCTGGGTGGCGTTGGCCGCGCCATAGGTACCGAGTTCGCCGTCGGACTCCAACTCGCCGTCGGCGCCGCCAAGATTGTCGACATCGAGCCAGTCGCCGTGCAGCCGCGCGAGCCACCCGTCGGGCGCTTCGATCTCGAAGGTGCCGGTCGCGTCCGTCGACACCCGGTAGTCTCCCGCCTCGATCCACGCGTCTACCAGCGGGTAGGCCAACAACGGATCGGCCGGCTGCCTAGGGTGAGCGAGGGCCTCGACCTGTCCGACGAGGTTTCGTACGGCATTGTCCCGGCGCAGGACTTCACCGCTCACGGCGTCGACGACGGTGGTCCAGCGTCCATGCGGATGGGCCGAGGTGTGCGTCACCCGCCAGGCGGCGCCCAAATGGCGGCCGCGTCGGTCGGTGCTTTCGGCCCAAACGCGCTCTGCGCGCGGCTCCTCCATGGCCGGGATCCCGGCAGTCGCTACCTCGATGGCCGAGAGGGGGTCGATGAGCGGCGCGTTGCGGCGCGCGAGGGCGGCCAGGGGCTGGCCGTGAAAGGCAACGATGGCGCCATCTTGCCAGCGGAACGTCCAGTCGCCCCGGTCCAAGGGGATGCCGTCGATCGTCGGCGAAACCGTGACGAACGTGGCGACGTGGCCCTCGGCCACGCGGCTCACCTGCCACTTGGCCTCCGCCAGGCCAAAAAGGTCGACGTTGGCGGAGACGAGGTCACGGACCGCGTCCTCAGGTGCCCCAGGCATCGGAATCGGCGCTCCGGCAGCGAAGGACGGTCGGCCTGTCGCTTCGTCGAATCGGGCCGACCAGCCGTCGGCCTGACTGGCGAAGCGCTGCCAGCGCCCGTCGAACATCCAACGCCGCTGTTCGCCGGGAGATGCGAATCGAACGGGGGCTCCCGTCGGCCCGTGGACCCCGTCTGACGGGGGCGCAACCGCCCACGCCAGGGTCGCAAGCCAGCCCAGCGCCATCGCGCCTCCTCTGGCGATACTACCGTCGGAGCCCGCCGACGGCTGCCGTTCGCTGGCGCCTTGGACATCGCCCTTACAGTTCAGCCGTCGGCGAGGAAGGCGTCAATCGCTTCGCGTTCAAGCAGGCCAAGCGAAGCATCGAGGCACTCGGCACAGATCGGGACGCCCCGGAAGGTCCAGACGGCCCTCGCGTCCACCGCCGTTTGGGTGCACAGCCGGCAGGCGAGGTCCGGTTCGTCGCTCGCAAGGTCGCGCCGCTCAATGGCCAGTTGGGCGAGACAGCGGTCACAGACGGCGGCATCGGCCGACGCGATGAGGTGGTCGACGTCAGGGCCCCGGCGTCCGCACGTGGCGCAAAGTCGGTCGGCGTCGTCACGAATGGCGCGCGGCCGCTGGACCGGGGCAGTGGTGGCCACGGCCGTCGCCAACGCGTCGACGAGGTGCTCTGCGCCGCGAGCTCGCGCCCGTCGGCGGAGGCCGGCGATGGACTCTTCGTCGCCGAGCAAGGCGAGCGCGGTGCGCGCCGCGTCGGCGAGATCGGGATCGGCCTCCGTCGTCCATCGCATGAGTAGCGGGCGCGCCTTGTCTTGCCGGCTCGCGCCGACAGCCAGGAGGATCAGGGCTTGCCAGGCGCGGGCTGTGCGTCGCTCGGCGTCGACGGCGGTCCGGTAGGCTCGAACGTCGCGCGACGGACCGTGGCGGTCGACGGCGGCCTTGCCAAGGTCGGCGTCGGCGAGGTGCAAGCCGCGTTGAAGGGCGCTCTCCGGGATGCGATGGGCCAGCGCCAACACCTCGCGGCCGAGGCCGATGGCGTAGTGAGAACCTGGGTCCTGCAGCGCACCGACCGCGGCGCGCGCGCGGCGGCCCGCGGCGTGTTCGATGGCCGCTTCCCAAAGCTGGAACCGTAGGCCCTCGTCTGTCGTGAGTTCCATGGAAAGCGCGATGGCCGTGGTCGCCTCTTCGTCCACGTCGGCGAGCGCTCGGAGCAGGATGGCGACGCGTTCGCGAGTCGCCCCGCGCGGGTCGGCGCGCCGGCCCTCGACGTCGAGGTGGGCCGGGAGGCGGTCGTAGGGCGTGACTTCGGCGCGGAGCGCGGACCGGAGCCAGCGGACGTCGCGGCTCCGATTGCGCAAGCGGACGAGTTCGGCGAACGCTCCACTGTGGTCAGGCGCCTCGGAGAGCAGGGCCTTGAGCTCGCGGACGGCGTCGTCCTCTCGTCCCTCCATCACGAGGGCCGAGGCCAGCGCAAATCGGGCGGCCGTGTCCCCAGGATCGAGGGCGAGGCCTCGCTGCGCGGCCTCGCGGGCGCGCGCGACCTCGTCGAGTTCGAGGTAGCACATCGCAATTCGGGTCAGCGCCTTGGGCGATTCGCCGGCCAGGCCGATGTGCTGACGGAAGTGCTGGACGGCGTTCTTGAAACGACCCTCAGCGACGTCGACAAGGCCCAACAGCCAAAGCGCGCGAGCCTTGTATTTTTCGTTCTCGGCGAGGCGGATCAGCAGACGGCTCGCCCCTGCATGCCGCCCGTTGTGCAGGCAGGTTTGGGCCAACTGGAACCACAAGGCCGGCTCGATGGCGGGGCTGGCGCCGAGGCGCAGCGCGCGAACGGCGTGAAATTGCGCACGTTCCACGAGGCGGGGTGAGCCTTGCCCGCGCTCTACGTGGTTCCACAATTGGCGGGAAAGCAGGTGGTGCGGTTCCCAGGCGTTCGGGGACAAGCGGCAGGCCAGCTCCATCTCCCGGATGGCGGTGCCGTCGCGGAGACCTTTGGCTGCCCACAGGAGGCCAAGCGCGAGGTGGACGTCGCCGCGATCGCCGGCGAGCGAGAGCGCGCGGTCGAGGTGCTTTTCGGCGGCGTCGAGGCGGTCCATGCCGGTGAGCGCGAGCCCCGCGATGACGAGGCAAGGGACGTGGTCGGGGTCCCCTTGAAGCGCGCGGCGCGCATGTGTGAGCGCCTTGTTCAACCAGGGTTCGCCGCCATCGTGGAACATGCCTTTGGCGATGCAGGCGGCGGCCAACTCGGCGCGTGGCGCACCGTCGTCGGGCGAGGTCTCGACCCGCTTCTCGAGGCGACTCAGATTCCAATCGAGCTTCTGGTGCGGAAACATCGGGGGCGTCCCTATCGCGCGCAGGGGCGGGCGCCCGCGAGCCACATCGCTACTCGCCTTCGCCCGCTGCGGCCGCTTCACGCTCGAGCTCGGACTGCCAATCGAGCACGGACTCGCTCCAGGCGGCCCGGCGCGGGTCGTCGGACGGGACGGCTTGGATGGCGGCAATCATGGCGTCCACGGCCCGCGTCACGTCACCGCGCGACTGGTAGGCCTCGGCGATCTGGGCGGTGTGGTTGGCGTCGCCCCCAAGTGCTTCCCATGGCACTTGCTGCCAGTCGAGGAGCAGCGAGAGATTCGCGTCTTGGGTGTCCAGGTGCAGATTGCGCGGCGCGCTGTACTCGATCCGCATGTTGTCGTCGGTGTTCAGCCCGATGTCCCCGACCATTTCCATGACGCGAGGTCGCGCCATGAGGCTGAGGGCCACGATGTGCATGGGGTCGGTCATGTCCACTGCGGCCAGGGCTTCCGCCACGTCGGCATGGCCGAACAGGCGGGCAGCCGTGGCTCGATCGGGCGTCAAAGGCTCGTTCGAACCCACCAACACGAGGTCGGCGTCGTCGATCGTCGCGTAGACGACGACGTGGGGGTACACGTCCGCGAACGTGGCCAGCAACGAGCGCAGGTCGGAGGGGTCCATCCCGTACATCTGGACCCATTGCGACCACACGCCGCCGGGCTTCAGGCGCTCCTTGCCCAAGGCGAAGAACTCGCGCGTGAAGAGGTTCGACACGCCCGTGATCCAGGGGTTGGACGGTTCGGAGACGATGACGTCATAGGTCCCCGGCGGTGTCAGGACGACGTGGTTTCGGCCATCGTTGTGGATGAGCTTGAGTCGAGGATCGTCGAGAATGTCGAAGTTCCAAGCCGCGAAGATCCGCGCCGCGCGCTCGATGGCGGGCTCCAGCTCGACGACGTCGAGGCGCTGGATCTCGGGATGCGTCGACGCTGCGCCCGCGGTGATGCCGCTGGCAAGGCCAATCACGAGGACGTCTTTCGGCTCTTCGACGAACATCATCGGCAGGAGCGAACAAAGGACCTGCGTCGGCATGTCGGTGCTGGTGCTCGCGTCCACCTTGCCGTTGTTGGCGAGCCACATGTTGCCTGTGCCCTTGTTCTGGGCGACGGTGACGACGCTGGCGAGCCCCTCCTCGTAGAAGACGAGGTCGTACTTGCCGACGGCGTAGGAGCGGATGCCCTCGCGCGTGTGATTGTCGAAGTGGCTGACGTAGTGGTACATCCCGGCGGTCATCCACATCGGGTCCCAGGGCGGACGGCGCGCAATGCCGGCGAGCGCGGCGACGGCGACTGCGACCCCAAGCGGCCAGGCCCGTGAGGCGGCTGGCCCTGCGGCTCGCAGGAGGATGAGGGCGGCCACCAGGTTGACGGCGGCCGCCAGGAACACCGTGCCCTGAACCCAGAGTTCGGGCAGGAAGACAAAGCCTGCAAGGAAGGCGCCAAAGACGCCGCCGGCCGTGTTGGCGGCGTAGATCCGGCCAACGGGTTTGCCAAGTGCGCCGCCTGCGCCCACGACGGCGCGAACGGCGACAGGAAAGGCGGCGCCCATCAGGAGCGCTGGCGGCGTCATCACGACGGCGGAAAGGAGGATGGAGACAATCCAAGTCCAACCTGGCAATTCCTGGACCGCGATGGCGTCGAACATCCAGACATACCACAGCGGCATCTGGGGGTAGACGTACATGAGGCCGAAGGAGGTCAGGGCGACGCCGATCTCGATGGCGGCGAGCAAGCGAAGCACGCCGCCAACGCCCTCCTTGCGCATCACCCGGTCCGCCCAGGGTCCACCGGCTCGGCCACCGAGTGCGATGCCGACGAGGAACGCCAGGAGCATCGTCGAAAAGGCGTAGACGCTTGCGCCGATCATGAGCGCCATCAGGCGCGTCCAAGCGACCTCGTAGACGAGGCTGGCGAAGCCCGCGAGCGCCATGGCGATGGCCACGGGCCCGAAAGCCGCCGGCACGGCCGCATCGGCGTCGACGGCGATGTCGGGAGCCGTTTTTCCCGACGATGGAGTGGCGGCATCGAGGGCGAAGGCGGCCAAACCGAGTGCGACGTTGGCGCCGCCGGCGGCCAAGGTCGTCATCTGCAGGCCCCAGGCCGGTAGCAGGACAAAGCCGGCGAGCCACGTGCCGAACACGGCGCCGGCGGTGTTGACGGCGTAGAGAAGGGCGACGCGGTCGCCGGCCGACGCCAGCCGCGTCGTCGCGAACCGCGCCAGCAGCGGCAAAGTGCCGCCCATCATCGCGGTGGGGGGGGCCAACAGGACGCCCACCATCACGGCTTGGACCGCGCCGAACGCTACGGGGCCGGGGTCGGAACCGCGCCAGACGCCAAGGTAGAGCGGGGTGATCGCTTGGAGCAGCGTCGGGAAAGCGACCGCGTAGACCCCAATGGCGATTTCCAGCCCGCCGTACCAACGCAAAGGTCGGGGTGTACGGTCGGCGAGGGGCGCAAGTGCCCAACCGCCAAGGGCGAGGCCCGCCATGAAGGCTGACAGAACCGTCGCAATCGCAAACGAAGAGGTGCCGAAGACGAGGTGCAGCTCGCGGGACCACAACGTCTGGTAGACGAGGCCGGTGGCTCCGCTGAGAAAGAAGAGAGGAAGCAGCAACTGGACCGCTGCCTCCCGGCGGTCCGCGCCGGCGGGGATCTCGGGTCCTGGTTCGTTCACGCTTCCTCCCGTCAACCGGTCAGGTCGTTTCGGCTTCGACGGGCTCGTCTTCGAGGAGGGCCTCCTCGATTTCTTCGAGGAGCAGCGCGTTGCGCAGGCGGCGACGCTGGAAGGCGAAGACCACGGCATCGGCAAGGCCGATGGCCAGGTAAAGGACGGCGCCGATGCCCCACAACATGCTCACGTCGAGCACGACAGCGCCGGTGAGGCACAGCGCCAAGCTGACACCGAGCAATCTGGCAGCGTTGCGATTCGCTCGCAAGTCGCGGAAGGACCGGAACGGAAAGTTGCTCACCATGAGCAGGCCGAGGAAGCCGACGAACGCGCCGAGCACCATGGGCGACGGCGACAACCAAGCGCGAAGGTAGTCGTTGGCCACCCAAATGAGTGTGACGAGGGTCCCCCCGGCCATCGTCGTCGTCAGGCCCTGGCTGTGCCCGGGGAGGTTCCAACTGCCTTCGAGCGCGCTGACGTTGAAGCGAGCGAGGCGGAAGGCGGCGCAAACGGTGTACCCGAAGCACAAGGCGAATCCGATGCCGCCGAGGTCCCGCAGCAGCCAGGCCCAGGCCATCAGGGCGGGCGCGACCCCGAAGCCGAGGAAGTCGGCGATGGTATCGAGGTGGACGCCGAATTCGCTGTACCGGCCCGTGAAGCGTGCGACGCGGCCGTCGATCATGTCGAAGATCGCGCCGAAGATGACGAGGACCGCGCATCGGCTGAGGAGTTCGGGGGTGACCGGGGTGCCCACGAGGGACGCAATCGCCAACGAGCTGCAGAAGATGCTGGCCCCGGTGAACCAGTTCGGCGGGTTCAAGAAGTGGCGGACCACTCGACCTCCGGGCGGCCCGCCGTATAACTCCCTGGCTCGGGAGACCCGTCTGGCCGTCGTCGTCCACAAATATGGAGGTTCGTCCGTTGGCGACCTGTCTCGGATCGGCCGGGTGGCGGATCGGATTGCCTCCGCCGTGGCGGCGGGCGACCGGCCCGTGGTCGTGGTTTCCGCCATGGGCAACACGACGAACGAGCTGTTGGCCCTCGCGAAGGCGATGTCGCCCGTCCCGGACCGGCGCGAGTTGGACATGTTGGTGTCGGTCGGGGAACGCGTGACCATGGCGTTGCTCGCGATGGGCCTGCGCGACCGCGGGGTCCCGGCGAGAAGCCTGACCGGAAGCCAATCTGGCATCCTGACCGACGGTACCCACGCCGGCGCGCGCGTGGTGGCCGTTCGACCCGACCGGGTCCGCGACGCGCTCGCGGCTGGCGAGACGCCCATCGTGGCAGGCTTTCAGGGCGTCAGTGTCGACAAGGAAATCACCACCTTGGGCCGCGGGGGCTCGGACACCACGGCGGTGGTTCTTGCGGCCGCGTTGGGCGCCGAGCGGTGCGAGATCTGCTCCGACGTCGACGGGGTGTGGTCGGCCGACCCGCGTCGTGTGCCCGACGCAGTTCGGCTGGACGCCATCGGTCTCGACGCGATGGCCTCGTTGGCGCGTGCGGGCGCAACCGTACTGTTCGAAGACGCGGTCCGGTACGCACGGGACCACGGCGTCACGCTGCACGCCGCGCGCACCTTCGGGGGGGGACGCGGTACGACCATCGGTCCCGAGCCCCAACCGGGCGTCTGGGCCGTCGCGAGCGACCGATTGCTAAGGTCGACCAAGGGAGCCCCTCGCGGTGCGCGCCTTCGGCGGCGATGGGGCGAACACCGTCATTGGGACGTCCGCAACCTGCACGGGGCTCCCCTCGACGGGGTCGAGGTCGCCGTCGTTTCCGCGGTCGCGAGCGGCCTTGGCGAGTGGAACGACGGGTTCGACTTGGCGTCCGAGGCGCTGGCGGGTGCAGGCCTCCAGCTTCGTCATTGCGGCGCAGACGGTGATTCGTGGTGGTTCGAAGTCGATCCTTCGGCTGAAGATGCCGCAGTTCGGGCGCTTCATGCCCACCTTGCCGACCACGATCCAAACGGGTCCGCAGTAGGCGGGCGTACCGGGTAGAATGTGGTAGAATGGTGTACGGAGGCGCAATGCGCTTGAGCACTTTGGCCTGGCTTGCGTTGGCCGGATGTCCTTCGACCAGCGACGGCGAGGGGCCTACGACAGAGGCCACCGAGGTCTGCGGGAACGGCATCGACGACGATGGCAACGGGGAGCTCGATTGCGCCGACACCCAATGCGCGTGCCCTGAGATCTGTGACGGTGGGGGCGGTGACGAGGATCGCGACGGCGTCGCCGACTGCCTCGACTCCGACTGCGATGGCTCCTGCTCGGAATTCGACTACTGCGCGGACGGGCGCGACAACGACGGCGACGGCCGGATCGACTGCGACGACACGGATTGCACGGTTCCGGAGTGCGCCGAGGATTGTGGCGACGGTCGTGACAACGATGCAGACGGCGCCGAGGACTGTTCGGACACCGATTGCAACGTGCCGGAGTGCGTCGAATTGTGCGCGGACGGGCGCGACAACGACGCCGACACCGCTGTCGACTGCGACGACCCCGATTGCGACGGCAATTGCCCCGAGGATTGCACGGACGGGCGCGACAACGACCTTGACTTTTTCGTCGATTGCGACGACAGCAACTGCGAAGGTGCCTGCCCGGAGGACTGCCTCGACTTTGTCGACAACGACGCGGACGACCTGGTCGACTGCGAAGACCCGGAGTGCTTTTCGGCATGCGACGAGGACGTCGACGGCTTCCTCAACGGCCTGCACGGCGGCGACGACTGCAACGACCAGGATCCGTTCGTCAACCCCGAGGGCAGCGAGGTCTGCAACGGCTACGACGACAACTGCGACGGCCTGACCGACGAGGCGGACCCGACCAACGACCCGAATTCGCTCATCGCCTTCCACGAGGACCTCGACGTGGACACGTTCGGTCGCACGAACTCGCCCATCATATGGGCGTGTTCTCAGCCCGACGGGACCGCCGTTGGCGACCTCGATTGCGACGACGCGAACGCCGCGATCAACCCCGCCGCGACGGAAATTTGCGATGGCCTCGACAATGACTGTGACAAGCTGCGCGACGACGCCGACCCGTCCGTCGACCTGAGCACGGCGTCGGACTGGTTCACGGACGCGGACGGCGACGGGTTTGGTGACGGGGCCAGCATCGTATTTGCGTGTGCGCCTCCCGCGAATACCGCCGACAACGACGACGATTGCGACGACACCGATCCGCTGAAGCTCGGCCCAGGGGACTGGGTTCCGGACCTGGATGCCGACGGCTACGGCGCCGGCGACGTCTTCGGCGTGATTTCGTGCGACCCGCCGGCCGACGGTTGGGCGTCCGAGTACCTGGAAGACGACTGCAACGACGGCGACGCGCTCATCTTCCCTGGCGCCGAGGAAGTCTGTGCGGACGGCATCGACAGCGACTGCGACGGGGTCGACGGCGGTTGCGCGCCCATCTACGTTGGCAAGTTCCAAATTTTGGATGGCCCATCGTGGACGGCCGATCCGGACACGGTCTCGTGTGTTGGCGCATGTTCCCAGCTCTTTGGGGGCCTGCCGTCCGACTACACCTGTTCGTCGATCGGGCCAGGCGTCGTCGACGCGCAAGCCTTCCTCGACGGGTGGGGCGATTCCACGTACTGCTTCTCGCCGAAGTCCGAAGGCTACGTGAAGAACTCGCACTACGACTGCGGTGCCTTCGCGTGCTCGTACTCGACCTACGTGATGGACCACTCCTGCTCGGCGAGCAACTACTGCTTCCTTCTGCCTTAGCCCTACCCCAAGACCGCGGCTGGGTTCAGAAGATGCGGAAGTCGTCGATCAGGATGTCGTTCGGGCCCGTGCCCGACCCGTCCAGTGCGGTCGTGTCCCGCAGGATGAGGCGCCAGAGGCGGCTCGCATCCAATCGGGTGGGGCTGCCCTCGATGGCGGTGGCCTCGTCGAGATCAAGCGTCCATTCGATGCTGGATCCGGTGGGGACACGGATAGGGGTGCCGACAAAGTAGCTGTTGCCGTCGGCGTCGATGACCCAAGCTCTCAGCCACGCATCCTGCTGGGTGGCCCTGACGCTCATGGCAATTCGGCTGGGAGGGGGCAGAGGCCGGTCGAAGGCGACGACGAGTTCGTCGCCTTCCCGAACCGTGGCCGTCGTCGACCAAATCAGGGCCGGGTCGGCCGATTCGGTCGTCGTTTGGGTTCGGATGGACCCCACGTCCGAGTGGCCCCAGGGGTGGAAGATGCCGTGGTCCGTCCCGTCAAAGGTCCACGTGACCGGCGTCGTCCGGATGGCGGCAGCGTCCAGTTCGATGCGACCGAGAAGGTCGAAACAGGGCGCAGCGCAACTGCCGGTTCGGATGCCGTCTCGGAGGGCGTCTCGGGCCTCGTCCCAAAGTTGGAGGTCCCAGCGGGCTCGCGCAAGACGGTAGCGCAGGTCCCCAGATTCGGGGCTGTCGCCAAGCTGTTGGAGCAGTTCGTGGTAGCGCCTTGCGGCCTGGACCGGATCGCCGTCGACCGACCAATCCAGGGTGGCGTCGGCGATGGCATCCCAACGGTCTCGTTCGCCCGCGCGCGCCGTCGTGGTGACGGCGAGCATCCCCAGAACGAAGGCCGAAGCCTTCATCCTTCGTTGCCGATGAACCGGTAGCCGACCCCGTGCAGCGTCTCGATGAACCGCGGCTCCGCCGCGTCGTCGCGGAGTTTCTTGCGGACGTTGAGGATGTGGGTGTCCACGGTCCGGGTCGTGACATTGGGCGAGTAGCGCCAGATGCTCGTGAGCAATTCGCCGCGCGGCAACACTTTGCCCTTGTGTTCGATGAGGTAGCGCAGCAACTCTTGTTCGCGGTTGCTCAGGCGCTCCTCGCTGTCGGCGTGGCGGATGACGTAGTTGTCGAGGTCGACCTCCGCCCCCGGGTACCGGTAGACGGAACGCGCGCCGCCCGTCCGCCGAAGAACGGCGTTGACGCGGGCCTTCAACTCCAACAGCGAAAAGGGCTTTGTGACGTAGTCGTCGGCGCCGAGTTCGAAGCCGAGCAGCTTGTCCTGCTCCGATGTGCGGGCCGTCACGAACAGGACGGGGCCGTCGTATTCGTCGTCGCGAAGGGCTTTGCAGACGTCAAAGCCTGACTTCTCTGGCTCTGGACCCTCGTTGAGCATGACGTCGAGTACAACGACGTCCGGGGGATGACGCTGCGCGATGGCGAGGGCCTGCGACATGCAGCGCGCCGTGTAGACGTCGTACATCTCCCGCGAGAAGAACCGTTGCAGGGTGTCGAGCAGCGGCGGCTCATCCTCGACGAGCAGGATGCGCGGCATCAGGAACTCCTGGGCAATGGGGCGACCGGAAGGCTCACAGCAAAGGTGGTGCCCCGGCCAAGGGCGCTGTCGACGGTGATGGTTCCGCCATGAGCGTCGACGATGTAACGCACGATGGCCAAACCGATCCCGGTGCCCTTGCGGCGGCGAACCCGCGGGTCCTTGGACCGAAAGAACTGGTCGAAGAGATGGGGCAGGTCATCCGCCGAGATGCCCATGCCGCGGTCGGCGACCTGGAGGTCGACCGATTGAGCGGTGGCCGTGACTCGAACGCCGACCCAGTTGGCGTCGCCGCCGTATTTTGCCGCATTCGACAAGAGGTTCGTCATCACTTGGCCGATCGCGTCTCGGTCGCAGGCGACGAGCGGTAGGCCGTCGGCGATGTCGACTTCGACGCGCACGCCCCGGGTCTCGAAGTCGCGGGACGCAACTTCAACGTGGTAGCGCACGAGGGCGCCAAGGTCGTCGGGGCGCAGCGTGTAGCGCTTCGCGCCTCGTTCGATGGCGGCGAAATCGAGCACATTGTCAACGAGGCGGCTGAGGCGCTCCGATTCCATGACGATGGCGTCGTGATGCGCGTCGGTGTCGGCGCCAGGTTCGACGAGGCCCAATTGCAGAGCCTCGCCTTTCAACCGAATTTGCGTGATGGGCGACCGAAGTTCGTGGGACACGTTGGCCGCGAAATCCGCCTTGGCTCGGGCGGCCTCCACTTCGCGAGAGACGATGAGCGCGGTCAGCACGAGGCCGGCAGCAAAGGCGGCGACGGAGACGGCGATGGCAATGAGCCGGGAGCTGCGATTGCGCCGGTCCTGTTCCTGAAGGCGGCTTGTGTCATCGGGCAGGATGGCTACGGTGACGCTTGGCAGCAAGGTGCCGGCGCTCGCGGTCCACAACGCATCGTCGGGGATTCGCTCGCCGGGCCTGAGCACGACGGTCGTCAGGTCCGGGTCGGCGGCGCCGAGGCGGTCGGCCTCCTCGCGGATCTGGTCAAAGATGCTCTGGCTCGAGAATGAGAACACCCAGCTGCCTGCGCCGTCGGCGAGCAGGGCCCACAGTGCGGGCGAGTCGACGCGGGCAGGAATCCAAGCGAAGCCGTCCGTGGGGTCTCCGGCGTCAAGGGCATCGATTTCTGCGTCGACAAGCCCCGCCCAGAACAGCTGGTCGGTGCGGTCGTCCAAGCGCCGGCGCATCCGTTCGGCCCATGCGACGTCGGTCATCCCCTCCAGGCGTCGCATGGCACGACGGGCAAGGGCCGGCTCGCCTCCGCCCCCGATCGTCCAGGGCGCCTCGAGCGAGTCCTGCACGAGGTCGGTGAGCAGTTGGGCACCCACGGAGGGTTCGCGAGCGAAGTGCAACTCTGCGCGCATGAGAAGCGCGAGGTCGCCGACCCGAAGGCCCCGGGGGTCCCGTTCGAGGCCATAGTCTCCGTAGAGTGCGGCAAGCGCCGCGTCGGCTTCGCGCTCGCGCCCGCTTCGGGCAAGCGCGCGCGCCTCGCCAAGGAGAGCCTCGACCCGCCAGCTGCCGTCCGCGACCTCTGCGACCGTTCGCCAGTGCGTCGCAGCCTCGGCGGTCCGGTGGCCGACCTCGGCTTCGACCGCGGCATTGCGGAGTTGGGCGACCTGGGCGACAGGCTCTTGAAGCGCGTCGGCGCGGGTGATCGCCGCCGACCGTTCGAAGGGCGTGATCAGGACGTCGTCGCGGTCCCTTCGGAAGACGGCCCTGAGGTGGGGGCTGAGGCTCCTTAGATCGACCGTCAGGGCTTGGCGCGCTTCGATCCGTGCGGTGACTTGGGCCTCGAACCGTCGCCGGACCTGCTCGAGTTGACGCGCCAACGTGCTGCCGGTGGTCTCGGCGCGCCGCTCCAACTCCTGGGTGGCGAGGAGGCCGACGGCGTCGATCGACGAGACCGCGAGGGCGGCCAAGAGCAGAATGGGCAGCAGGGTCGTGGCGGCGAATAGCATCGAGAACCGCGCGACATCGACCAGGCTTCGGAAGTCCTGATGGGCCGCCTCTTCGCCGCGCCGCCGCGCCAACCAAGCGATGGCCGCCCGGCGGAACTGGTCGGACCAGGTTCGGCGTACGCCGGGCCGGTGGGTCCAGGGGGAGGCCATGGCTCGTCCTATCCGGTCAGAACAGCGCCAACGTCAAGGTGGGCCGAACGCGGGGCTCGACGGTCGTCGTCATAGGCAACGCGGCGTCCAGGCCCGCGCCAAGGGCTAGATGGGTCGTGAGCGGGACGGTGAAGCTCGGCTGGGCTGCGAGCCAGGTGACATCCGAGTCCAAGGCGATGCCAATGAGCATGCCGAATTGAAGGGGCGTTTCCGTGGCGGCCAGGGCGATGGCGCCAAGTCCGCGTCCGCTCAACGTGCCGCCGGGCATGTCGCCGACAACGCCGCCGCGTAGAGTGACGCCGACGGCGTCCGAGGCCCAGGCCGTGGCGCCGAGGCCGACGTCGTGGTGCAGACCCGCCACATCGGCGGTGAGCAGGGCGCCCGGGACGCGCAGAGCGGGTGCAAGCGCGGCGGCGTCTGTTCCGGGAATCGGAGTCGCGAGCGCGGCCAACTGGAGGGTGGCGGTGACCCTCTCTGTCACGCCGACGTCGAGGTCGGCCGACTGACTCAGGATGTCGATGCGAGCACGAAGAGCGCGCGGCGCCAAGGGCGCGTGAACCGCTGGTCCGATCCTAGCAGGCTGCTGCAAAGCGCCGTCCTGCTGCACCCGCGGCGGCGCGGAGATGCGCGGGGCTGGCCCGGGCGCGGTCGGGTCGACAAGAAAGTGCGTCAAGTCGGCCGCAAACTGATCCTGGGCGGTCTGCAGGCAGGTCTTCAGCGCTTGCGCAGCGGGGCGGCGAAACCACAATCGCCACACGGGAGAGAACCCAAACAGCGACTTATCGATGCGACAGGCGCCGCCCAGCGTCCGTTGAGCCAGTGGGGTCCCATCGAGCGCGAGCAAGGCCACGTCGACCTCCCACGGAACATCGACGGTGGCCGGGGTGACGGCCGAGCCGACCGTTCCGGCGGCGCCAGATGACAGTCGAAGCGCCAAGGACGCATCCGAGGCCTCGCGGCGCGCCGCGAAGTGACGGATGTCCAGCGTGAGCAGACGCTCGGCGGGCCCTGCCTCCGGCGTGAGACCGAGCGACGCGACGACCACTTTGGCGGTCCGGTCGAGGGCGTCCACCGGGTGGGGGTGCACATTGACGTCGCCGTGGGTCGTGATGGGGAAGAAGGCGGTCGCGTGAAAGCCCCCGTCCTGCCGCTCGCCGGGTGGCCGCAGGTCATGAGGGGGGGCGACCGCCACAGTCGGCGCCGCGATCGGCCCGCGCAACGCGACATCGACGGGATCGAGCACGATTTGAGGCGGAGGGGTACACGCGGCCAGGGCGAGGAGGCAGAGATGTGGTGGTGGGCGGCGTGTGCGCAAACCGCGGAACCACCGCAGCCGGTCCATTTCGTCGACTTTCCGGCCGTTGAGCGCGCGGTCGCGCAGGGGGACCTGGATGCCGTTCATCGGCTGGCCCGCGGGCTGACTCGCGGCGCTGACGACCCCGCAGAGGAGGCCGTCGCCGGGGCGGTTGCGCTCCTTTCGATCGCCGAAGACGGGGCCGAGGCCAAGCAGGCCCTTGCTGTACTGAGCGCTCGGTGCGCTGATTGCCATCAGCGGCCGTAGACGGCGGCGCGGAAGGCGGCGCCGCGTTCGGAGAAGTCGCGCCACCGGTGGTAGGACGGTCCGCCGGGCGAAAAGAGGACGGTCCCGCCTGCCGGGGTGACCGCGCGTGCGTGGGTGACGGCCTCGGCCAGGTCGTCGAACTGCAACTTGGCGACGTTTGCGCTTACGCCTGCCAATACTCGGGGCCCCGTCTCTGGAAGACCGATCACGCAGCGCAACTCGGTCGACGCTGCGATCGCGCGCACGGCTGGATCGACGTCGTAGCCGCGGTCCTTGCCACCAACGATGAGCGTCGATGTCTCCGGCCAAGCTTCCAGAGCTGCGGCCGTGGCTTCGGGTGCGGTGCTGATGGCGTCATTCACCCAGCGTCGCCCATCGACGATCCCGAGGTCTTCGAGGCGATGGGGCAGCCCGGCAAACGCCTCGAACACCCCTTCCACCTCGGCTGCTGACACGCCCCAATCCGCCGTGGCCGACCACGCGGACAGGACGTTGTGCGCCATCGCGTCGCCGCGCAAGCGGAACGCCCGCCTTGGAACCGTCGCGCCGTCCGCTCCGACGAAGTGACCATCCCTCATGTGGGCTTGGGGGGGGGCTCCGAAAGTGTGGGCGGTCGCGAGGTGTTTGAAGCCCGCTGGGACCCAGACCGGGCCCTGTGTGCGTTCCAACAGGTTCAGCTTGGCGGCGAGGTAGGGCTCGAAGCCGCCGTGCCAATCCAGATGCTCCGGAAACAGGGACGTCAAGATGGCTCGGTCGGGGCCCGTCTCGAGGTCGGCGGCTTGGTACGACGACACCTCGAGGACAGCGATCCCCCCAACGAGTTCGTCGAGCGCGTCCAGAGCGGGGCGTCCCACGTTGCCAAGGGCATGGGCGGAGTGGCCCGCAGCATTCAGAAAGGCGGCGGCGAGGGTGGTCGTCGTGGATTTTCCCTTGCTGCCGGTGACCGCCAGCACGCGAATGCCGCGGCGCGCAGTTTCGGCGAGGAAGAGGCGCGTCGTCGTCGTCTGCGGAATGCCGAGCGCGTCCGCGCGGCGCCGTAGGGGGTGGTGGGGAGCGAAACCCGGCGAGCGGACGAGCAGCTCGATGCCGCCGAGGGCCGCGGCGGCGTCGGCGCCCCATAGACAGTCGGCGCCAGGAAGCGGGTCGGCGGGATTGTCCGTCAGAACGGTCAGCGGCCGGCCCCGAAACCAACGCGCAGCGGCGGCGCCCTCGAGTCCTGCGCCAAGGATGCCGACCGACCCGCTCACGTGAGGTCGAGCGCGTCGGTGAGGCGCTCGTAGAACCCGGCTGGGAGGCAGTGGTCGTGGCTGGGTGTCAGGGCCTCGGCGAGCGCCGCGGTGGGGGGGTGTCGGGCGAAGAGTGCGTCGGCAACCCCGGCCAGCGACGCCGGCCAATCTCCACGTTCACGCCAAAGGCCGATCGCCGCGGACAACTCCGCCGGTGTACCCACACATTCGTAAGGGCGAGGTCCCTCCAACTCGGCGAGGTCCCGGACGCGAATTTCGGCGTTGACGAGAAAGTCGCTCCCGAACAGCTTGGCGCGGTCGTCGCTGGAAAGAAAGGCGCCCACGACGATGTAGACGAAGGTGCATTTCGGGCAGACGCCACACCACCGGGGGGGCGCGTCTCGTTGGGGGCCGGGCTGGCGAAAGTTGGCGTTGCAAGATGTCGTCGCGAAAAAATACCTCTCGTGGTCGGCAAACCGCCGCGCGATGGCCACCTCGGACAACGGCCGAAGGAGGCTGAACCAAATGGGATTGGGGCGGCTGCGGGCCCGCATCACGGCTTGAAAGGCCGACTCGAACGCGATGCCTTTGGACCATTGGTGGTTGACGTCGAGGCCGCGCCAGTGCGTCGACGGCACGGACGCGCTTCGCTCATTCGATGCGATCGCGCCAGCGTACCCACCGGCCAGACACATCACCCAGCTGATGGCTGCGAGCACAGCCGTGATGGGGACGTGGCCATTCGTGGCGCCCGCCGCATTCATCTCAGCGAGTTGGGGGTCCAACAGGCGGTGGACGACGAGGTGTCGGTCGCCCATGGCCGCGGCCTGGGCGCGAATCCAGTGCGAGGCACCGACGCTGAGGAGGTCGACGTCAAAGTCCATGTCTCGAAGGATCTCACGGCTGACGGCGCTGTCTTTGCCCCCCCCGATCATGAGCAGCCAACGGTGACCATCGGGGCGAGGGTGCGGCGCGGGGACCGTTCCGCCGCGGCGAAAGGCCGGCGCAACGCTCGGGTCGAGTTGACTCTCGTGGAAAAACTGAGCCAGGCCGTGCGTGTACACGTCCTGAGCGAGGGCCGCTGCGTCGTCCGAAAGGTTGCTTGTGATGACTTCCGGCGACGTCGACGCCTTCCAGTACGACACGCCAGCGAGGAGGTGTAGGACGTCGATTGCGGCGCGGGTGGTGGCGTCGTTCGCGTCGGGTGCGGGAGCATCGGCCGGAAAGACGATGCGCTCCGTCAGCTCGATCGCCCCAGGCGACTCGAGCCGGTACGGTAGCAGGAGGACGCGGCCCTCAAGGGACCACGGTGAAAACACGAAACGTTGGTGACGCGTGTAGGCCATGTGGAAACCTAGGGTCTGACAGACCTCACGTGAAGGCGGAAATCCCCGTGATCCACTTGCCGAGGACGAGGTTGTGGACGTCGTGGGTGCCCTCATAGGTGTACACGGATTCCAGGTTCGCCATATGGCGCATCACGCAGTACTCGCTGAGGATTCCGTTGGCGCCGTGAATGTCGCGGGCCATGCGCGCAACCTGAATCGCGATGTCGACGTTGTTCATCTTCGCGAGGCTGATCTGCTCAGGTGTGACGCGGTGGTCGTCCTTGAGCTTCGCGACGCGCCACGCCACCAATTGACCCTTCGTGATCTCGCGAAGCATCCAGGCAAGCTTGTTTTGGACGAGTTGGAAGCTCGCGATGGGTCGGTCGAACTGAATGCGGCTGACGCTGTAGTCGCGCGCGGAGTGGAAACACGCCTGGGCGGCGCCCAGCGCGCCCCATGAGATCCCGAACCGCGCGTTGTTGAGGCAGCTCAGGGGACCTTTGAGGCCCATGACGCCAGGGAGGATATTCTCGCGGGGCAGTTTGACGTCCTGAAAGACGAGCTCGCTCGTGACACTCGCTCGAAGGCTGTGTTTTCCTTTCATTTCTGGAGCGCTGAAGCCTGGCATTCCGCGCTCCACGAGGAATCCGCGGATGACGCCGTCGAGCTTGGCCCAAACGACGGCGACGTCGGCGACCGTGCCGTTTGTGATCCACATTTTCGCGCCGTTGAGGAGGAAATGATCCCCCTTGTCTTCGGCGCGGGTGATCATGCCGGTTGGATTGCTGCCGAAATCCGGCTCCGTCAGACCGAAACAGCCGATCGCTGTGCCCGCCGCGAGGCGTGGCAGCCACTTTTCCTTTTGCTCTTCGCTTCCGTAGGCCCGGATCGGAAACATGACGAGCGAGCCCTGCACACTGGCGAACGAGCGGACGGCGCTGTCGCCGCGTTCCAGCTCCTGGCAAACGAGGCCGTAGGCCACGTTGCTCAGACCGGCGCAGCCATAGCCTTCGAGGTTGCAGCCAAGCACGCCGAGGTCGCCAAGTTCGCGGGCGAGGCCGGAGGGGAAGGTCCCCGCCTCGTAGTGCGCCTCGATCGTGGGCAGCACGCGGTCGTCGACGAAGGTGCGGACGGTGTCGCGTACTGAGCGCTCTTCCTCGCTGATGAGGTCGTCGATGCCAAGGAAATCTACGCCCACATAACCGGCCATCATTTCCTCCCGGATTCGGCTTCGAGGGCCGAGGCGAACAGTTCGACCGCGACGTCGATTTCGTCGCGCGTGATCGTGAGTGACGGCGCAAAGCGAATCGTGTTGCGCCCGCAGCCGAGAATGAGGAGGCCCCGCTCGAAGGCCGCTGTCACAACCCGATTCCGAAGGTCGGGGTCGCGGGCGAGCGTGGTCCGGTCCGTGACGAGTTCGACGCCGACCATCAGGCCGCGCCCGCGGATGTCCGCGACGCGAGGATGATCGCCAAGGCGGGCGCGCAGCGCGTCGATCAGGGCCTCACCGCCGGTCCGCGCATTGGCGAGCAGGCTTTCGTCGAGCAGATCGAGTGTCTTGTTGGCAGCGGCGCAGGCGAGGGGATTGCCTCCGAACGTGGTCGCATGTGCGCCAGGGGGCCAGGACATGACGCTGGCGCGGGCCATCGTGGCGGACAGGGGCAGGCCGGACGCGATGCCCTTGGCTGCGACGAGAATGTCCGGTTTGACACCGCTATGTTCACACGCGAACATGCGGCCGGTGCGACCCATTCCCGATTGAACCTCGTCGAACACGAGGAGGGCGCCCACTCGGTCGCAAATGGCGCGTAGCGAACGCAGGAAATCATCCGGCGGTACGACGTACCCACCTTCGCCTTGAATCGGTTCCAAGACGATGGCCGCCAACTCGTCGGGCGGCAAGATCGTCTGGAATAGCTCCTCGATGTGGGCCAGGGCGGCGGCCGTTGCGGCCTTTTCACCGCCCATCCGCAGGGGGTCTGGGTACAGCGTGTGGACCACGCCGGGAACGAGCGGCCCAAAGCGCTCACGCTGGCGGACCTTGCTCGACGTGAGCGAAAGCGCGCCCATCGTGCGACCGTGAAAGCTCCCCAAGAAGGCGAGTACATAGGTGCGTTTGGTCGCCCAGCGTGCCAGCTTGAGGGCACACTCCATGCCCTCGGCACCCGAGTTGCCGAAAAACAGGCGCACGCCTTCGTCGGCACCCTTGACGGGCGCAAGCTTGGCGAGACGAACCGCGAGCTCCGTTTGGGCGGGGTAGTAAAAGTCCGTCCCCGACATGTGGAGCAGTTCGCCAGCCTGCTTCTGGATGGCGGCGACGACCTCGGGGTGACAGTGCCCTGTCGCGGTGACGGCGATGCCGCTCGTGACGTCGAGGAACTCGTTGCCGTCGGGGTCGTAGATCCATGAGCCCTCGCCTCGGACGGCGACGAGGGGATAGTCGCGGGTGAAGGACGTGCTGACCACGGCTTCGTTGGCGCGCACCATTGCGATCGCCTCCGGGCCGGGGAGCGGGGTGCGGATGACCGGCCGGCGAGGCATGGTCCAACCTCCAAGGGCGTCGACCGTACTTCGGGCCCCCTGTGCCGGTCAACCGGGAGTAGAAGGGGGCATGGTCGCGCTCGCTTGGGTGGATGGTCGTGAATCGACGTTGTCCGAGGCCGTGATTCCGCTGGATGATCCCGGGTTCTGGCACGGTCATAGCGCCTTTGAGAGCCTGGTCGCGGTAGGCGGTAAGACCCGCGACGGCGAGGCCCATCTCGTTCGACTCGAATCCTCCGCGGGTCTGCTGGACGTCCCTTGGCCCGGCCGTGAGGTGATCGTCGGCGACCTGAAGGCCGCCTTGGCCAGAATGCCCGACGCTCGCCTGCGGGTCACGTTGACGCGCGGTGGGCGGCGGATTGTCGTGGCTTCGCCATTGGATGTCGCCCGCTTTCATGCGCCAGTGCGCGTGGCGACGGCGCCTCATACCGACGAGGCCCATGCAGCCGCCAAGCACGGTAGTCGCATCCGGCACGCCCTGGCGGTCTCCCGCAGGGGGGTGGATGACGTCGTCTGGGTGGACGCCGACGGGCGATTCACGGAGGCGGCGAACAGCGCCGTGTTGGCCTCCATCGATGGCGCGCTTTGGACGGCGCCTTGGGATGGCCGGATCCTGCCGTCGACGACGGTCGCTTCGCTGGTGCGTCGCGCCTTGCACCTCGGCATTCCGGTCGTCCGACGGGGTGCCCTCCTGAGTGGCCCGTTCGATGCCCTCTACCTGGCCTCCGCGACGCGCGATCTGGCGCCGGTCGTGTCCCTCGATGGCCGTGAGATGAGGGGCTTCGACCCCGTCGGGAGTGCGCTGGCTGCCGCATACGGCGAGGATTAGCGGCCGCAGGGGGTGCCGCCGTGAGAACGGGTCTGGACGTGCTGCTCAGCGATGTTCGACGGCTGCGAGGACAACGCGTCGGTTTTCTGTGCAACCACACGGCGGTCGATGGAGAACTGAGGCACGCGGTGGACCTCCTTCGGGCCGCCGGCGTCTCGATCGTCCGCCTGTTTGCTCCCGAACATGGTGTTCGTGCCACGGCCCAGGACATGGCACTCGTCGACGAGGTGCGCGACCCGGTGTCGGGTCTGCCGGTCATCTCGCTCTACGGCAGCGACGCGGCGAGCCTTCGCCCCGATCCGCGGCACCTGGAGGACCTCGACGTCCTAGTCTTCGATATTCAGGACATCGGCGCGCGGTATTACACCTACCAGGCCACGCTGGGATTTTGCATGGAGGTGGCCGGACAGTTGGGAATTCGGGTCGTGGTGCTCGATCGACCCAATCCGATCAACGGGGTCACGGTCGAAGGCAACGTCGTTGCGCCCGGATTTGAGAGCTTTGTCGGGGCCTATCCGATCGCGGTCCGCCATGGGATGACGGTGGGAGAGTTGGCCGGGTACTTTGTCGCCTATTGCGGGGTTTCCTGCGAGTTGGAGGTCGTGCGCTGTGTCGGCCTACAGCGCCGAAAGTGGTTCGACGAAACGGGCTTGCCATGGGTGTACCCGTCACCCAATATGCCGACGCTTGACACCGCCACCGTTTACCCCGGCGCCTGTCTCATCGAAGCCACGACCTTGTCGGAGGGCCGAGGCACGACGCGCCCATTCCATCTTACCGGGGCCCCAGGGCTCGACCCGGAGCGCGCGGTGCGGGAGGCGGAGGCCTTGGCGGCCGAAGCCGGTTTGCGCGGCGTAGGTTTTCGGCCGGCCGCGTTCCTGCCAGGGTACCAGAAGCATGCCGGACGTGGCTGCACCGGTCTTGAGATCCACGTTCGGGATCGCGACGTGATGGACAGCCTCCTGCTTGGGCTCGTGGTGCTTGGCGCCATGCGGCGGACGGATCCCGAGCGCTTCGGTTGGCGAACCGAGCCCTACGAGTTCGTCGTGTCTCCCCCGGCGATCGACCTGCTCACGGGCGGACCCGATGCCCGCGTTCTCCTGGAGGCCAACGGCAACCCGCGGGAACTCCTCGACCTCTGGGAACCCGATCGGCAGGCCTTCCTCGAGCGTCGCGAGAGCGTGCTCTTGTACCGTTGACGAGGGGGTCGTCGGGCGGTTCTAGCGCGGCGCCCGAACGTCGGTTGGCCTCCGACCTTTGGGCGGGGGGACGTGTCGGTTAGCCGACCGAGCGGAGGGGCCGTGGGCGACGTGGCGATGATCGAGCGTGAGGATGTGGACCTCGCCTCGCGCTTTCAAGCCCTTCGGGCGGCCTATGCCCGCCATCGGTGCCCGGATCGGGCTGAGCGGCTGGGTTGGCTCAAGGCGCTGCGCGCCGCGTTGGTCGCGCGGCAAGCTGAGTTGGTGGCCGCGATCGACGCTGACTTCGGCGGTCGTGCGGCGATGGAGACGCGGGCGGCTGAGGTGCTCGTCGTCGCCCATGGCATCGACGCGATGATTGCGGGCCTGCCGAAGTGGATGGCGGGCGAGGTTCGCAGTCTGCCATGGTACCTGTTGCCGGCGTCCGGCCACGTCGTCCGGCAACCCAAAGGCGTCATCGGCGTCGTGGCGCCCTGGAATTACCCGTTTCAGCTTTCGATGCTGCCCGTGGCGATGGCGTTGGCGGCGGGCAACCGCGTCATGCTCAAGCCAAGCGAAATCACGCCGCGTACGGCGGCGTTTCTCGCGGATTTGTTTTCGAAGGTGCTTCCGAAGGGTGTGGTGGACGTCGTCGAGGGTGGCCCGGACGTGGGCGCCGCCTTCGTCGCGTTGCCATTCGATCATCTGGTCTTCACTGGATCGACGTCGCTCGGTCGCAAGGTCATGGCGGCCGCGGCGCCGAATCTCGTCCCGGTCACCTTGGAACTTGGTGGCAAGTCGCCGGTCATCGTGGCCCCGGACGCGTCGCTGGAGCACGCGGCCGAGCGTATTGCCTACGGCAAGATGCTGAATGCCGGCCAGACCTGTGTGGCTCCGGACACGGTGCTCGTGCCGGAAGCGCAGGTGGACGCCTTTGTGCGTTGCTATCGAGAGGCCGTCGGTCGGTTGTACCCGCGCCTGCTCGACAACGCCGACTACACCGCGATCGTCAACGATCGGCACCGTGCGCGCCTGCAGTCGATGCTGGAGGATGCGCGCGCCAAAGGCGCGCAAGTGACAACGATCAATCCGGCTGGCGAAACTGCAGGGGCGACGCGACGAATGTTGCCGACCGTCATCCTCGGCGTGACGGACGACATGCTGGTCTCCCAGGACGAGATTTTCGGGCCGATTCTGCCCATCATTCCAGTTCGCGACGTCGACGCCGCGATGGATTGGGTCAATGCCCGTCCCCGGCCGCTCGCGCTCTACATCTTTTCGGGCGATCGACGCGTCGTCGACAAGGTGACCCAAGGCACGACCGCGGGCGGCATGTGCGTCAACGAGACGATGATTCACGCCATCATCGATGATCTCCCGTTCGGCGGCATCGGCGCCAGCGGCATGGGCAACTACCACGGAGAAGATGGCTTTCTGACGTTCACCCACAGAAAGTCGGTGCTCCGACAGGCCCGGCTCAACGGAATGGGCCTGTTTGCCCCGCCGTTCGGACCGCGAATGCAGCGCCTGCTCGACCTCCTCGTTCGGCCATGAATCGGCGCACGCTGCTGCTCTCTGCGCTGGCAGGACCGGTGGCGTGTTCGGCCACATTTCCCGACGCCCCAAGGCGGTTGACGACGGCTCAGGTGGCGACCCTTGCCGCCCTCGCCGAAGTGGCGACGGGGGGCCCAGGGTTGCCGACGGCCTCCGACCTCGCCGTGGCCGGTCGAATCGACGATCTCATGGCGAATTGCGATCCCGCTCTTGTCGCGGACGTCGGCCTCGCGCTTGACCTCCTGGCGTCGCCCTGGGTCGGTCTCGTCGTCACGGGCCGACCCGGCGCATTTGTGGACCTCGCCCGCGACGCTCGCATGGAGGTGGTCGGGCATTGGCGCCGCCACCGGGTCGGGCGGGTACGCGGAGCGATGCAGGCTCTGCTCGGCTTGTGCCTTGCGACCTACTGGGGCGACCGACGCACCTTTGCGTACGTCGGATACCCTGGCCCGATGGGAGCTCCCGCATGAGCCGCATCCTCGGGGCGACGTCGTTGGCGGGTGGCGTTCACCGCCGTGTCGACGTCGCCATCGTCGGTAGTGGGGCGGGCGGTGCGACCCTCGCCGCCCGCCTCGCCAGCCAAGGCCTCGAGGTCGCCCTTCTTGAGGCTGGTGGGGCCCACACCTCGGCGGATTGGGGCGCATCGGATGAGCGCGTCAGCTACCCCATGTTGTACCAGGATCGCGGCAGCCGCACGACCGACGATGCCGCCATCACGGTGCTGCAAGGCCGGTCCCTTGGCGGTGGCACGACGGTGAATTGGACGACGTGTTTTCGTACGCCGGACCGGGTGCTCGCACGCTGGGCCGAACGTCACGGGGCGACGAGTTGGACGTCCGAAGCCCTGCGACCGCACTTCGAGGCCGTCGAAGCGCGCCTGAACATCACGCCTTGGGAGGAGGGGCTCGCGAATCCGAACAATGCGAGCCTGCGCGACGGGGCACGCCGTTTGGGCATCGAGGCGACGGGCCTCCGGCGCAACGTCAAGGGTTGCCGCAACAGCGGCAGCTGCGGCCTGGGTTGCCCCCACGACGCGAAGATGGCGATGCACCTGACGATGATTCCGGACGCAGTCACCTCGGGGGCGACCGTCTACACGGACGTGGCGGTCGATCGGGTCGTGATGGAAGGGCGTCGAGCGACGGGCATCCGAGGGCGGGTGCTCCACCGGGGGTCCGAGCGCACGACGGGCGCCGAGGTCGCCATCGACGCGGACGTCGTCGCCGTATGCGGGGGCGCCATCAACTCGCCCGCACTGCTGTTGCGCTCGGGGTTGGGTGCAGACCTCCCAGAGATCGGCCGCCGCACGTTTCTGCATCCGGTCGTCGCCGTGACCGCCGAGTTCGAGGCGCCCGTCCACGCCTGGTACGGGGCCCCGCAGTCCATCGCGTCCCACGCGTCGATCGACCGGGGACCCAACAGGGTGGGGTACTTTCTCGAGGCCGCGCCGCTTCACCCGATGTTGGCGGCCATTGCCCTTGGCATGGGGGGGCCTGAGCAAGCGGCCGCAATGTCGCGTTTGCGCCACACGACGACGACGATTGGCCTGTCGATGGACGGGTGGGTCGAGGGCGACGAAGGGGGCACGGTCACGGTCGACGGCGCCGGGCGAGCGCGGCTCGCCTACCCCGTGGGGCCGTTGCTGGCGGAGGCAATGCACGCTGCGATGCGCGACCTGGTCTCCATCCAACTCGCAGCGGGGGCGCTGCGCGTCGGCACGCTCCATGTGGACCCTGTGGTCGTGACCGACGTCCAGGGTCTCGGCGCCCTGGATGCGGCCGCCTATGGCGCACACGAACATGGCATTTTCTCGGCGCACCAGATGGGCGGCTGCCGCATTGGCACGGGGCCAGGCGACGGGGTCGTCGACGATTCGCTTCGGGTGTTCGGCGTCGAAAACCTGTTCGTCGTGGACGGGTCGGTGTTTCCGACGTCTTTGGGGGTGAACCCAAGCGAGACGATCTATGCGATGGCCCACCGCGCGGCGGCGGGGATTGCGGCCGAGGCCGGATAGGGCGTCGCCACGAGGTGTCGGGTGGTGACGTGGCTGCTCGGTTGTGCCGTCCGAACGGGGTCAACGGGACCGGAAATGGACATGGAGTCCGCTCGGAAAGAATCGCGCGTGATGGCGGAGATGGCCGCGGCTCCGATGATGGCGGATCACTTCGGCGGTGCGCCGCCGCCGCCGCCGCCCAGCCCTCCGCCTGCCGAGCCGGTAGCGTCGACGCCCTCGCGCCTCGTGCACCACGACGGGTGGATGCGACTCGCGTCGCCCGACCCCAAAGGGTTGCTGAGCGACGTGGCGGCCCTGGGGACCTCGCTCGGCGGTCGGGTCGAACATCATGACGACGTGCGCGTGTCGCTCAAAGTACCTGTCGATCGGTTCGACGAGGCGTGGGACGCGGTGTTCGAGATGGGGGAGGCCGTCGACCACTGGCGCGGGACCGTGGACCTGACGGAGGCCACCCAGGCGACCGATCTCTACCTGCGACTACACGAGAAGACGCTGGCCCGGCTGCAGGCCCTGCTTGGCAAATCGACGGACGCGCTCGAGAAGATGGCGCTGTTGGCGGAGATCCAGCGCGTCACGGAAGCCGCGGACACCCTGTCCGCCCAACTGAGAACGCTCCGTGACCTGGCGGCCCTCTCCAGCCTGTCCGTGGAGGCCGTCGATCCCGGCGGCGTCGTCACGGCGCCCGATGTTCCATTGCCAGAGGGGATGAATTTCCTCGACGGCTTGTCACCCTTCCGGCGAGACCCTGGCGACGGGCCACGTATCGAGGTGCGCCCGGTCGACGGTCTCGTCGCCCTTTCGCCCCGCGGCCCCTATCGGGTCGAATCCGCCCTTGGAACGTCGCTGTGGACGCGCTCGGAGCGCCGTCGACTCGATGGCGACGGCGCATTCTGGGCGGACACGATGGCCGACCGATTGGAATCCCGGTACGGCGACGCCGTGCGTTTCGAAGCGGGACGTTGGTCCTGTGTGGAATGGGGCTCGGCTGAAGGCTGGTCGTGGTGGGCCTGTGCCGCCGTCCAATCGGCCAGGGTCGAGCTGGCTCAGGTTCACTTTCCGGATGCCGGCGAACGCGCGCGCTTCCACGAGCCGATCCGGGCCGCGCTGTCGGAGGCCCCATGATCGCCTTGTTCGCCTCAATGGCCCTTGCGGCGCCGGCCATCACCGCTCATCTCGTCATCGCGACGCCAGACCCTGGCGCGTTGGCCGACGCCCTTGAAGCGTCCGCGGTGGGCGCTGGCGGGCATTTGCAGTCGCGCGGTCATGGCGCCATCGAATTGCGTGTGCCACCCGAGGCTGCGGCCGCCGTGATTGCCGCCGCAGAGTCGGGCGGCACGGCCTTGTCGCGAAGCTACGAATCGACGGAACTTGGTCTGGCGCTCGCCGACGTCGTCGCCCGAAGGATCGCACGGGAAGGCATGTGGGCCCGCTACGAGGAGGTTCTGGAGACGGCGGCACCGAAAGCGGTCGTCGCGGTCGAGCGGCAGATCGTCGACCTCATCGTCCAAATCGAGCAACTACGGGCGCAAGAGCGGACGCTGACGGAACGCGCCGCGCGGGCACGCATCACGGTGGCCTTTCAGGCGTCTGAGCGCCCCCCTCCGCGTCGGGGCGGCTCGTCGTCGTTTGCCTGGTTGGACACGTTGGACCTGGCAGGTGTCTTCGACGCCATCCAATGGGGTTCGGACGGTCGGAGAGACGGCGACGGCATCGTTCCCGACGGCTTTGCGGCGCTCCGGGGGCGTGGCCCGGCCCGCGCCGCCAGTCCCGACGGGGTTTTCGTCATCGTGCGCAAGGCGCGGACGCCGGTTCCAACGTCGCTGGATTTCTGGGAGGAGGCGGCTGCTGCCCGGATGCGGGACGCCGGGTACGAGGTGCTTTCGAGCGAGGCGGTGGACGGCCGCGTCACGCTGACGACGTCAGCGCCGACGGGTTCGGGCGATTGGATCTACCGGGTCGACTTCGAAGTCGACGGGAAGTGGGTTCACCTCGTCGAGTCGGCCGGCCGCGTCGTCGACTACCAAGCCCGGCGGGAAGCGATCGAGGTCGCGCTGCCCTGATGCCGATCCGAACCGTTCCCGATGGTGCGCCGCTGTGGGAGGCTCCCCCGGACGGTGCCGAGGAGGCGGAACGGCGCTGTGAGGCGCTGCGGGCGCGCTTTCCTGGCGCCATCATTCGCCGCTACGGTGCGTTGGCGCCGACCGTGGCCGAGGGCGTCATGGTCGCGGAGAGCGCGGTCCTGATCGGCGACGTTCGGTTGGGCGCCAACGCGAGCGTGTGGTTCCAAGCGGTTCTGCGGGCTGATCTCGCCCCGATCTTCATCGGCGCGCGAAGCAACGTCCAGGACGGTGCGGTCATCCATGTTGGCGACCTCGACCCCACCGACGTTGGCGAGGACGTCGTCGTCGGGCATCGAGCGGTGCTTCACGGATGCCGAATTGGTTCGCGGACGCTCATCGGCATTGGGTCCGTCGTGCTCGACGGCGCCAACGTCGGCGAAGGGTCCATCGTGGGCGCCGGGGCGGTCGTGGCGGCCGCGATGGTCGCCCCGCCCGCGTCGCTCGTTCTCGGGGTGCCCGCTCGCGTCGTCAAGACGCTTGCGCCCGGGGCGGGTGACTTTCACGCAGCACTGGCCGCCAAGTACGTACGTCTCCAGAGCAACCACCGCCGAGGTTAGACGGGCGCCGTTGGGGGAGTGCGCGTGGCGGACATGGGGATGAAGGTGGCGGCCCTCGTGGGCATTCCATTGGTCGCAGGGGCGTTGGCCTGGGGATGGTCGATGCAGGCTTCGTCAGAGGCACGGTTGGCCTCGATGGCGGAAGAAATCCGGGAGTTGGACGAAGCGGCCAAGGCGGCGGAGGCGCGGGCAACCGAGGCCGCGATCATGGCCAAAGGTGCATCGGAGCGGGGTGGGAAACGAACGGGCGGCGCCCAGGATCGGGCGGAGCGCAAAGCGGGCAAGGCGGCGAAGGCCGAGGGCCGTGAGGAGCGTACGGCGTCCCGCGAGGCCAAGGTGGAGCGACGGGAGGCCAAGGCGGCCGCCGGGACGGAGGCCAAGGCCAAGGCCGGCAAGGCCGGCAAGAAGGGCGGAAGGGGCAAGGCTCCGGCGCAACAGAACGGCGCGGCGAACTGAGCGAATCCGCGTGCGGCCTCAGCGAATGAGGCCGTACCTCAGGCCGCCGTCCGACACCGTCAGCGACGGGCGTCCCGCGGCGTCCAAGATGCGGTCGAGGAAGGTCGCGCCTGCGAGCAGGTTGTCGGCGCGTTCCGGCGCCACCGGGAACAGGGAGGGGCGGGCGTCCGGCGCGGCGGACACGAGCGCCGCCGACATGCGTGCGAGGTCCGCGCGGGTCAGCGTGCTGCCGTGCACGCGGCCGGCGTCGTAGCGTTCAAGGCCAAGTGCCGTGGCCGCCAGGGTCGTCGCTGTACCCGCGACCGCGACGACAGATTGGGGCTTCGGCTCGAGGCGCAGCCGGGAGACCTCGATGTCCACGTGGTTTCGCAATCTGGCGAGCCCCGCGAGGTCATAGGCCCGTGATCCGCGCGGCAACAGGGTCGATTCGGTGTCGCGAACCGTGCCGATTTCGAGCGATTCGCGCGCAAGGACGTAGTCATTTTCGCCGAGGACGAGTTCCGTCGATCCGCCGCCGACGTCGACGAGGAGGACAGGGCCCTCGGGCAGGGTGAGACCCGCAAGACTGCCCGCCCATGTCAGGCGAGCCTCTTCGATTCCAGAGACGATTTGGATGCGCAGGCCGGTCGTTCGCTGAACGCGGGCGAGCCAAGTCGGCGCGTTCATCGCGCGGCGGCAGGCCGATGTCGCCGCGACCTTGACCGACCACGCGTCGACGCCATGGCGCTTGGCGACGTCGACGTAGTCGGTGAGCACCGCTTCGGCGGCAGCGAGCCGATCGGGCGCCAGGAGACCTCGGTCGCCGAGGCCCTTACCGAGGCCCACCACCCGGGCTTCATCGTGGAGCACCGCCCCCGTCGCGTCGACGACGAGCAGCAGGATGGAATTGCTCCCGACGTCGATGGCCGCCCGGTTCAAGGCAACCAGGCGGGCTGGGTCCAACCCCCGCCCTTCGTGAGCTGCACCTGGTGGTTGCCGTCAGCCGTCGACAGCCACAACTCGGATCGGCCCGTTCGCGTGCTCGAGAACACGAGGTATTGGCCGTCGGGCGACCACGTGGGGTCCTCGTTGTCGCCCTGGCCCTGGGTGAGTCGAGTGAGGTTCCGACCGGCCATATCCGACACCATGATGTCGAAGCCCCCGGCTTCTCGGGTGACGAACGCGATGCGGTCGCCGATCGGACTGATGGCCGGATCGGAGTTGTAGTCGCCAGCAAACGACACGCGGCGCGCGTCGCCCGTCCTCATGTCTCGAAGGTAAATCTGGCTGCCGCCCGATCGTTCGGACGCGAACGCGACCATGGCGTCGCCAGGGCCGACGTCCGGGGAGACGTCGATCCCGCCGCCCGTCGTCAGCCTGCTCGATTCGGCGCCGGTGCGACCGTCGAGGAGGAACAGGTCGACCTCGGTGTCCACCGTGCGCGCCACCACAAGGTCGCCGCCGCGGGTGAAGTCGGGGCTCACGTTGACGCCCGGGACACTCGAGACAAGCCGAACGCGCCCGCTGCTGAGGTCCTTGACGAAGACGTCGGCGTTGCCGCGACGGTAGCTGGTCCAAGCGAGCTGGCGTCCGTCGTGGGACAGGCCGGGCGACAGGTTGATCGAGCCGTTGCGCGTGACGGGGACGACGTTTCGGCCGTCGAGATCGAGCAGGTAGATCTCCTTGTTTCCCGTCGCGTTGCTAACGGCCGCGAGACGGTCAAGGAATGGCGCGTCGCGGCCGGTGATGGCCTTGACCACTTTGGCGGCGACGGCGTGCCCAACGGCGCGCGGGTCACGGGCGTCGCCTTTGTAGCGCTCGCGGACCAGGGTCTCGCCGGTGACCACGTAGTAGAGAAACAGGTCCGCACAGACGCGTTTGCCGCTGGCGTCACAGGTGGGGTCCCCCGCTGGCAACCAGCGCGTCTTGACGAGCACCGTGGCATTCACGAGTTTGTACGGGTCCCAGGAGAACGTCCCGGGCTCCACGCCGGTGCTTGGGTCCAAGATGGCCGCGGGGTCGATCAACGAGAAGTACCCGCTCATGTGCAGGTCGCGGAACACCGCGTCATGGAACTCGGCGGCTGCGGGGTCGCTCGCCGCGGGCGCGGGGACCGCGACGGGCAGGTCGGCACGCCCGGGGACGTCGATCACGATTTGAGCATGGGCCAATGCGGCGAGAAACGCGAACATGGGGGCCGCTATCCGGTCAGGGGGGGACGAAGTTGACGAGGTAGCCCTGTTCGAGCAGGTCTCGGTAGCGCTCGGGTGGCAGGGGAATGGTACCGACTTCCTCGACCGCGCGCACAGCGGCCGCGTCATAGGCGGGAACACCGCTCGGGGTCGCCACCGAATGCACGACGATGCGGCCGTCGCTGGGGTCGACACGGATCAGGATGGCCGCGGTGATGCCTGGATTGGCCTCCGCGATCGACCCGAGGGGGCGAAAGCGGGCCATGAACAGCTGTTGGACGCGCGCGATGTACCGGGCCCATTCCGGGTCGGTTGGGTCGCCGCGGCCAAACGTACGCAGGGCGACGTCTGAGTCGCTGTTGGGATCCGTCGCCATGCGGTCGACGGGACCCTCGGGGCTGAGCGCGTCGAGCATCGCTTCGCGCCGAAGAGCGTCCATGAGGCGGTTGCGCTCGGACGACCGGTCGGGCGCCTCGGGCGTGGGCTGTTCTTTGTGCAGCGCGAGGTCGCTCACCCGCACGGGGACCTCGACGTCGGGCACCTCGGTGGCGGTCGAGCCCGACGTCGACGGTCGAGGGACGTGGCTCGCACGGTCGGGCAGGGCCTTGTCCGCCTTGGGCAGGACAATGAGGCTGGCCGACATGGAGTTTTTTTCCAGGTCGCGAATGTTGCGGTCGTCGCAACGGTCCGTGACGAAGCTGCCAATCGCGAGGACGATGCCCGCCACGACGTGAATCGCACCGGAAGCGCCTACGGATATGAACAGGCCGACGTCGCTACGATTCACGCGCGCCTCCCCCGGACCAGCAGCCAGGACCCCGCGTCCCAGGAACGGCCGGGCTCGTAGTCCGTCACCGTCAGGTCGGCGCCGTCGGTCACGATCTCGGCGCCGCCTTGGGCCAGCGTCTCGGCGACCCTGCGTGCGGCAATTGCGTGAGCGCCTGTGCCGACCTTCACGGCAATGCGGCGAAGGTCGCCTACGCCGCGGTCGACGAGCACGGCGACATCACAGGGGGCGTCCCGCAGGACCCGGCCCGCCACGCCCCCCAACGTGTCCCAACCGAGGGTGGAGCGGTGGACGCCGACGACAAGCAGGTCGGTGCCAAGGGTGCCCGTGAGCGCCACGATTTCGCTGCCGGGTGAGGCCGACGGCCACGAATGGGGAGTCATCTGCAGATTGAGCTTGGCGGCTGCGCGCGCGACGGCGCGCAGGGGCTCGTCGTCCTCCGTCCGGTCGTCTCTCAGGTAGTCCTGTGGCCGTTCGGTGGGCCGCAGGTGCACCGCGTGAAGGGCCTCGCGCAGCCCGTCCGAACGGTTGCGCGCCAATCGGATGAGTGAGCCGGCCAGCGAGGGGTCGGAGAGGCAGACGAGCAGGCCGCCGGATCGCTGGTGGTCGTCAGCTCCTCGCCGCGACGGGGCAAGGAAGAACAGCGCCATGGGCGTGGCGAGCGTGGTGACGATGGCCATCATCACGAGAATCGCGAACAGGCGTACGTCCAGAAGACCGAGTTGCAGGCCCACGTTGAGGACGACGATCTCCATCAAGCCCCGGGTGTTCATGAGGACGCCGAGCGTCGCTCGTTCACGAAGCGAGAAACCGCGGGCCGCCAGCCAGGTTCCGCCGAATTTTCCGACCGTCGCGAGCGCAAGGATGCCGAGGAATGCGTTGAGGTCCTCCGCCTGGAGGGAACGAAGCTCCGTTCGCAGGCCGCTTGCCGCGAAAAACAGGGGCAATAGGACGAGCGTGACGAAATCCTCGGTCCGTTCGACGACGGCTTGGCTCACGCCCCCTTCACGAGGCATCGCGGCGCCGATGAGGAACGCGCCGAAGAGGGAATGCACGCCCATGATGTCCGTGGCCGCCGCGCTGAGCGCTACCGACAGGTAGATGAAGGCGACGACGTCGGTGGACACCTTGTGCCCACCCCGGGGGCCGATGCGACGGAGGACAGGTCGGACGATGCCCCAGACGAAGGCGGTGTAGATCAGCACGCCTGCCGTCGTCAGCGCGGCGTCGATCGGGCTGCCGGATGTCGCGATGCCGACGGCGCCTGCCAACATACACCAGGCCGCGACGTCGCCCACCGCGGCGGCCGCAAGGGCCACGCTGCCAACGCGCGTGCGCGTGAGGTGGTGCTCCGCAAGCAGCCGCGCAAGGACCGGAAAGGCCGTGACGCTCATGGCGACGCCGAGGAACAACGCAAACGGCAGCCATTGAACGCCGTCGGGCGCGTACCGGCTGTGCAGCGGGCCTGCGACGGCCACGCCAAGCGCAAAGGGGAGGATGACGCCCGCGGCGCTGATGCGGGCGCTCACGCTCATATTTCCGCGCACGAGCTTGGGATCGAATTCCAGGCCGACGAGGAACATGAAGAACACGAGGCCAAGCTCGGCCACGAGGTCGAGGCCCCGAAGGGACGCCGCCGGAAACAGGGCGCCGTAGAACCCGGGCCACCAGAAGCCGAACACGGTGGGACCGAGCGCGATGCCGACGCCGATTTCGGCCACCACAGCGGGGACGCCGACGGCGCGCAGGAGGCGGCCCGCCACTCTGCATGCGAGCAGGATGACGGCCAGCTGCAGGCAAAGCAGGCCGATCGACATCGCTATGGCGTGGGTGTGTCGGCGGGGTCGAAGACGAGCCCCACGCGCGGCATTCCCGCTCGCCTGGCGACGGCCATCACCCGGGCGACATCACGGTAAGGGACATCGCCGTCGGCCCGCAGGAACACGGGCTGGTCGGGGTTGGCGCGCGCCAAAGCGGCGAGACGGTTCGACAGGTCGACGTCTGGCACCTTGAGTTCGTTGAGCCAGACGGACTTGTCGCGCTCGATGCTCAGCACGAGGGGCGCGTCTTCCGGCATCGCCATGGGAGGCGCGTCCTCGCGAGGAAGGTCGACTTGTACGCCGGTCTGGTTGAGCATGGGTGCCGTGACCATGAAGATGATGAGCAGCACGAGCA
>SXOB01000058.1 GCA_005776945.1 Pseudomonadota bacterium
ACTACAATGAGATTCGCCCGCATTCAAGCCTCGGCTATCTCACGCCGAAGGAACACAAGCAGCGGCTTTTGAGGAAGAACAACCAGACGGTGGCGGCGAATCTAACGTAATGGTTGGTCCGAAGAATCCAGGCAGGTCAAGAAGCCATGGTGGGTATTGGGGAATCAAAGCGAGCGTTCGTATACCTTGAACACCCGCTCTTTCAATTCCAACCTTCCGACATGAGAAAATCCCGTCGAATCATAAAGACGCTGCGCGGACACCATGGAGAGCTAAGTCCATAGGATCAACTCCGAGAACCCGGACCGTGGTGCATATTCAATCGAAGAATCTATGAGCACACGACCCAATCCGCGGCCCCTGTACTTGGCCTTAACGCCAAGCAAATGCAATTCCGCCTCGTTCCCCTGGGCAAGTCGCTTGGCGGGCGAACCGGGAGGCACCAGGACGATAAGGCCCGCCAAGCCCGATCCGTCCTCCAAGGGGGGGCGGTGGCGAAGCGTTCATTTGGTACCACCTCGACCTCAGGCTCGCGGCCGCATTCGCTAGTGGCGCCTTCGGCCTCCTCTGGGAGGGCATGAGCCATGCATGGGCCTTCGGGTTTGGCGCCGCGTTGGCGAGCAGCGCCATTCTTCTGCTCCGCGGCGTCCCACGCTCCTAACCGACGGCGGAACCGGGTCATGACAAGGCCCGGCCTCGGTGGAACCCGACCCGAGCGGGGTTGTACCGCTACAACACCAGACAGCCCTCGGCGCGTGCCGCAGCCAACGCAACGTCTCGGCTGAGTAGCTCTCCAACCACGACCTCCACGAGATCGCCGACCGCAGCGAGATCGCTGTAGTCCAAGCGATCGGGACCATCACAGGGTTCGTGGTAACAATCCGGGTCCTCCGTAAAGAAGAAAACCTCGGGCACACCTGCCTCACAGAAATTGACCGAATCGGAAAGCGAGCCAATGTCGTCCAATTCCACACGGAGCCGCGACGCTGCTGCTGCTTCTGAAACCAAAGGCCGAATCACGCTGCCAGGAACGGCGTCGAGCGCGTAGAGGACGTTGAACCCATTGTAGGTTCCAAGCATGTCGAGATTGACGTAAAATACCGTTTTGTCCATGGGTAGGTCGGCCGGCGGGTCGTCGACATAGGCGCGCGAGCCGTCCAAGTTCACCTCCTCGCTACCCCACGCTGCGAGCACCAGGGTTCGGTCCGGCGGCGCATCCGCGCCGAAGGCGTCGGCCAGCGCCAGCAACACGGCCATGCCCGACGCATTGTCGTTCGCGCCAAGGTAAATCTCGCCGTTCCCCGCGACGCCAAGGTGGTCGTGGTGCGCACCGACGACGACGATCTCGCCGCCGACATGCGGGTCGGTTCCCCACCGAACACCGATCAGGTTGACGCTGTCCGTACCGTCACTGTCCACGAAGTCCGTCTCCCACCCAGCGGCGGGGGACTCGAAACCGGCAGCTTGAAGCTCGGCCTTCATGTAGGCCACCCCGAGCAGGTCCCCCTCCGACCCCGCTTGGCGGCCCTGCAAGGCTTCGGAGGCCAGGTAGTGAACCCGCTCCGCCAGGAGGTCCGTGGGGAACGAGGTGGGAATGTCCTTCGACGGCAAGACCGAGGTGTCCCCGGTACCCGCCAGATCAGGCTCGCGACCACAGGCCAGCAACCAGAACAGCATCTCCACCTCGTGCGTTCGAAGGCCGCTTACCTATCCGGTGGATCGCCGGTCCATCCAGCATCACGCGGTTCGCCAGGAACGAGCGTCTCGCCGGCCCGCCGGTACCTAGCAGACGAGACACTCGAAACCCCCCCGATACAAAGCGCGATGCCGTAGACGAATTCGCCGCAGGGAGGGCAATTCTGCGGTGCACCTAACTTTGCGGCGACTGAGGAGAAATGAACAGAGTGGAGGCGCTCCATCCGGTCGCAGGTTCCGTTCGCGACCTGAATTGGAGTGCGCAATCCCAATCCGCCGGGGCCGTCGCAGCGTGGCATGCACCCCGCTGGCATCGATGCGTTGCGGCGCGCTCGCCGAGCGCGTCCGACCGAAAAAGGACGGCCCAACAACAGACAAAATTACATGAAACAGAACAACAACATGGTAGGTCTTTTCTCGCCGAAGGCGCGTCCTACGCCGCCGTCCAGTTGCAGTTTGACCCACGGCCGTCCTGCCCAGCCCCTCGCCTAGGCCGCGGAACGGGGCCGGGCAGCCGGGGGCCCCGTACGCGAGCCCCTGCAGACGGGCCCACCACCAGGTGGGCTCGGCGAAGCGGTCGGCGGACGGGGTGGCGTCAGCAGGCCCCGTTCCGCGGCCGTAGTTCGACGCATTGACTCCAAGTTCCGCGCCCAAACCCAAGCCGCAGGCCCCGAGCCCTCGGACCAGGTAGCGTCAGCAGGCCCCGTTCCGCGGCCGTAGTTCGACGCATTGACTCCAAGTTCCGCGCCCAAACCCAAGCCGCCGTCCCCGAGCCAGCGGACCAGGTAGCGTCAGAAGGCCCGGGTTCCGCGGCCGAAGCCCAACGCGTCGACTCCAAGAGCAGCAGCGCCCAAACTCGCCGCCCCCGATCGGGCGGACCTTGCGCCGTCAGCAGGCCCCCCCTCCGCCGCAAGTAGCCGCCCGGCCTCCCAATGCAGCGCCGCCCTCCCGACCCCCCAATCCAGGCCCATCCCCCAATGACGCCGCTCCCACCTACGTCCTTCACAAGGGGTGAAATCACGTTAGCGCGTTCCGCCCCGAGGGACGCCGTGCGCTTCCGCAACACCGCCATCAACTCGATCGGCTACGTCCTGCCGCCCCACGTCGTCACGAGTGCCCAACTCGAAGACGCGATCCGACCGACGCTCGATCGGCTCGGCCTGCCGCCTGGCCAGTTGGAGAAGCTGTCGGGCGTCAAGGAACGCCGCTGGTGGGAACCCGGCACCCAGCCGTCGACCGTGGCCGCGATGGCCGGCGAAAAGGCCCTCGAGAACGCAGGCCTGCACAAGAACCAGATCAACGCCCTGATCAACACGAGCGTTTGTCGCGACTACCTGGAGCCCGCCACCGCCAGCATGGTCTCTGGCAAGATGGGTCTCGCGCGTCACACATTTTGCTACGACATCGCCAACGCCTGCCTCGGCTTCCTCAACGGCATCGTCAGTGCCGCGCAGATGATCGAACTCGGCCAAGCCGAACACGTCCTCGTGGTCGACGGCGAGTCCAGCCGCGAACCCGTCACGGCGACGCTGCACCGCCTCGCGAGCCCACTCGCCACCGGGGACACCTTTCGCGACAACTTCGCGACGCTCACCCTTGGCTCCGGCGCCGTGGCGGCGGTGGTCAGCCGCAAGGACCTCTGTCGCGAACCCCACGAAGTGCGGGGCGCCGTCATGCGCTCGGCCACCGAATTCAACCAGCTGTGCCTTGGCAACCACACCGAGATGAAAGCCGACCCGCACGGCCTGCTCGTCCACGGAGTCGGCCTCGCCGTCGAGACCTGGCCACATGCGACGGCCGAATTCGAGTGGAAGCCCGGCGGCATCGACGAATTCGTCTGCCACCAGGTCAGCCTCAGCCACTTCACGCACACCTTCGAGCGGCTCGAATTGCCTCTCGAAAAGGCGCTCCTCACCTTCCCATTCCTCGGCAACGTCGGCCCTGCCAGCCTGCCGCTCACGCTGGCCCTTGGCGAGGCGCAAGGGCGCATCCGCAGCGGCCAGGAACTCTGCCTGTTCGGCGTTGGAAGTGGGCTGGGCTGCATCGTCATGGCGGTGCGCTGGTGATGCCCCTGCCGGAGCCCCTCCGGCGGCACTACCCCTGGACGCCGAAACGGATCCCCACTCGCTCGGGGACCCTGTCCGTGCTCGACGTCGGGACCGGTGATCCGCTGGTCTTTGTCCACGGCAACCCGACCTGGTCGTTCTACTGGCGGACGCTCGTAGGCCCGTTGTCAGCGACCCACCGCTGCATCGCGGTCGACCACCTCGGCTGCGGGCTTTCGGACCCCCAAGCGGCGCCCGCCCGCCTCGCGGACCACGCCGAACGCCTCGTCGACGTCCTCGACGCCCTCAACCTCGCGGGCGCCACCCTCGTCTGCCACGATTGGGGAGGCCCCATCGGCACCCTCGCCGCGATGGCGCGGCCCGACCTGTTTCGGCGCCTCGTCTACTTCAACACCGCACTGTTCCATGGCCCCGTGCCCTTCGAAATTCGCACTTGCCGCTGGCCCGTGCTTGGGCCCCTCATGGTCCGCGGGCTCAACGGCTTCGTCCGCGTCGGGCAACGTCGGGCCATCGCCCATCGTGACCGGATGGGAGACGGCGTTGGCGAGGGCTACCTCTTCCCATGGTCGTCGTGGGAACGCCGAGCCGCCGTCCAGGCCTTTGTCGACGACATCCCCCTCGAAGCGGACCACCCGACCCGAGCGACGATCGACGATCTCGACGCCCGCTTCCCCGCCTTCGCGGCCTCACGGCCCACGCTCCTGATCTGGGGAATGCAGGACTTCTGTTTCACGCCGGCCTTCCTCGACCAGATGAAGGTGCGGGCGCCCCATGCCGAGGTCGCCGCGCTGCCCGACGCCGCTCATTACGTCGTGGAAGACGCCCACGAACAAATCGTGCCCCGTCTCACCAACTGGCTCGCCACGACATGAACGCCGCCACGCGCCTCCGCCATTGGGCGGCGCAAAGCCCAGCGACGCCCGCCCTTCGCGTCCCCGACCCGAACGGATCGGGCTGGCTGTCGGCCAGCTTCGGTCAACTCGACCGCGCGTCGGATGCCCTGGCCCACGGCTTCGCGGGTCTGGGCGTCAGCCCCGGCGACCGCGCCGTCGTCCTCGTCAAGCCGAGTATCGACCTCTACGCCACGTTGTTCGCGCTGTTCAAGGTGGGCGCCGTCCCTTGCCTCGTCGATCCCGGTATGGGCCCCAAGGCCGTGCTTGCAGCCATCGAGCGCATTCGGCCCCGCGCGCTCGTCGCGGAACCCGCGGTCCACGCGATCGCGTGCGTGAAGCGGTCGGCCTTCGCTTCCGTCGAGCTCCGGGCAGCGCCGCGGTGGTTCCCAGGGGTCGCGACGTTCGCCAGCCTCGCCAAGCCCGACGCTGGCCCCTATCCGTTGGCAGACCGCGCCCCGGATGACGACGCCGCCATCCTGTTCACATCGGGCAGCACGGGTCCGGCCAAGGGCGTCGCCAGTCGTCAAGCCATGTTCGACGCCCAAGTCGAGGCGCTTGGCGCGATGTTCCAGTTCCGACCCGGCGCCGCCGACCTACAGTGCTTTGCAGCCTTTGCGCTCTTCGACATCAGCCTTGGGATGACGTCGATCCTGCCCCGCATGGACCTGACGCGGCCAGCGACGGCCGACCCGCGCGAGCTCGTGGCCTGCGCTGAGGCCTTTGCCCCCGAGGTCATGTTCGCGTCGCCCATCGTCTGGCAGCGCCTCGCACCTTGGTGCGTGGAACGCGGGATCCACCTGACCTCGATCGAGACGGCGTTGACGGTGGGCGCCCCCATTCCGGCATCGCTCCACCGCACCCTGCAACGCGTGTTGCGGGCGGGTGCGCAGGTCTACACGCCTTACGGCGCGACGGAGGCGATGCCGATCGCCAGCATTGGCAGCGACGAGCTGCTCGCCGGGCCTGCCGAAGCCAGTGAAGCGGGCGCCGGCACGTGTGTCGGGCGCGTCTTGCCAGGCGTTGGCGTTCACATCATCGCGGTCACGGACGAACCCATTGCGCGCTGGGAGGACGCCATCGCGCTGGCCCCTGGGGAAATTGGCGAGGTCGTCGTCGAAGGTGCCGTCGTCAGCCGCGCCTACAAGGACAGCCCCGAGGGCAACGCGCTCGCGAAGATCCGCCGCGGCGAAGCGTGGCTGCATCGGATGGGTGACCTTGGCCGCGTCGACGACCAAGGTCGCCTCTGGTTCTGTGGCCGCAAGGCGCACCGCCTCCAGACCGCGGACGGGATGTTGGCGCCCGTGCCCCTCGAGAACGTCGCCAACGCGACGCCTGGCGTGTTTCGAACGGCCGTCGTCGGCGTCGGAACTGTCGGACGACAGACGGCTGTCCTTTGTGTCGAGATGCGCGTGGACAGTTCCTGGGGCCCTGGGGTCGAAGCCCAAATGCGGGCCCGGCTGGACGCGAGTCCCTTCGCCGGTCGCGTCGCCCGCTTCCTCGTTCACCCCGGTTTCCCCACCGACGCCAGGCACAACAGCAAGATCCGCAGCGAGGAGTTGGCCCGCTGGGCCGCCGCTCGTTGCCAAGACCTCTCATGAAGGCGCTCGTCACCGGCGGTGGCGGCTTCGTCGGCAGCCGCATCGCACGCATGCTCGTGGAGCGCGGCGACGACGTCACCGTCCTCGCTCGCCGTGACACGCCAGCCCTACTGGCCACGGGGGCCCGCGTCGCCCGCGGGGACCTGCGCGACCCCACCGCGCTGACCGCCGCCGTGACGGGACAAGACGTCGTCTTCCACGTCGCGAGCAAGACCGGGTACTGGGGCGACCCCGCCGAATTCGTCGAGACCAACGTCGAGGGGACCCGTCGCCTCCTCGACGCGGCCCGCCGCGCCGGCGTCGGACGCTTCGCCTACACCTCGACCCCAAGTGTGATCGGGTACGGCCACGACGCCGACGGCATCACCGACGCGCCCTACCCGAGCACCTTCGAGAGCGCGTACGCCGAAACCAAAGCCGCCGCCGAACAACTCGTGCTCGCGGCCCACGGCGCCAGCTTTGCGACGGTTTCCCTGCGGCCTCACCTCGTCATCGGGCCCGGGGACAACCACCTCCTTCCCCGCGTCATCGCGCGCGCACGCGCCGGTCGACTTCGCATTGTGGGTGACGGCGACAACCGCGTCGACCTGACCTACGTCGACAACGCGGCCGGAGCGCACCTCGACGCTGTCGACGCGTTGCCCGGGCCGGCCGGCGGCCGCGCCTTCTTCATTTCCAATGATGAGCCGGTGGCCCTCTGGCCCTGGACGAACGGCGTGCTCCGCGCCGTGGGGGCCCCGGAGGTCACGCGCAAGGTGTCCCTCTCCACCGCCAAAGCGCTCGGTGCCGTCCTCGAAAGCGCGTGGCGCTGGCTACCCCTCCCCGGCGAACCGCCGATGACGCGCTTCCTCGCCCTCGCGTTGGCCCGCAGCCACTGGTACGACATGGGGCCCGCACGCGAGGCCTTCGGCTACCGCGTCCGCGTCGGCCTCGCCGACGGCACCGAACGCACCGTCGCGTGGCTACGAAGTTCTTCTACAGGCTGACGATTTCCGCCCGATGACGGGGGGCGGAGGCGCAATGAACACGCTCGTCGACCGATTGCGGCGGCCCCTTGGCGCCCAGCCGACCCCACCAGGAATCGAACGCCGGGTCGCGCCCCGTTTTGAGCCGGACCCCTGGATTCCCGTCTTCTTCCGCGCACCGAACGACCCGACCCCATGGGTGGGGTACGTCGCGGACGTCAGCGCGTCGGGTCTCCGCCTCATCGCGCCGCCAACCACCCGGGCCGGACTGCACTGGGGAGACGCCGTCACCGTCGAGGTTTGCCCCTGTGCAGGCACCCGCGCCCGCGGCATTTCCGGCCTCGTTCTGCGCGCCGAAGTGGCCCGGGTCGTCTCGGACATCAACGGCCTGACGCTCGGCATCCGTCTGCGCGACCCCATCGACCCCATCCCCTGGGCCGGCCCCGAGCCGGTGCCGGAGAACTCCGGGTCCTAGTCCCCGCGAGTTAACGGCGGGCGTGTTCGCCCTCCTTGCCGGGCTCGTCGCCCACGCCGATCCCTCCGACGTCCTGGCCACGGCCCTCCGCGACGCGGTCGCTGCGCTGCCGGCAGACGAACGGCCCTACTACGTTGCCGTCGCCCTTCGGGAGGAGATGTCGCTCACGCTCACGACGTCGCACGGCACCGTCTGGGCCGACACGACGGAGCACAGGCGGCTACTCGACGTCGATCTCCGCCTCGGCTCGCCGCAGCTCGACAACACCCATCCGTTGCGGGGGATGTCGTCGATGGCCGACGACAGCCGCGAGGTCCTCACCGTGCCCCTCACGGACGGCCCCGGCCTTCGGCGCGCCGTCTTCGGTGCCATCGACCGCGCCCTGCGCGACGCCGAAGAGCACCTCGCGCTGCTCGAAGCCAACCGAACGGTGCTCGTCGCCGAAGAGGACGTGGCGCCCGACTTCGACGTGCCGCCCGCGCGCACCCACCTCGATCCGACGACCCCTGTCGAACCGCTCGACCGCGGCGTGTGGGAACCCCTCATGCGGGAGTTGAGCGAGCGCATCGACGTTTCCGAGTCCATGGCCAGCTACGCCTCGTTGGGAATCGAGCGCACCTGGACGACGTTCGTCGACACCCAAGGGGCACACCTTGGTCTTGGACGCGACCACGTTCGACTCTCCCTCTCGACGCACGCCATCGCCGAAGACGGCGACGGGATCGACGCGTACGCCTCGTTCGACGCTGCGTCGGTCGCCCGCCTCCCCGCCCCTGAGACGTTGCGCGCCGCAGCCGATGAATTGGCGCGCGACCTTGTCACCCGCAGCAATGCCCCCCGCGCCGAGCCCTACACGGGCCCGATCTGGCTCGGGGGACGGGCCGCCGCGGTCTTCGTCCACGAGGTGCTCGGGCACCGCGCGGAAGGCCATCGTCAAAAGCGCGACGACGAAGGCAAGACGTTCGCGGACCTCGTGGGCGAATCCGTCCTCCTGCCGACGATCGACATCGTCGACGACCCCAGCGTCAAGCAGGTTGACGGCATCGACCTCAACGGCCACTACGCCTACGACGACGAAGGCACGCCCGCCGCGCCCGCGGTCCTCGTCGACGACGGCATCTTCCGCGGGTTCCTCACCACGAATTCTCCCATCCCTGGCTTCCCGGAGAGCAACGGACACGCTCGGCGAAGCCCTGGGCGGCCGCCGTTGGCGCGCATGGGAAACACGATTCTGACCGCCCGCAACGGGCTGACGAAAGCTGCGCTCGCCAAGCGCTTCCGCGACGAGTTGCGCCGCGCAGGCCTTCCCTTCGGCTACCGCATCGACGCCATCGACGGCGGCTTCACGACGACCGGCCGCGTCACGCCGAATGCCTTCAACGTGCGGGCGAGCGCCGCGTGGCGCGTCTACGCCGACGGCCGCCCCGACGAACCCGTCCGTGGGCTCGACCTCGTAGGCACGCCGCTTACGGCGTTCCGGAATGTCATCGCCACCGGCGACACCGCCGAGGTCTTCAACGGGTACTGCGGCGCCGAATCGGGTTGGGTCCCCGTGTCGGGCGTTGCCCCCGCCTTGCTCTTCGCGAGGCTGGAGACGCAGCGCAAAGAGAAGGGCGAAGACCGCCCCCCACTTCTCCCGAAGCCGAAACCATGATGGCCCTCTGGACGCTCGCCACGGCCGCCCTGGCCGACCCGCACGTGGACGTGCTCGAGGGCGCGATCGCGCGGCACCTTACGGCGCTCCATCTGCCCGACGCGCCCCGGATTTACCACCTGCGCTATCGGCTGTTCCAGCTCGAAGGCGTGTCCGCCGAGGTCCATGCCGGAGAAGTCGTCCTCAGCGAGCCGTTCGTGCAGAACCAGATCGGCGTCGAAGTGCGCGTGGGCTCACCGTCCTTCGACAACACCGGTTTCGGCGGCTGGCAAGACGGCTTCGAGTCCGCGTCGTTGCCGGCCGAGTTGACCCCTCACGCGCTCGACCTCGCTGCCTGGCGGCTCACGGACCGGGCCTACAAGGCGGCCGTCGAACACCACGCACGCAAGACCGCCCAATGGACGCCACCAGCGGATCATCCGGGTGACTACACCCTCACCGACCCCATTCGAGACGAAGGCGCCGCCCCCACCGTGCCCGACCAAGACGCGCTCGTGGCCCTCGCGGTCGCTGCGAGTGCAGCCGTCGGCCTCCATCCGGCCTTGCTCAACACGTCGGCCCACCTCGGCGCCGAGGCCGGGACCGAGTGGATCGTCGACAGCGAAGGCACCGCGGTTCGCCGGGCGGTTTCCGAGGTGAGCCTGCGCGTGGCGGCTTCCGTACGCGCCGACGACGGCATGTTGCTCACGGACCAACGTCTCTGGACCGCGTCCAGCCTGAAGGGTCTGCCCCCACAGGACGCCATTGCGGCCTCTGCCGCCGCGATGGGCCAAGACCTGCTTGCGCGCGCGGCCCACGCCCCACTCGCCAACGAGTATGTGGGGCCCGTCCGCTTCGATGGGGCCGCAGCCGTCGACCTCTTCCGCGCCCTCCTCGTGGACCAGGTGGAAGGGACCCCGTCGGAAATCCCCTTCGAGACCTGGCTTGGCGACATCGGCGAAGCTGGCGCCGCCGTGCGGCTTGGACGTCGGGTGTTGCCGTCTGGCTGGCACGTCGTCGACGACGCGTCTCTTCGGCCAGACATGCCGTTTGCCGGCCCCTACGACGCCGAGGGCCGCCGCATCGAACCCGTGACCTTGGTCGAAGACGGCATCGTCCGTGATCTGCTGATGACGCGTACGCCGCGCAATGGTGTCGATGGCAACGGGCACGCGCGCGGGTGGCCAGGCACCGCGCCACGCGCTCGGGTGCACCACCTCGTCGTCACACCCCCTCGCCGCGCGAGCCCACGCGCGCTTCACCTCGCGGCGGTGCGAGCCGCCAAAGCCTACGGCGAGGACCGCTACCTCCTCATCCGTCGGCTCGAAGAGCCCGCCATTCCACCGCTTACCGATCCCGACCGGGCCGGCGCCAGCGAGGTCCTGCCGCGGCCCGTCGACGCGGTCTGGGTCGACGCCAGGGGCAACCAGACGCCCGTACGCAACCTCGCCTTTGCCGGCGTCGTGCGATGGGTCCTGCGCGACATTCTCGCGGCCGGCGCCGACGTCCAATCCACGTGGATGGCTCCGTTCGCGGGCGACTCTGCAACGATGGGCCCGACGGAAGGCCTCGCGACGAGCGCTCGCGTTCCCGCCATCGTCGTAGGCGAAATGGAACTCGTGCCGCTGACGAGCGACCCGGCCGACAAGCCGCGCATCCTGCCCTGAGTCAGCGCGACCAGCTCAGCCCGAGTCCGCCCGCGAGCCCCTTCGACGCCTGTTCGGCCCAAACGTCGGCACCGACGCGCGCCTCAGCCGCCCAACCGCGGCCAAACTCGAGGCCGACCACGGGACCGATCCGAACGGACTCGCCGGTCCAGTCGTCGTGCTTTGTGTTGACGACGGCGTCGACCCGGCCCATCACGTAGGCGCTCTCGGGCTTCCAACCAAGGCCGAAGCTGCCGACGACGCTGTCGACGAGCCCCGGAGGCGGATCCTCACTCCAGCCAAGGAAAGCCTCGGTCCGGAACCGATAGCCGACGCTGCCCTCGACCCAACCCCAGCCGACCGAGGTACCGGCGAGGACGCTTGGGGTGACGTCGACCTGCCCGTCGCCTGGCCGCGCGCACAGGTCGCGAAGCACGGTCTCCTCGTCGCAAATGCTGTCGACGGCGTACAACGGAACCTTCAGCTCGACGGCCGCCGCCAAGGGGATCGTCTTGTGCAGCGCGACCTGGGGACCCACTCGAAGGTCGCCCATCCGGACGACCCGCGTGTCCCCGTTGCCGTCGAAAAAGGGGTCTCGGCGCTCGAACGTCACCATACCGACGTTGAGGGGGACGGACGCCACGGCCATGACCTTCCACGGTAGCGGGAGACCCACTTCGCCGTAGGCCGATGCGGATGCCCCTGTGAAGTCGACCACCGCGGTCGTCCCAATGCCGGGCAAAACGGACTGGTCGGCGAGGAAAGCGTCGCCGCCGACTCGGACGTAAACCTCGCCCCCATCGCGGGTCCATGGGCCGGCCCAGGCGGCCCAAGCAAGCAGCAGGATCACGTCACTACCAGCGTCGTGAGCTGGCCGGCGTCGTAGCCGATGAGGGGGTCCGTTCCTGCGGGATCCAGCAGCGACGTCTCGCCGTTGGCGTCTGTCACACGGACCTGGAAGCTGACCTCCCCGGGGTCGACGTTCGTGTCGAAGTGCCAGAGTGTCCAGATGTCGGCGCCCGGGCTGTAGTCGATGACCGCCTCTTCCCACGGCCCACCGTCGGTCGACACCTCGACGCGGGCAATCGTCGTCGTCCCAGCAAAGGCGGCGCCAAGCAGGCGCAGCGGGCCCGAGACCACAGGATCCCATCGCGCCGGAACGAGAATGTAGCCATGAAGCTGGATAAGACCGTGGTGGCTCCAGCCGCCGAACTCGTCCCAGAATGCGAAGACCGGCCCGTCCTCCCAGGCGATTTCGCTCACCCACTTGATGTTCTTGATCCCGTAGCGGCCAGGCACGATCAGCCGACAAGGCGCGCCGTGCTCGAGGGTCAAGGGTTCGCCGTTCATCTGCCAGACGACCCAGATGCCGTCCCGAGCGATCTCGACGGGAAGCGCCGCGTCGTAGCCGTCCAGGCCGGTCACCCGCATCTCGACGGCGCTCTCCGGCGGTGTAACGCCCAGGAGATCCAGCAGGTCGCCAAGCGAGATCCCGCCCCAAATGGCATTGCCCATCCGAACGGACCCAGGTTGGGAGCCGATGCACTCCAGCGTCGCCTCAAACAGCGTCGGTTCGATGGTCGCCAACGTCGCCTCATCGAAGCGGGCGACCTGGTCGGCGCCAAAGCGCACCCCGCACCACCAGTTCGTGACGTCCGGCAATTCGCAGCAGTAGTAGATGTAGAAGGACGCGTTGTCCGTGATGGGCGAAAGGGCCACCTCGCCGGATTCCGTCTCGGTGACGATTCCGTCGGTTCCGGCCACCTGCGACGCGATGCGCACGCGGTCGCACGCGGGTCCCGCGGCAATGGCGGCAAGCGCCGCTTGCATCATTTCGCGACGCTGCCAAGGCTTGCTCACAGGACCCTCCGCAAGACCCGCCGAACGATCGCACGCTGGCCGTCGTTTCGCACAAGTTCGAACCGCTGATCTAGTACGTCGCCGGACACGGTCCGGATCAGGGTCAACGCACAGGGGCACCCATCGCCGTCCGCCATCGTGGCCACGGTTCGGATCGAGCCATCGGGGTCCCAGGTGTGCGTGACCGTGGCGAGGCCGGACCGGCCCTTCTGCTTCCGCGCGACGCCGTCGATGAAGATGTCTTCATGGGAGGACTTGAGCACCGACCGGACGGCCACAGTCATGTGGCTCCCTTCCAGGGCGATGACCTGCGTCACGGACATCGACGCAGCGGCCTTGCGCTCAATCCAGGTGTACCCCTGAAGGGCCATGATGGCGTCGATCGGATCACTGGCTTCCAAGTCCAAAGCCCAGCGCCCGGTCCACGGGGAGAGCTCGCCAGCCAGCGCGAAAACCGCGGCAAGAACGAGCATGTGCCCCCCACACGCCATCCCCTAACGGCGGGTGGAGCGCCTCAGGAACGACGACGCCGCAGTGCGGCCAATCCCGCGAGGGCCCAAACGAAGCCGCTGCCCGCCGGAGCCCCACCGTTGCAACCGCCACACGTGCCCAACACGATGGCCTCGTCGTCGAATTCAGCCGGGATGTTGCCGGCGCACGGGACCGTGCTGTCGTCGTCGCAGTCATCGCAGGTCAACAGCCCGTCGCCGTCGGCGTCGCCTTCGTCCTCGCCTGGCACGCCGTCGCAGTCGTCGTCCTCGCCGTTGCACTGCTCTTCCGCGCCAGGGAAGACCAGGGCCGACAAGTCATCACAGTCCGTCGAATCATCGACGTAGCCAGGGTACACCCCGAGGCAGCTTTCCACCGGCGGTGCCACGGGGTCGCCAAAGCTGTCGCCGTCTGCATCCCGGAACAGCTCGACGCCGGGGATACCGTCATCGATCGTGCCGTCGCAATCCTGGTCCACGCCGTCGCAGACCTCGTCGGCACCAGGGCGAATGTTGGGGTCGGCGTCATCGCAGTCGCCGCCCTCGGTCACGGTTCCGTCCGGCGCGACTCCTCCCAGGCAGTCGGACTCCATCTCGGACGTGTCGCCGTAGCCGTCGCCGTCGACATCCGCGTACCAGGACACTGTGATGACGTTGTCGTCCACCGTCCCGTTGCAGTCGTTGTCGAGCGAGTCGCACCACTCGGGGTGGCCTGGGTGGACCTGCGCCTTGTTGTCGTCGCAGTCTTCGCCGGGCGGGAATCCGTCGCCATCGACGTCGATCTGGTCGGCCAGAGCCACCTGCTGGAGGTAGGCGAGGTCCTCGCTCGTCGTGTCGTTGATCACGTCGAGGGGGATGCCATTGTTGATGGTGTCGTTCTCGGCGGACACGAGGCCGGTGTTGTCGGCCCAGCCAAGGTCGCCACCCGCGTCGCCGTAGAAGTAGACCATGTCGTCGACCGTCAGGTAGATTCCGATCAGGAAGGTCTCGCCGGCGACCAAGTCCAGATCGAGTTCAGGGGACTGTTTCCACCCGGCCCCGCCGGCAACCTCGATGGCCTCCGATTCCCAGATCAACTCGTAAGTGTTGGCGCCCGTCGCCCGGTACACCGTGAAGCGGAGTGCAAACGGCTCCTGGTCCGGATCGAGCCAGTGCGAGAAGCGGTTGAGCGTCCGCGTCTCGTTGACAACAAACTTGTTGAGCTTGTAGGCCTCGTCGCCGAGGACTTCCGTCTCGTTCGTTCCGACTTCGAACACCTCGACAGCCTGAGCGGGGGCGGCCATCGCCAAACCAAGAATCAAAGCAGCGGAACGCATGGAGCGCCTCTCGGCACCCCTTTTAGCTTGAAGCTGGCTCGACCGATGCAACGGATCCGTCAGGTTCACGGCTGACGCACGCCAGAGTCACCTCGTCGCCCACCACATCGATGACGACATGGCCGCCCTTGCGCAGGGCTCCGAACAGCAACTCGTCGGCCAGCTTGCGTTTGACGTGCTCCTGGATGACGCGGCCCATCTCGCGAGCGCCGTACTCCGGGCTGTACCCGCGCTGGAGGAAGAAGGCGCGGGCCGCCTCCGTCGCCTGGAGCGTGACCTGGCGCTCCGTGAGCTGCGATTCCAACTCCGCGAGGAACTTGTCAACGATCTGCAGGACGACGGGCTCCGGCAGCGACGTGAACCACACGATGGCGTCCAAACGGTTGCGGAACTCGGGCGGGAAGGTGTCGCGCAGGACGGTATCGGCTCGACTCACCCCTTGTTGGCCGCCAAAGCCGAGGCCGCGACCGGCGGCAGCGCGCGCGCCCGCGTTCGTCGTGAGGATGACGATCGCATTGCGGAAGTCCGTCCGGCGACCGTTGTTGTCGGTCAACGACGCATGGTCCATGACCTGCAACAAGATCGAGAACAGGTCGTGGTGGGCCTTCTCGATCTCATCAAACACGAGGACGCAGTGTGGCGACTTGTGCACGGCGTCGGTGAGCTGCCCGCCCTGGTCAAAGCCGACGTAGCCAGGAGGCGCACCGATGAGGCGGCTCACGGCGTGCTTCTCCATGTACTGGGACATGTCGAAGCGAAGCAACGGCAGGCCCAACGCAAAGGCCAGCTGTCTGGCGAGTTCGGTCTTGCCGACACCCGTGGGGCCCGCGAAAAGGAACGAACCAATCGGCTTCGTCGGGTGGCCGATGCCCGCTCGCGACATCTTGATGGCGGTCACGACGGCGTCGACAGCAGGGTCCTGACCAAAAACGACCCTTCGCAGATCCCCGGTCAGCGTAGCCAGCTTGTCGCGGTCCTCCGTCGACACCTGCTTTGGCGGGATCCGCGCGATCCTCGCGATGGTGGCCTCGACATCGGCCACGCCAACGACCTTCGCCCCACGCAGCTTGACCGCCGCGCCCGCTTCGTCCAGCACGTCGATGGCCTTGTCCGGCAGCTTGCGGTCGGTGAGATGTCGGGCCGACAGGCTGACGGCAGCGTCGAGCGCCTCCTCGTCGTAGGTCACCTCGTGATGGCCCTCGTAGGAGGCCTTGAGCCCCCGAACGATGGCGCGGCAGTCGTCTAGGGTGGGTTCGCTCACGTCGATGACCTGGAAGCGCCGCGCGAGCGCCTTGTCTTTGCCGAGCGCTGTCCGGTACTCCTCGTGGGTGGTGCTGCCGATGCACCGCAACCGCCCTGCGCTCAGCGATGGCTTGAGCAAGTTGGCGCCGTCCATCGCCCCACCGCTCGTCGCGCCAGAGCCCACAAGGGTGTGCAGCTCGTCGATGAACAGGATGGCTTTGGGGTCGTCCTCGACAGCCGCAATGACCCCCTTGAGACGCTCCTCGAAGTCTCCCCGGAACCGCGTCCCCGCAAGAAGCGAGCCGAGGTCGAGCGCGTGAATCCGCACCTCCCGCAGCAACTCGGGCACGTCGCCAGAGTGGACGGCGCGGGCGAGCCCTTCGACGATCGCCGTCTTGCCGACACCGGGATCACCCACCAGCAGCGGGTTGTTCTTGCGCCTGCGCGCGAGCACATGAATCAGGCGTTCCAACTCGGCGCTTCGCCCGATCATCGGGTCGATCTTGCCCTCGGCTGCCCGAGCGACCCACTCCGTCGTGTAGGCCGCCAAAGCGGAGGCGGGGCTCGTCGGCGCCCCTTCGCCGGGGCCGGCCGGGACGAGGTCGGGACGCAATCCCGCCTTGCGCACGCCATGAGAGAGAAACCGGGTCACGTCCAGCCGCGTGACGCCGTGCCGCTCCAACAGGAACACGGCCGGGCTGTCAGGTTCACCAAACATGGCGACGAGGACGTCCGTGCCTTTGACGTCCGGGCGACCATGGTGCTGCACTTGCGCAAGCGCGCGCTGGAGCACGCGACGAAAGCCCTTGGTCTGGGCCGGTTCGTACCCGGCGTCCACCGCGATGGCCGGCATCTTCGCCAGCTCGGCCACCACGGCCTGCTCGAGCTTGGCGAGGTCCGCCCCACACGCGGCCATCGCTTCGCTCGCCGATGGGTCGTGGAGCAGGCCGTGAAGCACGTGCTCGAGCGTCAGGAACTCGTGCTGGCGCCCACGCGCGTACTCGACGGCCATCCCCAAGGCGACCCGAAGGTCATCGCCAAGCATGCTGAGCTCCTTGGGGCCGCACGGGGGCGGTCACTCGGGTTCGACGACGGCCATGAGCGGGTAGCCCGCCTCCTGTGCCAATCGGTGCACTTGATCGGCACGGGTCTCGGCAACGTCAAGGCTGTAAACGCCAGCCACCCCCGATCCGCCGCGGTGAATCGACAACATGATTCGCGTGGCTGCGGCGCTCCCGTGGTGGAAGACGGTCGTGAGCACGTGCACGACGAACTCCATCGACGTGAAGTCGTCGTTGAGCAGCACCACCTTGTACTGACGCGGCGGCTCGACGCGGTCCTTCGTGTCGGCGCCACCGCGCGGATCCTGCTTCGGAGATCGCGTCACCGAGCGATGCCCTGGATCACGATGAACTCCCGCACGTCCGCCTCGCGGTCATCATCCGCTAACGGTCCGTGAAGGGTCGAGTCATGCAAGCCGTCGCCGCAGACGTCGCCGCGGACAACGGACGGGCCTCACTCAGGGGCCGAAGCCATGGACCACGATGATCTCACCGGCGTCAAGATCGCCGTCATCGTCGGCCTGCGGCGCGCCGACAATCGGGTCGTCCAGCCCGTCGCCGTCCGTGTCGCCGAAGGCTACCGAAGTGCCCACCAGGGCCGCAACGGAGTCCGAGACGATCCGGGCATCCGCCTCATTGACCAACCCGCTCCAACCGCCATGGACCAACCAGGCGCTCTCGGCACTGCTCGACGGCGCCCCGACAAGCACGTCGACCATTCCGTCGCCGTTCGCATCGCCAAAGGCACCGCTTGCGCCCAAGCCAACCGCCGTGGTCGCGACGATACGGTCCGCCGCAGTGTCGAGATCGAATGCGCCAACGAGCCCGCTTGGGACGATGTAGACGGTCCCTTCGCCAGAGCGATCCTCGGGGGCCCCAATCCAACACTCGTCGAGGCCGTCTCCGTCCATGTCGGCCAAACCGACCCAAGCGGCAGCGTCGTCGCCCGGATCGGCCGCCGTAATCAAGAGGTCTGGCGCAGACAGGGCAACCACTCCGCTCGACGGACCATAGGTAAGGGTCGCGCGGTTGTCGGCGCCGATAAGCGCGTCAGGAACGCCGTCGCCGTCGCTGTCTCCGACAGCCACGGACCGGCCCTCTTGGCCGCCGACGACGAACCCTTCGAATTCAGCGAGCGCCAAGGTGTCCAGGTCATGGAGGCCGGCGGGGGGGTCGTTGATGAGCCACGCCGAGCCACTCTCCGGCACCAGCCCATCTCCGCCAGGGCCGCCGATGAGCATCACGAAACGGCCGTTGCCATCCGGGTCCGCGACCGCGAGCGACGAACCGGCGCGCGCCGTACCCGTCCCTTCGAGGACGACCGAGGACGATGCCGTCGTCAGAAGCCCGAAGACCGGGCCGAAGGCAACATACACCGCACCGCTCTCGCCACCGACGAGGGGCGAACCGATGACCCAATCCATCGCGAGCGATCCGCCGACGTTGGCCATCGCGACTGCGGCGCCGATGCCATTTCCGCTGCCACTGCCGATTCGCACGTTGGTGGCCGTCGAAACGTCGACCTCACCGGAGGTGCCCTCGATCGCGTACACAGCGCCGCCATCGGACGGCGTCAGGTCGCTGCCCGGCGCCGACACGAGAATTTCGTCGAGCCCATCGCCGTCGCCGTCGCCCGCCGCGACAGCCGTGCCAAGCCCATCGGCTGCGTTCGTGCCGACAACCAGGAAGTCGGCCTCGCGCGTCCCCTCCAGGAAGCAAACGGGCGTTGTACTGTTGTTGCAGTCCGAGCCCCCGAAGCAGTCCTCAAGGGCAAACGGGTAGGCCGCCGGATCCGTGTCGTCGCAATCCGTCGACCGGTCGGACACGCCAAGGCCGGGCCCGCAAGCGAGAACGATGGCATCGATGTCCCCGTAGCCGTCGAGGTCCGTGTCCGCGTAAAGTGACAGGAACGGCTCGCCCGTGAGTGGGTCGCAATCGTCGTCCGTCGTGTTGCAGACCTCGGTGGCGTCGGGGTTGACGGCGAGGTTGCCATCATCGCAATCGTCGCCATTTTCCGCCGTGCCAGGTTCCCCGCCACATCCGGCCGTGTCGCGATCGGGGTCGCCGTAGCCATCATTGTCGGCGTCCACGTAGACGACACCCCAGGGCTCCGGGGTCAACGGGTCGCAGTCCGTGTCCAGGCCGCCGTCGCAAATCTCCGGAGACGTCGGGCTCACGGCCCGACGGAGGTCGTCGCAATCGAGGTCGTTGTTCACGAAGCCTCCGGACACAAAACAGACCTCGATGAAAACGTCGGCATCTCCGAAACCATCTTCGTCGCTGTCCCGGTAGAACGTGTTCAGCGGCTCAAGCGTGGCCGGGTCGCAGTCGTCGTCGATGGGGCCTGCGAGATTGCAGATCTCAAGCGCGCTTGGGTTGACATCTGGATTCAGATCGTCGCAATCTCCTGCTGCAGGCGTCGTCCCGGCGGTAGCAAAACACGCCAGGTATTCGACGTCCTCGTCCCCCCAGAAGTCACCGTCAAGGTCCGCGTAGAACGTCTCGAGGGGTTCGGGCGTGGTCGGGTCGCAGTCATCGTCAAACGAGTTGCACACTTCGACTGCAGCCGGATTCACTGCGGCCACCGAGTCGTTGCAATCGTTGTTGTTTGACACGTAGTGGGGAATCGGCGCGCACAAGCCCACGAAGGACATGGGGTCCCCGTACCCGTCCTCATCGGTGTCCGCGAAGTACGGCGTCACGGGGTCCGGCGTCGACTCGAGGCAGTCGTTGTTGAGCCCGTCGCAGACCTCAGGGGCACCCGGGTGCACGGTGACTTCGCGATCGTTGCAGTCACCCCCAACGAGGACGTACCCAACAGGGATTTCGCACCCAAAAACCGTCACGCTGCCATCGCCCCAGCCGTCGCCGTCACTGTCGCCGTAGTAGGTCGTGGACTCGTCCAGCGTGAGCGGGTCGCAGTCGTTGTCGACGCCTAGGACGTCGCACACCTCGTCGGTGATTGGCGAGATGGCTGGGTCCGTGTCATCACAGTCGTCATCCCAGGGCGAGAACCCGTCGGGTGAGGCACAGTCTTCGACCGTGACGCCCGGCGTACCGGCGCCATCGCCGTCGAGATCCTCGAAGAAAGTGAAGGTGGCGACGCCCTCGTCGGCTACGCCGTCGCAGTTGTTGTCGATGTCGTCGCAGCGCTCCATCGTGTCCGGATGGGTGTCCGGATCCTCGGGCTCGCAATCGCCCGCGTCCAACACGTAGCCATCCGGCTCGTCGCACTGCTGGACCGAATCGAAGTCGTCGCCGAACCCGTCACCGTCGCCGTCGAAGAACCATAGCGTCGCATCGGCGGAGTCGTCTTCTGACGTCGCCGGGTCGCAATCGTTGTCGAGACCGTCGCAGATCTCGGGGGCGCCGGGGAACACGAGCGATTTGCCGTCATTGCAGTCGCCGCCGATGTCCACGTACCCGACCGGCATGTCGCATTGGACCTTCGTGGCCGAGTCCTTGCCAAAGCCGTCCTTATCGAGGTCGAGGTACCAAACCGGGACGACGAGGCCATCGTCGGCGACGAGGTCGCAGTCGTCGTCATCGCCGTTGCAGACTTCCTCGGCGTCGGGATGGATCGCTGCGTCGTCATCATCGCAGTCGTCGGCGTTTGCAACGCTGTTGGCGCCCGCTTCACAGCTCTTTTCCGCCTTGTCGGGGTTGCCGTAGCCGTCCTCGTCTTTGTCTTGGTACCAGGTCGGCGCGTCGTCCGAGTCGTCTTCCTCGGAGTAGGGATTGCAGTCGTTGTCGACGCCGTCGCACACTTCCTCCGCGAATGGGTTCACGTCGGCGCGGGAGTCGTCGCAATCGTCATCGTCCTCCAACCAGCCCGCCGGCTGCTCGCACCACGGCGTGGCAGGGCCGGCGCCGAAGCCATCGGCATCGCCGTCGAAGTAGTATTCGTCGTCGGCGTTCGCATTCTCATCCGTCAGCGGATCGCAATCGTCGTCGATTCCACCGTTGCACTTGTCCTCGATGCCGGGCTTGATCGCGGCCGTCGTGTCGTCGCAGTCGCCGCCGCGCGACGCGGTACCCGGCGGCTGGATGCATGCAAGGACCTCGGTCGTGCCCCAGCTGTCGAAGTCGTTGTCCACATACCAGGTGGTCCCGTCGGGGGAGCCGGCCGTGGGGTCGCCGTCGCAGTTGCGATCGGTCGTAAGGCAGTCCTCCACGGCATCCGGGTGGATGGTGTCGTCGGCATCGTCGCAGTCGCCGTCTACGGCCACCGTCCCCGCTGGCGCTTCGCAGGCCACGGCTCCCGCCCCCGTGCCGAAGCCGTCGCCGTCGCCGTCGGTGAACCAAGTGCCAGCATCGGTCGCGCCTTCGTCGATTTCGCCGTCGCAGTTCTGATCGACGCCGTCGCAGACTTCGGTCGCATCCGGGTTGACCGCCCCGTCGCCGTCGTCGCAGTCCGAGCCCGTGTCGAACCCATCGCCGTCGGCGTCGCTAGTGGTTTGTTCATCCTGGTTGGGACCACAAGCGATCAAACTGAGGACGAAAAGGAGGGACATGGGGAACCTCGACGGGGCATCCTACACCCGTTTGAGCGAACCCCGAGCGCGGATTGCAAATTTTGCCTGACTTTGCCGAGCCGAACCGAAGTTCAGCGAACGATCGTCGCCCGCTGCGACGTCGGGACGTCGTGCAGCACGGATACGGCGCCGTCGGGCCACGTCACGGCGACCCAGTCCGCCACCGCCGCGCCGCCAAGGCCGAAGTGGACCTCTGGGGGGCCACCAGACTGGAACGTCTGGCCGCCGGCGATGATCCATCGGGCCTGAACCGAGTCGCCCACGGCCACCTCGACCTTCGCACCGACCGCCATACGGTTCATGCCGGGTTGCTCCAGGCCCACCGTCAGCCAGGCTTCGCTGCCACAACGGCTGACGTACATGACATTGGTTCCCCGGATGTCGCGCTTGGCAACGTCGAGCCACCCGTCTCCGTTGAGGTCCAAGGCCATCATTCCACGTTTGGCGCCTTCATCGTCAAAGGCGAATTCGGCCGCTTCGTCCGTGAACAGACCTGCGCCGTTGTTCAACCAGAGGCCGTCTGGCTGCAGCAGGGGAGTGCCCCAATCGGGGTGGGTCGTCTCGACGTGCCCAAACACGACCAGCGCATCCAGGTCCGCGTCGTTGTCGACGTCCGCCAGCTCCGCCCCCCAACCCACTTCTTGGGCTCCTTTGTAGGCGATGCCGGCGAGGTCTGCGCTCTCGACCCAAACGCCCGCGAGCTCGTTGTAGACGAGGTAGCTGAGGTCCTTCCACTCCGGAATGAGCATCTCAGGGTGCCCGTCTCCGGTCACATCGCCAAAACCGACGCCCATGCCAGTCTGCGGCAGATTCAGACCGTACCGATTCACGGCATCCAGAACGAGCGTTCCGCCCTGGTTGAGCAACAACGAATTCGGCTGGCTCGGGCCAAAGTCGTTGATGGTGTACAACTCGGGCCACAGATCGCCGTCCACGTCGAACCAGCGCGCCACGTAGGTGTACCCGTCATGCACTTCGGCGGGCAGCGCATCGCCGGCGTCGACGAAGGTGCCGTCCCCCTGATTGACGTACAGCCAGTCCCGCTGGGCAGGCACGAACTCGTCGGTCGAGACGTCGCCGGTCTCGTCGACATAGCCGTAGTTGCCGACGAAGACGTCGAGGTCGCCATCCCTGTCGAAGTCGGACCAGGCCGCGACCTGGGACATCCGACCTTCCGGATTCAGCCCCGCCTCGATCGACACATCCACCCACAACCCCGGCCCATCGTTGCGCAACAGAACGTTGGGTTCGGAATATCGAAGGATGAGGGCGTCGAGGTCACCGTCGCCGTCGTAGTCCGCCGTGCTTCCGCCCACGCCAAACGTGAGGGGGAAATCCGCAAGGGCGTCGGTCACCACCGCGAACGTGCCGTCGCCGTTGCCCCGGTACATATTCGCATAGGGCTCCGACGGCGCGATCATGTCGATCGCGCCGTCCTTGTCGAAGTCGCCGGCGATGAAGCCGCCGCCCCACTGCCATTCCCGACTGTTGGCCGGGGTCACGATCTGCTTGCGATCCCAAGGCGCGGACCCACGCGCCGAGGGGTCGGCACAGGTGACGATGCCGCCACCCGTCAGGGTCGCGGCCACGGTTTCCGCAGGCGGAACCGCGCCGGTGGGCGGTGTCCCCGTCGTCGGCACGTCCGTCGGGGTCGGCGAGCCGGTGACGTCCGTCGGCTCCGGGACATCGGTGTCCGTAGCCGTTGTGCCGGTCGACGTCGGGGTACAGATAAACCCCTCGGGGCACGCCGGATCTTCACCGCCGCATCCGATGCCGAGGATCACCAGGGCCACCACCACGCCGCCTCCCAATGCAGGCTAGCACTCGCCTGCGATACTCGCAGGTACTATCTAGGGCCTCGATGGATCCATCGTTGCACGCCATCCACGTCGAGTTGACCCCCGGGATTCGGGTACGCGGGGGCCCTGACGGCTCCTTCCGCTACGCCGGGCTATTGCCCTTCGCCTACGGCCATTTGCCAGGAAATCCCGCTCCGGACGGCTCCGACGCCGACGTCGTGGTCCTCGGCCTGCCCACCCGCGCCGGCGAAAGGATCGCGTTGCCCATTTGGGGCGCCGTCGCGTTCATCGACGGCGGTGTTCCCGATGACAAGTGGGTCGCCGCCCCATGGCCGCCCTCACGGGCTGCGCGCACCGCCCTTGTCGCTTGGTTCCGCGCCTTCGCCCTCGCCAAGCGGCTGGGACGCCTCGGTCGCGGCGGCCCCACGCGGTGCCTGGGATGGCGCGCCGGAGGTCCCTGACGGCACCCAGAGCGCTTCGGGCTGGACACGCCAACCCGTTTTCGGCACAAACACGCCGCCGGACCTCACGACGGTCGTCTCCCTCCGGTAGGCCTGCGGAATGCCAAATCCGACGCCCTTGCCGTTGGAGTCGACAACACAGGCCCAGCGGTGGTTCTTGGCAGCGAGGTGGAACTTGGCGACGTCCGCCTTGTACGGGCCTCGGGCGTGATCGATGTCCCACAAGGCAATCAGGTGCGCCTCCGGCGCATGGCCCGCGTAGGTCGGGAGCCAAGCCGCGTACGGGCTGAACACGGGGCCATCACAATTGCGCAGAACCTCGATCCAGCGCTCGCCCGCCTCGCGGTCCATGCGCGTAGGAATCAAGCGGGCCCAGTCCGAAGAAGACGCGGAAAACAGGATCTGGGCGCCCACGAGCCCACAGGCCAAGAACGCGTCCGCCCACCGCCACCGCCGTCCCAACCTGTCGGCGGCCACACCGAGCGCGCAACAAAAGGCCCAGTACATCGGAATCAGAACGTTGAGGAACCCGCCGTGGTGTGCGCGCATCCAGGCGGCGAGCCCGACCGCGATCGCCCCAACGCCGACGCCAATCACTACGGCAGGTGACGGCCATGCGGGACGTCTCCAGCCCCAGGTGACCACCACGCCCGCAAAGACCGCAGCCCCGACCGCCGTTTCGGCCACGCTACCAACCCCTCCTCCAGTCTCCATCCAGGACGCCCCGCCACCTGCCACTGCCGCAACCACGAGGGCCACGCCACGGCCCCCCCACGAGGCGCGCAGCCACGACCACAGGCCGACGACGGCCAACGCGACGGGCATCGCGTGAGCGAGCTCCCCTGCGACCCCAGGCAGGCCCCGACCGGCCACGAGGGGATGGCTGGCCGGCACCTCGACCAGGTACCGGAGGAGGTGGCCGTCCGTGGTCCATTGCAGCGCGCCGAACACGACCGCGGGCAACGCACAGGCCGCGATCAAGAACGTCAGGGCGGCGCGCCGCCCGTCACGTAGGCCCACCCCGAGCGCGAGCACCGGCAGCCAACCGGCAGCGTTGTGCTTGAGGAGGATGCCGAGGGCAAGGGCTACGCCGGCGGCAGCTGCCCATCCCGGCCGTAGAGCGGCGGCAATCGCCAGACCGCACAGACCCAGGAAGAGGCCGTCTGGGCGCACGAGGTCGAAGAACGCGCCGCCCGCCTCGTAGGTCGCAAGAAAGGACGCCGCGGCCCCAACTGCGATCGGCGCGCGCACACCCGCCGACAAACACACCGCGGCCACCGAGCCGGCGGCCATCAACGACCCCAGGATGGACACGGCCCGCCCAAGAAGGGGCGTCAGGCCGACGGGCAGCCCAAGCAAGGCCAACAAGGCCGGGTACCCCGGCGGGTAGACGTACGGAATCCAGTCGGCCGTGGGCGCGGCGTACAGCGGCAAACCCTGCTGCAAACGCCACGCATGCGCCAACATGCCGCCTTCCATCCACTCCAGGTCGAAGGGGTAGTCGATGCGCCCCCACCAACAGAGGCCGACCTGCGCGGTCACGAAGGTCGCCAGGGAGACGAGACCGACGTCGGACGCACTACGGACCACGGAAACTCCGCCGCCCGCGTAATGGCCCTTCGCCCAACGGGCCGCCACCGACTCGTTCCTACCACCCAACCGGGCGTTAGGACCTCCTATGTCTTGGATCGCGCTCGCGTTGTCTTGCAAGGCGCCTCCGCCCCCTTCGGCACCGCGCACCCTCGAAATTGCCGCCATCAACGACTTTCACGGCGCGCTCTACGAAACCCCATCGTCCGAGCCCGGACGGGCGGCGGGCGGCCTGCCCTGGCTCGTCGCCGCCATGCGGGCGCTGCGCCAGGACCACCCCGAATTGCTGGTCCTCGACGGCGGTGACGTCTTTCAGGGCAGCTGGCCCGTCAACCAGTCGCATGGGCTGGCCGCGGTCGAAGCGATGAACCTGCTCGGGCTCGACGCATCCGCCGTTGGCAACCACGAGTTCGACTACGGCCCTGGGGCCGACCCCGAATCCGGTCTCCGCGGCGCCTTCGAGGCCGCCGCACGCGAGGCCGATTTCGCCTGGCTGTCGGCCAACGTTCGAACGCAGGACGGCGAGCGGTGGGCACCGCGAGGGGTCGCGGCCACCAAGGTCATCGACCGGGCCGGCGTCCGCGTCGGAATCATCGGGCTGACGACCCGCGACACGCCGATGACGACGCGCGGCTCGTCCGTCGCTGACCTGTCGTTCGGCAGCGTGGTCGACGCCGTGCGCGAAGTCCTGCCGGATCTCGAACGCGAGGGCGCCGAGGTCATCATCGTCGTCGGCCACTTGACCGGGAAGTGCGAAACGACGGGCTTCACCGAGGTGGACCCGAACTGTCGTCCCGACGGCGAGATCGGCGAATTGCTCACCCAACTCGAACCCGGCACCATCGACGCGATGGTCTTGGGTCACGCCCACACCTTCCTCCAAGGCCGTGTCGACGACACGTTCCTGCTCGAACAGCGCGACAAGGGCCGCGTCATCGGCCGGGCCACCCTCGTGGTTGGCGCCGATGGCGTCGAACCCGATCACAGCACGGTCGGGCCCGCCTGGTTGCTCGAACACCCCCGTGTCGACCCCGGCTGTACCGCCGCCCCGTTCCCGCTCGAGCCCATCCTGGTCGGAGACCGCCTGCTCCGTCCCGCTGACGATGCCGTGGCCCTCGTCCGGTCGTGGGAGGCGAAGGCGGGCACGTTGTGCGCGGAGGTCGGTTGTGCGTCGCGCTACCTCGGCCGCAGCCGCGAAAAGGGGTCAGAGGTCGGCAACCTCGTCACCGACGCGATGCGCGCGATCTTGCCAAAGGCACAAGTGGCCCTGACGAACAGCGGTGGCCTTCGCGACGACGTGCGACCCGGCACCGTCCGCGCAGAGGATCTGCAGAAGGTCATGCCGTTCGACAACCGGATGTTGCTTGTCGAGATGACGGGCGCGAACCTGCTCATGACCTTGCGAATCGGGTCCTCGGGCGCCCACGGCGTCCTGCAGGTCTCGGGGGCCACCTACGGCTATGACCCCGCAAAGGCCGGCGGTTCGGACCTCGACGGCGACGGCCAGGTCGCAACCTGGGAAAACGACCGGATGTGTGGAGCGACGGTCGACGGGCGCCCCATCGACCCCGCCGCGACCTACCGCGTCGCCCTGACCGACTTCCTTTGGAACGGCGGCGATCACCTCGACGTGGCCCTCAAAGGGGCGAAGCTTGTCGAGGAAGGCCCACTGCTTCGCGACGCCTTGATCGCCTGGGCGCCGACGCACGCGGGCTGTTTCGGCGAGGCCGAGCCCATTCAGCGAATCATCGTAGGCCCGTGCCCCTGATCGTCACCGAGCGACGTCGAAGAGCTGACTGACGAAGGCCGAGATGAAGCTCAGGCTGAAGATCAGCATGCCCAAGGGTAGCAGGACGAGGCCCATGACGACGGCCACAGAGGGGACCTCGCGCCATCGCCAGTGTGGCCCCGTCAATCGTTCGATCCGAGCCGAGGCTTCGGCGCGCGTCGCCCCTTCGAGTACCCCATCGCGGATCGAGAACCCGAGGCCGTCGAACTCCCAGGAGATGGCGTCACCCTCCGGCGCCCACATCGGCATCCCGCAGGCCGGGCAGCGCGCAACGACGACGCCATGGGCATCCCAGGCTCGCTCGAAGGCGCGCCAAGCGGCGACGCGGGGTTCATCGACTGGGCGATGCCCGCCCGCGACTCGGATGCCCGACGCGTCGTGCACCCGATGACAATGCCCGCAGGTCAGGTCCATGCGCCGAAGGCGCTACCGACGGCGTCGCCTTCATCCCCAGACCAGCCAATGGCTTCCGGCCCCCCCAACGACGCCCACCAGGACGCCAGGTCAGGATCGATGGCGATCGCGACGACGCGTAGACGCGCCTCCGACAACAACAGCGGGGCCGCCGCGCGAACCTCAGCCGACGCGGCGTGCAGCGACCAGAGTTCGCCTTTGGACTCGCCCTTCGAGACGAGGGCCCGCCAAAGACCGTCCAGCCGCGGCTCGAGCGCCTCCAAGGCCGGTTGAGCTTCGCGTTCGCGCTTGGTCGCCCCCTTGAGGATCCGGCCCACACGGACGCCATTGGCCGTCGCCGCGCGAACGACCGCAACCAGCATGTCGACACCCGGCCCGCCAAGGCGTTCAGCCCAACGGCCGCTCGCCAAGGCTTCCGCACACGCGGCGTCGCGGCATGCCAAACGAACCGCGACGGTCGTCGCCTCCGGGAATCGCCCTGGCGTCGCGGCCAGCGCGATGTCCAGAAGGTTGGCCACTCCGGCAACCGGCAAGGTCTCGATCTGGTCTTCGACGGCGCTCAGGGCCCGCCAAGCACGTTGGTACGGGGCAAAGGCCGCCTGGATGGCCGCCGTGTCACCCGAGGCCACGGCCGCCACGAGGGCCACGTCCAACTCGGCCGGCGCCGTCTTGGGTCGCTCGGCTCGCGGGGGGCGCGGCTCCGCCGGGGCAGCGGACGGTTCGGCTTTGCGTGCGCGCTTGGGCTCGGTCGCGGCGGCGGCCGTGCCCGGCAGCGGCAAGTCGAGGGTTCGACGGAGGTCGCTGTCGAGCTCGGCGAGGCGCCGATCGCGCTCCTCGACAGGACCGGATCTGGCGGCTTCCAATTGGACCCACCAACGTAGGGCGGTTTCGCCGGGGCTGCGCCGGCCCTTCAGGAGGCGGAGTGCCTCTTCATGTTGGCCAGCAAGGGCGGCTTCCCGAGCGCGGCGGACGCCGTCGGCCGCGTCGCTGCGCTCCGGCGCCTCCTGGCGCGGTCGGGCCTCGCGCTGGGGGCGGTCGGCCCGGGGCTGGACATCGGAGCGAGCAGGCGGCTGACGCACTTCGCGGGGAGGCGCCTTCTCTCCCATGCCCTCCAACAGACCCCGGGCCTCGCGGGCCTCGCCGTCCGTTGCGTCACTCGCATTCGTCAGCTTGACGAGCTGACGGGCTTCGCTGACGGCTGCGTCGCGGTTGCCAAGCAAGAACTGGAGCGTCGCGATGGCCCAGGTGGTCTGGCGGGTCGCCGGACCGTCACCAAGCGCACCGACACGGTCGGACATGGCGGCGCGCAGCAAGTTGCGGCGCGCCGAAGCATCTGCGGCATCGTGGATGCGGCTCGCCCAATGGGGGTACACGGTCGACACGTTCACCTCGGCCCCGCGCGCCTAGCAGACTGCGCGCCCCGTCCGCCACCATGAGGAGGATAGCGACGCCCATGGCGATGAGAATCGCGAAGCGAAACGCGGTTCGGGTGCCGGGATTCTCCGCGCTCGACGACGTTGTGGTCGAAGAGCCCCTGGACATCCGCATCGATGGCGTCTCGATGGGCATCACGATGCGTACGCCCGGCGACGACCTCGACCTCGTAGCGGGCTGGCTCGTCAGCGAACGGATTCTGGCCGATTTGTCCGACGTCCGCACCCTTGCACACCTGCCGGGTGACGACGACGAGAACACCGTGGCCGTCGTGCTTGCCGACGGCGCCGAGGCGTCCCTCCCCCCTCCGCGTGCCCGCTTCGCCTCTAGCGCCTGCGGCGTGTGTGGGAGAGCTGCCGTGCCTACTCAAGCGCCGCGGAACCGTTTGGCGTTCGCCCCTTCCTCGGACGTCCTGACCGGCTGGCTCGCCCGCCTCTCGGCCCACCAGATCGTGTTCGATGCCACGGGGGGTTGCCACGCGGCGCTCCTGCTGGCGGCCGACGGATCGTGGGAAGTCGCACGAGAGGATGTCGGCCGTCACAACGCCGTAGACAAGGCGATTGGCGGGGCGCTGCGGGCGGGCTGGGACCCGACCGACGCTCACCTCATCGTCACGGCGCGCGCGGGCTACGAAATCATTGACAAAGCGGTGGCCGCTGGGCTCGCCACCGTGGTCGCGATGGGCGCACCAACGTCGCTGGCCATCGACGTGGCGCGTGCCGCCGCCATCGCCCTCATCGGCTTCGCGCGCCATGATCGGCACGCGGTCTACAACGGCTCCATGGCCCCTGAGGGCCAGCAGGGTTAGGCGCGCCGGCGCCAGTCGTCCCGGGCTCCTCCAAGGACGACACGGCCCCTCCAAAACGCGGGCATCTTGGTCCCGACGCCTGGAGTCTCCCTTGGATCACAATCGCATCGATCAACGGCAGCCGCTCTACGTGGGTATGGCCGTCATTGGCATGTTGCTCCTGGCACTCGGCATCGTAGGCGGGGGCTTTGTGCGCCCGATGTCGGATGGAGCGGGCTCAGGACCGCCGGAAAGCGCACCTGCCGGCCTGCAATGGGAGCACCGCGGTGGGCGATGGGTGCTCGTCGATGCGACGCGCAGCGACAACAGGGTCTGGGCCGGCGACAACGATGTCGTCCCGCTCGCCCTCGTCCTGCGGCCCGCGAACGTTGCCCTCGGCGCCGGCGCCATCGTGTTCCTGCTCGCGATGATCTGGGGCGCCGGCCAGCTTGGTCACAAGGAAGTCGAGCCCGTCGCGGTCAAAAAAGCGTCCACCCCGTCGCCCGCGGAGCCACGTTCCGACGTGCCTCTCGTCGACATCCCCCACCAGCCGTCCATCGCCTTGACGCGGACCCCTCCGGGAGCCCGCAATCGCACCGCCACCCCCCCGCCAGTGCGCCCGCGTCCGCCCGACGCTGCGTCCTGAGTCAGGAGATTCGATGAATTTCGCCCTCGCCGTTCACGGAGGCGCCGGTCTCTCCCGTGCCGGCTCTCTCTCTCCCGAGCGCCAGGCGTCATGTCGCGCCGCGCTCGAAGAGGCCTTGCGCACCGGGGCCCGCACGTTGGCCTCCGGTGGATCTGCGGTCGACGCCGTAGAGGCGGCCGTCATCATCCTCGAGGACTCGCCGCTCTTCAATGCCGGCCACGGTGCCGTGCTCAACGCCGACGGCGACGCTGAGTTGGACGCTGGCATCATGGACGGCCGCCAACGCACGGCCGGCGGCGTCGCCGGACTCCGCCGGACGCGCAACCCCATCCAAGCCGCGCGCGCCGCGATGGAGCATTCGCCCCACGTCCTCCTTTCCGGCGCTGGGGCTGACGCTTTCGCCAGCGAGCGCGGCCTCGCCCAGGTCGACCCCGCCTGGTTCGTCATCGACGAGCGCAAGGCGCAGCTGGCCAACCTGCTCGCTGGCACGCCGGATGACGGTTCCGACGCCTACGGCACCGTTGGCGCCGTCGCCCGCGATCTCGAAGGCCACCTCGCCGCCGCCACGTCGACCGGCGGGACTGCGGGCAAACGCTACGGGCGCATCGGCGACAGTCCCATCATCGGCGCCGGCACCTGGGCCTGGGACAGCACCTGTGCCGTCTCGTGCACCGGTGACGGCGAGGCCTTCATCCGCAGCCACCTCGCCGGCCGCGTCTCGGACTGGATCGAGATGTCCGGCTTGAGCCTACGTGAAGCCGCCCACCGCGCCATCCACCACGACCTCACCGGCGGCAAGGGCGGCCTGATCGCCGTTGGCAAGGCCGGTCCAGCCGTGATGCCCTACAACACCGCGGGCATGTTCCGGGGTCGCATCGACATGCGCGGCGAGCCGGAAGTCAGCATCTGGTAGGCGGCGACGCCCGCAGTCGGGCCAGCGCGGCCACGCCGTCAGGCCCCCGCGCCCAATGTTCGAGCTGACCCCAAGATGCTGCCGATGCCGTCGCAGCCCAACGGGCGTCGCGCTCGGCGCCGTCACGTAGGACCTCGTCGGGCGTCAACAACGCGCCCGTGCCGACGCCAAGTCGATCGGCCATGGCACGAACCGCAAGGGTTGGCCCCAAGGCGTCGCGCGCCCCGATGAGGTTCTCGGCGTCGACGCCAACGGGAAGCCGGAGGAAACCCACGGGGTCACCGAGGCTGCGCATCAACGCGTCGGCGACGCCTTCCGCCGCTCCATCGGCCACAAGTACTTCGGATTTCCGTTCGTCCCAGACCGGCCGCAACGGGGCCACGGCGTCCGTTGGCAGCCGCGGCGGGCTTCGGCGGGTTGCCGTGGGCCCGAACCCGGTCCGATGGGCGCCGGGCTCGAGCACACGCACCCGTACGCCGAAGGACGCATTCTCCAAGTAGAGCGCCTCAGCCAGCGCCTCGACGGCGTGTTTCGTGGCGGCGTAGGGGCCCGATTCGGGAAAGACCATGCGGCCCGCCACGCTCGACGACACGGCCCACACGCCGCGCTTCGCGCGCAAGCCGGCGAGCGACCAGCGGGCCACGTTCCAAACGCCGAGCACATTGGTCCGCCACAGGTCGTCCATGAGCTCTTCATCGAACGCGTCGATCGGACCAAAGGCGCCGAACCCTGCGTTGGCAAAGACAACGTCTGCGTCGGCCGCCTCGATCGACGCGCGAACGGCGGACGCGTCGCGGACATCGACGAACTGCACCCCAGCCGCCGGTTCCACGTCGACCCCCACGACGGTCCAGCCCGCGGACCGCGCCTTGGCGCTGATGGCGGCTCCGAAGCCCGAGGCCGCGCCGCTGACCCACATCTTCATGGCTTGGCGCTAACGAGCCACCCCACCAAGGCCAGACGTCGACGATAGTCTCCGCGGATGCGCCGAGCCCTTCGCATCCTGCTCGTCGTGGCCGTCGTCGTCATCGGCGGCATCGACCTGTTGCTGTGGACGGACCCGGGCCGCCGTCTCCTCGTGCGCTGGTTCGACGACGGGTACGCCTTTGCGGCGACGAATCAGCCCGGCCCGCCGTCCTTTGAGGGCGAAGTCGATCGCCCCCGAATCGCCATCGACCTGCAGATCATTGCGGCCGTTGGCGCGCAGCCCACGGACGCGGTCTTCCCCACGCCCACGCTCGCCGTCGTCGCCCGCAAGACGGGCGAGCTGGTGTGTGTGGACCTCACCCATGGTGCGCTCACCCCCTGGACCACGCTCGAGGTCGTCACCAATTCGGAGCTGGGTCTGCTTGGCCTCGCGTTGCACCCCGACTGGCCCTCGACGCCGCTGTTGTACGTCCATCGCAACATCGCCGGCGGCCGCGCCGCCATGAGCGTCGTGGAAGCACGCCGCGTCGCATCGCCGCTCTCGCCGTGCTCTGGCGCCCTCGGCGACGGCACCTCCCTGCTTCAACTCGACCAACCCTACGCCAACCACGATGGTGGCCAGATCCGCTTCGGGCCCGATCGCATGTTGTGGATCGGCTTTGGCGACGGCGGCTTCCGCGGCGACCCGCTGAACGCCGGGCAAGACCCCACGACGTGGCTGGGCAAGATCCTCCGCGTCGACATCGGTATGCCAAGCGCAGGCAGCGACGTCACCGACCCGCCCTACCGCATTCCTCCCGACAATCCGTTCGTCGCCGATTCCCGCTTCAAGCCGGAGATTGCCGCCTGGGGCCTTCGCAACCCGTGGCGATTCGACTTCCTTCCCGACGGACGACTCGCGATCGGCGACGTCGGCCAGAACCTCGTGGAGGAACTCGACTTCGGCCGCTTGGGAGACAACTTCGGCTGGAGATTCCGCGAAGGGGACCGCTGTTACGATCCCGAATCCGGATGCCCGACCGAGGGCCTCGTCGAGCCCGTGTTCACCTACCCGAGGTCGTTGGGAACAAGCATCACCGGAGGCGTCTACGTCGCACGCGCCGGACCGCTCGCCGGCCACGTCGTCTTCGGGGACTTCGCCACGGGCCGGTTGTGGGCGACGGATACGACGACGCACGCGACGTCTACCCTCGGCAAATTCAAGATCCACCCGAGCGCCTTCGTCACGCTGCCAGACGGCGACGTGGGCGTTCTCGACTTCACCGGAACCCTCTGGCGCCTCAGCTCCGGTGTTCCCGGACGGCCTTGAGCAGCGGCGCCCCGTACAGGTGGACGCGGATGGGGCCCATCCCCGGGATCGCCTGCAGTGCGGCTGGCGTTGTCGGGCGCCGTTCGGCGATGAGTTCCAGGCTGCGGTTCGTGGCGACGACGTAGGCGGGCACCTCGCGCGAGGCCGCCACCCGAGCCCGAACGTCGCGCAACGCGGCCAGCAGGCTGCCCGCGACCACGGGCGCCTCGGCCTTCTTGGGGGGCGCCCGAACGAGTCGCCGGGCGGCTCCGTCAGGAAAGCGCATCGCTGGCGGGTCTCCGCCCCGCAACAGAGCCCAGCCCGCAGGCGTCAGCGACACCTCCTCATAGGTCCGTTCCCGCCCGCGGATTTCTCGCGTGGTGTGTGCACATGCGAGCAACCCTGCTGCGGACAGAACGCTGACAAGGTCGTGCACCTCCCCCACCGTCCACGTGCTGCCCGACTTCGGGCCCAACAACCCCCATGTCGACAACGAGTCGAAGCCCCAGCTTCGCACTTTCTCTTCGGTGGATCCGACGAGCACCTTCGCCAGCAAGTCTACGCCCCAGGCGGCCTGCCCCTTGGCCCGCTCCATGCGAGCGAGGCACGACAGGATCTTGAGGACGGCCGCGGCTTCGTCTCCGGTCGGCGGCCGGGCCTCCGCGCTTGGTCGGCCCGACCGGCACCGGTCGCACGTTCCACACGCCGGCCAAGGAGGGACCTCCCCGAAGTACCGGACGACGTAGGCGCGCCGGCAGTCGGAGGTCACATAAGCCTCCATTTTGGCGAGCTTGTCGTACTCTCGGCTTCGGTGAGCGAGCAGTTTGGCCTCGTCGAGCACGAGGGGCAGCTCAGGGTCGATCCGCTCGACGCCGCCGACGCGGTCTGGGGGTCGCCACTGAATCAGGCCGCGCTCGTCGAAGCTGCGAAGTGCGGCCATGACCTGGTCGCGGTCGACGCCGGCTTCGCGCGCGAGTTGCTCAGGGTTGAACTCAAAGCCGTCCCCGACATCGAGACCCCGAGACGCGATTCGGCTCCACACCTTGCCGCGGAGGCCAGCGGGCGCGTCGGTCACCCGCTGCAGAAGAACGAGGCTGCCAAGCCGATCGGTGGGCGCAATTCGGCGGGCTCGGCCTTCACGAACGAGGACATGGACGCAGGCACCCACCCCGCGGTCGCCCGCGTCGGTCGGCATGTCCTTGGCGAGGTCCTCGAGCGACGCCATGACAGGATTCGTCCCGCGTTCGCCCAACACGTCCCAGAGCCGTCGCACCCAGGCCGCGCTGGGGTGGTTGTTCTGGATGAAGAACTCATGGATGCCGCGGTCCATCGGGTGGTGGAGGAGAACCGCGCGAGAGGTTCGGCCGTCGCGACCCGCCCGGCCGATCTCCTGGTAGTAGGCCTCGACGGTACCTGGCATGTCGACGTGGATGATCGCGCGGATGTCCGCCTTGTCGATGCCCATACCGAATGCATTCGTCGCAACGACGACCGGCAACCGGCCGGCGATGAAGTCCTCCTGAACGCGCGTCCGCGCATCGACCTCCAATCCCGCATGGTACATACCGGCCCGGATCCCGGCCGCGCGCAAGGCGGCGGTGGCCTTCTCCACGTTGTTTCGGGTCGCGGCGTAGACGAGCGCGGGCCCGGGCCTCACCAAATCCGCGAGGAGGCTCTCCTTCTCCTTCCAGCCTGAGACGGCGATGACGTCGAGCACGAGGTTCTCGCGGTCGAAGCCGCGCACGAAGACGTGTTCGCGCGGCAGGCCAAGCACCCGAACGATGTCGTCGCGAACCTCTGGGGTCGCCGTCGCCGTCAACGCGACGGTGGGTGGCATCCCAAGCGCCCGACGCACCTGCCCGAGACGCATGTAGTCGGGACGGAAGTCGTGGCCCCATTGGCTCAGACAATGGGCTTCGTCGACGGCCATGAGCCGGATGTCCAACGTCTTGGCCACCTCGATGAAGCTCGGCGTGAACCGCTCGGGCGCGACGTAGAGCAACTCGAAGGCCCCCGCCTTCGCTTGGGCAAGGCGCTCTTGGTAGGCCTCTCTCGACAGGGTGCTGTTGAGGAAAGAGGCCCGAATTCCCTTCTCGAGGAGGGCGTCGACCTGGTCCTTCATCAACGCGATGAGTGGGCTGACGACGAAGGTGGTGCCCCCGCGAGCGATCGCGGGAACCTGGTAGCAGAGGCTCTTTCCGGCACCCGTCGGCATGACGACGAGGGCGTCGCCGCCTTCAGCGACATGTTCGATGGGCTCCCGCTGCCCCGGACGGAAGTCCGGGAAGCCAAAACGCGCCTGCAGAACGGCCTGGAGATCCATCGGACGCGCCGGCTACCTCGCTTGGACGCGCGGTGGGCGACCGGACCGAGCGACTTTCCCCAAGGTGAAAAAAGTCGTTGCCTTCGCCGCAGCGACGCACCACCTTGGCGATGTCCGGCTCGGGGGGGCTGGTCCAGGCGCCCGGCGGCCAGTGGCCCCGGGCGCCTTCGTTTGTGCGGCCCCGGCTCGGCGCATAGGGCGCCGCATGGCCACACCGACCCCCCGAACGCTGTTGATTGGCGCGCTCCTTGGCCTCGGGTCCGGCCTGCTCGCCCGCGTCGCTCTTGGCGGCGACCACGCCATGGTCGATGGGTTCGTCCGCCACGTCGCCGAACCCGGTGGACGCTTGTTCTTACGGCTCCTGTTGGCCGTGGTCGTCCCCCTCGTCTTTTGTTCCGTGACCCTTGGCATCGTCGGCCTCGGCGCCCTACGCCGCGTCGGGAAGCTTGGCGCCGTCACTTTCGGGCTCACCCTCGTCGTGTCCGCCGTCTCGGTCGGCATAGGCCTCGCCGCCGCCAACATCGTTCGACCCGGTGAGGGTCTGCCGGACCAGGTCCGCGCCGACCTCATCGCTCGCTACTCGGCCGACGCCGGCAAGGTGGCCGTCTCCGCCCCCCGCGAAGCCACGCCCGCAGCCATCCTCGTCGACTTGTTGCCCCGGAATCCGCTCGGGGCCGCGACGTCCGACCCCCCCGACCTCTTGGGCCTGTTGCTTGTCGCAGCCCTGCTCGGCGCCGCCCTCCTCTCGTTGAACGAATCCACCCGCCGGCCCGTGACAGACCTCCTGGAGGGCATCGTCGCCGCGACAACCGTCGTGGTGGGCTGGGCCATGGCGCTCGCCCCGGTGGGAGTGGGGCTGTTGCTGTTCGCCTTGGCGTCGCGCTTCGGCTTCGACCTCCTGCTCGTGCTCGCGCGGTTCGCGGCAACGGTCATCGGCGCCCTTGGGATCCACTTCGCCGTCGTCTACAGCGCGCTGCTGATGGCGGTCGGCCGGTCGCCGGTCCGCTTTTGGATCGACGCGAAAGAGGCCCTGCTGGTCGCGTTCGCCACCTCGTCCTCAAACGCGACCCTGCCCACGGCCCTCCGCGTGGCGACCGAACGCCTGGCCATACCGGCCCCCGTCGCGAGCTTTGTCCTTACGGTCGGCGCGACCGCGAACCAGAATGGCACCGCCCTCTTCGAAGGCGTCGCCGTCCTTTTCCTTGCTCAGGTCTTCGGCGTCAACCTCACGATGGACCAACAGGTGTCCGTCATGGCGATGGCGCTCGCCGCGGGGGTCGGGACCGCTGGCGTCCCCTCGGCCTCCCTACCCTTCGTCGCGCTGGTGCTCGGCGTGGTCGGCGTCCCGGCCGAGGCCCTCGCGCTGCTGCTCGGCGTCGACCGCATCCTCGACATGTGCCGGACGACGATCAATGTCGCCGGAGACCTCGCCATCGCCGCCATCGTCACCCGTTTCGACGGGGGGCAGACCCTCAATCTGACCGCGGACTGAGACGACGCGGAGGCCAAGGCCTCCATGAACGTCCTGATCGTCGACGACAGCACCGCGATGCGCATGATCGTCGTGCGCTTCGGCAGACGGGCGTCCACGTTGCCTGCCAGGCGGCCTTCGGCTTCTTCACCAGGCAATCCACCGCCCAACCTGCTCGGTTCCTGGGCTCGGCCGACTGACACTACTTATGGCGGAAGACGATCCGGCCTTTCGTCAAGTCGTACGGCGAAACGGCCACCGTCACCTTGTCGCCAAGAACCACGCGGATGCGGAATCGGCGCAGCTTGCCCGCGAGATGTGCGTGAACCTCCGACCCAGCTTCGGTCTCGACGAGGAAGTGTCCACCCGGGAACACCTCTTTGATGCTGCCCTCGATTTCAATCAGGTCATCCGAGGCCAACGGCACACTCCCGACAGGGCCGGCGTCTAACTCCTGCGCCCCGGTCGTCGAGGCGGCGGTGCCGCGGGCGGGCCTTCGCCTTCATCCCGCTCGACCGGACCTGGTGGCCACAGCGCCCGAACGTCTCTCCGGAAGGCCTCGAATCGCCCCTCGACGATGCTTTTGCGCATGGCCGCCATGAACTGATGGAACCAGGCGATGTTGTGGATGCTCGCGAGACTCGCCGCCAAAATCTCGCCGACCCGGAAGAGGTGATGCAGGTAGGCTCGGCTGAACGTCCGGCACGTGTAGCAGGTGCAACTCGTGTCGATCGGGTAGAAATCCCTTCGAAAGCCACGATCCGTGAGTCGCAAACGCCCTTGGGACGTGTAGACGACGCCCGACCGTGCGTGTCGCGTCTGCAGCACGCAATCGACCATGTCGATGCCGCGGGCGACGCCTTCCACGAGGTCGAGGGGCCGTCCGACCCCCATGAGGTAGCGGGGCCGGTCGGCCGGCAGGGACGGTGTCGTCCAGTCCAGCACCTGGACCATCTTCTCGTAGCCCTCGCCGACCGACAACCCACCGACGGCGTAGCCATCGAAGTCGAGCGCCGTGATCTGAGCCGCGCTTCTGGCCCGCAGGTCGGCGTGAAAACCGCCTTGGACGATGCCGAAGAGCGACTGGTCCTCGCGGCGATGCACCGCGCGGCAACGCGCTTCCCAGCGCGCCGTGCGCTCGACGCTGCGCTCGGTCGCCCCGCGCTCCGTACCGAACGCGAGGCACTCGTCGAACACCATGGCGACGTCGGCGCCGAGCGCCTCCTGGATGGCCATGGACCGCTCGGGCGTCAGGACCGTCGGCGTGCCGTCGACCTCGTAGCGGAATCGAACGCCCTCCTCGTCGACGTCCTTGTCGAGCGAGAAAACCTGAAAGCCCCCCGAGTCCGTCAGAATCGGTTGGTCGATGGCCATGAACTTGTGCAGGCCACCCGCCTTCTGAACCAGCGCCTCCCCGGGCCGTTGGGACAGGTGGTAGGTGTTGGCGAGGACGATTTGCGTGCCGGTGTCCGCTAGGTGCAGCGGGCTCACGGCTCGGACAGCGCCCTGTGTGCCAACGGGCATGTAGCAAGGCGTCTCGACGACCCCGCGGGCGAGGAAAAGGCGCGTGGCGCGGGCGGCCCCGTCCGTCGCGTCGACCTGAAAGGGAAAACGATTCATGCGCCCACCGCTGCGCTCAGGGCGCGCTCAACCAACCGATCGACAGAGGGTAGGTCGTCGGCGACGCCCACCCGAAAGTCCATTGGCGTGCCCGTCGACGCGAGCCGTTCGCGAATGCGTTCCGCCACAACGCGCATCCGCTGTTCCAGGCCGGCGGCCCGGAGGCCCGGCGCCAACACGAGCCAAACGTCCGGCCCCATCAGGCCCACCCGGTCGACTCGGCGCACATGTCGAGAAATCTCGTCGCTGATCGCCACCCGCACCGACCCCGCCCGCCGACGTTCCACCGCGCCCACTGGCGCTTGAGCGACCCGGCGCAGGACGGCGCAACCAAGTGGCTGGGGGCGACGGACGACGTGTCCAACCCACTGATCCGCCTCGGCGAGGATGGCGGCGCGGAGCGGCAATCGGGTCGCCCGGTCCAAGCCCGGCGCGCGTTGTTGGGCCCGATCGAGGCAGCCCGCGACCGAGCGGGCGAACGTCTCCTCGTCGGAGTCGTCGGCGAAATCGGCCCCTGGCAGCGGGCGGCGCCACCCGAACATGGGCAGGCCCTCCGCGCCGGGGATCGCACGAAGAAAGGCAGCTGCGGAGGCCTGGCCCTGGGGTCCGACGATCACGGCGTCCACGGCACCCCGGGCCAGCCAGCCCATCGTTTCGGCGTCGTCGCCAGGGTGCGCACACTCCAATCCGACGCCAGCGAGGGCGCCGGTGACCGACGCGTGATCGTCGCCAAGTCCGATGACGGCCAAGTCCGTGGCTGCACGACGGTCGACATCGCCTCGCGCCACCTCAAACAGCCGTTCAATGCGGTCCTCCGGGTCGAGAACGCGGACGGCACCCGCCTCGGCCGCCGTGCGGCGCAAGGCGACGTCCGCACGTTCCGCCCACGCGACCCAGGCGCAAGCAAGGCCTTCGAAATCCTCGCGCGCGGCAACGAGATCGTGGCCGGGGACGGCGATCAAGGCGGGCGCCACGTCCATCGGCTCGGCGCGCATCACCTCAACACTCTCGCATACGCGCAACGGTTCCGCGACTTGGCCCACCATCCGATGCCAACGCGGGGCGGTGTGGCCGGGCGGGACGACCCAGATCGGGGCGAGCACCGCATTGGGGCTCGCCGCCGCGAGTGCCGTACGCAAGACCACCCAATGGGCCGCACCTCCCTCCGCGACCCGCGACGCGACCTCGTCGGCGGCGGCGGCCACGTCCTCCAGCCCGAGGCCTCGGGCGGTGGATTCGATCCGGTTGAGTTCGTCGACCACAGCCTGACGTTCGTCGCCCGCGGCGCGGCCCATCGCGATGGGCTCAAGCTCGGCGAGCAACGTGCGCGTCCTCGCCAGAAACGGGCCTACCAGGCGCCGGGTCGCTTTGCGCCGTCGGTCAGTCGTCATGCCCCCCGGGGCTATGTCGGTGAACGTTCGTTGCCATCCGCCAAGCGCGGGGTCGACCGGCAGAATCCCGGCAACGTACTCACCACCCGCAGGCTACGGGAGACCGCGGCATGGCGAGCCTTCCTCCTGCACTGCGCCGGACGTCGTGGCCCCTTCGGCCCGTGCTTGCGGCCCTCGTCCACAGCGCCCCCCACGAGGAGTGGCCAAGGGCTGGCTGGATTGGGCACGACGTGCGATTCGCTTGGGGTCCCATCCCACCGCCAACGGCTGCTGAGCCGGGGACGATGTGGGTCGCGGACCCTGAAGCCGCCGCCGTGCTCGCGACGTCCGGGCTCCACGCGTGGCCACGGACCCGGTGGGTCTGGCCAAGGTCGATGGCGCCAGAATTCGCCGACGACGGCGTCGAACGCGGCGTGGACCCGGCGGCCCTGCGCGAGCTCGCGCCGCTCATCGACCCTGGCGCGACGCCGCCCCCCTGTGTGTTGGTCGACTCCACCGGCCTCGTGGCGGTGTGCGGGGCCTGGGCCGCGGCCGAAGGTGAGGTCGAAATCGAAGTGGATGTCGCCGAAAGGGCCCGAGGCCGTGGCTTGGGGCAACGGATGGCCGCGGCCTACATCGGGGACGTGCTCGCTGCGGGGCTTCGACCTCGATGGGACAGCGGAACGGAGGCATCGGAGCGGCTGGCGCGACGGTTGGGCTTTCGGGTGAGTCGGAGGTGGGTAGCTTGGGTTTCAATGTGAGAAATGGCCCCAGAATCCGGCCCGCCCCTCACCTCAGCCGCAGCTCACACGGCAACGGAAACGCCGCCGCCACCGACCGCGCCGCCGCCTCGTGCATTCCGGCCTCCGTTTCCGAATCCGGCGGTTCGATCGACACTTCCGAACCCGTCGGCGTCCGATTTTCGATGCGCCCGATTTCCGCGCCGTCCATCCGTACGACCAGGTCCCCTTCGGGCGCAGCCCGTTGCCAGGCCGCCACGCGGTCGACATCGCCCGGCAGCAACGTGAACACCGTCGACGGCACCATTCGCAAATCGAGGCGGATGAACGCGCCTTGCCACGCCGTCACCGTCCCGTCTGGCCCCACCAACTCCACCCGGCCGGGACGAACCAATGTGGGTCCCAACTTGGACGCAATCTTCGGGTCGGGCGGGCCGTCGACCTCCATCGTAAATCCGTCGGCGGTCGGCGTGACCACGGGCTGCTGCAGGCCCATTCGCTCGACGCGCGCAAGCACCGCGTCCGCCGCCGCCGGACATCCCACGAAGGGCAACGTGACACGCGGCCCGGCCGCCGGCGTACCGCGCAACACGTTGAGCGCCAACCACCCGTAGGCGCCCATCACGCCACCGATCGCCAGGATCGGGACCACCAACAGCACACACCCCCACTTCGGCAACGGGACCTCGTCGCTCACGTCGGCCCCCCAGCTTCAATCCAGTTGTCCATCTCCGTCCATCGCTCCCACACCCAGTCGGCAAGCCCGTCGGCGTCGTCTGGCAATTCGGAGCGCGCCCACACCCGCATCGAGACCCGGACGCGCCCGCCGATGAGGATGCCCCGACTCAGGGCCCCCAACCCCGTCGCCCCGTCCAATCCGAGGTGCGAAATGACGACGACGTCGCCGGGGACGCGCTGAAGGAGAGCCACCGCGCCACCGGTGTGCGGCGGCAACAAATGGCGCAGGGCGGAAGCGGCAGCCACCCGGTCGGAGCCGCGCTTGGCGAGCGACGCAATGGCGCGCTCGCGCCGCGCTGCGGTCGCGCGGGACCCCTCCGGGTAGATCAGGCACACTGCCGCCGGGTCCAGGTTTTCTGCCAACGAGGCGACGCGCGCGACTTCCGCCGCCGGGTCGCCCGTCTCCTTCATCACGAACGCGTTGGGCAAGCGCTGGCCGACGAAATCGAGGCACGGGTCCCACAACAACGTCCGCTTCAGGACGTACCGAGGGCGCAACCCATGCGGGATTCCCAACGCCATCGTCGCAAGGGCGGCGTCCGCGAGACTTGTGTGGCGGATCAGCGCGACCACGGGGCCGTTCACACGCCGCTGGGGCCCCACAAAGGCGACGTCCAGGCCATATAAGGCCACGGTCGTCTCCCACATCTTCGCGACCCAAGCGTCCTGCAAGGCGTACAGCCTGTCATGCTCAAACGCCGTGCCGCTGCGGCCGCGCACCCACGCCACGGCGACGATGCTGACCGCGCAACTCAGGCCCGCGACCTGAAGCCACACCCAGAACAGGCCGAGCAGGGCCGTCCGAACGCCGGCCCACCGGGTGCCGAGCACCGCGTCGCGCACAGCCAGGCCCGCGACCAGCCCAGGAAAGACGAGGGTCAGCGTCGGAGCGACGAGGAACAACACCGGCCAGGTGATGAGACGCTGGCGCCAAGCCGTGGGGGCAGACATGGACGGCCGGAATAGCGCGAAGGGCGCAAGAGGTCCCATGAGTTGGATTACGATCGCCGGCATGGCCTTCGCCGCCGACCCCGCCACCCTCCACGGCAAGCCGCCAGCCGCCGCCAAGGCGTTGCCCGCGTTCTCAGCCGTCGCTCAGGACGGCACGCCGCGCGGCCCCGAGGCCCTGCGCGGGCACGCATCTGTCCTTTGGTTCTTCCCGATCGTCGACACCCCTGGTTGAACCAAGGAGGGTTGCGGGTACCGCGACCTCAAGGCAGAGTTTGACGCGCTCGGTGTCACGATCATCGGCGTGAGTTGGGGGACCCCCGAGGCCGGCAAAGCCTGGGCGGACGCGCAGAAATTTGGCTTCGAAATCTGGTCCGACACGGGCAAGGCCCTATCGACCCACTACGGAGCGGCGGGCTTCAAGCCCTTCCCCTCGCGGATCACCATGTTGCTCGGCCGCGATGGCGAGCTGCTCCTCGAGTACAAGGATGGCATCGACGTTGGCACCCATCCGGCCGACGTTTTGGCCGACATCAAGGCGCTTTTCCCGAAGTGAGCCTCAGCCCAACAGGAAGCTGAGGCCAACGGCGAGAATGGCGACAAAGAGGGCGCTCACAGCCATGGCGGCCATCACGATCAACAGCGCTTGAGGCGCCTGCGAAGGCGTGGGCTGCGGTTGCCGTTGACGGACCGGTTTGATCACGGGCGTCTGGGTCTGAAACCCTGCGTGGCGAGAGACGTGAAGGGTATGCAGAGGGTCCGAGGACACTGTCCGACCGACCAGCGTGCCGCCAACGTCCTTGGGCCCATCATTCGATCGGCTACGTGCAAAGCAGATGTGCGTGGGGCCGGGCAGCTCGTCGGCCATGCGATCGCATCGACGTGCCATCATCAGGGCCGTCGGTCGCTCGCTCGCCTCGTAGGCCAACATGTCGCGCAGCAACTCAATCGTCTCTGTGGAGGCCGCGACGCGCGCCAGCCGCTCCCGAAGGAACGGACCGTATCGCTCAGGCGCCGACGTGATCGTGAACTGACCGGGGAGCGCCACGCCCTCATAGAGCCGCTCACCCACGAGCAGGCGAAAGAGCGTGACACCCAACGCGTAGACGTCGCTTGCGGCGGACTGCTCCCCCCTCGCGTAGCTCTCCGGCGCCGCGTAGCCGGGCGTAAAAGGCATATTGCCAGCGCCTGTGTTCGCGAATCGTGCGAGTTGGGCCGTCCGCGCAACCCCGAAGTCGAGCAGCTTGACCTCGCCAAAGCGGGACAATCGGATGTTCTCCGGCTTGATGTCGCGGTGAACGAGGTGGAGCGGGGCGTTCGTTTCGGGCGACGTCGTGTTCCAAGCGCAATCCAGCGCGCTCGCGACTTCCCCGACGACCCCAATGGAGACCCGCGCCGGCGCCAACAGGTCCCGAGTCGTGAACGCGCTGAGATCGACGCCCTCGACGTACTCGGTGACCAGCGCCAACCGCCCCTCGATGCGCGTCAGTTCCAACACGCCAAGGATGGCGGGGTGCCGCAACGTCCCCAACATCTTGGCCTCGTCCTGGAGGCGAGACGTCGCGACGTCCATGTCGTCGATCTCTTCGCGCAGGACCTTGACGGCGACGGTGCGCACGACGCCCGAACTCCGGCGTTGGGTCGCCAGGTAGACCTCGGCGAAGCCTCCCTTTCCCAAGCACGCATGAATGTCGAACGTGGAGCCTAGCACGGCCGAACCGCTAACTCACGGGGTCGCCTCGCCCCTGGGCAAGGACCCGTTCCGCCACGTCCCAGGCCAATTCCGCGTCGACTGCAGGCAAGACGATGCGCCCGCCCGCCGTCGTGACGACCACGGCCGCCAGTTTCCGCATCCGATCGAATGGCCCAGCGACGACCTCGGCTGTCATCACCCGAGCTCCGACGGCGAGGTGGACGGAGCGCTGCCAGACGCCGCTTCGGAAACCCACGAGTCCTTCGCCGACCAGGTAGGCCGACCTCGCGTGGGCCACGCGCGCCCACAGATGGCCGAGCGGACCCGCAAGGGCGGCCAAGGCGCCCCAGGGGCCCAGGGCGAACACCATTGCGACCGTCAGGAGGCCAGCCCGCAAATAGGCGCGTACAACGGCTCGACGCAGCGCGCGCAGCGACAAGGGTTGCCAACCGGCATCACCCTCCTCGATGACGCGCGCCGCCGCGGGAACAAGCCGGCCGAGCGTGGCAGAAAGCGCGGCCCGCTCGACGACGGGCAACACGGCCTCGCTCCGTTCCGTCCCCCCTCCCGTCCGCGCCCCGGCCGTCTCGATGGCGACTGTCACGAATCCCAACCACCGTGACAGCCACGGGGCCCGCACGGTCACCTGCTGGATGCGGCGGGGCGCCAACTCCACGCGCCGGCGCGAAAAGAGGCCACCCTCCGCGGCCAATGAAGGCCCGCGGTCTTCGACGCGAAACCCGTGGAAACGGACGACGGCCGTGCCGATCGAAATCCACCACGCGGCGACGAGGGCAGCCGCGGAAACGCCAAGCACCTGCAGAGGGCCAACGGACCCCACCAGTGCCCGGACCTCGTCGGAGTCGCCGCTGCCAAGCCGCTCGAAGAGCAGGCCCATGACGACGGCCGCCGCCCCCGCTCGCCCCGTCGACGCGCCGTACCGGACGAGGTCAAGCAGCGAGAGTTCGGACCAGATCCGCGGCTCGGCGGGCGGCAGGGAGGCCGAGGACCGCGCGCGGAGCGCGGCGACGAGGGCATCGCCGTCCGCCAGGGGAATCGCATTGACATGGCCTTCTGCCTCTTCGCCGACGGCCGTTTCCACCCGCACATCGACCAGGCCAAGCAGTCGATGTGGCAACGTCCGAAGCGTCTCCACATTTTGAATTCGGTCGATGGAGAGCACCCGGACCTGCCGGTCGAACAGGCCCGACAACAACTCGAGGCGGTCGCCGACGAGCCGGTAGCGGAAGGTCAGGACGTGGAGCAGCGAGGAAAGCAAGCCGCCGCCGAAGGCGGAGCCGATGACGCCGAGGAACAGCCAACTGCCGTCGATCGCGTCCCCTCGACCGAAGAAGGCCGCCAGAAACAAGGGCCAGAAATTCCGAACGACGGAAAACACACGCGGCAGCAGCTCCACCGCCACTGTGAGGGGGTGGACGCTGCGAAACGGGACGTCAGAGTCCGGCGTCGCCACGGACCGCCACCAGACGGTCGCGCAAGGCCACCGCATCCTCGAGTTCGAGGCCGGGGATCACGCCATCCGCGCCGAGGCCCGAGGCCGTGGAGACGGCGACGCCAGAGAGGTTCAGCCAGCGTTCGACCGGCCCCTGCCGCAAGTCGACGTGCTGGACGCGGCCGAGCGGGATGGCCGTGACGCGGGTCACCCAGACGCCGCGCCGGACGAGCAATTCGCCCTCACGCAGCTGGTAGCCCCACCGCTCCCATGCCAACGTCGGGTACCAGACCAACTCGACGAGGACCAGCGCAATGAGAACCCCACCGGCAATCAGACCCGCCTGCCAACCGGACGACCAACCCACAGCCGCCGTCACGCCGAACACGAACGGTAGGCGCGTGAACGGCAAACTCAGGGCGGCCTGCACGTAAAACAGCGTGCGTGCCTTGGGCGATAAGCGCGTCCAGTCCACGGTCCCCCGTCGCCCGAACCGGCGCGCGTGTCAACCGCCGTTGAGGCCACGTCGCAGGCCGACGCCTTCCAACTCTTGGCTGGCGCGGAACTGTTGCAGCGCCCGCTGGCTGGCCGACACACGGGCGACGGCCACCTCGCGCTGGCTGACGACCGTGCCAAGCCAGACCAGCGTCAAGCAAAACAGAAAGAGTAGGAACTCGGCCCGCCAGGGACGAGGCGGGGCGGGTTGGGTCACAAGGCGATCGAGGGCGGGCGCCCTGACCTTTTTCGGAGAGGTCACGGTGATCACTGACCTCATCTCGTCATTGAAGGATCGAAACATGGTGTCCCCCCCCATGCCCGTCGGCACGTCGCCCACTCCGGTTGACCGCCCCCGTTAGAACGGCGGCACGTGGAGCGCCGATGTGGTTCGTCGTGGCGACGGCCTGGGCCACAGACGTCATGCTGCCCCCCGGCGAGAGACCCGACGCCTGGCGCGAACCGCTTGGGCTGGTGGGGATGAGCCCGGTGACGGTCTCGACGGGTGCACGGGTCCAACTTGCCATCTCCGTGGACGGCGGCTGGCGGGCGGTGGGCCGGCGTGCCGACGGCACGGCCTTCGACGTCGCGATCGGACGTCCCGCCACCGCCGCCGATCGCGAGCGCGTGGCTTCGTTGCTCGCCAGCCTGCTTCGCCCCGGCCCTACGCTCGCGCTGCCTCCGATTCCACCCCCGCGCGTGCCGACGGCGCTCGCAAAGCCGCCAACGCCTCCCAGGGCCGCCATGACGGCCCCGCCCCCACCGCCGACGGTCGACGGGGTGGTCGAAACCCCGAGTCCGGATCCCGCCGTCGCCGTCGCGGTGGCCGCGCCGGAGCCCCCGCCAGTTGCTGAAGTGGCGGTCGAAGCCCCCCCACCCCCGATTCCGCTCGGGCCCTTCGGTTTGGGAGACGGCGGGGAGGCTGTCGACCGGCCGCGCCACGAAACCTGGCGCGCCACCGCCGCCGTCTCGTGGCAACCCGATCAACGGCCCGGGGGCACCGTGGGGCTCCATGGCGCCCTCCTTTGGCCCCTGGTTCACCTCTCTGCGGGCGTGGAAGGCAGCTGGCCTACGTCATGGCGCGACGAAGCCGCGGGTTCGTCGTCCTGGTCCGCGGGCCCCGTCATCGTCGCCTCCGTCGTGCCAGACGGCCTCGCCATCGGCGCGCGATTCGGCCTGGAGCGCCGGACCTTTCTCGACGATGACGGCCCGGTCGACGCCGCCCTCGTCCCGACCGTCGGAGCCGTCCTCGATTGGGGCATCGAAGGTCGCGCGATCACCTGGCGCCCTTACGCGTCCGTCGCCCGCGACCTCGCCTCCATTCGCCGCGTCGCAGACGGCGTCGACCTTGGCCTCGTCAGCCCGTGGCACAGCCAGTTCGGGCTCGCCCTGGAGGCTAGCCGCTGAACCGGGTGCAATCGTTGCCGGTAAGGGAACCAAACCGAGGAATGTTCGCACCTGGAGGGCACATGTTTGCCGACGTCCAACTCGTCTCGGAAGCCCGTAATGGGACGCCGGGGGCCGTGGAGCGGTTGCTCGATGGGTGGGTTCCCACCGTGATGGCGTGGTGTGTCCGTTTGGGAGGCAAGGACGTGAACGCTGAGGACGCAGCGCAAGACGTTTTCGAGCTGATGTTGGATCGGCTCGGCGACCTGCGCGATCCCGCAGCGTTTCCTGCCTGGGCCTTCGGCATCACCCGGCGTGTCATGGCCCGCCATCGCCGCCACGCCTGGGTCCGCCGTTGGGTTCCGGGCGCCGTCGTCGACGCCGTCGAAGGCCGTCCCGACCCCCTTCGCCGCTCGGAGATGTCCGAAGTCGGCCGTCGTGTCTGGACGGCCCTTGAGACGCTCCCGGTCCACCATCGCGAAGTGCTCGTGCTCTGCGACCTCGAAGAGCGTGCCGACAGCGAAGTCGCCGACATGCTCGGCGTCCCTCGCAACACCGTCAAGAGCCGCCTGTTCCGGGCCCGCGCCGCCCTCCGCGGCCACCTTGGCGACCTCGCCCCGACCCTTTTGCCCGACGGCGCCATCGCCGGGAGTGTCTCATGAACTACCGTAGTCTGATGGAGGCCGCGCGCGCGGCGTCGACGCCCGACGACGCCTCCGTGGCCCGTGTTCGCGACCGGTTGGCCGATGGGCTGCGGCCCATTGCAGGCCTGGCGTCCCCTCAGATCGACGCGGCGGCGATCGCTCGCGTTCGAGGCCGCGTGCGTGAGCGCTCCGCACCTCCCGCGTGGGGTTGGGGTTGGGCCGGCGGCGGCGTGCTCGCGGCCGCTGCGCTCGCCCTCTTGATGGCAAGGTCGGGCGACGCTCCCGTCGCGGACCTCGCGCTCGCAGGGCAGGTCCAACTGTCCTCGATCGTACAGGTCACGGCCGAAGGTACCGGCCGGGCCTCGGGCGTCGAGGGCGCCTGGACGATGGACTGGGAGGCCGGCACCCTTCACGTCGACGTCGTCCCCAACCAGGGCGCGAACGTAGTCGTCTCCACCCGCGAGGCCCGCGTCGAGGTCGTCGGCACGGTGTTCGACGTCCGGCGCGACGTCATGGGGACCCATGTGTCGGTGGCCCGTGGCCAGGTGCGCGTGACGTGTCTTGGGGGCGGAACCCACGAACTGACGTCGTCGGACACGGTCGAGTGTGGCCCCACGTCGGCGGCCGGTCTTTTGGGTCGCGCCGCCGCCATGGCCGAGCGCGGGGCGCCCCACGAGGACGTCCTGGCCGGCCTTGACGCCGCCGAGGCCCTGCCTGGCGACGCGCTCGTCCAAGGCGAGATCCTGGCCGCTCGCCTTTCTCCCCTTCTCGCGCTCGGCCGTCACGACGACGCCCGGCGCGCCGCCGAAGCCTACCTGGCGCTCCCGGGTGGGCCACGCGAGGCCGAAGTTCGCGCCGCTGCGGTTTCGCTGGCCTTGGCGGCCGGGGATTGCGAAGGCGCTCGCCGCTTGAACCCGAACGTTGGGTGTACGCCATGAGCACCGTTCGCCGTCAACTTTCTCGCATCGCGCATGAGGGGTCGGTGCCGTGGCTCGTCGCCTTCGCCGGCGCCGGCAGCTTCGCGATGGCCGTAGGCCTCGGCGGGTTCTGATTAGCGGGCGTCCGTGCTGACGCTCCTGCTCGCCTGTTCGGATCCAGCGCCGACCACGTTCACGACGTTGCATCACGGCGGCGCGCCGACGACCCCGAGCACAAGCGTCTCGCTCGACAGCGACGGCGCCTGCGCGCGAGGCGTCGACGGCACGATCACCTGCTGGCGGCATGACGGAGAGGCGCTGGCGGCCTCACCCCCGACCGGTAGCTTCGATCAGGTGGCCGGGGGGGCGCTTGGTGGCTGCGCGCTTGCAGGCGGTCAGCCGTCCTGCTGGGGCGCCGTGCCTCCGCCAACCGGTGGCCCCTTTACCCACGTGGTCGTCGGCGACGGCGCCGCATGCGGATTGCAATCTGACGGCGGCGTGTCGTGTTCCGGACCCTTGTCCGACGTCCCCTCCGTCTCCGGCGTCGTGTCGCTCTTCTCCGACGCGAGTCGCGTCTGCGCCAATGGGGCCGACGCATTCACGTGTTGGGGCAAAGAGCTGCGTATCGGACGGGTCCCGTACGACCGTGGCGCGTTGTCACCGCTCGGCGTGTGCGGGGTGAAATCCGACGCGAGCCTGCGCTGCGACATCGACCTCGTTGGCGGCACCCCCGACCTCGACGAAGTCGTCGAGGTCGCGCTGAACGACCATGCGCTCTGCGCAATTCTGTCTGCGGGACGGGCTCATTGCTTCGGCCGAGATCGCGGCGCCGGAATGCCGCCGGCCCAAGCCGTGAGCGGCCTCGTGGCGCGGGGCGACACCTTCTGCGCCCTCGACCGCGCGAGCCGGAAACCGACGTGTTGGGGCGCAGGCTACGCTCAGCACGTCCCAAACGCAGGCGTCCTCGACATGGCGGTCGCGGGTCCGTGGGGCTGTGCGCTCGTCCGGGGGGGCGACTTGGCTTGCTTCGGCGTCCTGCCCGATGGGCTGCCGCTCATGCGTAAGGGACCGTTCAGAGGAGTATCGGCGGAGACCTTCAACGGCTGCGCGGCGCGCGGCGACCGAACCGCCGATTGTTGGGGCAATGCGCGGCTCGTAGGAGATGGGCCCCCGGAAGGGGCGACCTGGGCCATGGTGGACGCTGGCCACGGCTTCTCTTGCGGGGTGGACGCCAAGGGAGAGGTCGATTGCTGGGGCGCGCAAGCCCCGCCCGTCGTCCCGGCACCCGCGGGCCCTTGGCAAATCGTCTCCGCTGGGGCCCGGCAGGTCTGCGCCGTGGGTCGCGGCCGCCTCGCCTGTTGGGGCCCCGGTGCATTGGCCGTTCCCGTCGGCGACACATGGACGGACGTCTCCGTTGGGCGCGGGGCGACCTGCGCTCGCCGCGAGGACGGGACGGTGGCCTGTTGGGGACGTGGTCGTCACGTCGCGACCCCCGAAGGCAGGTTCTCCGAGGTCGCAGCCGGTGACCGCGTGCATTGCGGCTTGCGGTCCGACGATGGCGCGATGACGTGTTGGGGGGCTCCCGACGGGCCACCACCGTCGGGGCGCTACGTGGACCTCGCCGTGGCCTCGGAAGACGATGCCAGAGAAGGTGCCCTCGTCTGTGGTAGGACGGCCCAAGCGGCCATGGAGTGCAATTGGCTGTAAATCTCGCCAACAAGACCTTCGTCGTCACTGGCGCCAACGCTGGCCTTGGCCTGGCCACCTCGCGGGCGCTGGCCCGCGCGGGCGCGACCGTCGTGATGGGCTGCCGCGACCCGGGGCGCGCCGCAAAGGCGGCGGACGTCATCCGCGCGTCGGTCCCAGAGGCCAAACTGGACCTGCAAAGGCTGGACCTCGCGTCGTTGGCCAGCGTTGCGGCCTTTGCGCAGGAGGTCACCAAGCGACACACCGTTGTCCACGGCCTCGTCAACAATGCCGGGCTGATGGCGACGGGTTTTGGGAAAACGACCGACGGATTCGAAATCCAGCTCGGCGTGAATCATCTGGGCCACTTTGCGCTCACACTCCAATTGCGAGCGGCGCTCGACGCCGCACCTCGGGCCCGCGTCGTCAACGTGGCGAGCAGCGCGCACCACGGCATTTCGGCCATGCGTTGGGACGACCTGATGTGGGACCGCCACACCTGGTGGGCCGTCGACAAGTGGCGGGCCTACTCGCAATCCAAATTGGCCAATCTGCTGTTCACGGCAGGCCTGCATCGCCGCGCATCCAACTGGACCGTATGCGCGGCCCACCCGGGCTACGCGGCCACGGAGTTGCAAACCACCGGCGTCCGCGACGGCGGCGCTTGGATGGAGGAGAAGGTCATGGCGCTTCTCAACCGCGTCGTCGCGCAGAGCGGCGAAGACGGCGCCGCGCCTCAGATTCACGCGGCGACGGCCGACGACGTCGAAGGCAACGCCTACTTTGGCCCGCGCAACGGCATGACGGGAGGCGGCGCGGTGCCCCACAGCCGGTCCGCCGCCGCACGCGATGACGCAGCCGCCGAGCGCCTCTGGGCTGTGAGCGAGGAACTGACCGGCCAGCGTTGGTGAACCAAGGGTCCGCTCGACCGCTTCAAATGGCATGGACGGCGGGAGCGCCAATTGGAAACGCCAGCCGCAGCAGGCGAGGCTGGCGAGTCAATCTGAACCACGTCCGAGCCGTGTCTGGCCACACGAGGTGCCGACCGCCGACCGCAGGGCCGGCGGCGGCGTAAAGGTCACTGAGCCCAGCAGTAGTTCGTGTTCGCGCAGCTATGGTCGATCACGTACGTCGAGTACGAGCAGCCAAAACTGCCGCAATTGTACGTGTCCGCCTTCTTGTAGCTCTCGTGCTGAGGCGTCGTGCAGTAGGTGCTGTCTGCATACCCGTCCAGCCGAGCCTTGTAGTTCACGACGTTGCTCACGTCGGAGGAGTGGTAGTCCTCAGCAACGCCGCCGAACAGGTTCGCGCATCCGCTTTGTCCGGAATAAGTCGGAGGGTTCAGCGTCCAGTTCGGGCCGTCATTGATCTTGTACGAGCCGACCTTGAACCAGTTCTGTGTGGGCAGGTTCGTGACTGGGCTGAGCGTGCAAGTGCTCTGGTCGAGGTACTGGGCGAACATACCGCAGCCCACAACCGGCAGGTTGGGGACCATGGTGATGTTGCCGTAAGCATCCGCCGCGGTGGCTGGGCCACGCGGGGTCGCGACATCGAGACCCGTGACGACGCCGGAACAGGGACCGGCGGCGATGACGCCAGAACCCGTTGAGGA
>SXOB01000059.1 GCA_005776945.1 Pseudomonadota bacterium
GCGGCACCTTCGACGTGTCGATCCTCGAAGTTGGCGACGACGTGGTCGAGGTCAAAGCGACCAACGGCGACACCCACCTGGGGGGTGACGACGTCGACGACCTGCTCATCCGCTGGCTCATCGCGGAGTTCAAGAAGGACACTGGCATCGATTTGGCGAACCAGACCATCGTCGTGCAGCGCCTCAAGGACGCGGCGGAAAAGGCGAAGATCGAGTTGTCGACGGCCCCGTCGACCGAGATCAACCTGCCGTTCCTGACGGCCGACGCCAGCGGCCCCAAGCACCTCGCCAAGAAGCTGACGCGCGCCGAATTCGAGCGCATGATCGAGCCGATCGTCGAGCGGACGTTGGAGCCGTGCCGCCGGGCGCTCAAGGACTCGGGCCTGTCGGCGGGGCAGATCAACGAGGTCCTGCTCGTTGGCGGCAGTACGCGCATCCCCCTCGTCCAGAAGCGGGTCAAGGAGCTGTTTGGCCGCGAGCCGAACCGCACCGTGAACCCCGACGAGGTCGTTGCCGTCGGCGCCGCCGTGCAGGCCGGCGTGTTGTCTGGCGACGTGACGAGCATGTTGCTGCTCGACGTCACCCCGTTGTCGCTCGGGATCGAGACCTACGGCGGTGTGATGACCGTCCAGATCGCGCGCAACACGACGATTCCGCACAGCAAGCGGGAGACGTTCTCCACGGCCGCCGACAATCAGACGGCCGTCGACGTCTACGTCTTCCAAGGCGAGCGGAAGATGGCGCGCGACAACCGGCTGATCGGCAACTTCCGTCTCGACGGCATCGCGGCGAAGCCCCGCGGCGTCCCGCAGATTGAAGTGGCCTTCGACATCGACGCCAACGGCATCCTCAGCGTGTCCGCGAAGGACAAGGACACGGGTCGCGAGCACAAGATCACGATCGAAGCCGGGACGGGCCTTTCGGAGAAGGAAATTGAGCGGATGGTCGACGAGGCCAAGCTCAACGAGGACGCCGACAAGGCGCGCCGCGAGGTGATCGAAGCCCGCAACACGCTCGACAACGGGATCTACCAGGTCGAGAAACTCGTCGCCGAGCACGGCGACAAGTTGCCGGGCCATGAAAAGGCCGCACTCGACGCCGCCATCGCGGACGCGCGGAAGGCGATGGACTCCGACGACCTCGACACGCTCAAGGGCGCCAACGAGCGACTCCAGGCCGCGAGCCACAAGGTGGCGGAGCACGCGGTCGGTTCGGGCGGCGGCGCGCCTCCGCCCGGTCCGGCGGCCGGTGGCAAGAACGATGACGTGATCGACGCCGAATACGAAGACGCGTAGGGCGTCGGGGGCGCGGGCCCCAACGGAGGCGCCGTGGCGCGTGATTACTACGAGGTTCTTGACGTGCCGCGCGATGCAGACGCGGCCGCGATCAAGAAGGCCTACAAGTCGGCGGCGCGCAAGCACCATCCCGACTTGAACCAGGGGAATCCGGCGGCCGAGGCGCTTTTCAAAGAGGCGTCGGAAGCCTACGACGTGTTGTCGAACGACGACAAACGTCGCGTCTACGACCAGTACGGGCATGAAGGGCTGAAGGGGCGCGGCTTCGACCCCAACTTCACCGACATGTCCGACATCTTTTCCGCCTTTTCGGACTTGTTCGGCGGGGGGTTTGCCGAGGCGTTCGGGGGCGGTCGGGGACGGGGCCGAGGGTCGGACCTCGAGGTCCCCATCCAACTCACGTTTATGGAGGCCGCCCACGGCGTCACGCGCACGCTGACGGTTCCGCGCCAGGCCCCGTGTGAGCCCTGTCGCTCGACGGGGCTCAAGCCGGGGGCCAAGCCGTCTACCTGTGGAACCTGTGCCGGGCAGGGCCAGGTCATCACCGCGCAGGGCTTTCTCCGTATGCGCACGGTGTGCCCGACGTGCCGTGGGGCTGGCCGTCAGGTCTCCAACGAAGACCGCTGCACCCACTGCCGCGGAGCAGGTCGCGTTCGCAGCTCGGCCGAAGTGGAGGTCCGCATTCCGGCGGGTTCCTACAGCGGGCTGCAGATCCGCCTCAATGGCAAAGGCGACGCCGGTGAGCCCAACGCGCCGGCCGGCGATCTGTACCTGACGCTGGACGTCGAAGAACACGCCGTGTTCAAGCGCGACGGATCCGACGTCTACGCCACCGTCGACGTGCCCTACCCGGTGATGTGCCTCGGGGGGTCCGTCGTGGCGCCTACGGTGCACGGCGACGAGACGATTTCGGTCCGTCCGGGCACGCCGTCGGGCCACATCGTCACCCTGACGGGCAAGGGCATCGACGACGTCCGGCAGCGCGGCCGGCGGGGCAATGCGCTGGTGCGTCTCGTCGTTGGCGTTCCCACGAAGTTGGGCGACGAAGAAGAGGCGTTGATTCGCCAACTGGCGGTCCTCAAGAAGGAAGACGTCAGTGAAAAGGGCTTCTGGGCGGGTCTGTTCGACAAACTGATGTGACGGGAGGTTCGATGGAGGTCGAGGCGATCGAGGCGCGGGTCGCGGAGCTGGCGCCGGCCTTTGCGCGGGTCCGGACCGAAGTGGGACGGGTGCTCGTGGGCCAGCGTGCGCTCGTCGACCGCCTTCTGATCGGTCTGTTGTGCGATTCCCACATCCTCATCGAAGGGGTGCCGGGCCTCGCCAAGACGACGGCCGTCATGGCGCTTTCGCGTTGCCTCGGCCTCGCCGGAGGGCGCGTCCAGTTCACGCCCGACCTGCTGCCCGCCGACCTCATTGGAACGCAGATCTACCGGCCCGGAACCGGCGACTTCGTCACCCGCAAGGGGCCGGTCTTCACCCAGATTCTGTTGGCCGACGAAATCAACCGCGCGCCGCCCAAAGTGCAGTCCGCGCTGCTGGAGGCGATGCAAGAGCGCCAGGTGACGATCGGGGAGACGACCCACGCGCTCGCTCGGCCGTTCCTGGTCCTGGCCACGCCGGATCCCATCGAGCAGGAGGGCCCCTACCCGCGGCCCGCAGCGCAACTCGACCGGTTCCTGCTCAAAGTCCGCGTGGGGTACCCCACGGCCGAAGACGAGCTGAACATCGCTGTGCGGTCCGCAGAGCCGCGCCCCGACCTCGACGTCGTCATGGACGCCGACACGATCGCGAAGGCCGTCGCCGTCTGTCGCTCCATCCGCGTTTCGGACAGCCTCATGCGCTACGTCGTCGCGCTTGTTCGGGCGACGCGAGACCCGGGCACGGTCGCGCCGGAGTTGGCGAAGGCCGTCGCGGTGGGCGCGAGCCCACGCGCAAGCATCGCGTTGGCTGCAGCGGCGCGCGCGACCGCCTTCCTGGATGGCCGCGGCTACGCCCTGCCCGAGGACGTCAAGGCCGTCGCTCCCGACGTGTTCCGTCACCGCATCCTTCCGTCCTACGAGGCCGAGGCCGACGGCATGGACGCCGAGCGCATCGCCGCCCGGCTCCTTGACCTCGTCGACATGCCCTGATGTGGACGCCGGAAGAACTCCGCGACCTGCGGCGCCTGCACATTGTGGCGGGCCGCCGCGTCGACAGCGCCTTTTCCGGCGATTGGCGCAGCGCCATGCGCGGCCAGGGCATGGAGTTCGACCAGGTCCGTCCCTACGTCGCGGGTGACGATGTCCGGCACATCGACTGGAACGTGACGGCACGGGCCAACGAGCCTCACATCAAGGTGTACCGCGAGGAGCGGCAGGTCACCGTGCAGCTCGTCGTCGACGTCAGCGCGAGCACGGTCCCCGGTTCGGGCGGGCGCGACGGCCGCACGGATCGTCGGCTTCAGATCGCTCGCATTGCTGGCAGCCTGGCCTTTGCGGCGCTGCGCAACCGCGATCGACTTGGCCTGCTGACGTGGACAGACCGGGAGGAGACCTACCTGCCGCCGGGTGCGTCCCGGAGCCATGGCTGGGCGGTCCTGCAGGCCACCTACGCGGCGGCGACGCAGGGGCGGCGGACGGACCTGGCCTCGGCCTTCGCGGCGGTGGCGAAGCGCCAACGTCGTCGTGCCGTCGTCGCCGTCGTCAGCGACTTCTTCGACGACGCGCCGTGGGACCGGGACCTTACCAACCTCGCCCGGCGGCACACGGTCCACGCCATTCTCGTCCACGACCCGCTCGATGACGCGCCGCGGCTGGGCCTCGTCGACGTGTTGGACCCTGAAACCGGCGCCCAGATGCTCGTGGACACCGCGGCCTGGTCGGCGCGTCGTTCGGTCAAGGCGCGGCTGGAACGCATCCGGCGGACGGGAGCGCGCGCCGTGGCGCTGTCGACCACCGACGACGCCATCGCGGTGTTGCAGCGCTGGTTCCGCGAGCAGGTGCGCGCGTGATGTTGCTGCTCGCGGCGATGGCGCTCGCTGCGGAAGGCACCGTGCGGGTGGCCCTCGAGGGGCCAGTCCAGAATGGCGTCCTCGTCGTTTCCGTCGAAGGTCCGCCCGGAGCTGTGGGGCCGGTGCCCACACCGGTCGTGCCGGGTCTGACGCTCACGCCACTGTCCGACGTCGAGGTGGAGGCCGTCGGCGACTGGCAAGTTTCGCGCCAGCGCTACCGTTTCGAGGGAGAACCCGGCATGGTCGAGGTGCCTGCGCTCGTCACCGCCGGCGCCGCCCCGTCCGAGCCCCTCTGGATCGACCTGAACGTCGAGCCGCCCCGTCCCCGTCCTCCGGATGACCTTGCGGAACCGTGGCTGGAAGGAACCGTTTGGCCCTGGCTGGTTGGGCTGCTCATCGCGGCCGTAGGCCTCGTTGCTGCCGGGGCGCGATGGGCGATGCGTCCCCCGCCCGCCCTCGTCGTCGACCTGGCCGACGAGTCTCCCGACGTCGTCGCCCTTCGGGCGTGGGCCGCGCTGCGGGCCGACGACCGCCTCGACCCCAATGCGCTGGCCATGGCCTTGTCGCGGCTCTTCCGGACCTACTTGGAGGCCGCTCAGGGCTTTCCGGCGGCGTCGTGGACAACGACGCAGACGCTTGAGCACCTCGCCACCCTGAGCCAGCTGCCGGAGGGGAACGTGCCGCGCGCGCGCCGCCTGCTGCGCGCGACCGACCGCGTGAAGTACGCGGATGCTCGCGCGACGGAGGAGCTCTTCCGTTCTTTGGACGCCGACCTGCGCGACTACCTCGCCGCCACGCGTCCGCGAGGACGCAGTTGATCGCCGGTTTTGAATGGGCGACCCCCTGGGCGGCGGTGCTGCTGCTCGCTGTCGCCGCGGTTCCTTTGGCGGAACGCTGGACGGGCCGGTACCGCCTCGTGATTCCGGCCCTCGATCAAGTGACGACGCGGCCCACCGTCCGCGGCATTGCGGCCCGCTTCATCCCGCCGCTGCTCCAAATGGCGTCGCTCACTCTCTTCGTGGCGGCGTTGGCCCGTCCTCAACTCGTTCGGACCGACGTCGTCCAAGAGAGCCCCGGCCTCGACATCCTGCTCGTGCTGGACACGAGCGGATCGATGGAGGAGGCCGATTTCATGACCGGCCTGACTCCGACCACGCGGTTGGACGCCGCCAAGGCGGTCATCACGCAGTTCGTCAACGACCGGTCCTTGGACCGGATCGGCATCGTCGCCTTCGGCCAAGAGGCGTTCACGTTCGTCCCGCTGACCCTCGACCACGACACGTTGGTCGACTCGTTGGGGGACCTCACCATCGGTGTCGCCGGGGGTCGGGGTACGGCCATCGGCAGCGGTCTGGCCGTCGCGGCGAAGCGGATGAAGGAACTCGAGGCCCCCGCCAGAGTCGTCGTCCTGCTCACCGACGGGGAAAACACGGCCGGCAACATCGACCCGCTGGTCGCCGCCGACGCCGCGGGCGCGCTTGGCATCAAGGTCTACACGGTGGGCGTCGGCGGGCGCCCGTCGGGCCTGTTCGGACTCCTGCGCGCCGACGGCGTCGACGTGGAGATGCTGACCGCCATCGCCGATCGAACGGGCGGGCGGTTCTTTCGCGCCGACGACACAGCCGCACTGCGCCAAATCTACGAGACGATCAGCGAACTGGAGCCGACGCCCGCGAAAGTGCGGCGGCTCGTGGACCAACAAGAGCTGTTCCGCTGGTTCCTCCTTCCCGGCTTGGTGGCGTGGTTCCTCGGCGTCCTGTTGTCGTCCACCTGGCTCCGGAGGTTGCCGTGAACTTCGCGACGCCCTGGGCCCTGATGCTCGGCCTCGCCGTGTTCGCGGCCGCCTGGCTGACCCGGTGGTCGGCGGCGCGCGGTGCGGCGGGCCTCGTCGCGGCGCTCGGGGAATGGGGACGCCTGCCCGATGCGGTCGCGCGGCGCCGCCGTCAGCGGGATGGGATGATGGCCGCCGGCCTCGCGCTGTTGGTTGTGGCCGCCGCAGAGCCTCGCTTCGGGCGGGAGATGCAAACGCTGCGTGCCACGGGCTCCGACCTCGTCGTCGTCCTCGATTTGTCGCGCTCGATGGACGCGACCGACGTGTCGCCGTCGCGCCTTCAGCGCGCCAAGCGTGAACTCGCCGACCTGTTCGCGGTGCTCCAAGGCGACCGCGTCGGACTCGTCGTCTTTGCGGGCGGCGCCTTCCCCCACGTCCCGCTGACGCTGGACACTCTCATGGTCGAGCGAGTCATCGACGAGGTCGACACGTCTACCTTCGGCGCCCAGGGTTCGTCGATGGCCGACGGCCTTCGTGCAGCCATCAAGCTGCTCACGCGCTCTCCGACGCCCACGGGCAAGGCCATCGTCCTGTTGTCCGACGGCGAAGACCACGAACCCGAGTTGGCTTTGGCGGCGGCCGAGGAGGCGGCTGCGCTCGAAATCCCGATATTTTCACTACTCGTCGGCGAAGGGACGAGCGAGATTCCGGACGCGCGAGGGCCGTTGCGGGACGCGGGCGGCCAGGTCGTCCAAACGACGCCCAACCCCGACCTCCTGCGGGACCTCGCCCGGGCCACCGGGGGAGCGTACGTCGCAAGCGTACCCGGGGCTGACGACGTGGAGCGCCTATACGGGGAGCTTCGCGGCGCGGTGGAGGCCGTCGAACGCGAGGTGACCGAGCGCGAGGTGTGGCGGTCGGCCTTCCAGCTTCCGCTCGGTTTGGGGCTGTTTCTCCTGTGGTTGGCGTCGGTGTGGGGCGACGGCGTCAGGGCTCGCGCGGGCGGACGCGGCTCGGCGGTGGTCGGGAGCACCCGATAGCTGCAATTCGACATGAGTTTGTGGCGGCGCGTTGCAGCTGGAACGCCAGCGGGCCCAGTCGACGGAGACGGCGGTGGGGCCCACTTGACAGAAGCGCGACACTGAACGTGTCCAAGAGTTCGGTCCTTTCGGGGTCGGCGATGGCGGGCCTTGGGGCGCCTTGGCAGTGACGTCGGATGTTAGCGCAGGGACAACTTCGCCTGGGTCGGTGGCGGTGGAGGGGTGATGCCGGTCCGAATCCCGCTCCGATTGATGCGCTCGACGCGGTGGTTGGCCGCGGCATTCATGGCGATGCGGGGCTCGTCACGATGACGGGGCCGCTGCACTTCGAGGAAAACGTTGCTGCGAGCAACGGCGTCGGGGTGTACGTTTATCCAACGAGTCCGGCCAGCAGTATTTGCCCGGCGTCTCCGGCCAACCGCGATCTCGACAGCGCGCTCCGCAACGGCGCGCCGGACGCCGGTGCGTTCGAATTCTGGGCTGGCCAGTGATGGTCGGCGGCTTTCTGCTCGCGTGCGTGACGGACGCCGAGACGGGCCGGGTGCCCGATCCTTGGATGACGTCCGCCGACGGGACCAGCGAGGACACCGGGACGGCCTTCGAGCCTCCTGCGTGTCCGCCAACGGTGAGCAACTCCGGTTGGACGATGGACTTCAACGTCCCTTATGGAGCAAGTCATACGATCTTCAACGACCTTGGTGGCAGCGTTTTCACGACCCCCCAGCTAACGTATTTGGAGTGGGGCGACCTCAACGGAGATGGCGAACTGGACATCGTGATCAATGAAGAGGGCCCTCAGCGAATACACTATGGCCCGCTCAAACCCGGTGTTCTTCCCCAGACGTCCGCCCATGACGGGGTGACGAATTTCGGTTTCTTTGAGGGATATGGCGGTGTCGGTGACGTCGATGGGAACGGCGTCGACGACCTGTTGTTGCAGTCCGCGGAGACGGACGTTTTCACCCTCATCCCGGGTCCTGTATCCGGATGGGTATGTGCCGAGGCCGTCGCCGGGACGCTTCAGGGCCATGATGGGGCCGACAACGGCGTACTGGCAGACCTGGATGCCGATGGACTGCAGGATTGGCTTCTCTTGAAACACACCAACGTTGCCTCCCCTGCCGAGTACCTTGGGTTCGCCTTTCCCGGCGCAGGCCAGGAGGCCAGGGAGCTGTTGACCTTCGAATATGTGTGTCCTGGGGTCCATTATTCGGTCGAAACGGATGGGAGCGATCCGTTTGCGGACTTGAATGCCGACGGCGTGCTGGACTTGGTGTTTCTTGTTGACGCGGAGGTTTGGGACGCGCCTCGCGAAGAGTTGGTTGTCTGGGATCAACCATGGATCACGCCGGGACCGCTCGTAGGCTATGTGGCCTCGCAGGACGTGGGATAAAACGCGTGGGCCGATCCGTCCGATGACCTCGGTCTGGGAAGCTATGCCTCCGACGCCTTGGTAGCCGGGGATGTAGACGGAGACGGGCATGAAGACGTATTGGTCGGGCAACCGATTGTTCCGCTCGAAGACGCTGGCTTTTCCGTTGCTCTGGGCCCGATCGGTCCGCTCGGCGTGGCGCCGTGTGGTCGCGTGCGCGGCGTGACCAGTCAGTCCACCGAGGGACTTGGGGACCTCGATGGGGACGGCTTTGGCGACTTCGTCGTGTTGCGGGAGGATTCCTACGGCGACCTCCGGTGGGGGATCCTGCTCGGGCCCGTCACTGGTACCCTCGATGCCATGTCGATGCCGTTTTACGAGTTGACTGGCTACGCCATGGGGGACCTGCCGACGGATAATATCTGGGCCCATCGGGCGGGGGACTTCGATCACGACGGTACGGGCGATGTCGTCCTGACGCGCAACTCGGTCCTTCCGTCGGAGCACCTTCCCTACGAGCAGGCCTTTCCCGACACGACCATCGGCCTGATCTCCATCGTTTCGGGCTCCGACCTCCCAGGCTTCTGAGGCGCCCGTCGCGGCGGCCCGCGCGTAGGCGGCGCGGTAGCGGGCGGCCGCAACCTTGAATTTGGCCGACGCCTGCGGCTCCGCAGCCCCGTGGGGTGACGACGCTGGTCCGGGTGCGTAGGAGGGGCCGGGTGTGGTGATGCGCGAGGGCGACGTGCGCTTTGGGTGGCCGTTCAATTTGGGTTCACTGGCGAACGCCGGCGTCCTTTCCGTGGCGATCCTGGTCCTCACGATGGCCCGCGCAGCCCGTGCCTCCGACGGGGATCGGTTGGCGGGTGCGGGCGACGACGCCGGAGCTGCGGCCGCCTACGCGCGGGAGGTCCTCACCCGCCCCGACGACCCGACGTTGCTTCAGAAGTTGGGGGCCGCTCGGTACAAGGCCGGCGATTACGACGGCGCCGCGCGCGCCTTCGACTGGGCCTTCCGTGAGGGGGCTGGCCCCGAAGCGCTGTTCAACGCGGGTCACGCCTATTGGCTGTCGGGGCGCCTCGAAGAGGCGGTGGACCGGTATCGGGCCGCGGACCGCCTTGGCGCCGGCGGAACGGCTGCAGATCACGTGTCACGCGTAGAGGAGGAACTCGCCGCGCGTCGGGCGGCCGCGCCTCCTCCTCCTCCTCCTCCGGAATCCGGCGAACAAGAGTCGCCGCCGCCGCCGCCGTCCGAGGGCGGGGAACCGCCGCCCCCGTCGGAGGGGGGAGAGCCGCCGCCCGACGCGGGTGAGCCCCACGAGGGCGCTGGCGAGGAGGGCGAAGGGGAACCGCCGCCTTCGGAGGCCGGTGCGACCCAAGGGGGGACGCCGGAACCGAGCGAGGAGGGGATGACGGCGGCACAAGCCGAGGCCCTGTTGGACGCGGTCGACGAAGGCCATCCGCCGCTGACCGTGTCCGGCCGCCCCGGGGACAAGCCATGGTGATCGCGTGGCTCGGCGTCTTCGCCCACGCCGTCGAGGCTCGGTTGCAGCTCGACGTCGCGCGCCTCGAGGTGGGCCAATCCACCGCGATGCGGATCCACGTGATCGACGGCCGACCCCAGACGGCTCCGCCCGTCCACGTGCCCGAAGGCCTTTCGGTGCGGTTTGTCTCCGGGGGCAGCTCCTTCCGGTCCGGGCCCGGCGGCTTCACGGAGATTCGGACTTTCGAATACGAGTTGACGGCGTTGGAGGCTGGTAGTCATACCGTTGGCCCCTTCAGCGTCGCCGTTGGCGGCTCGGCCGTGGAGACGGGCGCCAGTCCGGTGCTCGTCACGCCTCGCCTTGAGCGGGGAAGCGACCCGCTGCGCGTGGAGGCGCGCTTCGAGCCTTCCCAGATCGTCGAAGGCCAGGTCACCATCTACCGGGCTCGCCTCGAAGCGCGCGGTGCCGAGCCCGAGGTGCGGTGGCGACTGCCCGCGCTCAACGGCCTGCGTTTGCCTCAGGGCGCGGAGACGCGCGAGGAGCGCAGCGCGATTCAGGACCCGTCGGGCCGCATCGGTGTGCGCGAGGCGATCGTCCCCGTGGTGCCCACCGGAGTTGGAACGTTGTCGGTGGGGCCCGCGTTGGCCGAACTCGCCGTGCGCACGGGCCGCCTCGACTTCTTCGGCTTTGGAGCCACCCGTCGTCAGGCCCTGCCGACAACGGCCGCTGAACTCGTCGTGGTGCCGCTACCGTCGCCGCAGCCTGAGGGATTTTCTGGCCTCGTTGGCGACTTCGTCGTGCGCAGCCGGGTCGACCGCACCGAGGTCGCGGTGGGCGATTCGGTCACGTGGATTGTCGACCTGCTTGGCAACGGGCTCGTCGACAGCGTCAAGCCGCCGGCGTTGGCCGACGGGCCCAGTTGGCGGGTCTACCCAGGCGAGGTCCAGACGGGCGGCGCCTACGTGGAGGGGGGCTGGGAAGGCCGCGCGACGCTTCGTCTGGCCATCGTTCCGACCGCGCCGGGGGTCCTCGACCTGCCGGATGGCGCGTTGGTCGTGTACTCCCCCAAAGCCGGGGACTACGTGACCCTCGATTTGCCCCTTCCGGCGCTGCAGGTCGAAGGGGTGGCCGTCGCGGCCGAGATGGAGTCGTTCGCGACGGCGCCACGGATCCAGAAGGACGAGGTGGTTGACCCGTGGCCGCCGGCATCGGCCTGGGGGACGATGACGACCCTCTCGTTCGACCGGGCGGTGCCAGCGCTCCTCTTGGGATCCGCGATTCCTGGCGCGCTGGCGGCCGTGCGTTCACTCGCAGGTCTTTGGCGGCGTCGTCCGGTCCGCTCTGACCCTGTCCTCACGCGTGCGAGCCAGCTCTTCGCGTCGTTGCCAATGGAGCCCGCGAGCCGGATCGAGGCGCTGGACCGCATTCTACGGCTCGCCTTGGCCCGTCGCGTCCCTGGAACCCTCGATCGGGACACCGCGATCGCTACGCTCGCGGAGCCTGGGCGCAGCCTTGTCGGGCGAGCTGGCGAGCTGCTGGATCGCGTTCGCGTCGCGGGCTTGGACGGCGATCCGGAGGCGGCCGTGCGCGACGCCGTCGGCTGGCTGGAGGGGCCGTGACATCCTTGGCTGCAGCCGCCGCACGCGCTGGAACGCTTGACGACGCCGCGGAGGCCGTGCGCACCGATCCGGCGATGACGCTGACACTGCTGACGCCCGCCGCCGAGCTTGGACAGCTTTCGGGAATCGGCTGGTACGACCTGGGGCTGGCCCGGGGCCGTGTCGGCGATCTGCCGAGTGCGGTGGCGTCGCTGCGGAGGGCCAGCGAGTTGCGGCCGCGCGACGGCGACGTCGCTGAGGCGTTGGCGGTGGCGCGTTCGATGTTGGACGGCGCACCACCGCCGGTGCAGCCCCCGGCGTTGTGCTGGTTTCTGACACCCTTTGAGGCTGCGGTGGTGGCGGCGCTGACGATGGGTCTCGCAGCGCGCAGCTTGTGGACGCGGCCCACGCTCGGGGCTTGGCTCCTTTGGGGTCTTGGCGGCGCCGGCGCCGCCGTAGCGGGCTCGGCGCACGCGACGATGCGCGACGCCCCCGTCGCTGTCATTCAGGTCGCGACCGCGGTGCGCGACGCGCCGGAGGCGTCGGCGACGCGGTCGCACGACTTGGCCCTCGGCTCCGAGGTGGGTGTGGTAGCCGAAGAGGGGGCGTGGCGGCTGGTCCTCGATGGCGAGAACCGGCGGGGTTGGGTGCCCCAGGGCGCGCTGATCGAGGTCGTGCGCTGAAGGCGGGCCAGACACATTAGGGACGGGCCGCTTGCCGTCGGGTGTTGGCGGCGTGGAGGAATCCCATGGTGGCTTCGATGCTCGTCGCGGGCCTGATGATGTGTGCCGCGAAACGCGAAGACCTCACGGAGGCTGAGCAGGACCACATCCATGCCCTTGAGGTCTGGATGGAGCCGAAGCAGATCAAGGGTTGGTACAAGCTCAAGACCGTCGCCGAGCGGGATCAGGCCCTCAAGGATGCTGGTCTATGGGATCGCTTTTACAGCTACGACGCCGAGTTGCGCGCTGCGATCATCGCAGGCGAAGTTCGGACGGGCTGGACGGGCGACCGCGTCTACATGGCGTGGGGGCCCCCGCACCAGAAGAAGCGCCTGACGGGGCGCAATGCGGGCCGCAGCGAAGGCCTCGTCTACCGGTTCGAAGTGGCGGGCGACGGGTCGGTCATGGTGTGGGCGCCGGGCAGCAAAGAAACCTACGGAGCCGTAGGCAAGTACACGATGGAAGTCGTGCTCGACGACAATGTCGTGGCCGAGATGAACAAGAAGGACGGCTGGTAGGCCGCGACCGCCTCAGGGGTCCATCGTGAGGCCGCTCAGCGCGCCGATCGAAAGGGGTGTACCTGCGGACACGGTGGTCGTGCTGTCCGTCCGCCAGACCTCGTTGCCGTCGATCCACCAGGCCGAGCCGTCCCAGTCGACGGTGAGCCCAACGGCCGTTGGACTCGTGGTCCAGGTGTCGGCGCTCGCGTCGCCGGCGAACGCGTCGTCCGACCGCACCCGCGACAACGTGCCGTCGGGGTCCCGCGTCCAGACGTCACCGTTGGCCGGATCGACGGCGAGGTCGGTCGGCGAGGACGCGTAGGTGAGCGCTGGCCCCGGCACCGGCGTCCCATCGGCCCCCATCGTGTGGTGTTGGACCGTGCTGCCGTCGAGCACCCACACGCCGGTCGTCGACGCGGCCACGGCCGTCGCTGTCGCGCTCACGACCACGCCAACTCCGGGGTCTGCACCGAGCACGAGCTCGCGGATGGCGGCGGGGTCGTAGGCGACGACGCCCTCGGCGGAGGCGAACCAGAGCGTCCCGTCGCGGCTGCCCGCGACATCCGTCGTTCCGGACTCCCGGACGCGCCAGGTCGCGACGGAGGATTCGCCGAATCCGGCGCCGACGTACCCAAGCAGCGCTCCCGAGGAGGTGACGGCCCAGCCGATGCCGAAGGCGTCAACCGTGGCGGTCACGGGGTCGCCGTCGGCCCCGAGGTCGAATGCGGCCGTCGTGTAGAAGTTGCCGCCGGCAAGGTCATTGGGGTCGACGCCCCAGGCGCCGCCTTCGCCGAGCAGCCACAGGTGGTGGCTCATCGGGGACAGGATGTAGTTGAAGGGGACGTCCCCGTCGGCGACCGACGACAGGCAAACCTCGACCACCGGCGCCGTGTTGGGCACCCAGCTCTCCGAGGCCCGGATGTTGGTGTCGGGTTCGATGACGCCGCGGCGCGCTTGGACGCGCCAGTAGCCGACGTCGACTGCGATGAAGCCGAAGCTGCCGTCGGTGTGGCCGTACAGCGCACCCGTCGGATCGAAGACGTCGACTTCCGGCGAGACGATCCAGTCGTCGAGCGGGTCGAAACCGTCGAACTCGATGCGGAGGTCGGAGACGCCGTCGATGTCGCAGCCGTCGACTGTGGTGTCGGTGGGCGTGCCCGTGGGGGGCGGTTCGGGATTGTCGGTTTCCGTGTTGGAGGGCCCGGTTCCGAACTGGGGCCCGCAGCCTAGGGCCAACACAACAATCGACATGGACGCTCCATTCATGGGGGATCTTCCTCCGACCACTCGGCTTCGCGGCGGTAAATCGTGCGGGCAGTGATCCCGAGCAGGTTGGCGGCGAGGTTCTTGTCCCCGCCCGTCGCGCGCAGCGTCTCTTCGATGAGGCGCCGCTCGACGACTTTGAGGGGCGTGCCAACCGAAAATGCGATGGCCTTGCGGGCCTCCGCGCGGCCGGCACGGAGTGCGGGCGGCAGGTCGTCCACGCCGAGCCGATCGTCGCGGCCGAGGACGACGGCGCGTTCGATGGCGTTCTCCAATTCGCGGACATTGCCTGGCCAGCGCCAGGCGACCAGGGCCTCGATGGCCCCGCTCGTCATGCCGCGCGCAGGCCGGTCGTTTTTGGCGGCGACGCGCGCCAGAAAATGCTGGGCGAGGAGAGGGATGTCTTCGGGCCGTTCCCGCAGCGGCGGCACCGTGATTCGGATCACGTTGAGGCGGTAGTAAAGGTCCTCGCGGAAACGTCCCGCAGCGACCTCCGCTTCGATGTCCCGGTTCGTCGCGGCCACGACGCGGACGTCCGCGTGAATCGTGTCCGTGCCCCCCACGCGTTCGTACTCTCCATCCTGCAGGACGCGCAGGAGCCGGACCTGCAGGGCGGGCGTCGTTTCGCAGATTTCGTCCAAGAACAAGGTGCCAGCGCGAGCGAGGTCGAATCGGCCCTCTTTGCGGCCCGCGGCGCCCGTGAAAGCGCCCTTTTCGTAGCCGAAGAGCTCCGATTCCAGAAGCGATTCGGGGATGGCGGCGCAATTCACCGTGACGAGGCGGCCTTCGCGGCGCCGGCTCTGGCGGTGCAACATCCGCGCAAGGTGGCCTTTGCCCGTGCCCGACTCGCCGGTGAGCAGGACGGTCGCGTCGGACGGGGCGACGACTTCGACTTCGTCGAGCAGGCGCCGGGTGGCGTCGCTGGTCCCCACCCACTCCGTCGAGCCGACTTCGGCCAAACGTTCCCGCAGCCGCCGGTTCTCCACGCGGAGGGCCCGCTTTTCCAACGCCTTGCGGACGGCGGCGATCAACTCGACGCGCTTGAGGGGCTTGGAGACGAAGTCGTAGGCTCCCTCTTTCATGGCTTCGACGGCCGTTTCGACGGTGCCATAGGCCGTCATCACGACGACCTCCATGTCGGGGTCGACGACGCGGGCCGCCTTGAGCAGGTCGATGCCCGTCATCCCAGGCATCTTCAGATCGGTGAGCACGAGGTCGACGCGATGTTCGCGCAGGAGTTCCATCGCCGCGCGCCCCGACGCCGCGTGCACGACATCCAGGCCCTCTCGCGAAAGGATGCGCTCCAACGTGACGCGGTTGGCGTCGTCGTCGTCGACGACCAGGACGAAGGCCTTCACGCGGCACCCTTATCGCCGGCTGCGGGGCGTGACGGCAGGTGCAGCGTGACCACGGTGCCACCGCCGTCGCGGGCCGCCAATTCGAGGCGCCCTTCGTGGTCGTCGAGGATTTGGCGCGTGATGGCGAGCCCGAGCCCGGTGCCGCCGGCCCTGGTCGTGAAGAAGGGTTCGCCGGCGCGGTCCATGTCTTCCTGACTCATGCCGGCGCCATCGTCCTCCGCGAGGACTTGGACGCCGTCGGCGTCGCCCACGACGCGCAGGGTGAGGTGTTGGGCACCGGCGTCCACCGCGTTGCGGACGACGTTGAGGACGGCCTGCCTCAGTTGGGCGCCGTCGACATGTTGGGGCGGAACGTCTCCAATCTCCGTGTCGAGCGCCACGCCACGGCGCTCGAGTTCTGGCGCCATCAAGCGCGAGACTTCCCGCAACATGGCGCCAAGGTCCTCGGGACCGGGCGTCGCAGGTGGGCGTCGGGCAAGCTGCAGGTAGTGGGCGGTGACGCGGGTGAGGCGCTCGATCTCGCCCGACACGATGGCGAGGAGGTCCCAGGCTTCCGTCTTCCGTTCGGGATCGAGGGCGGTGAGCTCGTCGGAAAGCAGCTCGGCGTTGAGCGAAAGCGCGTTGAGGGGGTTGCGGATTTCGTGGGTGACCTGGGCGAGCATCTGGCCCACGAGGGCGAGGCGTTCGGAACGGGCCAGCCGCTCCTCGGACGCCCGTGCGTCGGTGACATCGAGCGTGACGACGAGACGGCCCGCTTCGCCAAAGGGTGCGGAGCGCACGGCGTGGGTCCGCCCGCTGCGTGGGATCGTGCCCGTGTGCCGGAGGGCTTCGGGCAGCTGGTCGCCGACGGTGACCTGCCAGACGCGGCTCGCCTCAGGGTTCACGAGCGTCAGGTGGCCGCCCTCTTCGACGAGGAGGCCCTCGTCGAGGCCATCGAGGACGCTCGCGAGGTAGCGGCTGAGCCGATTGAGTTCATCGGCGCGTTCCACCAGCGTTCGGTCGCGGGCCTGGAGCGTTCGCACCATCGCGTTGAAGGCGGCGGAGAGGGCGGCGATTTCGTCGGAGCCGCGCACGTCGACCTGCCGGTCCCACTCGCCTCGGGTGACGCGGTCGACTTCGTCGGTCAGCGTTCGGATTGGCCGCAGCGCATAGAGCACGGCGCCAACCATCGCAAGCGAGACGAGGGTGGCGAGCGCGGAGCCGCCGAAAGCGAGCGCGGTGGCGCGCGTACGTCGCGCTTCGGTGGCGGCGCCAAGGTCGGCGACTCGGCCGTGGGCGAGCTCGCGCAACTTGGCGACCTCGTCCGACATGCGCGCAATGTCGGCCCGCAACGCCGTGGTAGACGGTTCGGTCAGGCCCCCTGCGTCGGCCGCCGCGCTGCTCCTCGTTCCGGCCTCCACCACGGCATCGTTGAGGTCCGCGAGGCGGTCGAGCTGGGCCGTCGCCTTGTTCGCGAGCGCGCGGTCTTCGGCGTCCAACGCGAGAGCGCGGACGGCCTCCGCATGGATGCGGGCGACCCCAACGGCTTCGCTGAGCGCCTCGCCGTAGACTCTGGTCGCTGGAACCGCGCCGGGTCGGGCTTCGCCTCGCAAAAGGCGGTCGACGTCGGCGGCGAGGCGCTGCTGAAACAGGCTCATCGCGTCGACGTCCTGGGCCAGGGGCAGCCAGGCATTCGTGACGAGGGCCTGCATGCGCGCGACGTCGCGCCACTGGACGAGGAGGAAGCCGAGCGCGAGCTGGCTCGCCACCTGCGCGACGAGAAAGGCGGCGACGATGCGGAGGCGAAGGCTGCGGGGCGCGGCCGGCGCGACGGGCATCAGGTACCGGAGGCGTAGAAGGCGCCGGTCCCGCTGACCTCGGGCGCGCGACCCTCGGTGAGTTGGAGCACGATGGGCGAGGTGCCGTCAACTTGAATCTCGCCGGTGGCCCATACGACGGTCCCCGACGCGTTGCGCACGCTGAGCGAGTGACGGCCGGGAGTGAGGGTCACGGTGCGCGTTTCACCAGCGTCGACCGTCATCTTCTGGTCGTCGAGCCGGAGGGTGACCGGCTCGCTACCGACGACGCGAATGTCGACGGCGACGGGGCCTGCGTCGCCGATCGGGGCGACGTCTCCGGCACTGAGGCCGGTCCGGCCGACGACGACGACGGCGACGCCGTCGGGCGGGATCGTGACCGTCAGATCGCGGACGTAGCCGCCCACCCATGCGCGGATCTTCCGCTCGCCAGAGGTCACCTGAACGCGGACTTCGCCAGGCCACGTGAGTTCGGCCACGCGATGCCCGTCCACGGTGAATTCGGTTGGCACTTTGGCATCGACCACAAGCGTCCCCATGGGCAGGGTCGCTTGGGAAAAGGCGAGGGCAGCGGTCCAGAACGTCAACATGAGGACCTCGGGACCGCCACTAACCCTTGGTTCGCACGGATCGCTGCGATAGCGGCGGGGCCGGAGGAAGACATGGTGCGCACGATGGTCATGGCGCTTGCGCTGATGGGTTGTGGGGGCGCGCCGCAGGGTTCCGCCGGTGCGGGCGGTGCCGCGCTCAATGTGGCCAATCCGCTGGAGACGGGCCCCGTGATCGCCAAGGTCAACGACGGTGCCGTGGGCGTGGGCGCGTTTGGTGACGCTGCGGCCCGCCGTGCGATGGGGCAGAACCTGGACGACGCCGGACGGCGCGCAGTTCTCGACAGCCTGATCGAGGAGGAGCTCGTCTTCCAGGAGGGGCTCAAGCTCGGCCTGTACCACGATGCCAAGGTTCGCAAGGCGCTCGTCAACACGGTTCTGCGCGAGGAGGTCTACCGCAAAACGGAGGTGACCGACTTCCCCGATGCGGACATGCGCGCGTATTTCGAGAAGCACAAAGAAGAATTCGTCGTCCCCGAGAAGATGCAGGTCAAGCGGATCTTCTTGACCGTCGACGAAGGACGTCCGGAGGCCGCACGATTGGCGGAGGCGCAGCGCTACCGGAAGGAAATCTCTGCGAACCCCGAGAAGTTCAAGGATCTCGCGCTGCAGTATTCGGAAGACGCGTACAAGCGGCGCGGCGGCGACCTTGGCTACGTCACCCGCGAAGGCAAGACCGGCGTCGACGCGGCCGTCATCGCCAAGGCGTTTGCGCTCAAGCCCGGCGAGCTCAGTGAGCCCTTCGTCGCGGGCGGCGGCGTCAACCTGCTGCTGGCCGTCAGCCACCGCGAGCGCGTCGAGCGCACCTTCGAACAGATGAAGGGCCCCGTCATCCGAAAGATGAAGAATGAGCGGCACGAAGATTTGCTGAAGTCCTACCTTGCGAATTTGCGGAACTCGGCCACGGTCGCGATCGACGACGCGGCCCTCGCCGCGGCACCCGTCCATGCCCGTCCCGCGGCGCCGCTCGACGAGCCGGAAGTGCCGGGTCTGTCCGATGACGTCGGTGGACACGGACCGGGCGAGCCGTGATCGCGCTCTGGGCGGGGTTGGCCTTCGCGGCCGAGGGCGTGACCGATCGGGTCGCCGCCGTCGTCAACGACGAGGTCATCACCCTGTCCGAATTGTACGAGCTTGGGCGGCCCTTCGTGGAGTCGGGGTGCCCCCAAGGTGGGGCCACCTGCATTTGGGAGGCCGAGACCGAGGTGCTCGACACGCTCGTCGAGTGGGCCCTCGTCGGCCAGGAACTCACACGTTTGGACCTGACCATCGGTGGGGCGGACGTCGATCAGGCGATCGATCGCGTCGTGGCCGAATACCAAATGGTAGACCGCGACGCGCTCCGTGCCGAGATCGAGCGCTCTGGCACGACGTGGGAGCAATACCGCGACCAAATTCGTAAGCAGCTCGAGTCCCAGCGCTTCGACCAGGCCGTGTTGTTGCCACGCGTCAGCGTCACAGAAGACGATCTCAAGGATCTGTACCAGCGCACGGCGAGGCGTGAAAAGCGTCCGGTGGCGCGCCTGGATGCGCTCGGGATGACGATTTTGCCCGAGGAAGTCGACGCGCAGCGCGCCGAGCTTGGTACCGTCGTCGAGCAGCTGCGCGCCGGAACGTTGGCGTGGGCGGAGGCCGCCCAGCGCTTCGATTTGGCGGGCATTTCCGACGTGTTGTCGGGTCGCGATTGGGAGCCCGGCCAACTCGTCGGCGAACTCGACCGCATCGCATTTTCGCACGACGTCGGCACCGTCGTTGGGCCCATCGACGTCGGGTCGATGCTCGCGGTCGTCCAAATCGTCGCCCGCGAATCCACCGAAGGGGACATCCTCAGCTACGAAGAAGCGGAACCGGCGCTTCGGCGCGAGGTGACCGAGCGCAAGCTGGAGGACGTGCGCGAGGAGTGGGTACAACGGGCGCGTCGCCAGGCTGCGGTTCGGATCCTGTTGACGGCCCCGTGAGGCCTCTGTTCGTCACGCCAGGGGACCCCCGAGGCATCGGGCCAGAGGTGGCCGCCGCCGCGTTGATGAAGACGGGTCGCCGTGCCGTCGTGGTTGGCGACGGCGATGCCTTCGCGTCGGCGGCTGCGCGCGTCGGCCTGCGCTGGGAGGCCGTCCGCGAAGGGGTCGCGCCTCGCCAGGGCGTCGGTGTGTGGACCCCGGCCCCGTCCGACGAGCCGGTCGAGGTCGCGTCGCTCCGGCTTGCCGTCCGCGAGATCCAGGAGGGTCGGGGTCGGGCCTTGGTCACGGGTCCCATCCACAAGGCTCGGTTGGCCGCCCGGGGATTTCAGTACCCGGGTCACACGGAGTTCCTCGGCGCGCTGGCGGGCGTGGACCATCCCGTCATGGCCTTCCTCGGGGGGCCGCTGACGGTCGTGCTCGCGACGGTCCACCTGCCGCTCGCACAAGTGCCCGGCGCGCTGACGAGGGCGGGCCTGCTGCGGACGTTGACGACCGCAGACGCTGCCTTCCGCCAATTCGGTCGCCGCCCGCTCTGGACCGTGTGTGGTCTGAATCCGCATGCTGGCGACGGCGGCGTGCTTGGCCGCGAGGAGATCGACGTCATCGGGCCTGCCGTGGTCGCTGCCCGGGCCCTTGGGATCGACGTGGACGGGCCCGTCTCCGCGGAAACGGCGTTCCGCCTGCGCGACCCTGGTCGCGTGGTGCTCGCGATGTACCACGACCAGGGGCTCGCCCCCCTCAAGGCCTTGTGCTTCGGCCGAACGACGAACGTGACGCTTGGGCTGCCCTTCGTCCGCACGAGCGTCGATCACGGGACGGCCGACGACCTCGTTGGCACCGGCCTGGCCCGGCCCGACAGCATGATTGTGGCGATCCAGACAGCCGCGCAACTGAGCCGCGGTGGGGGCACGCCGAAACGGTCGTGACCCCTCCAGGCGGTCGTAGCCGTCAGCCGCCGATCTTCGACTTCACGAACTGCATGACCTGCGGGAGCGCCACGTTGACGGCCTGACGCGCCATGGCCTCGCTCAGGCCGGTCTTGGAGGCGACAAAGGCGACCACGGGGTCCACGACCGCCGCAGGAAGGCCGGCCGGCGCGCCGCCGCCGCCCAAGGCTCCGCCGAGGAGGCCCGCCGCACCGCCGCCAAGGAGGCTTGAGGCGCCGCCGCCGAGAAGGCCGCCGAGGCCACCGCCGCCGCCAAGGAGGCCGCCGACGGCGCCGGCGACGCCGCCCGCACCCAGGCTGCTCGCCGCACCTTCGACCGTGGCCGACAGCGCGTCCTTGGCCTGGTCCGCGCCGAGGCCGCCAGCGGTCAGCTGGCCAAGGAGGTCCTTCGCTTGCGAAGAACCGAGGAACGAAGAGGCGAGGGTGTCCAACATGAAGCTCCCGAACCGGCTCGAAGCCGGGCCCGGCACTAGCGCCAGTTGCGCCTCGGGGCGTGGGGTGCGGGTGCCCGGGACGGCCGGCTCACGGGGGGCATGGAGGCGCTTCCGGCACGAGCTCCCAGATGGCGGGGTCGCCGAAATCGACGCAGTCGACCAACTCGCCGTCGACGTTTCGCAGCCCGAAGCGGGTGGCCACGCCGGACAAACACCGAAAGGAGGTGGACGCATCTGGCTTGGCGGCGAGCGGGTCGTCGACGATGTCGAGGGAGAGCGACAAGTCCTCATGGCCGTCGGGATGACGTGCGACGGCGGGTACTTCGTGTTCCTCCACGACGACGCCATCCACGGTCCACCAGGTCGTGCCGCCACCGGTCGCGCCGGTTGCGGTGGCGTCGAGCTTCCATCTGGCGTCATCGGCGTCGCAATGCAGGTCCGCCAGCGCCAGTGCCGGTGGGTCTGCGCCCGGGGCGAAGCCGGTGTCGCCAACGTAGGGTGCGTTCCGCAGGCTGCAGGCGGCCAAGAGCCACATCATGCCGTCGCCATGCGGTTGCGGAACAGCGCGCGCTCAACGGCATCCAAAACGTCGGCGGCGCCCCGGCCTGTCGTGGCCGACGCCGCGACGCCCCCATGTTGATGGCGCAATTCCGCCACACGGTCAGGCGGCGCGAGGTCGACCTTGTTCCAGACGGTGATGCGCGGGGTGGCAGACAGCCCAAGTTCCCCGAGGATGGTGGTCACGGCGGTCAGGTGTTCCTCGACAGCGTCGTCGGCTGCGTCGAGTACGTGGACCAGCAAGTCGGACTCGTCGAGCTCCTCGAGCGTCCCCTTGAACGCCGAGACGAGGGTGGCGGGCAAGTGCTCGATGAACCCGATCGTGTCCGTCACGAGGATCTCGCGGTCTTCGGGGAAGCGGAGGCGGCGAGTCGTCGTGTCGAGCGTCGCGAACAGGCGGTCCTCGACCAGGGTTCCCGAGCGCGTCAGCAGGTTGAGCAGGCTCGATTTGCCCGCGTTCGTGTACCCGACGAGGCTGACGATGGGCAGGCCCGCCCGTGTCCGCCTCGCCCGTCGGACGGCGCGGCCCTTGGCCCGTTCGCGGCCCTCGCGTTCGAGGCGGTCGGCGCGCTGCTGGGCGCGTCGCCGGTTGATCTCGAGCTTCGTTTCGCCGGGGCCCCTTCCACCGATGCCGCCGGTGAGGCGCGACATCGCGGTGGGCATGATCGCGAGGCGAGGCATCCGGTAGCGGAGTTGCGCCAACTCCACTTGGTTGCGCCCTTCGCGTGTGGTGGCTCGCCGCGCGAAGATGTCGAGGATGAGCTGGGTCCGGTCGAGCACTTTGAGTTCGGTCGTCGTCGCCACGTTGCGGAGTTGGCTTGGGCTGAGTTCTCGGTCGAAGACGAGCACGTGGACGCCGAGGTGCATGGAGCGGAGCACGAGCTCGGCGAGTTTGCCTTGACCAATGCAGGTTCGCGGGTCGAGGGCGCGTCGGACTTGGACGGCTTCGTCGACGACCGTGAGGCCGGCGGTGTCGGCCAGGCGGCGAAGCTCGATGAGGCGGCGGGCGGTCGCGCTCGCGTCGCCGACGGACACCCCGATGAGGATGGCGCGCTCAGCGTTGTCCACCCGACGCAGGGCAGGGCTTCGCGCGAATCGGCCTTCGAGCTCGCGGATGAAGGCGCCGACGTCCCCCTTCCAGGCCCAGATGCCCGGGAGGTGTTCGCGGGCCCACGGCGCGCCTTCGTCCGGCGGCAGATTCCACGCCCATTCCAATTCGCCGGGCGAACCGTCCGGCAGCGCGCGAATCGCGACGACGGCGTCGAGTTGTAGCAGAGCGAGGTCGGTCAGCTCATCTTCGCCAACGAGGTCGGCGCGCGGACCCGCGAGCACGAGGCGGACGCCGCGGAAGCGTTGAGCACCGGCGCGCCGGGGCCCAAGATCGGGGAGAAAGACGCGGTGGGCGTCGCCAACGACCACAGTGCGCACTTCTCCTGCACGGTCGACGAGGACGCCGATGCGCCGTCCAAGCCGATGGGCGAGGTCGGCCATCGCGCGAGCGAGCAGTGGATTGACGAGCTCGTCGCGGGAACACCGCCGGCGAAGCAGCGCGCGAAGGCCACGCGCTTCATCGGTGGAGAGCCCGGTCGTGTCGCCGTGAAGGTCGTCCAGGCAGCCCTCAGGTCGATTTGAGGCCCGTGGCGGACTCGACGGCGCGGGGCAGGTCGAGCCCGAACGCGGCCTTGACCTCTTCGACGACGCGGACGACGCCGCGCGCGCCGCCGGCGTCACCGGCCGGCAGGTGGGTCAGCTGTTCGACGTGCAGGTTGTCGAGCGTGCCGACCATCTCGTCGAGGATGGGCTGCAACTTCTGGAAGAGAAAGACGTCGCGTGCAGACGGGCCGGCCGCCTGCCAGACGCGGATCATCTCGCCGAGGACCTGCGCGCTGTTGCGGCCATTTTCGAGGATGGGTGCGGCCGCGCCGCGGGCGGCGGCGATGTTCGCTTCCATGTCGGCGATGGCGGGCTGGATGACGTCGGCCTCGAGTTGCAAGCGGACTTGCTGGACGCGCGCGGCCTCGGCGCCAAGTGCAGCCTCCGCGCGGGCGACTTCCGCGTTCACCTTTCCGGTTTCTTCGGCCATCATCGCGGTGGCGCGGGTGATCGCGTCGCGGACGCGCCGCTCGGCCTGGGCCGCGGCGATTTCGCCCTCGGACTCGACCTGTTGAAGCCGCGCGCGTTGGCGGTTCTCAGAGTCGCGGACGATGGCCGCCGCTTTGGCCTTCGCCTCGGCGATGCGGGACTTCTTGATGATCTCGGCGCTGGACTTGCGGCCGATGCTGTCGAGGTAGCCGCGATCGTCGTGGACGTTCTGAACTTTGAGCGTGTCGAGAACGAGCCCGAGCTTGCCCAAGTCGTGCTCCGCCTCTTCGAGCAGCTTCTCGGCAAAGGCGATCTTGTCCTCGTTGACCTCCTCTGGCGTCAGCTGCGAGAGCACGCCGCGGAGGTTGCCTTCGAGCAGGTCTTTGGCAATTTGGCTGACCTCCTCGCGCGCCTTTCCGAGCAGGCGCTCCACGGCGGCGCCGAGCCGGGGTTCGTGGCCCGCAATCTTGAGGTTCGCGACGCCCTGTACGTTGAGCGGAATGCCGCCCTTGCTGTAGGCGCCGTTGACGGCCACTTCGATGATCATATTCGTCAGGTCGAGGCGGTCGACGCGCTCGACGAGGGGAACGCGCCAGGCGCGTCCGCCTTTGACGATGCGGTAGCCGCGTTCGCCTTCGGGCGTGACGCGGCGGCGACCCGAGAAGACGAGGACCTCGTTGGGCTCGCAGATGTAGAGCAGATTGCGCGCTGCCTGTGCGATGAGGATCACGGAGCCGACGCCGACCACAAGGACGACACCGATGATGCCGATGATGGTCTCGATCATTTCGAACGCTCCAGGCGCTGGCCGAGAATGGCGGGGACGTCCACACCGGTGGTGCGGGCGATTTCGTGCAGCACGGCGTGAACCGTGGCTGGCAGAGAGGCGATGTGGGCGGGCAGCGCGCGACCGTCGCCGCCGTCCACGAGGTGGACCTTGCCAATTTCGATGTTCCCGACCCGATGGGTGACCTTCGCAAGCACGGTCTCGATCTGCTGAAGGAGGAAGATCTCCTTGGCGTCGGCGCCGGCCGTCCGCCACGTATCGGTCATGAGGGACAAGACCTGGGCCTGGGCCTCACCGTTCGCGGCGATGGTGGCGGCGGCGGCGCGAGCGGCCATTTCCGACGACTTCCTTGCGGCGTCGGCGGGCAACACGCGGTCGGCCTGTAGCCGGAGCTGCTCGAGGCGGGCGCGAATTTCCTGGAGGCGCTGTTCAGCCTCGGCCCGCGCCTGCAATGCCTGTTGCTGAGCGCGTTCTTCTTCGGCGCGCGCGCGCGCTTCCATTTCGGCGACCTGACGGCGAAGGTCGTTTTCCTTCTGTTTGATGACCATCTCTGCGACTTCGTTCGCGACCTGGCCTTCGCGGTGGTACCGCGCCTGCGCTTCTTCGGCGTCGGCCTTCGCGTTGGACTCCGCAATTTCGGCCGTCGAAAGCACGTTGGCGAGGCGTTCGCGCCCGATGCTGTCGAGGTAGCTGACCTCGTCGGAGACGGACTGGACCTTCAGGGTGTCCAGCGTCAGCCCGAGCTTCTCGAAGTCGTCGCCGGCTTCCTGCACCAATTCGTCGGCGAATTTCAGCCGGTCCTCGTTGACCTCCTCGGGGGTCATCCGCGCGATGATGCCGCGGAGGTGGCCTTCGAGGGTCTCCTTTGCGACGCGCTTGATTTCCGATGGGTCGCGACCGAGGAAGCGCTCGATGGCGTTGCTCGCCTGCGTGGGGTCGCTTGTCACCTTGACGTTGGCGATGGCGTGGACGCCAAGCGGGATGCCGCCGCGGCTGTAGGCGTTGGTGACCTGCAGTTCGATCGGAATCGTCGCGAGGCTCATCCGGTCGACGATTTCGAGCATCGGGACCCGAAAGGCGAAACCGCCATGGAGCACGCGGTAGCCGCGCACGGATCCGTCGGACAGGGTGTGCTTGCCGCCGGTGAAGATCAGCAGCTCGTTGGGCCTGCCAACGTAGAGAAAGAGCTTGGCGATGAACAGCAGGGCGACCAGCAGGAGACCTGCGGAAACGCCGAGGCACAAGGCACCGACTACGTCCATCAGACCCTCCTCGAAAGTGCGGCGACGCCGCCGTGTACGGCAGAAATGGTGGCGGCCTCGCCCACCTCGAAGGGTGTGCTGGAGGTCGCGGGCAGCTCGGTGCGGCCGGCTTGGGTGGTCACGACGACCTTGCCCGGCCGGCCCGGCCGGACGGCGACGAGGACGCGGCCTTCGCGGCCGACCAACTCCGTCGGATCCGTCATGCCTGAGACCTGCTCGGCGCCGAGGCGTCGGAACGCGATGGCCGCGAAACCACCGGCGAACAGGCCCATGGCGATCGAGATGGGCGCGTGCCAGTCGGAGCCGGCGCAGTTCAGGACCGTGCCGGTCGCGCCGAAGGCGGCGAGCCCGAAGGACCAGAATCGCAGCGAGCGGAAGATCCAAAGGCTGCCGGCCAGATCGCTGCCGAGGCTCGCAGACGCTTCTGCGGCGTGGCCAGCGGACGCGAGCGGCGCGGCGGCCGTCTCCAGCGCGTGCTCGAGGGCGTTCGAGTCCGCGTGGCCGTCGAGGTCGACGTGAGTCGCGTCGGGGCCGCCCTCGCCGCCGTGCCCGCCGAGCAGGGTCACGCCGACGACGACGATACCAAATCCGAGCGTCCCCACGTAGAGCGCCACCATGGTCCCCTCTACGCCGCTGGCGGGCCAGATGTTGCGCGCCAGCCCAACAATGCCCAACCTGCGATGAACGACAGGCCTCCCAGCGGGGTGACGGCGCCAAGAATCGGCAGGTCGAGGAGTACGAGTGCGTAGAGCGAACCTGAGAACAGGGTGACACCTGCGAGCCAAAGCTGGCGCGTGCGCCGCGCGTCGTCTGGGAGCGCCAACATCGCGACGGCGTGCAGCAGGTGGTACCGGCTCGCGGTCTCCCATGTCTCGAGGCGTTCGGGGGCCACAAGGTCTTGCAGGCCGTGCGCCCCAAAGGCGCCGAGGGCGATGCCAATGGCGCCGAGGGCCGCCGCCAACCGGCGGTTGGTCAAGGCGCGCCCTCGCGCAACCAGGCGGCGAAGGCGGGGTCGCGCCGGCTTTCGTGGCGAACCGCGGCGCGCAGCCAGCCCGAAGGTGTCCCGGTGTCCAAATACGTGGCCTGGGTCGCGACGGAGACGACGTCGCCGCGAGCCGCGAGCACGTTGAGGGCCGGGACGTGGTGGTACTCGCCGGAGGTGTGGCCCGTGAGGCCGTCGGTGAGCGCGTCGAAGAAGGCCGGCAGCAGCAGGTAGCGCCCGAGCGAGACGAGATGGCTCGGCTCTTCGCCCCGGGGCGGCTTTTCGACGAGCCGGCGAACCGCGCGCAGGGAGCCACTGCCCGGGGCGACGTCGATGACGCCGTACCGAGAGACGTCCTCGTGTGGCATGTCCAGAGCGAGCAGTGCCGAGCGACCGGTCGCGGCGTGGGCGGCGACGAGTTCGGCCGTCGGATTGGTGCCCTCGAACAGGTCATCCGGGTAGACCACGACGACCGGATCGGAGCCGGCGAAGCCGCGCGCGAGCAACAAGGCGTGGCCCGTCCCGGCCATGGAAGGCTGGCGGATGAGCGTCGTCCGGACGGCGCGGGGCCGCAAGTCCGCGAGCCGATTTGGCAAGGCGGTTTCGAGCTCGACGTCGCGGTCGAACCAATCGTCGATGGCGCGCTTGCGGCGGCTGGTGATGACGAGGATGTCGTCGATGCCGGCGTTCGCAAGCTCCTCGACGACCCAGTCGAGCGTCGGGCGACCCCCAAGGGGCAGCAGTTCCTTGGGAACGACGCGGGACACGGGCAGGAATCGGGTTCCGTACCCGGCGGCGACGATGACGGCTTTGCGGACCATGGGCGGCTCCGAGGGGCGGGGTATCCCCTGAGGACGGGCGGAGGCTTGACTTCGTCCGCAAGCAGCCGGCTAGGCTGCGCGCCCGAGCAACAGACCAAGCGTCCGCACCGCAAGCGCGCTGCGCAACCAACTCGTGAGGGCGGACGCTTCGCTTCGGGCGCCGATGGCCCGCAACAGGCGCCGCGCCGCTGGTGGGTCCCCGATGCCAGACGACGCCGACCAGACCGGCGCGCCTTCGAACACCAACGTCCCTTTCACCCAGGCGGCGTTGACGCCAGCCGGCACGGCCGGGGAGGGCGCGGCTTGTCCCAGACGCGCGACGAGCCCGGACAACTCGGCCCGGTCCCGCCCGATCCGTCCCGAAACCCATCGACGCGCCAGTTCATGTCGTTCCGTGGCCAGCGCGGCGGCAAGGGCTTGCGCCAACGTCCGTCTCGCCGTCGCACGGTGGGCGGGGGGCGACTCGCGCCACGTCTCCGTCAGTTCGGCGAGGGGTCCGACGGCCTCGATGTGGCGCGCGACGGCAGCCAGAAACTGCCCGGCCGGGACCCGACCCCCACCGGACGGCACCGCCCCATGGGCGAACAACTCGTCCCGGCAGGGCGCAGCGACGGGACCCAGGCCACGGCGGAGAAAGGTGGGCCAGGCGACCTCAGGGTGCGCATCGAAGGCGTCGCCCACCTCGGCGCGAAAGTGCCCCTCGCGACGGCTCCCCCACATCCCCGGGCCCTCCGCCAACCAAGCGGGACGGCCCGAGGCGAGGTCGACGGCCGCGAAGGCGCGGAGGCGGGGTCCCCAGCGAATGAGGTGCGTCGGGCGGACCCCAAGGCGCACCGGAGGTGGCACCGCCGCCGCGTGGACTGCCCGTTGGGCCTCGGCCGCGAGCCGTGGCGGCGCAAGTGCCGCGGCCTCCCAGACATCGGCCGGGCTCCGACCCGTGGCGACGTGGATTTCCGCCGCGAGATCGTCCCAGGTGCCGGCCATGGGGATGGCTAGTGCGCCTGGGGCGCCTCGGCGATCCGCCGGGTAAGGGACCTCAGGAGGTTCGTTGGGGCGGACGCCTGTCCTTTGGGTCTTTCACCGCGACGGCCTGGAGGCGATCGAACTCGCTGGAACCGTCGTGATCGGACGGTCGTCGCCGTCGGACCTCGTGGCGCGCTCCAGCCGTCTGTCCCGAACCCACGCGCGGTTCGAGGCCACGCCCGAAGGTGTGCGGGTGACGGACCTTGGCTCGACGAACGGCACCTTCGTCAACGGTGAACGCCTCGAGGGCTCTCGTGGGGTCGTCGCAGGCGACGAAGTGGCGCTCGGTTCGGTGGCCGTCAACATCGTTTGGGAGCGGATGGGGCCTCGGCCTGCGGTGGTGCCCTACGACCGGTTCGTCGCGCGCGTCGAGCGCGACCTCGTCGGGCGACCGGTGACGGGGCGGCCAAGCGCGCTGTTGGCCATCGAAACCGCCTCGCGAACGCACACTTGGGGTGGGTTGCTCCGGGCGGTCTTGCCGGTTGGCGCGCTCATGGGCCCCTACTCGGATCACCGTTTGCTCTCCTATGTTCCCGGCCTTGGGGTCGCGGAGGCGAATTCGCTTGCCGTGGCCTTGTTGGCGGCGTTGGGAGACGTTCCCGAAGCGCGGATCGGGGTCGCCGTCGCACCCCAATCCGGGGAGGGGGTTCACCGGCTTACCGAAGTGGCCATCGGCGCGGTCCGACGCGCCACGCCCGAACGGCCGCTACAGGTCGGGCCTACGGCCACCTCGCCGATGGACCAGCCGATCGCTGAGGATCCGCGGGGGGTCGCGGTGATGGAGGCGACGCGACGCTGCTCCGAACATCGGTTGCCGGTGCTGGTCGTTGGCGAACCCGGCAGCGGGCGTGGCACCATCGCGCGCCTCATCCATGGGACCAAAGGGCCGCTCGTCACGTTGCGGTGTTCGGAGATGGGTGGGGACGGCGCTGCACTCTTGGGCGGGGCGGCCCCCGATGGCACCCCGGTCTCTGGCGCGATCGCCGAGGCGTCGGGCGGCACGCTCGTACTGCGAGATGTCGGCGCGCTCTCGCCTACGGCTCAGGCTGGGTTGGCCCGGTTTCTCGACGTAGGCTCCGTGCCTGTGGCAGGGGCCGTCGACACCAGAATCGTCGCGACGACGTCCCACGATCTGGAGGCCGCCTGTGTGGCCGGCGGCTTCAGGTGGGATCTGTTCTACGCGCTCTCTGCCGCGCAGATCGACCTGCCGCCGTTGCGGGCGCGTCGCGCCGACATCCGTCCGATGGTCCTCCGCTTCGTGCGCCTGGCCACGCCAAGCCGGGCGATCGAGGGGATCACCACCGAGGCGCTTGCGCTGCTCGAAGGGTGGCACTGGCCCGGCAACATCCGAGAACTGCGAAATGTGGTCGAACGGGCGGTCGAGGTGGCCCGTAGCCAGGTCATCGGGCAGGACGATCTGCCCGGCCGGGTGCGCATGCCCGTCGGCAGCGGCGCCCAGCGACCGCGGGGAACCGGCGGTGACTCCCAGCGGAGCCTGAATGGCGAAACGCCGGATCTCAAGGCGCGGGTCGCTTCTTACGAAGGGGCGCTCATCCGGCGGGCCTTGGCGGCGCGCGGTGGCGACACTCAGCGGGCCGCGGACCTGCTTGGCCTGCAGCATGACGACCTCGTGTTTCGGGTGAAAACGGGGCACAGCATCGACGACCCGGGCGGCGCGGACAGCGGCGAGGACGGCATCCGCTCGCGCATCCGGCGCTATGAGGCGCGCATCATCGTCGAAGCGCTTCGCAGCCACGGCGGAGATCTCGGCCCTACCGCCGCCCACCTCGGCGTGCAGCGGCGCACCTTGGCCGCAAAGGTCGCTCGCCTAGGCCTCGGGCACCACGTCTCAGGTGGCGCGGAGAGCGACTAGGCCAGACGGCGACCGCGGCCGCCTACGTTGCTCAGCTACCGGAGCCGCTGCCCGACCCCGACGCGCTGCCCGACCCCGACCCGCTACCCGCGATCTCGACGGGGACTTCGACGCCATTGCGCCACCTTTCCTGGCGCTCGATTTCGCTTTCCGTGGCCTCTCGGAAGTAGTTCCACAGGCTGTCCTTCTGGCCGTTGTGGAAGATGCCCTCTTCCGACTTTTGGCCGTCGGCGTACCAGGAGGTCCACTTGCCCTCCTTGCGGCCGGCGAGAAAGTCGCCCTCCTGCGCGCGTGCGCCATTGGGGTGCCACCAAGTCCACGCCCCGGCCTGCTTGCCGGCTCGGTACGTGCCCTTAGACGCCTTTTGCGTGTTGTCGTGCCACCACGACCAGTCGCCGTCTGGCAAGTTGTTGTTGAAGGCGCCTTGAACGGCCCTTTGACCGTTCGCAAAGTAGCGCATGTAGGGGCCGTGCATGACGCCCTGGCGCTCGCACCATTGCTCGAGGCCGGTCTGGTTGCGGCCCGTCTGTGGAACGGTTCCGGCGGTGCAGGCCAACGGCGGCAACTCGGACGCAGGGTCGGCGGCGGGCCCAGAAGGTGCCGACGCTGGCGCCGATGCGCTTCCGCTTCCGCTTCCGGCTGGAGGAGGAGGGGAGGTGCCACAGGCCAGCCACACGGCGAGGATCAGAGACATGGGGCGCCGAGTAACCGACGGGACGCGGTGGGGGTCTCCACGATAGCGCCCCGCCCCTTTGGGAGGTCGCGGTGGGACGGCTCGACAACCAGGTGGCGATCGTCACGGGAGCAGGTGGGGGAATTGGGCGGTGCCACGCTCTGGCGCTCGCCGCAGAGGGCTGCCGCGTCGTGGTCAACGACCTCGGCGGCACGCGCGACGGGTCGGGATCGACAGCGACGATGGCCGAGTCCGTCGTCGCGGAGATCGTGGCGGGCGGGGGCGACGCCATCGCCAACGCGGACAGCGTCACGGACATCGCCGGGTGTGACCGGATGGTGGCCGACGCGCTTGCGCGTTGGGGGCGCGTCGACATCGTCGTCAACAATGCCGGCATCCTCCGGGACCGCACTTTTGCGAAGATGACGCCGGCGGACTGGGACATCGTCATCGACGTCCATCTGTCGGGAACCCGCAATCTGTGTCGCGCGGCCCTCGACGCGCTCAAAGTGCGCGGCGGCGCGATCGTCAACACGACCAGCTACTCTGGCCTGATCGGGAATTTCGGCCAGTCGAATTATGCGGCCGCCAAGGCTGGCATTTACGGTCTGACCCGCGTGCTTGCTCTCGAGCTTAAGAAGGCAGGTGTGGCCGTCAATTGCGTGGCCCCCGTCGCGAAGACGCGCATGACGGACGACATCGGCATGATCGACGAGGCCTGGCTTCCTGCGCAGATTTCGCCGATCGTCGTGTTCCTTGCCACCGAGGCCGGGCGCAAGATGACGGGCCAGGTCTTCGGCGTCCAAGGCCAACGCATCCACCTGTACGAGATGAAGACCAACGACGGCGTGGAGAAGGCGGGCACCGACTTGTGGACCGTCGACGAACTCGTAGAGGCGATGCCCCGGATCACGGCGTGGGCGTCCACGGCGCCGCCGCCAGCGGCAGCCGAAGGCGAAAAGGACATCGTCACGGACGTGTTCAGCCATTTCCCGGCGGGCTTCAAGAAGGGCGCGGTCCCCGGTTGGAAGGCGTGTTTTCATTGGGTCGTCAGCGGCGCAACCTCCCAGACGTTGACGGTCGACGAGAGCGGCGCCACCGCGCAGGCCGGCCTGCACGGCTCACCCACGTGTACGGTGACGGTGGATCGTGACACCCTCGTCTCGATGTTCAAGGGCGAGTTGGAGCCCACGAAGGCCTTCATGACGGTCAAGGCGAAGGCCGACGCGATGGGCGATCTGATGAAAATGGCGATGGCCTTCGATTTCGGCCTCGTCGCCAAGGCCTACGAAGGGGGGTCCAAGCCCGCGGCGGCGGCAGCCCCTGTGGCTGAGGCCCCGGTCGCAGCGGCCTCGCCGGCGCCCCCGCCCGTCGGCAAGCGCTACGACGGCGGATTCTGGCTCGTCAACCGAAAGGAAGCTGCCGCCTATGCCGCGGCGACGGACGACATGAACCCGGTGTACGCCGAAGGCGCCGCTCCGCCGATGTACCACGTCAAACCGTTCTTCCCGCTGATGATGAAACTGGCGACGGATCCGGCGCTGGGGCTCGATTTGCTGCGCCTTGTCCACGGCGAACATGAGATGCGTTTCCATCGCGTCTTGCGCCACGGCGAAGTCCTTCAGCTTCGGGGCTCGTTGCAGAGCGTGGAGGAAAAGGCGTCGGGCACTGTCGTCCGCTACGGTCTGCTCGGCTTCGTCGACGGCGCGGTCGCGACGGAAGGAACGACGACCTACTTCGTCCGCGCGGCCAAGAAGGTGGATGCGCCGAAGGCCCCGGCCGCGCCAGAGGAGCCGCCGCCGCCGCCGTCTTGGGTCGTCGATCAGTCGGTCACGCTCGACCAGGCGACCCGCTACGCGGCAGCGTCGGGTGACGACAACCCCATTCACCTCGACGAGGCGACCGCGCGGCAGGCCGGCCTCCCGGGCGTCATCCTTCATGGGCTGTGCACGATGGCCCTTGCGCAGCGTGACCTCGTCGCCCGGGCCTGTGGCGGCGACCCCGGTCGCCTCGCGTTCATCGGCGTCCGCTTCGCCCGGCCGGTGCTTCCGGGCACGACGTTGCAGATGCAGGTCTGGGACCGTGGCAACGGCCGATTGGATTTCATGACGCTCGGCCCAGACGGAAAGCCCGTCATCACGGGTGGGCGCGCCGAAATCCGAGGCTAACGGCCCGCTTCGAGGTCGCGGACGGTCGCCCACTTCGTGCGGACGAACGGCGGCCAGGGCTGCCCGCTCGCAGCGTGGTCGGCCATCCAGCGGCGCGTGACGGGATCAGACGGGTAGCCGCTGCCGAAGTCGCCCCAGGCGGCCCGGAGGGGCACGAGGGCGTCGTCGCGGGACAACTTCGCCATGAGGCTGGCGGCGCCGACGACGGGCAGGTCGCGGTCGGCCTTGGGCTGCATGACGATGGGTGCCTTGCACCGGCCTTCCTTGGCGAGGCGGGCACAAATCCGCTCCAAGGCCGCCGGCGGCCCCAGCGCATCGATCGCGACCGCGTCGGGGACCAGGTCGCGTAGGAGGCCGACAATGGCGGCCTCCTCGACGTGATTGACGTTTCCGGCGTCGAGCTCTGCGGCGGTGCACTCCACGACGTGGAACGTGCCGACCGTCCGCAGCCGTTCGACGGCGACCCGGCGCTTGGCTTCGTCGATCGCTTTGCTGTCGCGCGCCCCAAGCCGGCGGAGGAGGGCGTCGTCCGCTGGCACATCTACGGCGAACGCACAGACCCACAGGCTGCCGATCACACAGCCGCGACCGGCTTCATCGATTCCTACGCGGCGCATAGGCCTCTTTCGCGCAGCCATCCTTCCGCGTCCAACCTTGGGTTGGGCCTTCCGGCAAGAACATCGTCAAGGTGGAGTCCGCCGGTTCCGGTCGGGCGCGCTGCGCCTTAGTGCCCAGCTCGCAACCTGGAAAACCCATGGCCCAGTGGCTCGTGACCCAAGGCGATCGGCAGTTTGCCGTTGACGGTATGGCACGACTGCGCACGATGGCGAGGGGCGGTCAGCTCCATGGGGGCGACATGATCCAGCCCCCAGGCACGTCCGAGTGGATGTACGTGTCGGAGGTCCCGGAGCTCAAGAACCTCGTCGGCGACGTTCAAGCGGACGGGGGAACCAAGGGCGGCGGGAGCGCGGTGGCCATGGGCGTGGTGGCCGTGGTCGCGGTCGGCGTCCTCGTGGCGGGCGGCGCCGCGGCGTTCTTCTACACCAGCCAGCTCGCGGCCGAGCAGGGCGGTCTGATCGGTGACAAGGGCCTAGCGTACACCGAAATGCTGGTGACGAACGAGGGTGCGGCACTCACGACCGAAGCCGGCGGGGGCAGCATGGTCGCCGCCGTCGCCAAGGACAGTACGCTCGACCTGCTCGCCAAGCGCGGCACGTTCTACAAGGGCCGCTCCAAGCAGGGCGCCGAGGGCTGGATCGCGACGAACCAGGTCATCCCCATGTACCAGTACGGCGGGGCCGAGGTTCGCGACGAGTTCGACCCCCTTTACAATCCTGACCGATACCTCGACGTCGCCAACGCGAGCTGGACCCAGCTGCCAGACAAGGAACAGGGCCAGGTCACGGTGTTCAAGCTGATGTTGTCGAATGCCAGCCGGTACGACATGGCCGACGTCGTGCTCGTCGCCACGATCAAGGACGCGAAGGGCCACGAGCTGGAGAAGCTCGAGATCGCCATCGAAGGCGTGGTGCCCGGCAACGGCTCGGCCCTCGTCGGCACGCTGGCGCCCGATCCGAAGGCCGACGAGGCGGACGCCAAGAACCGCCTGTTGACCGACGCGACCTTCGCCGAAATGGCGTCGGAGAATCCCGACCTCCAGCTGCGCTTCTCCGACGGCGTAGAGGTCAAGGTCGCGACGCAGGACTTCGTCACGGCCGAACTCGACGTCGCCGAACTCCGCGCCGTCCCCAAGTAGGTCCCGATGGGCGAACCGACCCACCTGAGGGTCGTGGGCGCGTGGGAGCACAACCTTCGCGGCGTGGACCTCGAGATCCCGCGGGACGCGCTCGTGGTCTTCACGGGTGTCTCGGGCTCGGGCAAGTCGAGCCTCGCTTACGACACGATTCTGCGCGAAGGCCAGCGTCGGTACATGGAGTCCCTTTCGGCCTACGCCCGGCAGTTTCTTGGCCGGATGGAGCGGCCCAAGGTCGACCGCGTCGAGGGGGTGTCGCCCACATTGGCCGTGGACCAGAAGACCGTCAATCGCAATCCAAGGAGCACGGTTGGGACGGTGACCGAGGTCTACGACGCGCTGCGGCTGTGGATGGCGCGGCTCGGGACGCCCCATTGTCCCCAATGTGCGCGGCCGGTCCAGACGGTGACGGTCGATCGGATCGTGGACGACGTGCTGCGCGTAGGTGCCGGTGCCCGCATCCGCGTGCTCGCGCCAATCGTCCGAGGCCGCAAGGGCGAACATCGTGAGGTCTTCCGCGATCTCGTCCTGCAAGGGTGGACACGGGCGCTTGTCAACGGCGCGGACGTCGACCCCAACGAGCCGCCAGAGCTCGCCCGGTACGAGAAGCACGACATCGCGGTCATCGTCGACCGGCTGCGCGCCACAGAGGGCGACCGCGGGAGGCTCGCGGAGGCCGTCGAGGCCGCCGTGCGCCTCGCTGAGGGGACGATCGAGGTCGACGGGTTGGAGTCGCCAAAGCGTTGGTCGGTGCGCCGAGCCTGCGCCGACCATCCGTCGGAGGCCATCCCGGAGCTCGAGCCGCGACTGTTTTCGTTCAACGCGCCCCAGGGAGCCTGCCCGACGTGTGTGGGGCTCGGGGCGGTTGAGCGTTTCCACGTCGATGCGCTCGTCGACCCGCGCCTCCCCGTGCCCGACGCTTTCCGGGCCTTTGGCGAAGATGGGCGTCTGGCCTTCGCCCATTTCACGAGGGACGACCTCGTCAAAGTGGCCCGCGCGCTCGGTGCAGACCTTCGGCGGCCGGTCGGGACCTGGCCCGACGACCTTCGGGCTCGCCTCCTTCACGGTGACCCCGAGCTGCGGTGGACGGCTTCCGTCGAGCGTGCCGATCGCCAGGAGACCCGCGACCGGCCTTGGAACGGGCTCGTCGGCATGGTCGAGACGATCTGGAAGTACACCCAGCACGGCCCGCTGGCCGCGTTCCGGACGCGCACGCCGTGCACAGCGTGCAACGGGGAGCGGCTCAACCCCGTGGCGCGGTCCGTGCGCTTTCGCGGCCGCAGCGTCGTCGACTTTGCACGGATGACCGTCGCGGAGGCCCATGTGGCTTTTCGCGACATGGGACTGGAAGGTGCGGAGCATCTCGTCGGCGCGGCCCTGTTGCGCGTACTCGTCGACCGCCTCGCCTTTCTCGACGAAGTGGGCCTCGGGTACTTGGGCCTCGAACGGTCGGCGGCGACGCTGTCAGGCGGCGAAGCGCAACGCATTCGGCTCGCCGCCCAGGTCGGTTCGGGCTTGCAGGGCGTCACCTACGTGCTCGACGAGCCGAGCATCGGCCTGCACGCACGCGACAATGCCCGGTTGTTGTCGGCCCTTCGACGCCTGCGCGATCGGGGCAACACCGTGCTCGTCGTCGAGCACGATGCCGACACCATTTTGGCCGCGGATTGGGTCGTGGACGTCGGCCCGGGTGCGGGTCGGGAAGGCGGCCGGATCTGTGCGTCCGGACCCCCTGCCAAGGTCCTTCGCGAGCGTGAGAGTCCGACGGCGGCGTGGCTGCGCGGGGAACGCGCGATGCCGGCGCGGCCCGTACGTCGCAAGGGGCGCGGTCACCTCGTGGTCCGCAACGCGAAGCTGAACAACGTCGACGGTGTGACGGTCGGATTCCCTGTGGGTGCCCTGACGTGCGTCACGGGGGTGAGCGGGTCGGGCAAGTCGAGCCTCGTGTTTGGCGTACTCGAGCCGGGGCTGCGGTCGGTTCTCGATGGGCGCGCGCCCGGCCACTGCGACGGCCTCGATGGCGCAGCCGCGATCGACCGCCTCGTGGTCGTCTCCCAGTCTCCGATCGGACGCACGCCGCGCAGCAACCCGGCGACGTATACGGGCCTCATGGACGTCGTCCGGGACCTCTTCGCCGCCACCGCGGAGTCGAGGGCGCGCGGCTACAAAAAGGGCCGGTTTTCCTTCAACGTGGCGGGCGGACGGTGCGAGGCCTGTGGCGGCGCGGGTTGTACGACGATCGACATGGAGTTCTTGCCGTCGGTTGACGTCGTCTGCGAGTCCTGCAACGGGCGCCGGTTCACGGAGGAGACGCGCGAGGTCACTTGGCGCGGCCTGTCCATCGACCGGGTGCTCGACCTGACCGTTCGCGAGGCGCTGGCCGTGTTCTCGGCCGTTCCCGCGATGGCGCGCATCCTGAAGGTCCTCGACGAAGTCGGCCTCGGGTACCTGCCCTTGGGCCAGCCGAGCACGACGCTTTCGGGCGGCGAAGCCCAGCGCATCAAGCTCGCGACGGAGTTGCACAAGCCGAGCGGTCGAACGGGGCTCTACCTCCTGGACGAGCCGACGACGGGTCTTCACTTCTCCGACGTCGATCGGTTGCTCGCGGCGCTTCATCGCCTCGTGGAGGCCGGGCACACCGTCATCGTCGTCGAACACCACCTCGACGTCATCCGTTCGGCCGATCACGTTGTCGACCTCGGCCCGGAGGGCGGTTCGGCGGGCGGCCGCGTCGTCGGGGAAGGGACGCCCGAGGCGCTGGCGGGCTTGTCCACACCCACGGGCCAGGCGTTGTCGGCGGCAGTCGGCGTCGCGGAGCCCGTCCGACGCCCTTCGCGTCGAATGGGCCAACCCAACCAGCTCTCGGTCAGGGGGGCGCGCGGCCACAACCTCGACGGCGTCGACGTCGACCTGCCTTTGGGGAAGATGACGGTGCTCGCCGGACGGTCGGGGTCGGGCAAGACCTCGCTCGCGTTCGACACGATCTTCGCCGAGGGACAGCGTCGGTACGTCGAGAGCCTGTCGACCTACGCGCGGCGCTTTCTTGGCCGGACGGAGCGTGCGCCGGTGACGTCGATCGTCGGCCTGCAGCCGGCCGTCGCCATCGACGTGCCCTCGGCGTCGCACAATCCGCGGTCGACGGTCGCCACCGTCACCGAACTGCATGATGTGCTCAGGCTGCTTTTCGCGCGGGTGGGTGTGCCCCATTGCCCGTCGTGTGAGCGCCCGCTGCGCGCCTGGACGCCGACCGAAGTGGCAGGGGCGCTGGCCCCGCTTGGGACGGGGTGGCTGGTCGTCGATCTGCGTCCAGCGGGCGAGGCTGCGGAGGCCAGGCGCGACGCGCTCGTCGCCGACGGGTGGACGCGGCTTTGGGACGGGGCCGAGGTCGATCTGACCGAGTCCGCGAGCGTCGGCCGCATCGCCAACGGGGCCTCGCTCGTGTTGGACCGTGGCCGCGGCGCCGGGTCGGCGCGCTGGTCCGACGCGGTCGCGACGGGATTCCGGCTGTCTGGCGCCGTCCGCTTCGTTGGCCGCGACGGCGTGGTGACGTCCTTCTCCGAGGCGGCGATCTGCCCCGACCACGGCGTCGCCATCGGTGGAGAGCTGACGCCGCGGCACTTCTCCTTCAACTCTCAGGTCGGCGCCTGTGAGCGGTGCGAGGGCCTCGGCGAGGCGCGCGGCATCGACCCGGCCCGCGTCCTCGTCCAGCCCAAACAGCCGTTTTGGAAGGCACTTGAGGACAAGGGTCGGTCGCGGGTTGGCCGGGATCCGCGGGTGCGCGCCGCGATCGACGCGCTCTTGGCCGAGGCCGGCGCGACGGATCTCGCCGTCGAGAGGTGGCCTGCGGCGCTCTGGGCCGTGCTCTGGGAGGGCCGTCGCGAGCCGGTCGCCGTGCAGTGGCAACATCGTTGGGGCAAGACGGTCCAGCAGGTCGAAGAGCGCGTGCCTTGGGTCGGTCTGCACGCGGTGCTGTCTGCGAACCGCCCGCTGGAGGCCTGGGTCAACGTCGTGACCTGCCCGGTTTGCAAGGGCGCGCGCCTACGGCCCGAGTTGGCGGCCGTCCGGGTCGCCGGGCACACGCTTCCCCAATTCCTGAGTCGGACCATCGACGCCGCTCACGCCGACGTGCGCACCTGGGCGTTCACGGGGGGTCGCGCAACCATCGCGGAGCGGCCGCTCGAGGAACTCGGGCGCCGTCTGGCCATCCTGCGGGAGGTCGGCGTCGGGTACCTTGCCCTCGACCGGCCTGCGTCGACCCTGTCGGGCGGTGAGGCCCAGCGGATCCGGCTCGCAAGTCAGTTGGGCGGCGGGCTGACGGGCGTCACCTACGTGCTCGACGAACCCACCGTCGGTTTGCACTCCGCCGACACGGAGCGTCTGTTGGGGACGCTCTCGGCGATGCGCGACGCGGGCAACACCGTCATCGTCGTGGAACACGACCTCGAGGCGATCGAACGCGCGGACCACGTCATCGAGTTGGGCCCTGGCGCCGGTCGCGACGGGGGACGCGTCATCGCGTCGGGTTCGCCGGCCAAGCTGAGAGCGAATGCTGCGTCGCCGACGGGGCGTTGGCTCGCGGGAGAGTCGAGTTGGCCACAACGGACGCCGCAGGGTGCCCCGTCGCAGTGGTTGCGGCTCGGCGGTGCCAGGGGGCACAACTTGCGTGTGGACACCTTCGACGTGCCCGTGGGTCGGTGGACGACCGTGACGGGCGTGTCGGGGTCGGGCAAGTCCTCCCTCGTCATGCAGACCCTGGTGCCCGCCTTGGCCCAGCGCCTCAAGATGGCCGGGGATGCACCGTTGCCCCACGACGCGTTGGCCGTTCCAGCAGGGGTAGGTGGGCTCGTTGTCGTCGACCAGGCGCCCTTGGGCCGGTCCTCGCGAAGCACTGCGGCCACCTATGTTGGCGCCTTCGACCCCATTCGCGAGCTGTTCGCGATGCAGCCGGGCGCTCGGGCACGCGGCTACGCGGCGTCTCGGTTTTCGTTCAACGCCGCGGGCGGTCGGTGTGAGCAGTGTGAAGGGCGCGGCGCCACGCTCGTCGAGATGCACTTTCTGCCCGACGTCTGGGTCACATGCGACGCGTGTGCGGGCCGACGATTCATGCGCGAAACGCTCGAAGTGCGCTTCAAGGACCACGACATCGCCGCGGTCCTGGAACGGACGGCGGCCGAGGCCGTCGACCTGTTCCGCGACCTGCCCTTTGTCCGGCGGTCGCTTCAGCCGCTGGTGGATGTGGGGCTCGGCTACCTCAAGCTGGGGCAGCCAGGGCACACGTTGTCGGCCGGTGAGGCCCAGCGCATCAAGCTCGCGGCGTCGCTTGGCGGGCGGCGGGGTCCCGCGCTCATCGCGATGGACGAACCGACGACGGGTCTCCACCCCGATGACATCGGCCCGCTGGTGGGTTTGCTCGATCGGCTTGTCGGTGACGGGCACACCATCGTCGTCATCGAGCACCATGTTCCGTTTGCGATGGCGTCGGACCACGTGGTCGAATTGGGGCCGGGTGGCGGGGGCGAGGGCGGGCGCGTGGTCGCCGCGTGCAGCCCGGGCGAGTTGGCCGAGCGGTCGACACCGACGGGGGCGGCCTTTGCTGCTTGGTTGGCCCGACGAGGGGTGGCGCGCTAGCGTCCGCCCCGTGGAGGTCCCATGGTGCGGTTCATGGTTCCGGCGTCGTTGGTGTTGTCCGGCTGCAGCAGTGCATTTGCCGGCATCTGGTGGGTGGAGCAGGCGGTGGTGACGACGGGCGAAGATTGCACGTTGACCATCAGCGACAACTTCACGGAAGGCCAGCCCCCAGATGATGGAACCGTCACCACAGACTGGACCTTCTCGCAGACCCTCGACGCGAGCCCGACCGGCTTCTTCATCGAAGTCCTCGACGGCCGCGGCAACCAGGCCTTCGTCGTCGTGAACGACGAGGTCTACCCGGCCACGATCGACGGCGGCACGCTCACCGCCACCTGGACGGACTTCCTCGACGACCTGAGCTCGGACAGCCACGTCTCCGGGTACACGTACGAGGCGAACATCTCGATTACGACGACGAACACGGTGACGCTCACGATCGACGGCGGCGTCGGGTCGGGAAGCGCGGCCTACGACGAGCACGTCGACAGCACGTGGAGCGAGACCGACGAGTGGGACGCGGGCACCGTCGGCTTCGGCGGAGGCCAGACGCCGGCCTTCTTGTACTTGGAAGGTGTTGGCGTCTCCAATGACTCGGCCACGGAAGACTGCACGAGCGCGAATTGCACGCTCGAAGTGGCCTCGGATTGTTCGCTGTCCGCAGCGGTCACGGCCCATCCGGTCGTCGCCGGCGACGAGGCCTACGAAGGGCTCGAGGACGCGGGCCAGGACCCGGGAATCCTGCTCGCCTACTGAGCGGGCGCGCCGCGGCTTTCGAGGTCCGAAAGGCGGGCCTCGAGCGCGTCGAGGCGATCGGTGAGGCCGCGTAGGTCGGGGAGCGGTGCGGGCGGCGGACGACTGGTCCGCGGGCTGCGCACCGCAGCGGCCGCTTCGCGGGCGCTCTCCGCCAGACCTGGCAGGCGCGTGGCCGCAGCCAAGGCGCGGAGGTCACCCTCGGCCGTGACGTCGCCGCCCCTGTGCAGCAGGTGCACCGCCCGCCGACGGGTGTTGAGGTCCGGGTCCGTGAGCCAGGGCCGGATGGCGGCCGTCCATTTCGCCACGGCGGAGGCGTCGTCGGCGTCGAGCAGGGCGAGCGTGGCTTCGGCGGCGGCGGTGCGCACCTCCTGAGGGTGCGCGAGCCCGAGCGCGGGGAGCAGACGGCTGGCGTCGGCGTCGCCGCCCCATCGGCCAAGGATGTCGAAGGCGGCCGGCAGGTCGTCGTCGAGGTTCCACCGACCCACAGAGCGGCCCCGAGCAAGTTCGACGCCTCGCTGCGGATCGATGTTCGCAAGACCCTGCAATGCGGCGGCGCGAACGTCGGCCTCCGGGTCGGAGCGCGACGCCCGCTCCAGCGCGGCGGCGACGTCGGTGCGGCCGGGCCACCCGCCGAGCGCTTCGGCGATGGCCACGCGGCTCCGCAAGTCGCGCTCGGCGACGAGCGCTCGAATCAGGGCCGGCAGGTCGGCGTCCCGGCGAGCGGCGCCGATCGCCCGGGCGGCAGCGCGCCGGATCTGAGAGTCGGCGGACGACAGCGCCGCCCGACGGAGCCCGTCGCGGTCGTCCCCAAGTTCGGCCAGCGCCCGAAGATGGGCGAGCGGAGTGGGCGGCGACGCTGCGAGCTTGGACCACGCGGCTGCGGACTGGTTGACCTTCCACGTGATGGGCCAGTGGCCCTCGGGGTCCACGGCGACAGGGCCCGTCTTGCCGGGAAGGACAAGGGTGACGGCGTCGGTGCTCAAATCGAGGGTGTGGCGGCTTCCGCCGATGTCGATAGCGACGTGGGTGGGACGCCGCGGCCCCGTGTCGGTGCGTTTGGCGGTGAGACAGGCCGCGCCGTCGCGTTCGGAGACGTCGACGGTCCAGGCCGGAAGGCCGTTTGTGTGGACCCACGCGTCGAAGACGGCGTCGAGAGGCTGGCCCGTGTGGCGTTCCAAGTGGCGGCGGAAGTCGCTCGTGTCGACATTGTCGTCCGCCATCGTCGTGAGCCAGCTGCGGGTCGCCGCGTCGAGCTGCGCCTCGCCGACGAGGCCAGCAAGCAGGTGCAACACGGATGCGCCGCGCGAGTACACCGAACCATGGAGTGCCTCGGTCTGGCTCCATGCCCTGGGGGCGAGGGCGTCGCCGCCTGCGCCGCCATGCCAGCGAAGCACGCGTTCTGACCAAGCCGCCTCGCCGCCGACGGCGCGCAAGTGCCGGCCCTCCCAGTACTCGGCGAAGCCCTCGTTGAGCCAGAGGTCGCGCCAGCTCTCGGTGGTCACGAGGTTGCCGAACCACATGTGGGCGGCCTCGTGGACGACGACCTTTCGGACGGATTCGGCGTCCCAGGTCGACGCGATCCGGTCCGCGAGGACGACGAGGCCGGGGTTTTCCATTCCCGCGTACAGGAAGCGCGGCGCCAGCACCTGTCGGTAGACGGGAAAGGGGTAGGGGACCTGGAGCGTCGTTTCCAGCCAGGTGAGCGCTTCCGCGGCCTGTTCGCCGAGGCCGTTCGCGACTTCGGCGCTCAAGGTCGGTGGCCCCACGACTTGGTTCGGAATCCCCCCGGGGACGTCGTGGACGCGCAGATCGCCGGCCGCGAAGGCGATCAGGTACGATGGGATGGGCCGGTCGACGGCATAGCGAAAGGTCGTTTGCCCTGCGGACTCCACGGTCTGAACGTGTTGGCCGACGGCGACGGCGACGTCGCCCTTGGGGACCGTGAGCGCGAGTGTCACGGTCATCCGGTCCGACGGGTGGTCCCAGCCGGGGAACCAATGGCGGTTGTCCTCGTTTTCACCTTGGGTCCAGACCATCGCGTTCGCGTCGGTCGGCGGTGCCCGTCGATGAAGGCCCGTCTCGGGCTTTGCGGAGTAAGTGACGGCGACGACAGCTTCGTCGCCCGGGACCTCGACGTCGATGAAGGTTGGGCCCACGACGTACCGTTCGGTTGGCACGCCGCCTACGGTCACCGACGTCAGGTCGAGGCCCACTTGGTGCAGTCGCAACGGGCCAGGTGCAATCCGGCGTGCTCGTGTGGTCGCCGTACCTGCGACAGTGCCTTCGCGCGGATCGACGACGAGGTCGAGCGCGATCGACTGGACGTCAAAGGTCCGGTCGGGTCGGTAAGGGGAGTCGGTGGCGAACGCCGCGACCGCGAGCGCCAGGATCACCGGCGGCGGCGGCGCAACAGCGCGAGCGCGGCCAAGGCGGGCCAGCCGGCCGGCGCTTGCTCGCAGCCGAAGGGGCCGCGCTTCCAACTGCGCAAGATGCCGTCGTCGGCGAACAGTTCGATGTCCGCACGCGCCGACCACTGGGCGTCGGCGTCGTCAAAGTCGCAGGGGCCGAAGCCATAGGTGCCGGTTTCGGGGAACAGCTCGGTCCGGCCCGTGGCGAGCGTGCCTTCAGCCCACCAAGTGTGGCAACCGCCGTCGAGCGTTGCCGTTGCCGTGAACATGCCCATGTCCTCGCGGCCCCAGGTCAGCGTCGTAGGAAGGGCTTCGCCGTCCAGGTACACGGTGAGGTTCGTCGGTCCGAAGCCGTTGGGGTCGTACCAGTCGACCATGAAGGTGACATCCGACACGGGATTGGCGGGCGTGGTCGCCGCCATGCGGATCGGGTGCTCGGTCTGGTTGACCCCGCGCGCACCGAAGTCTTGCGTGTAGTACGTGCTGATGACGCCCGTCCCCAACTCCTCCCAGTCGCCGTTCATGATGTTCGCGCGGTGGCCGGCGCTGCACATCCAGCCTTCGATGACGGCCGAAAACGGGGTGGGGTACCCCATGGCGATATTCTCGCCGACGAAGCCAGATGCGTACCAGCGGCTCACGCGCTCGGCGAACGGCGTACCATCGGACGAATCGTGCGAAAACGTGTTCGTGTCGTACATGTCTTGGGAGTGGTACCGGGCCGCCTCGTTGAGGCCGGCCTCCCACAACAACGGCCACTTCGGCGTCTTCTCGTAGTCGCTGAACACTTCGAGGCCACAAGGGTAGTCGGGCCCGAAGGCTTCGGGATCGACGCGGGCGGCGTTGGTCCACGCGTGGGTCTCGCGCTCTTCCGCGTTGGGATGGCCGTCGACGGGGTCGCCATAGCCGGCGAAGGCAAACGCAGCGGCGAACGCGATCATCGGACCCTCGGCGAGGGGGATCTACTCTGCGCAGATCCGTCCTGCCGTCGACGTTCCGTCAGGGATTGTGGTCAGCGATCCACTGGCGGGCAGCGACCGCGGTCCGCGCGTAGCTGCGCTCGACCTCCGCCACGACTGCCTTTTCGATCTGGCCACCGACGAGGGGCACGCTGACGACGATCTCCCCCTCGATCACCTGTTCGCAGCCGCCGGGGACGTCTTCGATGCGGAATCGGCCCTGGGCGGAGAGGCGGCCGGGCAACACGGTGGGCAGGACCTTCCACGTGAGTTCGGCGCGGGCGGGATCGAAACGATTCTCTTGCTCGTAGGTCAGGCGTTTGGTGCCCAACAAGCTCGCAGCGGGAGCCGGAAGATCGCGATCGGGGACGAATCGGAGCCTGCGGACGATGACGCCGCCTTCGTCGCGGCTCGCGACGAGCTCTCGGCGCACGCCCGTGGTCTCGTAGAGGACCTCGTCGAAGGCGTCGTCCCAGTACATCCGCCACCAGGCGTCGGGCGAACAATCGAATGTATGCCGAGCCACGAAGCGCATCGCAAATCGCCTAACCTGTGGTAGCGTGGGCCCTTCGCAGGGTGCCTGATGCGCGTAGTTTCGCTGGTTCTCTTGGTCGCTTGTGGCCAGTCCGAGCAAGTCCTTGGCGACGTCCCCGAGAAGATCGAGGTCAGCCCGATCCTCACGGACTACCAACAAGCGCCGGTCGGCGGCCGCGCGACGGCGCTCGTCCAGATCGACCATCTGGAGGGCGCCGAGGTCGAGATCAAGAACATCACGATCGCCAACATCGAAGGCAACTCGTTCTACTACGAGGGGCTGACGGACCTGAACCTCCCCCAAGACGGCAACCTCGCCATCGAGTTCGTCTACGCGCCAGTGATCGTTGGCTATGACCGTGCCACGGTCTCGATCACGCACACGGCTGAAGGCTCACCCACGCTGATCGAGCTGCGCGGCCAGGCCATCTTGCCCGTCCTCACGCTGTTCCCGCTTGGCCTCGATTTCGGCGCGGTGCCCGCCGGCGCGTCCTCGACCATGTACCTGACCGTGCAGAACGAGAGCCCCTTCGATGTGTCGCTGACGGATGGCGTTTCGACCAGCGACCGCTTCAGCGTCGATCTCGTGTTCCCCGTGGAAGTCCCCGCCGGCGGCTCGTTTCAGGTGCCCGTCGTGGCCACGCCGCAGGACGACGACGCCGTCGCTGGACGCGTCACCCTTGAAATCGGTGAGTTGGGTCTGCCTGACGTCATCGTGCGTGCCAACGACTGCGATGGCGGTTCGCCGGCCGCCTATGATCTGGACCTCGACGGCGTGACGAGCTGCGCCGGCGACTGCGACGACGAGAACGCGTCGATCCACCCCGGTGCGCGCGAGGTTGAAGACGGCTTCGACGACGACTGCGATGGCGTTGCCGACAACGGCACCCCGAGCGCCGACGACGACGGTGACGGCTACTGCGAAGGCCCGTACTTCTGCGCGGACGGAACGTTGCCTGGCGACTGCAACGACGGCATCACGTCGATCGCGCCCGACGTCGACGAAGACTACTTCGACGGCATCGACAACGACTGTGACGGCGTCGTTGACTTCGGCACGCTCGACATCGACGAAGACGGCTACGCCGCGACCGGCGGCGACTGCGACGACGAGAACGACGAACGTCACCCGGGGCACCCCGAGGTCGTCGACGGTCAAGACAACGACTGCAACGAGCTGATCGATGACGGCACGACGGCGTGGGACGACGACGGCGACGGCTGGTGCGAAGGCCCCACGTGTGCCGACGAGTCGCTTTCCGGCGACTGCGACGACCGGTCCGACGACGTGAGCCCCGCCGACGGGCTGCCTGACGGCCGGTTCGCGTTCCCGGGCGCCACCGAGCTCGCGGACTGGTACGACAATGATTGCGACGTCATCGTCGACGAGGGGACCGTCAACTACGACGACGACGGCGACGGCTTCACCGAGAATGGTGGCGACTGCGACGACACGGATGACGAAAAGTCGCCCGCCTTCGGCAACTGCCCGTAGCCGAGATGGCAACGATGGAAAAGCCCACTGCTCAGACCGTGGCTTGATACGAGAGCCTCATCCCTGAAGGTGGCGTCAAGGGCAGGATGTTCGGCCACCCCTGCGCGTTCGTCAACGGGAACATGTTCCTCGGGACGTTTGCGCAGAGCGTGATCTTCCGCGTAGGCGAAGCGAAAGCGGCGTCGCTTGCGGCCGAGGGCCGGGCTCCCTTGTTCGAGCCTGCCGCGGGCAAGACTTGGAAGGCCTACGTGCATGTCGCGCCGGGTCAGGTGCCGGATGACGTTCTGCGTGGTTGGGCGATGGAGGCCTATCTGGCGACCGCCGCGCTGCCGGCGAAGAAGAAGTAGGGTCAGCGGCGGACGCTGGCCCACCAGGCCGCTTCTCCGTCGGCCAACTTGGCCAGCAGTTGTGTCACATCGTCGATCGTGCGCGGTGCCGGCGGGGCCGCGCGTGCGGGCAGGCGCTCAGGCGAAAGGCGGCGGGGACTTGGGTGCGCAGGACTCGGTGGCGAGACCGTCGCAGCCGGTGTCGGCTGCGGTGTCGGCCGCCGGTTTGGTGGCGTTGGCGGCGGTCGAGGATCGGGCACCTGCACCGCCCGCGGGGCCACGCCTGGGGGTCGGGTGATGCCCCGGTCCGGCAGGTCGACGCCGCGGCTGAGGCGGGGGTCACGGACGATGGATTCGGGCTGGCGTCGCCATAGGCGCGCGGCGAGAGCGCTGTTGTTGGTGGGCACGGTTGCTCCACGGTTCCCCGGAACGTAGACCCCCGGCGCGGAGCGTGGGACCATGGACGTACTGGGGCTGCTGGAGCGCCGCGGCTTCGTCGCGCAGTGTACGGGTTCCGATGCGCTGCGGGCGGAGCTGAACAAGGGCCCCGTCACGTTCTACATCGGTTTCGACCCCACCGCGGACTCCCTGCACGTGGGATCGTTGCTCCAGGTCATGGTGATGGCGTGGCTGCAGCGGGCCGGACATCGGGCCATCGCGGTGGTTGGCAGCGGAACGGCGGCCGTCGGCGACCCCTCTGGCAAGACCGAGATGCGGCCGATGTTGTCGACCGAGGACATCGCGCGCCACACCGCGGCCCTTCGGAACCAGCTCTCACGCTTCCTCGTGCTGGATGGCACGCGCGGCTTGTTGCTCGACAACGGCGACTGGCTGATGACGTTGCAGACGATCCCGTTCTTGCGGGAGGTGGGCCGCCACTTCTCCGTCAATCGCATGTTGGCGGCCGAGGCCTACAAGATACGCATGGAGACGGGCTTGTCTTTCCTGGAGCTGAACTACCAGGTGCTGCAGGCCTACGACTTCTACGAGTTGCATGAGCGTCACGGCTGCCGTCTGCAGATCGGCGGCAACGATCAGTGGGGCAACATCCTTGCTGGCACGGAGTTGATTCGGCGGATGACGGGCGACGACGTCTTCGGGATGACGACGCCGTTGCTGACGACGGCGGCAGGCGCAAAGATGGGCAAGACGGCGTCGGGTGCGGTGTGGCTCGACGAGGCCAAGACGTCGCCGTTCGAGATGTACCAGTACTGGCTCAACGTCGATGACCGCGATGTGGGGCGCCTTCTCGCGCTCTACACCTTTCTCGACGACGCTGAGCTGGCGCGGCTGTCAGCCCTGCAGGGCAGCGAGATCCGGGAAGCGAAGCGGGCATTGGCGCGAGAGGCGGTTGGCCTGGCCCATGGGGCGGAGGCCGTCGCGAAGGCGGAGGCGGCGTCCCACGCGATGGTGGCGGGAGCACCGAGCGACGATCTCGAACGCGTCGACGGGGGGGCCAGCGAACGGCTTGTGGACGTGCTCGCGGCGTCGGGCGTCCTCAAGTCGAAGGGGGAGGCGCGGCGGCTGATCGACGGCGGTGGCGTGCGGGTTGACGGCGAGCGTGTGACTGACGTCGACGTGACGCTTGGAGCGTTGGTGCGCTCCGATGAGGGCGCGGTGCTGCGGCTGGGCAAGGCCCGGGCGGTCCGGCTGACGGCCACAAGGTCTTGACAACACAGGGGTGAACAGTGCGCGATACGCGTGCACTGTCCGACGAACGGCCCCAGAGGGGTCAACATGGAGGGCTCGTGACAACCGTTTCCGCTCTGCTCATGATGGGTGGGTGCTTGCACTTCCTGGCGCCGGACCCCGACGATGACGGCCTGAAGTGGGGCGAGGAGAAGGACCTCGGGCTCGACCCGAAGAACGCAGACTCCGACGGCGATGGCATGAACGACGGCGACGAAGTCGCGGCCGGCGCCGATCCGCTCGTGGCCGACACCGACGGCGATGGCCTCGTCGACGGCGACGAAGTGGCCGCGGGCTCCGACCCGACGATGCAGGACACCGACGGGGACAGCTACCTGGACCCCTGGGAGGTCACCGAGGGCACGGACCCGGCCGACGCGAACAGCCTGATCTACCAGGGCAAGTGGCCCTACAATCCGGACAAGAAGGCCAACAGGGGCAAGTACGGTCTCCCGAACTGGAAGATGGTCGACCAGCACGGTGACATGGTGGAGTTGCACGATTTCGCTGGCCACGGCAAGGACATCGTCTTTGACTCCTTCGCGGCGTGGTGCGGACCCTGCATGAACGTGGCGGCTTGGGTGGATGGCGAAGAGGATAGCTACTACGACGACCTCGCGCCGAGCGTGGTCAAGGCCATCAAGCAAGACGAAATCATCTGGTTGTCGATCGTACTTCAGGACGTCTACGGCAATGCCCCGACCCAGGCGACCGCAGAATCCTGGGCCAGCGACTACCCGAATCCGAAGGTTCCGGTTCTCGCGGATGAGAACGGCGACGTGTACACGGAAATTACCGTGAACTTCTTCCCGACCGGCTACTTGCTCGATGAGAACCTCGATCTGCTGACGAGCAGTGGGTACATCGAGGACGCGCTGGTTGAGGCCGAGAGCCGCCTCTAGGCCCTACCTCGGAGCGACGCCTCGCCTTTGGCGAGGCGCTCCATGCCTTGGTTCATGCAACGGCCATCGCCTCGGCGATGGCCGTTTTCGTTGGTGAGGTCGCCCCACGGCTTGCCCGGTCGGGCGCGCTCGTGGGGGGGCGAGCTTTACGCCTCGATCTGACGGGCCTTCGTCCGCATCGCCTTGGCCTCGTCCTTCAGGCCGGCGTCGTCGAGCAGCTTCTCGCCTTCGGCGAGCAGCTTGCGCGCAGCTTCGACGTTCCCGGCCTTTTGCTCGACTGTTGCGAGGTTCTCCATGACGTTGGCCGCCTTGCGCCAGTCCTTGGCTTCGCGCAACTTCGGCAGGATGTCGCGCAGGCCGGTCACGCCCTCCTGGGTCTCGCCGACCTGCAGGTGCGCGATGGCCTTGAAGTAGCCGAGCTCGCGGACGACAGGGTGATTCCCCAAGCTGCCGGCTCGTTCGGCGGAACGCTTGAAGAACACGAGCGCTTCCGACGGCTTGCGCAGCTGCATGAGGAAGAAGCCGACGTGGTAGTTGTCGAAGGGCAACGCCCCTTCGAGCTTCTGCGCCGTGCTCAACTCGAGCGCGCGCTGGGCGGCCGGGAGCGCCTTGTCGAAGGCCCCTTGGCGGCCGTAGACCTGGGCGAGCAATTCGGACGCGGTCCGCTCGCGGAGCGGGTTGCGCAGGCCGCGGGCAATCTGCACGCAGCGCTCAAGCGCCGTACGGGCCTGGTCGAATTCTTCGGACGCCAGCAGGGCCTCGCCGTAGTTGACGGCGGCGTCCAGCGCGACGGCCGGTAGTCCGGCCTGGCCGGCCACGTCATTGGCGCGGCGGAAATGCTCGACGGCTTCCGGCAGCTTGCGGGCGGCGCGGGTGACGAGGCCGCGGATGTGCTCGGCCGTCGCGAAGACGCCTGGCAACACGCCCTCTTGCCCGTCGGGCCCCTTGACCTTGGCGGCCTCGACGGCCTGGTTCGTGAAGTCGAGGGCGGCATTCGGATTGCCGTCTTGCAGTTCGATGCCGCCCAGGTGGTTGAACAGCTCGCCGACGCGGGCGCCGTTGCCGAGCGCCTTGTACTTTTCGACCGATTGCTTGGCGCGCTCGCGGGCGCGGTAGGCGTCGCCGCGACGGGCGTCCATGCGGCTGCCGGCGAAGAGCGCCCAGGCGGTCAGCTCCTCGTCGTTGCGGGACGCGGCGAAGGCCTCCACTTCCTTGTGAAGCGGCTCGAGCTGATTGGGCGCCGATCCGGCCCCGATCATGCGGTCGAGCAGGTTCTGCAGCACGATCCGGCGCATCGGGTCGGGCCAGGGGACCTCGTCGAAGTAGCGCATGCCGTCGTGCGCGAGTGCCCACACGTCGGGCGAGTCGCCAGCCAGCACCTGGGCGCGGAGGTTGGACGCGCGCGCGGCGGCGCCGTGCTCCGCGTAGACGCGCGAGGTCTTGAGGACGAAGCCGGTGCCACGTGGGGCGAGGAAGCGCTCCATGAACAGGCCGACGCGACGGGCCAGGTCGTGGCCTTCGTCGTTGGCGTGGCGAGCGAGGATGCCGTCGCGCATCGTGCCGCGCTTGAATTTGTAGAGCCACGAACCGAGGTCGTTGCTGAACTGCACCTGCTCGAAGAGCCCCGGCATGGCGTCGATCAGATCGTCCATCGATTCGCGGTCCCAGCCGCCCATGTCGGCGACGAGGTTGGACGGGAAGGTGTGGCCAAGCAGGGCGGCAAAGTAGGCGGCTTGACCAGCGTCGGCGGCCGTTGCGTGTTTGCGGGCGCCTTCTGCCGGTGGCTCGGCGGGCGCGTCGAGCTCGGACTCGTCGACGTTGAGCGGGGCGAGGCTGGCGAGGTCGACGCCGGCGAGATCGGTGAGGCTGCGGCCGTCGGCGACGAACGCATCGACCAGTTCGTGCAGGTAGGCGGGACGCCCCGAGGCGAGGGCAGCGAAGCCGGCGGCGTCGCCTTGGAGGCCGCGGCTCTCCAGGTAGGTGGCCGTTTCCGACGCGCCCCACGGGGCAATGGCGACCTGGGCGAGGTTCTCGCTGCGGCGGCGGTACCAGTCGAGCAGCGGAACGGGCCAAGAGGCCTCGTTGGCGGCATCATCGGGCTCGTCGTGGACGAGGACGAGGAGCTTTGAGCCCTGGGACTTCGCCTCGTCGGTCAACGCCTCGAGGAAGGTCGCCGGGGCGAGGCTCTGGGCGAGCCAGATGCCTTGCAGATCGAGGATGACTGGCACCTTCCGAGAGATGCCGATGACGACTTCGACAAGGCCGACGAGCGGGTTGTCCGTCGGGAGACGGAGCTGAATCTGGCCCGATTCACGGTCGGTCTTCGACTCCTTCATCGCCGAGACGAACTGCTGGTACCAAGTCTGGACGCGCTTGGGCTGCGCCGCAACCTGCGTGTTGAGGACCATCTCGACCTTGGTCCGGCGCACGGGGTCGGCCGACAAGGTGGCGACGAGGCTGCCGTACATGCGGATCAGCCACTGCAGACCGTTCTCCTGGTCGACGCAGGCGACGCGCCAGACCAGCGAGTCTTCCGACGGCAGGCCGCGGAGGAAGTCCGTCGCGACCGCGCGCTTGCCGCCGCCATGAACGGCGCGGAGGCGGACGGTGCGGGGGCTTCCGGCTTTGGCAGCATCAAAGTGCGCCGCGAGGGCGGCGACGTCTGCAGGGCGTGCGGTAAACAGCTGGCGATCGTCGGACACGTGGTCTCCAATCGCGTTCGACGACGGCGCGGAGCGGGTCGGACGCAGGGCCGCGGTATATATGGCCGGCGCGCATCGGCGCAAAGAGGGGAGCCCGTGATCGCGAAGCTCGTTCCGTGGGTTCCGCTGCTCGTGGCCTGCAATGGGGACAGCGAGCGCGGTCATTATTTCGACATCACGCTCGCGGGCGCAGATGATGAGTGCACGAGCGACCCCGTCTCCTATGAGGAGAAGATCGAGTACCGGTTGGTCGTCGATGGCCAGGCGATTGAGTTGGCCGTGGGCCCCGACGTCTTCGCGACCGGCACCGTGAACGGCTGCGAGCTCGTCTACACGTCCGTGTTGTGGACCGAAGATCGCGGCGAGGCGCGCATCTCTTGGCAGATTCAGGGCTCGGCGCGCGTGAACCTCGACGGCGGCTGCCCGATCGAAAGCGGTGGCGACTGGGAGGGCACCGAGACCTTCGAGATCATTTCGAGCGACGAACCCGCCCTTCAGCCCGGTTGTGAGTACGGCTTGGACGTCACTGGCACGCACCTCCGCGAAGAAAAATGAACGGCGACGCGGCGCTCGCGCGCTGGCGGGCGGCGTTGGAGGGTGTCCTCCTCGGCAAGCCGGAGGTTGTGGAACTCGCGCTCGCGGCCCTCATCGCAGGCGGGCACCTCCTGCTGCACGATGTCCCTGGCGTGGGAAAGACGACGTTTGCCCATGCCTTGGCGCGGAGCATGGGCGCCAGCTTCGCACGCATCCAATTTACGTCGGACCTGTTGCCGGCCGACCTCGTCGGTGGGGCCCTGCCCGACGGCCAAGGGGGCCTGCGCTTCGCCCCAGGGCCTTTGTTCGCGCATGTCGTGCTCGCCGACGAGGTGAACCGGACGTCGCCAAGGACGCAAAGCGCGCTCCTTGAAGCGATGGCCGAGCGTCAGGTGACCGTCGACGGCGTCACCCGGCCGTTGCCGTCGCCGTTTTTCGTCATCGCGACGGAGAACCCGTGGGACGCCCATGGCGCCTGGCCGCTGCCCGATTCGCAGTTGGACCGTTTCTTGTTCCGGCTCGCCATCGGGTACCCCGATCGCGCCACCGAACGCCGCGTGTTGCGCTTGGCGTCGCCGGCCCCGTTGGAGCCCGTGGTCGACCTCGCCCAGGTGCGCGCGCTGACGGAAGAGGTTCGTGCGGTGACGATGGCGGAGGAGATCGAGGAGTGGCTGCTCGATCTCGTGCGGGGCACGCGCGAGGATCGGCGCCTCGTCCGCGGCGCCTCGCCGCGTGGCGGGGCGATGTTGCACCTCGGTGCTCGCGCGCTGGCCCGCGTTCGCGGCCGTTCCTGGACGATGCCAGACGATGTCCGCGACGTCGCCGTTCCCGTGTTGGGCCACCGCGTTGTCGCACGCGGCGCGGAGGACGACGACGACGCGGGCGCCGCCGTGATCCTGGACCGCATCGAGCGCATGCCGCGGCTGGGCTGAGATGCGCCCCACGCGTGACGGCCTCATCGTCTTGGCGCTGTCGCTGACGGCGTTGGCCGTCGGAGCCGCGGGTCGGGCCGAAGTTCCGGTGGCCGTAGGGGCCGTGGGCCTTGCGCTGCTCGCTGTGAGCGTCGTCGACGGCCGCGATCGGCTGCGCCGGGTTCTCATTCGGCGCCGGTTGTCGGAAAGTTGGTTCGCCGGCCGCGTCGCCAACGGCGGCTGGGACGTCGTCGCGCCGCGTCGCCTTGAACTTGCGCTCCGCGACCCCGATGCTTTGGGCCCGGCGGTGGGCACGGCCTTCGGCGAGGGGACGTGGGCGGCGTCTTGGCGCATCGACCAACGCGGCGACGTGTCCCTGTCCGACATCGTGCTCGCCACCCGGTCCCCGTTTGGGCTGGTGGAACATCGTCGAACGGTGGACGGGGGCGACCGCGTCGTCGTCTACCCCCGGCCCTTGGAAATGGGCCCGCCCAAAGTTCACGCAGAAGTCGGCGTGGACGAGGTCGTCGGCCTGCGTACGTGGCGGCGAGGCGAGCGCGTTGGCCGCATCCACTGGCGACGCAGTCTGCGCGTCGGCGCATGGTGGCTCGCGGAAAGGGCGGCAGCGGAGGGCCACGTCATCGTCCGCGTTCCGGCGGCGTCGGGGCCGGGGCTCGAGATCGAGTTGTCGCGCGCGAGCGGTGCCATCCTGGCCGCGGGGCGACGTGGCGACCGGGTGGGACTCGCGCTGGCGGGCCGGCATTGGCCCCCTCGCGCGGGCGCGGCCTGGCGCCGTACCTTGTGGACGGCGTTGGCGCGGGCGGGCACTCCATGACCCCGACCGCCTGGGGCGTCGGCCTCGTCGGGCTCGGCGTCCTCGGACTCACATCGCCCTTGCTTGGCGGCATCGCGGCGGCCTGTGTCGCGCTGGCGGTGGCCGCCTCGATGGGCGGTTGGCTACGCGGTCGAGAGGCCCTCGGGGCGGTCGTCTCCCTGATTCCGGCGGGGGTCGTCGCCATGGCGGGCGGGCCCGTCGACGGGATCGTCGGCGGGCTGGTGTTGGGTTTGGGGAGCGCCGCAGCGGCTCGCGGCGCGGCGCGGGCCGTTGTCCTCTACGCGGCCCTTGGGGTCGTGGTCGCGGGGCAGCCGCTTGGCGCCGTGGCCTGGGCGGCGTTGGCGCCCTTCGCGCTCGGCGGGACCTGGTCGACGTCCTTGGCGACGGCGCTCCTGAGCGTCTCGGTCTGGGCCGTCTGGCCCCGCCCGGCAGCCGCCCCTGTCGTGGTCCCGTCGTTGGGGACGACGTCGACGCTGGACCCCCTGCGACCGCCGGCCGGAGCGGAGGCGGGCGTCGTGCGCATGATGGTGTCGTCCCAGCCGCCTTTGCTTGGGCCGATCTACCTCCGCGGGACCGTGTTGGGGACGTTGGACGGCGAGGTCTGGACCGCGCCGACCGACGTTTGGGCCCAGGGCGGGGATGGCCTGGACCTCGGCCATCGCTTCGATGTGAGGCTGCAGGAACCGGGGAGGACGCTGTTCACGGTGGGGGCAACGACGGCGCTTGGGGTTCCGACAGCCGTCTTCCGGGACGGCGAAATGGGCCGCGTCGTCATGGAACCCGTCACGTCCTACCAGTTCTCGTCGTGGACCGCGGGCGAGCCCGGCGACGTCGTCGATACCACCCCGCCGACCAGCCACCACCTCGCCGTGTCGCCCGATCTCGCCCCGGCATTCCGCACCTGGGCGCAGGCCGCCGTGGCGCGCGGGGGGCGGCCCGTCGACGGCCTGTCGGACGCGCTCGGAGACGGATTCGCGTGGACCTTGGCCCCCCGCGCTGACGGGCCCACGGACCTCGCCCACTTCGTCACGGAGAGCCGGATCGGGCACTGCGTGTGGTTCGCCAGCGCTCTGGCCGTTGGGCTTCGCCTCCATGGCGTCCCGGCCCGTGTGGCGACCGGGTATCGAACGGAGGCGTCGGCAGACGGCACCTGGGTGGTGAAGGCCGGCGATGCCCACGCCTGGGTCGAGTGGTACGACGCAAGCCGCGGCTGGGTCACCGCCGACGCGACGCCGACGGTCGCCGCCGCATCGGGCGTGCCGACGCGGTTGCGGCTGGGGGTCGCTGGGGCCGGTGCGGCGGGTGTCGTCGCGACTCTTGTCGTCGTGGCGTGGCGGCTACGACCGAAACGGCGCCCGCGGGTGCGCGGACCGGCCGCAGAGTGGGTCGGCTTGCGCGATTCGCTGCAGGCGGCGGGCTGGGCAATTCCCCCCACGCTCCCGCCGGTGTCCGCAGCGCGATGGGTGGCAGCGCGCACGGAAGATGGGGACGCCGCCGCGGCGCTCGTCGCAGTGGCGGAAGCCTACAGCGCGGCGCGGTGGGGGCCGGGGCCACCGGACGGATTTGCGGCAACTTTGGAGGGGCGGCTGGCCGCTGCGCGACGGCTGATCGGACCGATGGGGGCGCATTAGAGCGCGTCCATGTGGACCCTAGTCCGGCTCGTCGCGTGCAGCGGTGACCCCACCTACATCGTCGAAGGCACGGTGGTGTCGGTCGAGGCGCCGGCCACGGTCGTCCTCGACCATGACGCCATCCGCGGCCTCATGGAACCGATGGTGATGCCATTCACCGTCGAGGACCCGGCTTGGCTCAAGATGCTCGAGCCCGGACACCGCGTCATCGGTCGGCTGCGTCGCGAGGGCGCGGACCTCACCCTCGAACGTCTCCGCGTCGTTGGCCGCGAGGCGCCCCCTACGGCGCCGGCCCCGCCGCCGATCCAGCCTGGCGAACACGTCGGCAATCACGCCGTCGTCACTGCTGGAGGCGAACGGCTCCGCCTGGACCGTGGCCCGCTGTTGCTGACCTTCTTCTACACGCGGTGCCCCATTCCCGAGATGTGCCCGCTGACGATGACGCGCTTGCAATCGGTGCTCAAGGCGTTGCCAGCGGACAGCACGGCCCGGCTCGTGGCGGTCACGCTGGACCCCGAACACGACACGCCCGAGGTGCTGGAGGCCCAGCAGGCCGTCGTCGGTGGGCAGATCGGACGATTCGATCTCGCGCGTGCCGAGGACCTGCCGGCCCTTGCGGGAGCTGCGGGCCTGTCGGTGATGCGCGAGGGCCAGGAAATCGCCCATGGGGCGCGCTGGTGGGTCGTCAGCCCGACCGGGCAGCTGATCGAGCGCTACGATGACCAGAAGTGGCCTACGGAGCGTGTCGTGAGCCAGCTCCAGATCGGCGAGCCGGTCGCACCGTCGGGATCGTCGACGACGACGGCGCCGTGAGGCTGGCCCCGGAAGACGGCGCGAGGCGAATTCCCCGCGCCGCCCTCCGGCGGCGTCCGATCCATGACCCTCCAGGGGCACGGAAATTGGGTTCACGAACCGGACACTACGGACCTTTGCAAGCGGCGTGCCATGGTGTGCGATCAAGGTTGAACCTACGTAAGTGTGTGTGCCTCCCGGAGATCCCCCCCAGGGTGCCGGACATGGGTGTCCGGTGAGTCGCGGGCGCGCGGTTGCGGTGGGGCTCGGCCTTGGGCTGGCCGTTCTGCTGGCGGTGTCCGCCCCGGACACGGGGGGACCGATTCCGGAGCGCCGTCGGCCGCTTCGGCTTCCGCCAAGCGCCCCGGCGCCGGTTCCGCCGCCCCCTGTTGTCGTTGCGGCGCCGGTGCCCGCGGTCGTCGCGCCGGCGTCGCCGGAGGTGCTGCCGACGCCCGTGGTCGCGCCATCGGCGCCGCGCGCGAAGGCGTCGCCGCCACGTCCCAAGGGCATCGATCCGATGGCCGCCGAAGCCGTGATCGAGGTGGCCCTGGAGGTGGACGTCCGCGGGCCGGCGTCCCAATGCGACGGCGCACCGCCCTTGGTGCGGTACGCGCTCGACTTCGACGCCACCGGTCTCGCTGCGGCGCGCGTCGTCGAGCCGCTCGGCATCGATCCCGACCTCGAATTGTGCCTCATCTCGGCGGTTCAGGCCGGCACGTGGCCCCGGGTCGCGGAGCCCGTCGTTGGCATCTGGCCTTTGGCGCTCGTGCCGCCCTGACGGTCAGGAGACGATGACCTGCCCACCGCGAACATGGACGAGGCCGGCCGCTTCGAAGACGGCGCCAACGCCGCCGCTGACGCGTACGGAGAGGCCCGCCTCCATCGTCGCCGACAACACACTCCGCACGCGCACGGCCCCGGTGGCCGTCAGCGCCAAGTCGGCGCTGGCCGAAACGTCGACCGAGCGACCACGGAGCGCCAGGCCGCGATGGGCCTCCGCGGACCAGTCGGGCGCCTCCGAACGCGTCGCGCGGCCCGCCGTGACGACGACGTCGCGGCCGGCGTCGAGGAACAAGTCGCGGCCGGCGCGGATCGACACGTCGCCGGTCGCGCTCGCGAGGATGACGACGCCGGTCGTGGTGTCGAAGCTCAGGGACAGGTGTCCGCTGGCGTCGAACAGGCGCAGGCCCTCGGCGCCAGGGGAGTCGTCGAGGATCACGAGGTGTCCCGAGCGCGATCGCCAGGCGCGTCGATGGGTGCATTCGGGGTCGTAGGCGCCAGCGGTGGGTGTGGCGCGCTTGGGTGTTCCCGTGGCTGCCGTCGCCTTGGGGCCTGGTCCACCGTCGGCAAGCGCGGTGGGGGGGCGGTCGACGCCGTTGTGCAAGGCGCCCAACACGTAAGCTTCGCCCGACGGCAGGCGCGCGACGAGGACTTCGTCGCCTCGGGCGGGCGATGCAACGAGGCCACAGTTGGGGCCCGCCTCGGGGCGGACGGGACGAAGCCAGCCGCTTCGCGGCGAACCTGGCATGGTGACGTAGCGAACGCGCATTCGGCCGAGGCCTTCGGGGTCGTCGAGGGCGTCCACGAGCGCCAGAACGAGCGACGGCTCGGAGGAGGCGAGCGCGCCGGCCGTGTCGGTGAGGCGGGGCATGGCAGCTCCGGAGCCACGTTAGCGGCGCCGTCCGCTCAGGATGGAAGCGCCATGGCCGTGTTCTTGCGTTCCGGTCCCGCCGACGTGGTCGCCTGTGGCCAGACCACCACGTTCGCTGGCCACCCGCTTCGGCTGTCCCTTGAACTACCTGACGCGGCACCTTTCGCTGTGGAGTTGGTGTTCGAGGCGGGGCCCCAGCCCGAGGTGAAGTCGACGGCGGTCGACGACGGCCTGCGCCTCGTGCTTACCGGCTTCGATGGCCCGGAGGGCCGTGGGACTGCGCTGCCAGCGCTGTTGGGTGAGGTCGGCGACGATCTGCTGTTCTTGCACTTCCGCGTGTTCCTCTGGGGGGAGACGCCCGATCGGACCGTGCACTGGACGATCTACCGGGCGCCGAAGGCCCATCTCAGCTTCCGAGACGACGCCGCGTCGGGATAAGGCCGGCGGCTCGGAGACCGGATGGAACGCCTGACCCGTCGCCCCGTCTCCGAAGGCCTGGAGACCGTTCTCGGCGAACCGATCCCCGTCCTCGACCACGGATTCGTGCGCGTGGTCGACTACATGGGCGACGACGCGGCCATCGTGCAAGCGGCCCGCGTTTCCTACGGGGCGGGCACGAGAACGGTTCAGGACGACCGGGGCCTGATCCGGTACCTGATGCGGCACCGGCACACGACGCCCTTCGAGATGTGTGTCCTCAAGCTTCACGTCAAGCTGCCCATCTTCGTAGCGAGGCAGTGGATCCGACACCGAACGGCGTCCGTCAACGAAATCTCGGCCCGCTACTCCATCCTCGATCGGGAATTCTACCTGCCGAGCGTCGGGGATCTCGCGCTGCAGTCGACGACCAACCGCCAGGGGCGGGGTCAGCCCTTGGCCGACGACGACGCCAAGCGGGTCCTCGGGCTGTTGCGCAGCGACGCCGAGCAGGCCTACGACCACTACGAGACGCTGCTCAACGACGACGGGACCGGTGCACCCCGCGACGCCGACGCGCCGCAGCTCGCGCGAGAACTCGCGAGGATGAACCTCAATCTCGCCTGGTACACCCAGTGGTACTGGCGGATCGACCTCCACAACCTGTTCCACTTCCTCTCGCTGCGCGCCGACAAACACGCTCAGCTCGAGATTCGGCGGTACGCCGACGTCATCGGTTCCCTGGTCGAGCAATGGGTGCCCCACGCGTGGGAGGCGTTCGTCGACTACCGGATGAAAGGCGGCGCGCTCAGCCAGGGGGAGTGGAAGGTGCTTCGGGAGGCCCTCGGCGGGCGGCCGGTGGCCGACGCCCTGGCGGCGAGCGGTTTGTCGGCGCGCGAGAAGCGCGAGTTCCTCGACAAGATTCGTGGAGATGACGCGTGACGATGCGAAGCTTCGACGACCTCAACGCTCATCTGCGCGAGATCCGCCGCCTCAACGACGTGGTGGCGCTGTTGGGTTGGGACCAGCAGACGGGGATGCCAAGCGGCGCTTCCGAGGATCGGGGCGCCCAAGTCGGGCTCCTGTCGCGCATCATCCATGGCATGTGGACGGACGGGCGTGTCGCAGAGGCCCTCGACCACTTGTCGGCTCAAGGAAGCACGGACCCCGTGCACGTGGCGACCCTTCGAAACGTACGCCGCGACTTGGCGCGGCGGGTGCGCGTCACGGCCGACCTGGTCGAGCGGCTGGCTTCCGCCGAGGCGAGCGCATTTTCGGCGTGGATCGCGGCGAAGCCGGCGGGCGACTTTGCCTCCTTCGCCCCCAGCTTGGCGACCTTGCTCGACCTCCGGAAGGAGGAGGCGCTTGCGGTCGACGCGGATCGCAGCCCCTATGACACGATGATCGACGCCCACGATCCCGGGGTCGACGCCGCCAACGTGGCTGCGATGTTCGGACGTCTTCGGCCTGGCCTCATGGCCCTTCTCGAAGCATTGAAGGGCGGAACGCCGCCGGCCGCCTTGGGCATGACGATGCCCGTCGCCGAGCAGCGAGCCGTGCACCAGGGGCTTCTCGGCGCGCTCGGCTACGACCTTGCGCGTGGTCGGCTCGATGCGTCGGAGCACCCGTTCTCCACCTCCGTCGGCCTCGACGATGTGCGCATCACGACTCACCTCTACGAAGAGGACCTGCTGCACGGTCTCGGCAGCACGATCCACGAAGTGGGTCATGCGCTCTACGAACAGGGGTTGCCCAACCATCTTGGCGACGGCGTGGCGCGCCATGCCGGGATGGGCATGCACGAGAGCCAGTCGCGCTTCTGGGAGAACACGATCGGCCGGAGCCGGGCTTTCTGCCGGTTCGTGGCGCCACGCTTCGGGAATCCAACGCTGACCGCGGACCGCTTGTGGGCGGCCCAACATCGCGTCAGCGCGGGCCCGATCCGTGTGAGTGCGGACGAGGTCACCTACAACCTGCACATCCTCGTCCGTTTCGAGCTTGAGGCCGCCTTGGTGGGTGGCCGACTCGCGATCGCCGACCTGCCGGGCGCCTGGAATGACGCCTACCGCGCGACCTTGGGGGTCCACGTTCGCAATGACACCGAAGGCGTGCTGCAGGACGTGCACTGGGCAGCCGGGGCCTTTGGCTACTTCCCGTCCTACACGCTTGGGAACCTCTACGCGGCGAGCCTGGCGGTCGGGATGGCCCGAGACCTGCCGACGTTGTGGCAGGAGGTCGAGAAAGGCCAGTTCGACGGCATCCGCGAATGGCTACATCAACGGGTCCATCAGGTCGGACACGCCATGGATGCGCCGGACATCGTCAAGGCAGCCGTCGGGCCGCGGGACCACGTCCAGGATCTGCTGGATGCGTTGTCGGAGCGCTACAAGGCGGCCTACGGGCTCGCCTGAGGGCTACCAGGAAGCTTTGTGCACGCCGGGAAGGTGGCCGGCCAGCGCGAGCTCGCGGAAGCTGATGCGGGACAGGCCGAACTTGCGGTAGACGGCGCGCGGGCGGCCGGTCACGACGCAGCGGGTGACGAGGCGAACGGGCGACGCGTTGCGAGGAAGGGCGGCCAGCTTGGCGCGGGCATCCATGCGCTGCTCGGCATTGAGCTTCGTGTCGACGGCGCGACGCTTGAGTTCTTCGCGCTTCGCGGCGAACTTCGCCACCAACTTCTCGCGCTTCTTCTGTCGTTGGATGGCGCTGGTCTTGGCCATGGGGGCGTCTCCGGGCCCGGCGCGGGTATCGCGGGCGTCGGTCCTGTCAAGCGAAGGCGGGCGCGCGATAGTGCGGGGCGGGGAGGGGGGTTGAATCGGACATGGGCCGGTGTTGGCGTCGCCTTGGGGGGTATCGCGTTGCTCCTGGCCCTCGGACGACCCCAGCCCACGGGCGCTCCGGCGCCGTGTTTGAATCTGGCGGGCTCCGTGTCCGAGCGCCTTGGCGTGTGTGCGGGCCAACTTGTCCCGCCCGTTTGGTCCGAGGAATCCAAGCGCCTCCTGGCGTCGCTGGCCCAGGAGGGGCTCATCATGAATGCCGCCGGCGGTTCGCTCGAGGCGCACCTCACGCCGGACATGGCGCTGTGGAGCCTCGGCTTGGGGTCGGACGAAGAAGCCTTCGCGCGAGCCCTCCGCGACCGCGGGGTACACGCGATCGTCGTTTCGAGGGCGCTTCGTGGCGCGTTGGATCGCGACGCATCGGTATGGTCGCGGCTCGTACAACACGACCACCTGGAGTGGTTCCAGCTTCGGCGGGTGACATCGGACGCGCACATCTACGTCGTGCGGGACACGATCGGCCGCATCCCGGATGGCACGGGTGACGCGTTGCTTCGTGGCTTGCGCGCACGCCTCGCCCGGACCACGGTGCCGGATTTGGAATGGTCGCCCGAGTCCCTTCGGCTCGTAGGGTCCATGCGGCTGCAGGGCGCGACGCTCGCAACGCGCCACGCTTCTGTGGACACGCAACAAGACGCAGACCTTGTCCTCGACGACCTCGCTGCGGCTCTGTCGCGCGAGTGGGACTGGCAGTTGGCGACGATGGGCTTCGGCGGGTTGGCCGAGCGACTCCCGGACATCCGCCTCGAGATTCACGTCTCGCTCGAGCGGGCCGCGGTGGAGCCTCGGGACCCTGCGTTTCTGTCCGACCTGTGGGAGATGGGCGTAGACGGGGTGATGTTGCGTGCACCGGTCGGCGAGAAAGACGAGCGATTCACCTACCGGGTGGGCGCCGAGGCGATCCGCGAAGCGGAACACGAGGTGGATCTGTTCTTCGGCGCGGCCGCGACCGCATTCGATTGGCCCACCGTTCGGCCGTGGCTGGACCCGCGCAACCGGCTCGACGTTTGGCGGACCGACCACTTCATGGAGTCCAAGCCCGGCGGTGGCGCAGCGGTTCGGTTGGTCAGGGGCGCCCCCGAAGTGCCGCTGGCGGCCATCGACGCCGCGCACGTGCGGGAGATGCTTGTGCGCGGTGGCGAGTGGTGGCTGGCGAACCTCTTGGACGACGGCCGCTACGAGTACAAGTACTGGCCCGAGCAGAACCGTCGGAGCGAAGAGTACAACGAGGTCCGCCACATTCTTGGGCCGCGGGACCTCGTCGACACGTGGCGGTACCAGCCCGATGATCGGTACCTTGTGGGCGCCCGGCGGGGGATGGACTGGCTCGCGAAGCACACGGTGCGCTCGACGGATCCGGTGGACCCCCGGCTTCCGCATCCGCCTGAAGGAACGCGGTTGTTCCGGTACCCCCCGCTCGATCAGGGGACCCCCGAAAAGCCGTCCAATCAGAAACTCGGCACCGTCGCCGTCGCCCTTCTCGCCTGGATTCCCTACGCCGAGGCGACGGGCGACCGCAGCGAGGACGAGGCGATCCGCGAGATGGCGGCGTTCGTTCGCTCGATGATGGAGCCCAACGGGCGGTTCCGTCCGTACCTTGTGCCTGAGGGGCACAGCTACGAGGACGCCGACAACGACATCGTCCCCGGCGAGGCGGCGCTCGCCCTTGGCAAGGTCGCGGCCTACTTCGACGACCCGAGTTGGGTGTCGGGCTTCCCGGCCTTCCTCGACTACTACGAGCCTTGGTTCCGCGAACGGGCGGCACGCGCGCGCACCACCGGCCGATGGCCGCACGACACCTACGACGGAGCGGACCGCCTGGAACTCGTCCAATTCGGTCCGTGGGCGGTGATGGCGGCGGCCCAGTACCATGCGCTGACAGGCGACGCGCGGGCGGCCGCGTTCGGGCTCGAGGTCGCCGACTGGATGATCGACAACTACCAGTGGACGTCGGAAAGGGCGCCCTGGCCCGACTACGTCGGCGGCTACTACAAGCTGCCGGACGAGCTGCCAGCGATGCAGACCTTCTGCTACTCGGAGGGCACGGCCGCGGCCTACGCCATCGCACTGCGCTTCGCGCCCGATCGCGCCAGCCGGTACGAGCGATCGACGCGCGAGGCCATCCGGTTCATGGAGGTCATGATGTACGACGATCTTGACAGCTACTGGGTTGCAGACCCCGGCAAGGTCCGCGGCGGCATCAAGTACGAGATGTCGGAGCCCAAGATCCGGATCGACTACGTCGGGCACGGACTTTCGACGCTCGTCCAGTACCTCGATGCGCGAGCCCAGACGACGAAAGGCCCGGCGGATGTCGTTCCCACCGAGCCCTCGGCTGTCAGCCGCTGAGGTCGCGCGGCGGGTGCGGCGCCGGCATTCCGGTCAGAAGGCCTGCCAACCGCGACGGGCCGTCGACCCTGTCGTCCCTCACCGTTGCCAGAAGCGGCCAAGGCCCCAGATCATCACGGCCAGGACCGGAATCCAAAGCGAAATGTACAAGGCGACCGGGACGGGGGCGTCGTTCATGGGCGGGGATGGACGACGTCGCCCTTCGGGCGGCGCACCCTGCGGCCCGAAAGCTCGCCCGCCACCTCGTGGGGGAGCCAGAACCAACGCAGCGCCTCGGCTTCGGGCGGCAACGTGAGCACTTCGGCCTCCGCGGGCTTCGTTTCCAGCTCAGGAACGCGCGCCTTCGCCTCCTCGAGGTAGCGGGGCAGGGCGCTCTCAGGTTCGGTGGCGTGCCGACTGCGAAACTCCATTCGGCCCGACGCGTAGCAGATGTCGGCGAGTTTCATCACGTGCTCCGCCCGGAAGTTGCGGTGGCGCCAGAGGCCCGACGCCGGGTCGAAGCGGTAAAGCGGCATGAACTTCCAGCCGTGGCGGGCGACGAAGTCCACGGCCGCGACGATGGCGCTGAAGGTCGTCTCCGAAATGAAGTAATTGAAGTTGATGCGGACCCAGCCGGGTCGGAGGCCCGAATGGCCCGAGCCGATCTGGCACGCGAAAGCGTCGGCGATGTGGTCGTCGATGCCAAGCAGGCGATGCGCATAAGGGCCCGCACACGAACAGCCCCCGCGCGCTTGGATGCCGAAAAGGTCGTTGAGAAGGGCGACGATGAAGTTGTGATGAACGAGGCGCCCACGGTGGCTGACCGTGAAGCTCGTGATGCTCAGGCGCCAAGCCTCGCGGTTGCCGAGGACGCGCAGTTCGGCGTTCGTGCTCCACGTGGCGATGGCGGCTCGGATCATGGCATGTTCGCGCTCGCGGATGACGTCAGCGCCGACGGACTCCTTGAGCTGGAAGACGAGGCCACAGCGGATGGACTCGACGATACCGGGGGTGCCGCCCTCTTCGCGGCTGACGACGTCTGCGACATAGTCGTGGCGCGCCGCGTGGACGTAGGAGACCGTGCCGCCGCCGGGGACCGTCGGGACGCGGTTCGTGAAGAGCGACCGCTTGGCGACAAGTACGCCTGGCGTCCCTGGGCCACCGATGAACTTGTGCGGCGACAGGAAGATGGCGTCTTTGGTGACGAGGTGGCCGTCGGCGCCGTCGTCCTTCATGTTCATTTCGATCTTGACGTAGGGGCCGGCCGCCGCGAAGTCCCAGAAGACGAGCGCGCCGTGTTTGCGAAGGAGGGCGCTGACGTCGCGGGTCTTGGAGCCGATGCCAGTGACGTTGGACGCCGCGGAGAACGAGCCGATCTTCATCGGGCGCTTCGCGTACCGGATCAGCTCCGCCTCGAGCATCTCAAGGTCGATGAGACCGTCGAGGGTTTCGTCGATGACCACGAGGTCGGCGATGGACTCGCGCCAAGGCAGCTCGTTGCTGTGGTGTTCGTAGGGCCCGATGAAGACCACGGGGCGCTCGTCGGCCGGGATGTGCCTCTCCAAGTCGTAGCGGCGGGCCAGGTCCGCCGGCAGCCGCAGATTGAGCGCGTCGATGAGCTTGTGGATGGCGGCCGTGGCGCCCGTCCCGCAGAAGATGACGACGTCGTCGGGGCCACCACCTACGGCGCGGTGCACGATGGCGCGCGCCTCTTCGCGAAATCGGGTCGTCTGCAGGCCCGTCCCGCTCGTCTCCGTGTGCGTGTTGGCGTAGTTGGGCAGGACGTGTTGCCGGATGAAGTCCTCGATGAACGCCAAGCTCCGGCCGCTCGCCGTGTAGTCGGCGTAGGTGACCCGCCGAGGGCCAAAGGGCCCGTCGATGGCATTTTCGTCGCCGATGATCGCGTTGCGGATCGTCTCGATCAGGCGTTCGGGGTTGTTGGCGTCCATGGACCCCCCCCTGGACGCTAGCAGGCCGTTGCCCCGCGGCCAAGGGAAGCTTGCGAGCGGCGCGCGAACGGGGCACGTCGGCCTATGGCCAGCCGCTTCCTGGTGGGGTTCTCGCAGGGACTCGTCAACCGCCTTCACGCCGACGGCGCGCTGGTGGTGCGCCGTGGCGCCGTCGATGCGGTAGGGCTTCGGCTGGCCGAGAAGTTGGCCGCGTCGGGTGAACACAAGTCGCTGATTCCCCAGGTCGTCAAAGTCCTGCTGGAAGACCCCGACGTGGACGACCTGTTTGCCGACGACGACGACATTGCGCGTGCAGCGGAGTCGCTTGGACCTGGGGCGCTGCGCTGAACGGGGTGGTCAGATGCCCCAGCCGAGCGCCTCACAGACGAACCGGTTGCGGATCTCGCGGTAGCGCTCGCCGTTGACGCGATGGGTCGCGAAGACCACTCGGAGTTGGGAGACGATGACGGCCTTCCACTGGACCGTCGCCTGGTTTTCGTAGACGTCGAGGACGTCGTCGAGGTCGGGCAGGTCGAAGGCCCGCGCGCCGGTTTCGTCGATCACCCCGAGGCGCACGCCTTCGTCGAAGGCCAATTGAGACTCCTCGGCGTCCAACGTCTCGATCTTCTGCATCTCGGCAGGGTCGAGAGCGTGTTCGACGTGTGTGAACAGGTCGGTCGCGAAGCCCGTCGCAAGTTGGTCGTCGTACGCGTTCGGCATCACGGTTTCGCCGATGGTCTCGTCGTTCTCGGCGTCGAGCAGAATGGTTGGGGCCTGGACCGTGGGTTCGGGGCTGGCGCTGTGCAGCGACGCGGCGCGCATGTCCCAGCCCATTTCGAAGCCGGCGTCCATGAACGTACCGGCGAAATTCGAGCCGTTGCTGAACCCCATCGCGAAGGTGGGCGTAGCGTCCTCCAGCGGCGTCGTGTCGATCAGGTGGTCCCGCAGGAGGATGAGCCGCTGGAAGTCGGAATTGTCGACGCCAATTTCGTGGGACCACTGGGCCTGGGAGCCGCGCTCCTCGCTCTCGGTGGCGACGATCGCGAAGCCGTCGTGCAGCAGCGCATTGTAGATGCGGACGTATTCGATTTGGGTCAGGTTCCCGATGTCGCCGCCCGTTCCGTGAAAAACCCACAGGACGGCCACGGGGTTCTCCGGCACGAACGACAGCAACTTCATGGGGCCGACGCCGGGTACCTCGACTTGGGTCTGGCTCAGGGTCTCGAGTTCGACGACGGGGGCGTAGACACCGGTCTCAAACCAACCCTCGTTTTCGCAATTCGCGCTCGGCTCAGGACCGTCGGAACCGTCGGACCCTGTTGCGTCGGGGTCCTTCGAGAAGAGGTTGCAGCCAGCGAGCGACAAGAGGGCGAGAGCGCGCATGGGGCCTCAGGTGCGTGGCCGGGGGGTAGCGCGCCGGTCTCAGGTGACGCAAGACAAGGCATGGACCGGTTCGGGCAGGTGGCGAGGTTAGCGGTGGTCCGGCAGACATCACCAAGGATGGGAGGCGTCATGATGCGGCAACTTGGGTTGTTGGTGTGCACCGTTGCCTGTTCGCTTCCGTCGGAGGGTCCGGGCTCTGGCGGTGGAGGTGGCACGACAGCCGGTCCCGGTGGCGGCGGCACGACCGGCGGCGGCGGCACAACGGGCGGCGGCGGCGGTGGTACGGGCGTGACGGGGCCCGACTGCTGGAACTCGGGTTGGTTCGAGGCGGAGGGCTTTGCGCCTGTGAGCCCGCTCGCGGACGTCGCCACGACGGAGCAGGACGTCGCGGGCCTCGGTCCGACGAAGGTGATGTCCTACATCCCGGAGAACCCGGTGGGCCTGCTGTGGGCCTTCCACGGAACGGGCGGGGACCTCGGCAACCTCACGCAAATCGAGTATTTGCGGATTTACAACGCGCTTATCCACGATGGCTTCGCGATCGCCGCCATCGAGAGCGTGGACCGCAGCGCTGGCGCGCAGTGGGACTACGACCAATCGCCTGCCAACGAGGACATGAACCGCCTGTCGGCGGTCCGTGACCACCTCATCGAGAACATGGGCCTGCCTGTCGGCGTGCCGGAGTTTTCGTTGGGCTTCAGCAACGGGTCCAACTTCAGCGGCGTGTTCGCAGATGTCGGGCTCGGTTGGGGCTGGGACATCCGCGCCGCGACACTTCACAGTGCGGCGCCGATGCCAGACATTCAGCTGCCGACGATCCTGTTCGAGGCCGCCAACGACGAGACGATCAACCCGGGCGTCATGGATGCTGCGTACGAGGACCAGCTCGAGACGGGCTTTGCCTCGGACTTGTACGTGCACGATGAGCATCCCTGGGACCCCATGGAAATGCTAAAGATCCCCCAATTCGACGAGACCGACTCGCAGCTCGCCTTTGACGAGGGCGTTCGATTGGGCCTGATCGACGGGACCGGCGTTCGGTTGACGTCGCTCAACGACATCGAGGAGGCGTTGGACCTCTACACGGCCGAGACAACCGTCACCTTCAAAGAGAAGGTGACGAGCCAGATTCGCGTGATCTGGGCCACGCACCGGCTCAATGGCGAGCACTACCGCGACATTCGCAATCGCTTTGTCTGTGAAGGGCTCGGGTGGGGTTTGTGATGCGCCTCCTGCCAGGCGTGGTGTGCATCATCGCGTGTGGCGACGCGGCCGACCCTACGCCATCGGATTCGACGGGCACCACGTCATTGCCGACGACGCCCGAACGGGTCTCCCATGACGACATCGGCGGCATCGCTTGCTTGTTGGGCACAGAACCTGCGACGCCATAATCCTACAATGTCACGACCCAGCTCAGCGAAGGGGCAACGGCCGTGGTCATGGTCGTGACCAGCGAATGTGCGCCCCAGGGCGGCTGCAACACCGACATCGACGTCGGTTGCGCGGCCTCCGTCGACGGCGACCGGGTCGTCGTCGACGCCTGGTCCGCCTACACGCCCGTGCCGTCTGCATCGTGCCCTTCGAGCTGCGCGCAAATGTGGATGACGTGCGACGTCAATGGCTTGTTGCCCGCGAGCCCGGTGTCCATCGCCTACGAGGCCTACCCGGAAGTGGAGGTCACCTTGCCGTACGACGGGCTCCTTCCCTGCGCCGGCGTCCCCTGATCAGGTCGGGGCGTCGACCCAGCGGGCTCCGAAGCGGCCTGCCGTCGTCGTCGATTCGATGTGGCCCACACGCGGTCCGATCGCCGGAAGGCTGATGTCCGCCGGCAGGCCCGTTCGCCCGACCGCGAAGCCCTTGGGCGTTGCGACGAGCTCGATGCGGCTGGGGTGGACGTCGACGCCACGGGCGCGGAGGCGCGCGCGGATGCACTCCTTGGCCGCGATGCGGGCGCCGTCGGCTGGCGGCTCTCCGACGGCTTGCCACCAGCTGGCGAAGGAGCCCGGCATCGGCTCGAGAAGGTCGCCCGGCCCGACGCTCCAGCTGCCGTCGCCTTCCGCGCGGCCAACCGTGACGCCGGCGGGGTCGGCGTCCCACAGGAACGCGCGGCGAACGCCTTCGGGGAGGCTCAGGACGGGTCCTGCCGCAACGACGCGCTCGTCCCAGGACCACGAGGCCCAGGGGCCGTCTGGCCCGCTGGCGACGACGTCAAAGCCAAGTCGCTTTCCGGCGGCTTCGCGGAGTGTGACGACGACGGTGGAGGGTCCAATGGGGGGCGGTCCGGCGAGTCTTAGATCGCGGAGGGCGACGGGGTAGGCGAGACCGGCGTCGGCGCCCCAACGCTCAGGCGTCGCGCTCCACATTGCGTGGGTCGCGCCGTCGAGAACGCCGGGGTCGACCGCGCCCCATGGGCCCCAGGCGGGAATCTCGAGGAGCGCGCCTTGCCGGCCTGCGGCCCACGACGTCACCTTTGCGAGCGACGGGCCGTGGAACACGGCGCCCGAGGCGAAGAAGGCGGCCGGGTCGATGACCTGCTCGACGTCGGGGCGCGCCGCGCTGCCGATGGCGGTGGGTACGCCAAGGAGGACGTCGACTTCGACGGCACCTCCGGCCAACACGACGCGCACGGTGTCGTCGCGTCGGACGGCGCGGATCGCCAGGTCGAGCGCGTCGCCAGGGACGTCGAGCCAGCGGTTGGCACGTGCCAGCGTGACACCGGCAACGCTTCCGAAGCGGCCGGCGACCTCGGTCGCGATGCCGACCGCAAAGGCGAGCGGCACCGCGGGTCGAGCGCGGGTCGGGCGGTGGTCGTCGAGCCAGGAGAGGTTGGCCGGCAGGTGGAGAATGCCGTCGAACTCGGCGTCGGAGGCCGTCTGCCGGAGCCAGATGGCAGCGGGCTCGGGCCGCGCTCTGGCGACGGTCCCTTGGGGTCCGATGCGCAGGCCGCGGAGGTGGTAGATCGGTAGGCCGTCGGCGATGACGAGGCCGTCAGCGACGAGGACGTCACCCTCCCAGGTCCACCGAACGGCGCTGTCGACGCGTCGAACGCGGGGCGAGACCTGGCCTCGGTAGGTCCAGGAGAGTGGGCCTGGCAGCCAGTCACCTTCGGTTCCCTTCGCTTCTCGCCAGGCGAGGTGCGCCATGGCGGCCAGCCCGTCGAGCCCGAGGGAGCCAGGAAGGACGGGGTCGTGGAGGAAGTGTGCGGCAAAGGGCCAGGCGGCGGGGTCGACGTCGGCTCGACCGGCGAGGTGTGCGTCCCCGCGCCCGGTGAGGTGCGTGACGAAGCGCCAGTCGCTTCGCGGCAGATCGGCCGGCCACGGCTCACCTTCGGTGGTCGTCGCCGCGAGCGCGAGCAGCGACGCGACGTCGTCGCCCGAAAGGCCGCGCGAGACCTCGAAGGCCTCGGGCGCAAAGTAGCCGAAACGGGTGGTCGCGCGGAACACGGGGCCGTCGGCGTCGGAGACGGTCGTGGCGAAATCGTGGACGCGGACGCCCCCGTGGGCGGCGCTCGAGCGCTGGGTGGCTGCGACGCGGAAGCGTCCGGGCCGTGGGGTGCGAAGCAACTCGGCGGTGCCATCGAGGTTGCGGAAACAGCGCTTGGCGCCAGGTTCGATGCCAGCGCCCTGCCACGCGGTCAGCCAGCCGCACGGCTGCAGCGCGACTTCAAGCAGAACGCCAAGCGGGAGGCGGCCGGTCGCGGCCAAGCCTGGGTGGTCCTCGGGCACCAGGCTCGTCGCGAGCACATGGGCGGGCGAGGTGACGACCCTCGGGGCTCCGCTGACGACCTCGATGGCGTCGATCATCGCGATCGGGGGGCCGGCCATCCGCGCGAGTCGTCCTGGCCCGTTGACGTCCTCCCAATCGGGACCGAAGGCGTCCATTGTCGAGCCCGTGGCGAAGGCGAGCAACTCGGCCCGCGAGCCGCCGACAGGGGCCGGCGACGCCACGACGCGGAGGCCGACACCGGTGGCGCGCATCACGGCGACGCCGTCGACGGAGAGGACGACGTCGGCCATCGCCCACGGGGCCGGCGTGGTCCCCGCCTCGGTGATCGAGGCCTCGATTGTCAGAAGTCGATGGCCCGGAGCGACCTGGCCGCGGCACCGCAGGGTGATGGGAACGTCGACCAGCGGCTCGAAGGTCGCGTTCGGGCAGACGACCGCGGCGCCGAAAGCGAGTAGCCACAGGCGGACGGCCGTCGTGCACGCCTCCAGCATCAGGGTGCCTGGCATGCACGGGTCGTCGACGAAATGGACCGGGTTGAACCAGTCGTCGTCGTGCAGATCTTGCTCGAGGACGACGCGACCAAGGCCGTGGGGCGGCCCCACGACGTGCACGGCGGGGGCCCGGTGGACGAGCCGCCAGCGCGGGTGAGGAAGGCGCAAGCGGGCGCCATCGGCTCCGGCGAATGTTGGCCCCAGTCCGTCCGCGCTGCGCCCTTCACTCAGGGCGTCGAGGGCGGCCTCGTCGAGTGACGTTCGGGCGCCGTGCACTAGCGGCGGCAACGCGCGGGTGGGGCGTGCGAGGGGCGCGGCATCGACGCCACGCGGCGTCGCCAATTCGGCGGGGGTGAAGAAGCCCGCGCAGCCTTCGCGCATCGTCAGGACGACGTTGTCGCCATGGTGAACGTCGTAGCGGAAGTAGAACAGCGTCGTGTCGCCAAGGGTGGCGAAGCGGTCGATCGAGATGTCGTGGCGCAACGTCGCACCGGCGTCGGGCCGGGCCGCGTGGAACGTCAACGTGCAATCGAGCAGGCGATAGCGGCGTTCGCCACGAAGCCGCGCATCGATGCCCAGCCAGGACACGAGCAACAGGTCGGCCTGGCCGGACTCGACCACGACGCAGGGGGGCGGGCGCCCGTCGTTCCAGGTCGGGTCGTCGGGGACGTCGTACTCGGTGACGATGCCCGACGGCCCGGGTGACCGGCACGTTCCGCGGAACGCGACGACCCGGTCGACGAGGAGCAGCGGCGGCGCCGGCATGCGGACGCGCGGGCGGATGACGTCGAGGTCCGCGAAGGCGGGACCGAGCGCTTCGGACAGCGACGCGGACGCGTGAGCCAGGAGCCCGGCTCGATCGAGCGTGAGCGGCACAGGCGGTGCCGCGGTCGTCGGCCGGGCCGCGGCAACCACGGGGGGTGGCGTCGGGGCCCGAGGCGTCGGCGCGGACGTCGTCGGCGGCGCTGAGGTCGACGGCGCACGTGTGGCGTCCGGGCGTCCGAGCGCTTCGGCGGCCGACGCTCGAAGCGCCAAGAACTGGCTGTGGGCGGCCGTCACGGCTCGACGATGGGCGACGAAGGCCTCGGCCAGCAGGACGGTGTCGCTCGTGAGCGCGTTCGCCGGCAGCGGATCGTCGACGGGGATTTCGGGGGTGGCTGGAAGGGGGCGTCCGACCCAGACGAGGTCCTCGTCAGTGCCGGGCTCCCCGACCATGCGCACAGGTGCGCTCGACCAGCCCGGCGCCGGCAGGGGGCAGGTCGCGGCGTCCCAGGGGCCCGACCAGGTGGCGGGTGTCGGGCGCCCGGCGCGGACAGGGAGGACCCATGGGGCCGACGGAAGCGGCGAAGGGGTGACGGGGTCGTCGACGCTGACGGCGACCGCGCCCCACCAGGTGCCGTCCGTCGCGGTCGCGATCCACGTGCCGGGGTGGGCCAAGGCCGCGGCGAGCTGGACGAGAGGCGCGGCGACGCCTGCGGCAAGCGGTAGGGATGCGGCGTCACGTCCGGCTGGAACGCCGAGGGCTTGGACAGCGTCGTCGCGGGTGAGACCCCAAGCGACGCCAAGGACTCGGACGGGGCCGTCGCCGCGCACGAGGTGAATGGCGGCGGCGTCGTCGGCGGTGCCTGGCCGGCCCGCGGTGTCGACAGCGGTGACCAAGGCGTCGTCGACGTCCGGATCGCCGAGGCGACGAAGGGCGCAGTCCATGGCGGAAAGGGCGGCGAGAGGCCCTCCGCCGATCGACGCGCCGGGCCCCGTGAGGTCGAAGCGCGCCATCGGACGGTTGGCGACGAGGTTGCCCAAGGTCCCAAGCACGCGGTCCGCGTCGAAGGTCGCGCCGGGCACGAGCACCTCGGCGGCGGCCGGGTCGACCTCCATGGCAGCGAAGTGGGCCGTTCCCGATTCCGGCGAGGCGAGCGCCTCGACGAGCTGGGCGAGGGCGAGTTGCTGGGGCAGCGCGGAGGCGAGTGCGTTGGGCGGCGTCCGCCAAGCGAGCGGGTCGAGGGCGAGGGCGGTAAGCCGGGGACGCCCGTCCGTGAGGCCGGCGTCGCCCCATCGAAGCGCGCAGCGATCGATGGCGACCGGGATTCGGGGACGTTCGGGGGCGTCTTCGCACGACGCGAAGACGAGGTGGGCGCTGGTTCCGCCGAACCCGAAGGCGGAGACGCCTGCGACGGCGGGGCCCTCGAAAGGGACGCTGTCGGGGCGAAGGGCCACGGCGTCCCCCTCGATCGGCGTGGCGAGGCCGGGCGTTCCGGGTACGGTGCGCCGCTCGAGGTGAAGCACCGTACGGACGACGGCGGCGATGCCAGCGGCCGTGAGGAGGTGGCCGGATGCACCCTTGCTTGAGGCGAGGGGCAGAGGGGCGGATCGGCCAGTGAAGAAGCGGGAGGCGGCCTCCACTTCGGCGCGGTCGCCGAGCGGTGTCCCGGTGGCGTGGGCCTCGACGAAGGCCGCATTGGCGGGGTCGAGACCTCGCCAGGCGCGGCGAAGGACGGTGAGTTGGCCATCGGGGTCCGGACGCAACGGCGTGCTGCGGCCGCCGTCGACGCCGGTGGCGATCGCAGCGATGGTCGCCCGGCTGGGTACGCCGCGCCGGCGGGCGTCGGCCCCACGCATCACGGCGACGGCGGCACACCCTTCGCCGACGAGGAGGCCGTCGGCCGCGACGTCAAAGGGACGGGCTCGGCCCGACGGGCTCACGGCGCGTAGGGCCGCGAAACCGGTGCTCAGCCACGTCGGGTCCGCGCCCTGGACACCGGCGCAGACGACGACGTCGACGCTGCCGTCGCCAAGCCAGTCGGCCGCAACCTGGAGCGCATAGAGCCCCGACGCACAGGCCGCGTCGAGCCACATGGGTGGGCGGGCGAGCGGCAACGCCCGGCCGAAACGGGCGGTCAACGCGCCGACCGGCCGCGGCCAGCGGGAGGGCGGCGTGGTTTGCAGCGCCGCCAGGACGAGGTCGGAGGTCGGGCTCAGCAGGCCGGCGACGACCAGCCCCACGCGTGAACCGTTCGGTAGGTCCCTGAGTGCTTGGGTGGCGGCGCCGACAACGCGGTCGCCGTCTTCGTCTCCGCGGTCCCACCACGCGCCGACAGGCATCGGAGCGTCGGTGGGGCCGAGCCATCGCGATGGCGACAATCGCGCGGGCTGCAGCGGGGTCGGATCCGCCCAGTCCGCGAGATCGCGCACATAGGGCAGGTCGATGCCCAACCCGACGACGGCGAGGTCGCAGCGCACGTCAGGCGGTGGCGCGGAAGGCGGCGTTCAGCGCCTTGCGCGCGGCCCAGGAGCCGTCGCGCAGATGGGCGACGGTGGCGCCGGAACCGTCGGACAGCCAGGCGTCGAAGCGTCCGACGGATCCCGACGGTCGCAGCGCGACAGCGACGGCCCGCTGACCTGCGGGGCGCGAGGCCACGGTGAGCGATCCGAGCGCCGTCGGCAGGGCCGCGCAGTCGCTGCGCGCGCGCACCCAGAGGACCATCAGCTGAAGCATGGCGTCGAAGGCCGCGACGTCGAGGCCGTCGGCGTCGGTCTGCCCGACGTCTGCGGGCTCTCCCGGCGCGATTTGACCGAGGATGGTGGCGTCGCTGATGCCGTCGATCGCCGTCAGCTTCCGAAATCGCGGACCGTGGAACAGCCAGTCGCGCTGAGCGGAGTCGAGTTCTCGTGGGAAGGGCTCCGACGCCTTCAGTGTCGGCGCGGGCGCTGGCACCTCGGCGGGGCGAAGGCGCGCACGGTAGCGATCTACGCCGTCGGCGTCGACGAGCGAAACGTTCGCAACGCCGTCGTGGGTCGTCCAGTTCAGTCGGAGGTCGAGCGGCGTCGACACGTCGATGCCGCGCAGCACGGCAAGGTCGAGGATCTCGACGGCTGCGGCGTCGGGCCAGAGGTCGCGGCCAAGGCCGATCATGCGCGCCGCGACTGCCGCCACGGGGAGGACGGCCTTCGCGTCGATGGCGTGGTCGTTCAGCCAGACGTCGCGGCTGGCATCCAACGGAACGGCGACGCTGCCGTCCAAGGGTCGCGCGGCTTCGAGGACGACGGTGGCGTCGGGCAAACCGGCACGCAACTCGGCGATGACGGCGGCCGCTCCCAAATCGAGCGGGATGGCGGCCCGGCCTTGGCCTTCGAAGTGGCGGACGAGCTCTGGCGTGACCATCCCCCCGGCCCAGGGGCCCCAGCAAAGTGTCGTGGCCGGCGTGCCACGGTGGGCGAGGTCGCGCATGACCCCCGCAACGGCTTCGTTGGCCATCGCGTAGTCCACCTGGCCGACGTTGCCGTAGCGGCCCGCAATGCTGCCGAACGCGATGGCGAAGCGCAGCATCCCGAGGTCGAGGGCGGCGAGCGTCGCGGCGAGTCCATCGACCTTCGTCGTCCAGACGGCCTCGAACTGGGCATCGGTCTTGTCGACGAGGCGCTTGTCGGCGAGGACGCCCGCGCCGTGGATGAGGCCCGTGATGGGGGTGCCCGCGAGTGCTTCCCGCAGGGCGCTAGCGTCGCGTAGGTCGACGGAGAGCACGCGCAACTCGGCGCCGTGGGCCTCGATGCGTGCTCGGGTCCGCGCCACTTCCCTCGTTCCGCGCACGCGGGCGGCGGCGGCCTGCGCGCCCCGCGGGTCTCCTCGGAAATCGGGAGCCCGCGCCGCGGCGGCAAGCAAACCGTCATCCGGCTCGCCGATGGCCCAGGAAGGGTCGTCGGCTTCGGGCGTCCGGCCGACGAGGACGAGCTTGCAGCGGAAGTGGGCGGCCAAGGCGACCGCAACTTCGGCCGTCACGCCACGTGCCCCGCCCGTCACGAGGACGGAGTCGTCGGGACCGAGGGTGAACTTGCTTGGCGCTGGCACCTTGCGGCGTTGGTCGAGAAGCGCGTAGGCCGACGCGCCGTCGTGGCCAAGGTCGACAAGGCCGCGCTCGGTCGCGACGAGGTCGGCGATGGCGCCGTCGCTCGAGCTTGCGGCGATCGCGATCGCGCGGGTGCGCGTGCTCGGCCATTCCAGCGCCACTGTGCGAGCGAGGCCGTCGAGGGCTGCGGCCGTGGTGCCGGATTCGGGACGAACGGTCGCAAAGACGGCGCAGGGCCCGAGGTGACGTGCTCGGCTGAAGGCGGCGAATGCGTCGACGGCGCCGTCCAGGGCGTGAAGATCCACGAGGCCGACGACGCCGGCAGGCCATGTCGCCGGGTCGGCGCTTGCCGCCCTGGCATCCCAACCGTGCTCCGCGAGCGCGGCGGCGACGCTTGGGCCCCGCTCGCCGACCACGACGACCGGTCCCGCGGGTATTGGGGCCGGCGAGCCCGTCGAGATTCGGCCGCGCGTCAGGACGCGGCGTTGAAGTGACCTCCGGCCCGGCTGCACGTCGGCAGGCCGGGCGGGTTCGGAGGCGCCGACGAGCGCGTCGACCACGGCGCCGAGGGTGCGAAGTGTCGCCATCCGCTCGTTGTCCATCTCGGGCAGGCCCGGCAGCGCCTCCTGGACGGCGGAGAGGATCTCGACGCGCTTGATGCTGTCGACGCCGAGGTCGGACTCGAGGTCCATACGAAGTTCGAGGAGGTCTCGCGGGAAGCCGGTCTTGCGGGCGACAGCGTCCATCACGGCGCCGGCGAGTTGGTCGCTCGACCACTTGGACGACGGCGCGGCGGGGGCCGTCGTCGTCGCTTCGGAGCCCACGGCACTGGTCAACGCGTCGATCACGGCGTCGAGCGTGCGGAGGGCCGCCATCCGGTCGTTGTCCATCTCTGGAAGGCCAGGCAGCGCTTCCTGAACGGCGGAGAGGATCTCGACGCGCTTGATGCTGTCGACGCCGAGGTCGGACTCGAGGTCCATCCGGCCTTCGAGGAGGTCTCGCGGGAAGCCCGTCTTCGTCGCCACCGACGCAAAGACGGCCGCCTTGAGGTCGTCCCGGCTGGGGCCGGCGCGATGGACCACGGGCTCGCCGGGGCCGCGGCGTGCGGCGACGGCGGCGGCCGCATCCAGGATGGGGGGTAGCTCCAGCGGGCGAGCGACGGCCGTGGCTCCGGCGGGGGCGACGCCGAAGCCCTCCAGCGCGGCCAGGGCCGCCGATTCCGGCGTCGACGGCGATGGGGCCACATGGACCGTTGGCGGCGGCGTCAGCTTGGGCGCCAAAGGCAGGGTCGGCGCAGCCGGGGCCCTTGGGACGCGGACGACCTCTCCCGTCAGACTGGCCTCGACGAGGCGTTGGTGGGATTGGAACAAGCTGGCAAATGTGGCGTTCGCGCGGTCGGCCTGCTCCAGAAACTGGCGGTGGACGTCAGCCGTCCGCTCCTGGAGTTCTTGGAAGGCTGCAAGCGTGCGGCGCGTGTGATCCAGCAAAGTCGCCATACCCTCGTCCACCGGCGGGCCAGCGGACGGAGCGGTGGTTGGCGCAGCCAGGGGCGGCGGTGGGGTCAGGGGCCGGGAGGATGAGGGGACGGCCTCCCATCCGACGGGGTCGCGCTTGGGCTCGGGGAGCTTCGGCATGGGCGGCTCCAGGGTATCGGGAAAGCGGACGTTGGCACCGGCGAGGTCGACGGTCGTGCGCGTGCGGGGTTCGACGGCGGGTCCGGTGCGGTGGCACAACACGGTGAGGTCGACGGCCACACCGGCCGCCGCCAGGGCGAGTAGCGCGTCCGTCAGGGGTTCGGCGGAGTCGGGTGCTCCCGTGGCGATGGCGGTGACACCCCGGCCTCGCCCGATGCGGCGAACGAGGCCCGTCAGCGCGGCCTTGGGGCCACATTCGACAAAGACCCGGATGCCGGAATCGATGAGGCCGCTGACGAGCTCATCGAATCGGACCGGCGAGGCCACCTGCATCGCGAGCAGCTCGCGGATGGCGTCGGGTTCGGACGGGTAAGGGGCTGCGGTGACGTTGGCCCAAACAGGGCAGCGGGGAGCGGCGACGGGGGCGGTGGCGAGGGCTTCGGTCAAAGCGTGGACGGCGTCGGCCACGAGCGGCGAGTGAAAGGCCGCCGAGACCTGGAGGCGCTTGACGCGATGGCCGCCGGCTTCCAGTGTCCGTGCAGCGGCGTCGATGGCGTGATTCGTGCCAGCAAGCACGCCCTGTTCGGGGTGGTTGCGGTTGGCGAGCACGAGGTCGCCGCCCGACGCGGCGGCGAGCTCGTCGAGCACCGAAAGCGGCGCAGAGACCGCCATCATCGTCCCTCGGTCGGCCCCGCCCATCGCTTCGCCGCGGATGGCGGCAATGCGCATCACCGTGGCGGCATCCCACACGCCGGCGGCGTGCAGGGCGACGAGTTCGCCGAAACTGTGTCCTGCGACGGCGTTGGGCACGAGGCCGGCGCCTTCGAGGACGCGCCACGTCGCCAAGGAGACGGCCCCAAGCGCGGGTTGTGCGACGCGCGTGTCCCGGAGCGCCGCCTCCTGGGCCTCACGCGCGCCGTCGTCCCAAGCCGTCGGCGGGTAAACGACGGGCCCCACCGGCAAGGCGCCAGCCTCGCGAAGGGCATCGTCCGCGTCATCGAGGGCGCTGCGGAAGGCGACGTGACGGACGGCGTCGGCCGCGCCCATGCCGACAAATTGACTGCCCTGACCAGGGAAAAGAACGGCGACGCGGGCTGGCTCGAGGTCCCGCCCGACGAAGACGCCGTCGGTGGACGGCGAGCCGGACAATGTTCCACGGACGGCGGAGATGGCCGCTTCCAGCGCGGCATCATCCGAGGCGCGGAACGCGGCGACAAAGCGGCCGGGCGCGAACCGCGCGAGGGACGCGTTGGCGCGATGTGGGAGGGGGTCCGGGCCGCGGAGAGAGGCTAGTGCGTCGAGCAGCTCGGCAGCGTCGGTGCCGGACACGGCGAAGGCCGGTACGCCCGTTGCGAAACCCGACGGCGGCGTTGCGACGTGTTCCTCGAGCAGGGCGTGGAAGTTGGAGCCGCCGAAGCCGAAGGCCGACACGGCGGCGCGCCGAGGCGTCGAGCCGTTTCGCGACCAAGGGCGGGCCTCCCGCGGCAAATGGAAGGGCGACCCGTCGAGCCCGAGTTTCGGGTTCGGACGTTCGACCTTCGCGGCGGGCGGCAACACGCGCTCGTGGAGCGCAAGCGCGGCTTTGACGAGGCCCGCGGCGCCCGCGGTCGACTTCGTGTGCCCGATTTGTGCCTTGACGCTGCCGAGCGCGCACCAGCCGACCTCGTCGGACTCCGAACGGTAGACGTCGATGAGGGCGGAGACTTCGGCGGCGTCCCCGGCTTTCGTCCCCGTCCCATGCGCTTCGACGAGGCCGATGGACCGGGCCGGGAAACCCGTCTCCGAAAAGGCCCGTCGCAGGGCGCGCGCCTGTCCGGTGGGGTTCGGCGCGTAGATCGACTTGCTCCGACCGTCCGACGACGACGACACTGTGTGGAGCACGGCGTAGATGCGCTTGCGCGCGGCCTCGGCGTCGCTCAGCCGCATCATGGCCAGGATCGCGATGCCTTCGCCGATGAGGATTCCGTCCGACGAGGCGTCGAAGGGTCGGCTGTCGCCCTGGCGCGAAAGCGCAGGTGTGCGCGTGAAGCACTGGAACATGAACGCGTCGTTGAGCGTGTCGGCGCCGCCGCTCAGGGCGAGATCGCTGCGGCCTGTCCGCAGGTCGTCCACGGCCATTTGGACGGCGGCGAGCGAGGAGCCACAGGCGGCGTCGACGACGCAGTTCGTGCCACCGAGATCGAGGCGATTGGCGATGCGTCCCGAAACGACGTTGCCGAGCAGGCCCGGAAAGGACTGCTCGGTCCAGGTCGGCATGTGCGCACCGATGTCCTTGGCGACGATGTCGGCCAGCGCGGGGTCGATCCCGCAGCGAATCATCGAGCGGCGCCAAGTGGCCCCATGCAGGCGCGAGCCGAGGCTGACGGCCAACTCCTGGGTGCCCGTGACGCCAAGGATCGTCGCGGTCCGTTCGCGATTCCAATCCGACGCGTCGGGATCACAGCCGGCGTCGCGGAGCGCGGACCGGGCGACCATGAGCGCCAGGAGTTGGGTGGTGTCGATGCTCTCGAGCGCGTTGGGCGGGATCCCGTGAACGAGGGGGTCAAACGGGGTCGGCTCGAGGAAGCCGCCACGTGTGGCCCAGGTTCGGTCGGGGGCGTGGGGGTCCGCGTCGTAGAAGTCCTCGGGAGACCACGAGTGGCCAGGCGGAACGGGACCGATGGCGTCGCGGCCAGCGGCGATCTGGTGCCAGTAGGCGGCGAGGTCGGGGGCCTTCGGGAACAGGCAGGCCATGCCGACGATGGCGATCGGTTCAGGGCGCATGACGGCTCTCGCGGTGAGGTCGAACCGGTCGGGGACGCGGATCGAAGGCGGCGGGCCCGGGATCGACCCCCTGGCTCCGCAAGATGTGTGCTCTTGCGATGGCGGCCGCCCCGGCCATCAGATTTGCGGCGACGTCGACGGCCCGGCGCTGGCCCGGGTCCGCGAGCCAGGTGCCGCGCGTCCAGGCGTTGAAGGCGCCGATTGCGGGGCCGCACCAAACTTGGGCGTCGACCCGCCGTTCGGTGTCACCGTCGATCGCCCAGCGGGACGATTGGCCAAGGTACCAGCGGAAGACGAGGGCCATCCGGTGGCGGGGATCGGCCTCTGCCCGCGCGAGTTGGCTCGGGTCGCGCCGCGAGAAGTAGTCGACGCAGCGGCCCCAGACGTCATCGAAGGATGCCCGGAGCAGGCCCGACTCGATGCGTGCCCGCTCCTCGGCCGGAATGGCCTCCCAGGCGTCGTAGGCCCGCCAGACGGCGTGCAGTTGACGGGCGCGCATGGGGTAGAGCGTACCGCGCTGGAGCACCTGGACGGACGCCCCTTGTTCGAACATGTCCGAGGCTGGCGCGAGACCGACGTCGGCCATGTCGGCGTCGGCGAGCATCGCGCGGACCATCGCGCTCGTGCCGGATTCGATGCACGCTTGGTGGACGCTTCCGACGACAACAAAGGCGGCGCCGAGCGCGAAGGCGGACGCTACCGCCGCCGGGCACCCGATCCCGCCGCCGGCCCCAATGGGGATTTCGCCGCCGCGACCGGTTTCCTTGGCCACGCGGTCGCGAAGCGAGGTGAGCAGGGGGACAAGGACGCCGAGCGGCCGCTGATCGGTGTGGCCGCCGGAGTCGCCCTCGGCGACGATGGCGTCGCACATGGGCAAGCTGCGTCCAAGGGCAGCTTCTTCGGCGGTCAAGCGGCCCGCGTCGACGAGCGCGTCCAGGATGCGGTCGGGGGCGGGCCGAAGAAAGCGGTCGGCAACTTCGGGGCGGCTCACCTTCGCGAACACGCGGTGGCGGGGCAAGATGCGGCCGTCCAGCGAACGCGCGACGCCGCGGAGCCGGTAGGAGACGATCGCGGGCGTCAAACCCATGAAGGCGCTCGCACCTGCGATCGTGACGCCCCGCTGGACGTACAGGTCCGCGGTTTCTTGCTCCTGGCGCGGGTCCGCGGGGCTGTGGATGAGGTCGGCGCCGAAGGGGGCGTCGGGAAGGGCGGCCTGCAGGCGGTCGATGGCCTCGGCAATGCGCGCCGTGGGTAGGCCGGCGGCCCCGAAGAAGCCGATCATGCCGGCGTGGGCCATGGCGATGCAGAGGTCCGTGGTGGCAATGCCGTTGGCCATCGCGCCGGCGACGTAGGCGTAGCGGAGTCCGAATTGGGACAGAAAGGTAGGGTCGCCAAGGCGATCGGGCGTCAATGCAGGGACCCAGGCCAGGGCCGCCCAACCTCCGTCGGGGCTGCCCCCCAGCGCCAGTTTCGGCTCGGGAACGACGGCGGGGCCCGTGGGGGTTTGGACCACTGCGAACGGCGTGTCCAGGCGCATGAGCGCGTCGACCACGGAGCTACGTCCGGGCCTCGGTGGCGCGGCCTGCGGGGTGACCCAACCGAGCGGGGTACGGTCCAATGCCCATCCCGGGGAGCCGCGCATCTAACGCGCGACTGACGTGCGCAAAGGCGCGTTGCCGCCGGGCATGGGATCCAGTAGACTATAGATGGTTCAGACCGACTGATCAACGGGGGGTTCTATGTCTTTTGCCATCGCACTTGCGAGCGCGGCGCTCGCCCAAGCACCGGGTGATTTCGTCATCGACCCGGACATCCTCCTCGAGGCGAACTCTGACGGCGATGGGTACATGGTCAACGGCGTGGGCGCGCCCACCGTTATGTGGGACCAATTCCGCTCCCGCTACGTCATGTTTTTCGAGACCCGGCTGCCGGACACCGACCCCGAGTGCACCGTAGGCATGTGGGGTCTTGGCATGGCGACCAGCACCGACGGCGTCAACTGGACGCCGAACGCGACCGCGCTGCTCAAGCCTGTGGCGGGCACCTACTACTCGTGTGTGGCGGCCCACCCAAGCGGGTTCCAGCTGCTCAACGACACGATCATGATCTACTTCAAGGCCGAGCAAGCGTCCGATGCGTGCGCGATTTCGGAGCCGTCGTGGGGCTGCGCTCGCTTCACTGGCATCGGCCGGCTTCAGGTGTACTTCAACGCCGCGGGAGGCGTTCGCAAGACGACGGCCTACGCCACCCCGATCCTCAAGATCGCGGTCGACAATGGTTTCCCGAAGGTCACGCTGAAGGTCGACACCTACTACATGTTCCACGCCCAGCGCCCCAACGTGTGGCTTGCGACGTCCAAAAAGCTGCATGGCTTCACGCTCAAGTCGGCCGCCACGCTGCTGCCCGGCTTCGTTTCGTGGGGGCCGGACGAGGCATTCTCCCCAAGCGTCGTCTGTGAGGTCGACGACGGGTTGCCGTTGACCGTCTACCCGGGCGGCAAGGACCTCGTCGGCGTTCCGCCGCTCATCTCGGCCGCGTCGTGGGGTCGTGGCGTTTCGGCGGACGGCCTGAGCGTTCTGATGGACGCCGACCCCTACTTCACGTGGAATGACGACTTGCAGTGGCGCCACTGGGAAGTGTTGCGCCTTGGCGCGACGGGCGAGCACCTCCTCTACTACTCGGAGAAGGACCCCGGCACGGGCAACCCCCGCATCCGGATGGCCTCGACGACGCCGACCTGGAGCGGACCGGATCTCGACGTCAAGCGCTGCTTCGACTGATCGAAGGCGGCGCGGCGCCGGGTTGAGATCGGCGCCTCCGGCGGGTTCAGCCGCTCAGACGGCTTCGACGGACAGGATGCGTCCTGGGAACGCGTCCGTGAGCGCGCGCTCGACGCCAAGGCGCAGCGTCGCGGTGCTGCTTGGGCAGGTGCGGCAGGCCCCATGTAGGCTCACGCGCGCGACCCCATCGTGCAGGCCGACAAACTGGAGGTCTCCGCCATCTCGGTGGATGCCAGGCAGGATGCGTTCCTGTAGCACCGCCATCACTTCCGCCTCGAGGCCGGTCGCGACGGGTGCCGTTCCGACGTCGGACTCGCCCAACTGCAGCGCCCACGTACGCAGCGCGCTCTCGACGGCCGCGTCGAGTTCGGGCCAAGGCGTGCCAGGGACACGCTCGATCGTGGCGGTCTCGTCGCGAAGCAGCGCGGTTCGGACGCCGCGTAGCGACAGGAGGCGGGCTGCCAGCCCCGTTGCGCTTGCGGGATCGGCGGCGAAGACGGGTCGGCCGACGGCGAGCACGCGATCGGTGACGTAGAGGCGACCATCGGGGTTGGGTGTGTCGCGGCCGTGAAGCGTAAGGCCGACCTCGATGCGCCAAGCTCCGTCGACATGGTCGAGGCGGACGCCGCGTAGGCGCTGAAGATCGTCGTCGGACAGGGTCACTGGGAGGTCGACGAGGACCGCTGGCGGCGGGCCTTGCGCCGGGCCTTCGTCTACGACGACCGACCGGCCGCCGTCGACCTCTCGGGTCCACACGTGGATGCCGTGGCCCTCGGGGAGGCTGGCAAGTCGGGCCTTTCCAGCCGCGCCGATGCGCAGCGGATCCCCTGGTTTGAGGACGTCGGTTGGGGGCCGCCGCGCGAAGGCGGCGCGGACGGCGTCGAACAGGCCCATACAAGGCTCCCGGATCCAGAACCCTATCCCGGCTCCTCGTCGTGCAGGCTTCGTCGCCGCGCAGCCGCACCCCGGCGAAGGCGTCGTTCCACGACGCTGGTCTGGCGGGACTTGTACCGGTGGTGGGCGTTCTCCCCGACCTCATTCGAGCGGGCCGTGACCTCGTCGACCACCTGGAATTCGGCGAGAACGAAGACCACCTGGCCAAAGGGGTCGTTTCGGTCGTCGCCTGGCACCTCGGGAAGGCGAACTGGAAAATCGACGATCGCGTTGATCATCCGGTAGCTCGAACCCGAATGTTCGTTCTTCGCCGAGACGCGCAGGACCGGCAGCTCGTCCTGCTCCTCGACGTCGTTCCCGGGCCGGAGCCATCGCGTCAAGTCGTCGGGTCCGAGAAGATTGTTGTGCGATTGGCGGGGAATCACGTAGTTGAACGGGAAGAGGTTCCGCGTCATCCATCCCAGGGTCGGCGCTAGGTCGCTGTGTTCGGCCACGACGATGCGGTAGCGCAGCTTGTCGAAGAGCGTGGCGGCTACGTTTTCGGCCTTCGCGAGCAGCTTCGTGATGACGGAGCCCCGCGACTTCGTCGATCCGTAAAACGTCGTCACTCCGAGCCCCGCATCCTGCAAATGGCGGAGGGACGTCACGATTCGTGCGTGGGCCCGGCGATTCAGCTCGTACTCGGAAATGGGGGTCCGAAAACGAAGATCCGCCGCTTCGAGGTGGTGGATCGTGTGCATCAGCTTCAGGATCACGCAGGCAAGGACCTGGGTACGGCGGAAGCCTTTGCGTTCGCCAGCGAGCAGGAACACGTCGCGGACATCCGCGGGCGCGCGCAGCTCGGGGGGAAACCGGAGGTGGAGGTGCTCCTCCAGGTAGGAGACAGCCTCGTTGAACACGTAGCGGAGGCGCTTGCGGTCGATGGGCGAGTCGACGTCGAGCAAGAGTGTGGCGAGGTAGCGATCGACGTCTGCGTGGTCGTTGAAAGCGACCGAATACCAGTCGACGACGCTCCCGCCGGTCAGGAAGAGGCGGATCGCCTCGACATCGATGGCTTCAAGCCAGCGCCGGCGCGGTGGAGCCGGCGGCAACGTGTCGATTTCGAGCAGGTCTCTGCGCACGGCTTGGTCTAGCCGGCTGGCGGCAACGCTGTCCTGCAGGCGCCGATGAAGTTGGCAGGCTCAGGCGGGAATCTATGGTAGCATGGCGCACGGGCGACGCCCGCCGAGGTGGAGCGATGTGGAAAGTTCTCGGGTTTGCGATCTTGGCCATGGGCTGCTCGGAGGTGGATTTTGTTCCGCCGGAGCCCACGGTCACTGGCGTGTCGCCCGACATCGCGGTCGACCCCCCGGCGGTCGAATTCGGTGCGCTTCCGGTCGGTGAGCAAGCCATGATGTCGGTCACGGTGTCGAACCTCGGCGCCGCCGTTCTCGAGATCTCCAACGTCTACTTGGGGCCAAGCCCGGTCTTCTGGACCGTGCTTGACATTCCCGCGCTGGGTCTCGCGACGGATGAGACCACGGTCATCCAGGTCTGGTACTCGGCGACCAACGTGGGCGACGCGACGGTGCTCACGATCGAGTCGAATGACCCCGATTCGCCGATCATCGAGGTGCCGGTCACGGGTTCCGCCCAGCTGCCGATGCTCGAGATCGATCCGGATCCGTACGAGTTCGGCGCCGTCACGCGTACTTGCATGGACAGCGGCACGATCACGCTGCGCAACATCGGCGAGGCGCCGCTCGAGATCTACAACGTCGCGGTGGCCGGCGACGCGATGACGTCCGGCGAACTGCCCGCACTTCCCGTCACCCTCATGCCCGACGACGAGGTCGAGACCGAGGTCCTGTTCACGCCTGCGATCGTGGACTTCTATACTGGCATCCTCTCCATCGACTCGAACGACCCGCGGGGCGTCCGGAACGGCGAGATTTGGGGCTCCGGCGAGCCGCTGCCGAAGCAGACGGACACGTTCGAGCAGATCCTGACGGACTGGACGTTGGCCGACATCTTCTTCTACGTCGACCAGTCGGGCTCGATGGACGACGACTCCGCAAATATGGCCGACAACTGGGACCTGTTCACGGCGTTCTTGCTCGCCGGTGGCATCGACTACCAGGTCATGGTCAGCACGCTCGACGACGGGTGCCACAACGGCGCAATCATCACGCCGTCTACGCCCAACGCGGCCGACGCCTTCGAGAGCTACGTCGTCGACGGCGCCTACGGAGCGGACACCGAGATGGGTCTCACGATTTCGCTCAACGCCTTTGAGAAAACCGGCGCGGGCGAATGCAACGACGGCTTCCTGAGGGCCTACGTGAACCCGATTGCGGTACTTGTGTCCGACGAACCGGAGCAGTCCGCCAACAGCTGGGACTTCTACGTCGACCGCCTGATCCAGATTTCCCCGGCCCTCAAGATCAACGTCGTCGTCACGCCGCAAGGCGGTGGCTGCGGCGATGGAACCCCCGGTGACGGCTACTTCGAGGCGGCGTGGGCCACGGGCGGCGCGGTCCTCGACATCTGTGACAGCGACTGGGGAAGTAAGTTTGCCACGATCGTTCAGGTCGAGGAGCCGCTCGACACCTTCGTCCTGTCCGATGTGCCCGTCGACGGAACCCTCGTCGTCACCGTGAACGGCTACGACAGCGATGACTGGGCCTACGACGAAGATCAGAACGCGATTGTGTTCTTCGACGTGGCGGTGCCGCCGCCGGCGGCGATCATCCAGGCCACCTACGAGATCGAGGCCGAGTGTGCGGTGACGACCACGGCCGGCACGATCGTCATGCCCTGAGCGGGTTTCGGTACCAGCCGCTTGCCGATCGCAAGCGGACGGGCCGGCTAGCGGATGAGCGCGTCGCCGACGTAGGCTAGGCCGTCGTGGGCCTGGCTGAGGTTCCATGCGACCGTCTGCGACCACGGGTCATCGAAGTAGGCGTACAAGTCGCTGGAGAGGTCGGTCGCCCAGTAGTGGTGCGCGACCGGATCGAAGGCCCAGCCGCAGTTGTTGATCCACGGTCCGTCGAACACGAGCGTGAGGACGCCCGTGTCGCGGTCCACCTCGTAGACGTCTCCGGCGCCGCCAAGCAGCGCCATGAGGGCGTTCCGGTCGGAGTCCCAGGTGAGGCCGTCAAAGGTGCCAGGGACCGTCAACGTGATCTTGGTGGACGCTGCGGTCACGGGGTCGACTTCGTAGATGCCCGTCTCCGCCGCCACCCAAAGGGTCTCGCGCTCCGGGTCCCAGGCGATGGCGAAGTTCTTGTTGGTGCCCATGTTGCCGACGAGCGTCGCTGTGCCGGTGTAGGGATCGACCGTCCAGAGGTTGGACGTCGCTGAGCCGTCGACCATCCAGGCCGTCTCACTCACGGGGTCCCAAGTGATGCCGCCGAACCAGAAGTTGACGCCAAGCGGGCCGATCTCCCGCTCGGCGAAGGTCGTGATGTCGATGGCGACGACCGTGTAGCTGCTGTTGCGGACGGCAAGGAACTCGCGGGTGCAAGGTGCGTCGAGCGCGTCGCAGTCCTGGTCGACGCCGTCGTCGCAGACCTCGTCGGCGTCCGGCGCGATCGACGGGTCCAGATCGTTGCAATCGTGGCCCAAATGGACGGCGACCCAATCTGGCAACGGCGCTTCGCACTCGCCGTCGTGGCCGGGTGCGCCCGCTCCAAACCCGTCGCCGTCGCCGTCGGGCCACCATGTCGTCGGGTACACGAGGGCGTCGTCGTCATCGCAGTCGTCGTCGTTGTCGACAAACCCGTCGGCCGGCACACACGCCAGGATGCCGCCGACGGCGGTGCCAAACCCGTCGCCGTCGGCGTCGGGCCACCACGGCAGCCAAGTCGACGTATCCAACGTCGGGTCGCCGTCGTCGACGATCGCGTCGCAATCGTCGTCGATTCCGTTGCAGGTCTCGTCGGCGGCGGGGTGGACAGCGGGGTCTTCGTCGTCGCAATCGGTCGGGTCGAGGACCCAGCCGTCCGGCGGAAAGCACGCCAGGAGCGTCTGGCTGGCATCGCCAAACCCATCGCCGTCGCCATCGGCCGACCAAAGCGCAAGGGTTTCGCGGTCGAGATCGGGATCCGCTTCATCGATGTACGTGTCGCAGTCGTCGTCGATCTCGTTGCAGACCTCCGACGCGCCCGGGAACGTGTTGACGCGGAGGTCGTCGCAGTCGTCGCCACCGAGCTCGTCCGAGATGTGACCGTCGCCGTCGACGTCGCACGCCGCCAGGCACTCGGGGTCGCCGCAGTCGACCAGGAGGTCGCCGTCGTCGTCGACGCCGTTCAGACACGACTCTGGGCAGGAGGCGTCACAGAAGGGGTCGTTGCAGTCGGCGAGGCCGTTGCCATCGTTGTCGCGCCCGTCCGTACACGCTTCTGGGCACTCACCGTCGCAATCGGCGTCGAGGCAGTCCGCCAGGCCGTCGGCGTCGTTGTCTCGACCGTCGGCGCACACTTCCGAACAACTCGCCATGACACAGTCGACGTCGCTGCAGTCGATCCGACCGTCGCCGTCGTCGTCCCATCCGTTGGCGCAGTCTTCGGGGCAGGCGCCGACGCAATCTTGGTCGTCGCAATCGACGGCGCCGTCGGCGTCGTTGTCGCGCGCGTCGTCACAGGACTCCGGGCACGATCCATCGCAGTCGGGGTCGGCGCAGTCGGCCAAGCCGTCACCATCGTCATCGACGACGTTGGCGCAGGCCTCCGGCAGCATCGTCGTCGAAACAGACGAACCGCCCGCGTCCGTCGGGGGCTTGGGGGCGCACCCGAGGACGGCGAGGAGAAGAATCAGGGCTGAACCCGGCGGCGGCGCAGGGCGAGGGCTGCGAGGCCCAAGCCGACACCCCAGGGCAACGGGGCGCCGCTCGAGTCACAGCCGGCGCGACCACCGCCACGGATCAGGAACTCGTCGTCGCAGATGTCGCCAAGGCCGTCGTTGTCAAGGTCGACCTGCTCGGCATTCTCATCGTAGGGGCAGTTGTCGCAGAGGTCGCCAAACGTGTCCAGATCGCGGTCGAGCTGATCGGGATTGGGGACCTCGATGCAGTTGTCGCAGAAGTCGCCGAAGGCGTCCTCGTCGACGTCGGTCTGCAGGGGATTGAAAACGTCGCGGCAGTTGTCGCAGACGTTGCCGATGCCGTCGAGATCCGTGTCGTCTTGGCCGGTATTCGGAAGGATCGGGCAGTTGTCGCAGAGGTCGCCGACCGCGTCGCCGTCGACGTCGGGCTGATTCGCGTCGAACACGTCGGGGCAGACGTCGCAGACGTCGCCGATGCCGTCGCTATCTGCGTCTTCCTGGTTCGGATTGAACTGGAGGAAGCAGATGTCACAGGGGTCGCCGACGCCGTCGCCGTCCGCGTCTTCTTGGAAGGGATTCACGTCGAAGGGGCAGGAGTCGCAGGCGTCGCCGACGAAGTCTTCATCGACGTCCGACTGGCTCGGGTCGAAGACGTCGGGGCACAAGTCGCAAGCGTCGCCAGAGAAGTCGCCGTCGCTGTCGGCCTGATCGGGGTTGTAAGCGAAGACGCAAACGTCGCAGAAGTCGCCGAACCCGTCGAAGTCGAAGTCTGCCTGATCCGGGTTGGAGATCGTGGGGCAGTTGTCGCACAGGTCGCCCACGTTGTCGCAGTCGATGTCGGCCTGGTCGAGATTCCAGATTTCGGCGCAGTTGTCGCAGGCGAGCAACGCGATGGCGTCCGGATAGTCCGCGTCGGGCGGGATGTAGATGGCGCCTGCACCGAGGCCGTCGCCGTCCACGTCGAAATCGCCGACGAAGTACAAACAGCCGAAGCTGGCGTAGTCGTAGTAGAAGTCGGCGGACTGGTAAGGAACCCCGTAGGCGTCACGGTTGACGTTGCAGAGGGGGTCGTTGATGTCCACGTCGATTTCGAGATGGGCATCGACCGTGTTGCAGTTCATGTCCTGCGAAAGGGTGTTGCTGCAGGCCACTTGGGCCTCGGCACGCAACGTGAGTGCAAGCAGGATGGACATCATGGGTCGGTACTCCTGCGCCTAGATGCCCGCGACGGGTCGGCGCCTTCAACCGCTTTGCGGCTCGACGATGCACCCTATCACATCAACGGCGATGCGCGGTGGCCAGCCTCGCGCCAAGCAGCACGGTGACGAGCACGAGGGCAAGGCTCAAAGCGATCCAGACACCGATCAGGCCCAAGCGATCGGGATGGCTGAGGTACGCGGCGATGGGGAGGCCGACGAACCAGTACCCAACGACGTTCGCGAGGGATGGAAGGCGGGTGTCGCCGCGGCCACGGAGGATGCCGAACATGACGACTTGGAGCCCGTCGAAGAGCTGGAAGGCGCCGGCGACGGGAAGGACGGTGGCCGCGAGGGCCAAGACGCCGGGGTCGTCGGTGAAGGCACCGGCGACGAGGGTGGGTCCAAGGGCAAACAGGAGCGTGGACGGGACCTGTACGAGGACGGTCAGCCCCAAGGCAGCCTTGGCGATGTGCCGCCAGGGGAGACCTGCCCCCACGGCGTTGCCGACGCGAGTGGCCGCCGCCATGCTGAGGCCAAGCGGGATCATAAAGGTCGCGGATGCGGCATTGATCGCCACAGTGTTGGCGGCGCCAGCGTGGGCGCCGAGTTGACCGGCGATGAGGGCGGCCGCGTTGAAGGCCCACACTTCAAGGCCGATCTGAAAGCCGACGGGCAGCGCGGTGGTCGCGAGTCGCGCGACGGCCCGAAAGTCGAAGGCCAACGCCCAGGGAATCGCGGCCTCGCCAAGGGGGCGGCGGGCGATGACGATCAGTGCCAGGGCCATCACCCAACGGGCCGTGGCCGACGCGGTGCCGATCCCGCCCAGGCCGAGATCGGGGAGGCCGAGGCGCCCTTGGCTCAACGCCCAGGCGAGCACGAAGTTGACGACGTTCCCGGCGAAAATGACGACTGTGGCCTCGGTCATCCGGCCATCGGCTTGCAACATCTGGCGGACGAGGCCGAAGGCGACCAATGGCGGAATGCCCCAGGCGAGCGCGTGGACGAACGCAGTCGCGCCCTCGACGACCTCGGGCGGTTGTCCGAACGCGAGGAGGACGGGGCCTGCCATGGGTTGAATGAGCACGACGGGAATCGTGAGCAGGCCGAGAAGGCCAGCTCCATGAGCCATCGCACGACCCACGGCTTTGGGATCGCGCGCGCCGAAGGCCTGGGTCAGGAAGGGGTCGAGGCCGGCCGTGGTGCCGATGACGATCATGAAGGTGCCCCAGCCCCACAAGTGGCCGAGGCCTACGGCGGCGATGGCGGTCGCCCCCAGCGAGCCGGCCAACATGACGTCCACGACGCCCATGGCGACGAGACCGAGCTGAGACACCATGGCGGGCAAGGCGAGCCTGAGCAGGCCCGGCGCGGTCTCGCGTGCCGAACTCATGAGGCTGTCGCGCGCGGGTCACTCGGGCCATCGACGTAGTCCACGTCGACGCCATGGGCCTGAAGGTAGGCGAGTCCGTTGTCGCCGGCGTACCCACCCAGCACGACCATGACGCGAGCGATGCCGGCGTGGTGCAGCAGCTTCGCACACATCAGGCAGGGCTCACCGGTCACAATCAACCAGGCGCCGCGTGTGGCCACGCCGGATGCGGCGGCGTTGCAGATGACGTTCATCTCGGCGTGGTGGCAGCCGATCTCCGTTCGCGTCCCCGAAGGGATCGCGCCCGTCTCGCGGAGGCAGACTTCGCCGCCGCAGAGGCGGCCGCCGCCGCGAGGCGCACCGTTGTAGCCGTCCATGAGGATCACGTTCCGCTCGGGGTCGAGCAGCAGCGCGCCGAACGTTCGCCGCGGGCAGTTGCTCGCCTGCGCCAGCGCCAGGCACTGCGCAATCCGGATTCGGATGTGCTTGTCCTTCATTGCCCCGCCGGGCGACCGCGCTAACGTGGCCCCCTCCCGCGGGGCGGACGATGTGGTGGTGGTGGGCATGTGCCGTGCCGGACGCGACCGAGTCTGGCACTCCGGCGACGATTCCGGCGTGCCAGGACGTCGACGCCGATGGCGATGGCGCCAGCGCGTGCCTGGACTGTGACGACAATCTCGCGACGCGGTCGCCAGGCTTTCTCGAGTCCTGTGACGGCATCGACAACGATTGCGACGGGGAGCTTGCAGCGGACGAGGACGTTGACGCCGACAGCGACGGCGTGTCGGACTGTGCCGCCTGTGACGCTGCCGGCTTCTGGCTGACCACGCGCGGCCTGGTGGGTGGGGAGCTCCTCGCCGAACTCACGGCTCGGACCTCGGCCCAACATTGCGAGGACTACGGCGTGGCGACGGAGTTCATGTTCCTCGAACTCGACAACGTCGACGGGCTCGTCACCTGCGTCTACACGGGGCGCACCACGGAAGCCGTAGGCGAAAAGCCCGACGCCGAGGACATGAACACGGAGCACACCTGGCCCCAAAGTCTGGGCGCCGAGGAACTGCCCGCGAGGTGTGATCTGCACCACCTCTTCCCCACCGACAGCGGCGCGAATTCAACCCGTTCGGCGTACCCGTTCGGCACGGTCACGGGCGCCGTGGACTGGGAAGAAGGTGGCAGCCGATTGGGCGCTGGTGCCGGCGGCCTCGTCTTCGAGCCGCGCGAGGTCCATCGCGGCAACGTCGCGCGGGCGATGTGGTACTTCAGCATGCGCTACGGCTTCCCGATCGACGACGACCAGCACGCGGCCTTCCTGACCTGGCACGCCGCGGATCCCGTCGACGCGACCGAGCGCGCCCGGTCCAAGGCGATTGCCGTGGAGCAGGGGGTGGAGAACCCGTTTGTCGCGTGCGACGGTGTCGTCAATGCGGCCTACGGTCCGCTGTAGACCAACGGGCCGTCAGCCGCCGAAGCGGCGCGCGATCTCGGTCCAGTTGGCGAGTTCCCACATCTTGCCGATGTAGGCGCCGCGATCGTTGCGATAGTCGACATAGTAGGCGTGTTCCCACACGTCGATCGTCCACAGGGGCGTCATGCCGTGGACGAGCGGGCAGTCGGCGTCGTGGCTGTCGACGACGGCGAGTTGGCCGTCGCCACGCTTGACGAGCCAGCCCCAGCCGCTCGCGAAATGATTGAGTGCGGCGGCATTGAGCTTGGCCTTGAGGCCGTCGAGGTTGCCGAAGCTCGCGTCGATGGCGGATGCGAGCGCGCCCGTGGGGCCGGCGCCGCCGTTGGGCGACAGGCCGTTCCAATAGAAGGTGTGGTTCCAGGTCTGCGCGGCGCAGTTCCATACGCCCTTGCGGACCTCGGTGGGAACCTGGTCGATGCCGTGCATGAGTTGCTCGAGCGACCAGTCGGCCACCGTCGTGCCCGCGACGAGCGTGTTGAGCTTGTTGACGTAGGCCGCGTGGTGCTTGCCATGGTGAAAGCCGAGCGTCTCGGCGCTCAGGATGGGGGCGAGCGCGTCGGGCGCGTAGGGCAGGGGCGGCAAAACGTGGGCCAAGGGACCTCCGAGGGGCGCATGGCTATTCGCGGCGGCGGCCCCGTCAAGGTGCACGTTAGCCGTGGACTCTGGAGGCGCGGCGTGTCACCGTGGCCGACGATTGCGGCGTGGTTGGCGGAGGCCGAGGCAAGCGAACCGTCGGACCCGACGGCGATGCAACTCGCGACGGTGGGAGCCGATGGCCGGCCGAGCGTGCGCACCGTTCTCGTCCGGCATGTCGACGAGGGTTCGGTGACCTTCTTTACGAACTACGGCAGTCGGAAATCGCGCGACATGGAGGGGCGGCCCCATGTGGCGGGCGTCATCCATCACAAGCGTCTGGCGCGCCAGATCCACATCGAGGGGCGCGCCGCGAAGGCCTTGGCCGAGGTGTCCGACGCCTACTTTGGTGCACGAGATCGCGGATCGCAGATTGGGGCCTGGGCGAGTCGGCAGAGCGCTGTGTTGCCGTCCCGCGACGTCCTGAAGGCCGCGTTGGCCGAGGCGGAGTCTCGCTTCGCTGGCGGCCCTGTTCCACGGCCGCCGTTCTGGGGCGGTTGGCGTATCGAGGTCGATCGGGTCGAATTGTGGCAAGGGCGGCCATCCCGGCTTCACGACCGCGACGTGTTCGAGCGAGCGTCCACGGGTTGGCTGTACACGTTGCGTTCACCATGAAGGTCGCCGTGTCGGGTGCGACGGGCCTTGTCGGCCGCGCACTCGTCGCACGCTTGCTCGCGGCGGGGCACGAGGTCACCCGCCTCGTGCGCCGGCAAGCGGGTGATGGCGAGGTCGCCTTCGGAGCGTGGGGCGACGTCGCCGTCGACGCCATCGTCCACCTCGCGGGGGAACCGGTGGCCCAGAGATGGACGGCCGACGCGCGCGCCCGCATCATCTCGAGCCGCGTGGATCTGACGCGCAAGCTCGCGACCGACATCGCTGCGATGCCCGCGCCGCCGAAGGTGGTCGTGTCCGCGTCGGCCATCGGCATCTACGGGTCCACGGAACGTGAGGTCGATGAGACGTCACCACGTGGACTCGGGTTCCTCGCCGACGTTGGGGTCGCCTGGGAGGGGGCCATCGCGCCCGTCGTCGAACGGGGATGTCGGCTCGTGAACCTGCGCCTCGGGCTGGTCCTGTCGGTCGAGGGTGGACTCCTGGCCGGGTTGCGGCCCGTCGTGCGCTTGGGTCTCGCCGGGCCGGTGGGTTCGGGCACGCAGGGCATGTCGTGGATCGCCCGCGACGATCTCGTCTCTCTGATCATGGCCGCTTTGGTCGACGACCGCTACCGCGGACCCGTGAACGGGGTGGCGCCGGGGGCCGTCTCGCAACGCGAGTTCATTCGCGCCTACGCCGCCTCATGGGGTCGTCCCGCCTGGATTCCCGCACCCGCTTTCGCAGTGGCGACACTGATGGGGGAGATGGGGCGAGAGATGCTGCTCGGCGGCGCCGTCGTTCGGCCAACCGTCGCCTCCCGGCTCGGCTTTCAATGGCGCGCGCCCGACCTCGCGACGGCCCTGCGCAACCCCGATGGACCTTGACGCCGACCTCGCCGACGTCCTTGCTCGGCTGAACGCGGCGGCGGAGCCGGGTCGGACGGTCACCTGGACGACGGCCCATCGCGAATGGCGAGCCCGTGCGGCGCCCCTAAAGGCGTTGGAAGCGGAATTGGCGTCCCGTTGGCGTCCCCTGCGAGGGTCCGACTTCGATCGCGCAGTGGAACAGCTGGTCCGTTTGGGCTTCGAGGGGCGGCTCCTCGCTTGGGCGGTGTTGGGGCGCCGCCGGGACCGGCTTTTGGCTCAGAACGTCGCTTCGCTCGAGGCGTTGGGTGCGGGCAACGATGCGTGGCCCCTGATCGACGGCTTCGGCGTGCTCGTCGCTGGACGGGCGTGGAATGCGGGCTTGGACTTGTCGGCCGCAGTGGAGGGCTGGGCACGCCGGCCCGACGGTCCGTGGAGGCGAACCGCATTGGTCTGCACCGTCGCGCGGAATTTGCCGACCCATGGTGGCAAGGGCGATGCAGCCACCGCGCTCGCAATCTGCCGGTTGCTTCGTGACGACCGGGACGATCTCGTGGTCAAGGGCGTCTCCTGGGCCCTGCGGAGCGCGATTCGAGCGAACGCGGGGGCCGTCGCCGGCGCCCTGGCCGAAGGTGGATGGGCGTCGCGGGTCGTGCGGGAGGTCGGCGTCAAGCTGAGGACAGGGCGGAAGGCTGGGCGCGTCGCCGAGTAAGGGTCGGGTTCGCGAGGGTGGGCACACGCCCGGTCACACCCGCAGCGATCGGCCAAGCGCCATGCGCCCCTTCCAAGGTGCCAGCGCGGGCCCGACGTCCTCGTCGAGGTACTCGCGCACCTGCTGGGGAGCGCGGCCGACGTAGGCGCTGGGGTCGAGGAGCGCGTCGAGGTCAGGGTGGACGGGCGCGAAGCGCGGGTCGTTGCGCAGGCGCTCCACGAGGTCGTTGTCGCGGCCGAGTTCCTTGACCTGTCGTGCCGCGTCGATGCTGTGTTCTCGGATCCACTCGTGCACGGCCTGCCGGTCGCCGCCCGCGCGCACCATGGCCATGAGAATGCGTTCGGTGGCCATGAAGGGCAGTTCGGCCATCAGGTTGCGGCGGATGACGGCCGGGTAGACGACGAGGCCCTGGACGAGTTCGAGCAGCGTCTCCAGGACGCCGTCGGCGCCTAGGAAGGCCTCGGCGAGCACGAGTCGGCGGTTGGCCGAGTCGTCCAGCGTGCGCTCCATCCACTGGACGGACGCCGTGGCGGCCGTGTTGGCAGGCAACAAGGACAGGTGCCGCGCAAGGGCGGAGACGCGTTCCGCGCGCATCGGATTGCGCTTGTAGGCCATCGCCGAACTGCCGACCTGCTTCTTGCCGAAGGGCTCTTCGACCTCTTTGAGGTGGGCCAGCAGCCGCAGGTCGTTGGCCATCTTGCCGGCGCTCACGCCGAAGCTGCCGAGCGCGGAAACGATGTCGTGGTCGAGTTTCCGTGGGTAGGTCTGGCCCGTGACGGCGAAGGGGGCCGGAAAGCCGAAGGCCTCGGTGACGTGCCGGTCCAGCGCGCGCACCTTGGCGTGGTCGCCGTCGAACAGTTCGAGGAAGGTGGCCTGGGTGCCTGTCGTGCCCTTGGCGCCGCGGAAGCGAAGCCCGTCGCGGACGGCCTGAAAGCGTTCGAGGTCGACGAGGAGGTCCTGGATCCAGAGCGTCGCTCGCTTGCCGACCGTGGTGGGTTGGGCGGCTTGGAAATGCGTCCAGCCGAGCGTCGCGTGGTCGGCCTGTTCGCGCGCGAAGCCCGCGAGGGCGTGCACGACGCCCGCCAGCTTCGGCAGCAGGAGGTCGAAGCCGTCGCGCATCGCGACCAGGTCGGCGTTGTCGGCGACGTAGCAGCTTGTGGCCCCGAGGTGGACGATGGGGCGGGCGAGCGGGGCGACGTCGCCAAGCGCGTGAACGTGCGCCATGACGTCGTGGCGGAGCTCACGCTCGTAGCGGGCGGCCGCGGCGTGATCGACGTCGTCGAGGTGATTGCGCAGCTCATCGATGGCCGCGGGGTCCAGCGCGAGGCCGAGGGCCGCTTGGCCTTCGGCGAGGGCCAACCACAGGCGCCTCCAGGTTCGGATGCGTCGGTCGTCCGACCAGTTCACCGCCATTTCTGGGCTGGCGTACCGCTCGACGAGCGGACTCTGCCAACGATCGTGTGCCATGCGCGCTGCTAGCAGGACCTTCGAGGGCGCGCCCGCATGGCGTTGGCCGAACTCCACGGCATAGAAGCGGGCGTGCGGTACCTCCTGCTTTACGTGTCGTCCGGCTGCTTGTGGGGCTTCGAGCCCCCGCAACGTCGACAGACGCGCCGACGACTTCGACCACGCCAGACGAGCGTCCCTCGCTGTTTGGCTGGTCCTACCTCTGCGAAGACGATTCCCCCGACGTGACGACGTATCAGGCCAACGTCGACGTCCCAGCGGCGGAGATTCGGGTCCTTGTCGCCGAAACCGCCGGGTCCTCGCCGATCTGGGTCGAAGAGCATGGCCTCGACGGAGGGCCGACGGCGTTCGCGCTGGAGTTGGAGACGGCCGAGGAGGGCGAAGTCAAGGACGGGGCGCGGACCCTGTTCGACTGCGCGCGGGTGGACGGCCTCACGGTCGTTTGGCGGATCTACGACGTGGCGGGTCTCGCGGACTGCGTCGTCGTCGGCCAAGATCCCGAGGCGGTACTCGACGGCCTGCCCGCCTACGATTGGTCGCTGGATGCGGCGCCGACGGCGTTGGGGGAGATCAACGGCGGCAATTGTCGGTTCAGCGAGGGGACGGCGACGACGCAACCGTGAGGCGGGGGTGTGGCCCTACGGCGCGACCGAGCACCGATGTTGGAGCTGATTGCACGTCACGGTGATTGCATCGTCCGACGAAAGCGTCGCCGCCACCGTTGCCTCCTAGCCGTCGCCGAAGTCGGCCATGACCGTGTAGATCCCCGGCGCGACGCGGCCGGGTGGGTAGGTGCGGCCGCCGGCGTCGCGCAGTTCGGCGCGCACGCGGCCGGACAGGACCCATGACGCAGTGGTGATCGGGCGGGGAGCAGCGTCCGGGACCACCATGGCAGGCACGTCGGCCCGAGGGGTCACGCGCGGCGCCGGGGGGCGTCGTCGTCGGGCTCGACCGGCGGATCCTCGGCGACGAGGGGTTCCATGGCTGACGCCGTGGGTTCGTTCGGGACGTCGGCCGGCAGGCTGGGTGCGCCGCTGAAGGCCGCCAACGCGAGGGCGATCAGGGCCGTCACCAGCCCGCCCGCGGCCACGAGCGCGCCGATCCAGACGGGCCAGTCGCGCGGAGGCGGCTGCGTCGACGGAGCGGAAGCGATGGCCGTGGGAGGATTCGCCGCGTCGTGTCCCGGCGACTCGGACCAGGTCGCGGCGGGCGCTGAGGACGGAGGCGGAATCGCGACCACTCCCGTTTTCCAAGCGTCTCGCAGGAGCGCGACGCTTGGAATGCGCCGAGCTCGGTCGGAAACCAGCGCGCCTCGGATCGCCGCGCACCACGCCGCCGGCGCGTCAGGGGCGAGTTCGGCGGGGTCGGTGTAGTTTCCGGCGTCGATCGCGCTGAAGAGGCGAATGAGGTCGTCGTCGTCGAAAGCGCGGCGGCCCGTGACCATCTCGTACAGGATCGCGCCGAGCGCAAAGACGTCGGAGTCAGGGCCCGCATGCCGCGCGTTGCGAAACTGCTCGGGTGCCATGTAGCAGGGCGTCCCCATCGTGCTGCCCGTGCGCGTGCGCGCCGACGACGCATCCAGCGTGCGTGCGAGGCCGAAGTCGGCGACCTTGGGGACGCGGCGGCCGTCGACCGTCTCGACAAGGACATTGCCCGGCTTCAGATCGCGATGGACGAGGCCGACGGCGTGGGCGGCTGCGACCCCGTCGAAGATGCCCTGAGCGAGTCCATCGATGTCGGTGGCCGCCAGCCGCCCTTGCGAAAGGAGCACGTCGAGGCCGACGCCTCGGATGCGCTCCATGACGAGCCCTGGGTACCCGCCGACGTCGACGAGGTCGGTGACGGACACGACGTTGGGGTGGTGCAGTTGGGCTTGGATGCGGCCCTCGTCAACCAGGCGGCGGTGCAGATCCGCCCCTTGGAGCGTAAGGACCTTCAGTGCGTGTTCGGAGCCCAGCGACCGGTGCCGGACCGCGTAGACGCGAGCCATCCCACCTTCGCCAAGGACGCCGACGACTTCATACCGGTCGACGCGGTCGCCGACGTTCATCACCGCGCCACACCCCAGGCGATCCCGAAGCCGACGCCGGCCGCCGCGACGGACCAACCGACGGAGTTGCCAACGATGTAGGGAGACGCGTCCGATCCGGGCGGCAGCGAATGGGCGGCCAGGTAGGTGCCAACGGCGGTCGCGGAACCCGCCACGACGGAGGCCACGCCGACCCCAAGCAACGGTGAGCCTCGCTTGCGCGATTCGGCCGGGAGACGCCAATCGTCGGGCCAGGGGGCAGCGGAAACGACGCGGGTGTCCCAGGCGCCGTCCGTCGTGCGCTGGAGGACATGAAGGCCCGGCAGCTGGTGCTCAAACTCGATGGGGACGCCGTCGAGCCACGTGGGGTGATCCGGCTCGATGGGGCGGGTGGCGACCGCGGGCGCTGGCGGCGGGCGCTCGCGCAACTCGGGTGCGCCATAGGACCGGGGCACAGCCGGGTCCGTGGCCGTCGCGGCATCGACGAAGCGTTCCCAGGGTTCGCCCTTGGCGTGAGCGACGACGGCCTACCCATAGAGCAGGCGCGCCCAGGTCGCGCGGGGAAGGGGCTCCTCCAAGCAAAGGACGGCTCGGTTGGCCTCGCCCCAGGCGGTCGTGAAGGCAGACGGGTCGTCCGCGGCGATCGCGTGGTCGGCGCGCTCGACGAGGGCGAAGAGTTCTGCGGCCGTGGTGGGGTCGTCGCAGGGCACGGCGATGTCTAACGGGCGCGCGCTGGCCTCAGCCGCCGTCGAGGCTGCGCTTCGAGCAGGCCTGCGTATGGCCGTGCTCACAGGCCCGATTGTACAGGCTCTCGATCTCTCCGTCCCGGGCCTTGACGCGCCCGCTCTCCATGAGCTGGGCGGCCTCGAAACAGCCGCGCATGGGGTCGATGCGGCAGGTCTGCTGGTAGTAGACGGCCGCCCGATTGCCCGACGCTTCGGCGGCGATGCCGTCGGCGTGGAGGCCGGCGAGTTCGATGCAACCAAAGTGGGCGTCGAGCTTGCACGCCTTTTCGTAGAACTCGGTCGCGGTGACGACGTCTTCCGCTGTGCGCCCGACCTTGCCCCGGTACAGGTCGCCGACCCGGCTACAGGCGAGCGGGTAGTCGATTTCGCACGACTTGCGCTGGAGGCGCTCGGCGATGTCGAGGTCGACCTTCTCGACACCGAGGCCCTCGCTGTACGCCAACCCGAGTGCCGAGCAGGCTTCGGCGTTGACTTCGTCGACCACGCACGTGTTCTTGAACAGCTCAACGGCTGCGGTGGCGTCCTTTTTGACGCCGTCGCCCGCGTAGAGAGCGACGCCGCGATTCACGCAGGCGCCGGTGATGCCACCTTTGCAGGCGATGCCGTAGAGCTCGGCGGCGCGCTTGGGGTCGCGGGGGCCACCCTTGGCGTCGTTGACCATGTCGCCAAGGGCGTTGCAGGACCGCGCGTGATGGGTCTGGCAACCCTTGGAGAACATCGCTCGGGCGCGGGTCACATCAGGGCGGACGAGGGCGAGGGCCTGCTGGCCGAGTTCGTAGCAAGCGTCGAGGTCGGGGTCGGCGAGGTCGTTGCAGCGCGCCACCATGTACCCCACGGGGTCCAGCTGCGCACAAGCGATCCAAACCAACGCGAGCATTCCAGCGCCTCGTGCGGAGCGTTGTACTGCCTGACTCGGGCCGAGTCCAGCCCCGCGAGGTAGCGGCCGGTCCATGAACTGGGCCTTCGTCGTCGACAACCGAAGCTGCATCGGCTGCCACGCCTGCAGCACGGCGTGCAAGTCAGAGAACGAAGTGCCGCTCGGCGTCTATCGGACCTGGGTCAAGACGGTCGAAACAGGGTCCTTTCCCAACAGCCGGCGCTCGTTTCAGGTCACGCGCTGCAACCACTGCGCCAACCCGCCGTGCGTCCGCATCTGCCCCACGGGCGCGATGCACGCGCGCCCCGACGGCATCGTCCAATTTGCCTCTGACGCGTGCATTGGCTGCAAAGCGTGCCTCCAGGCCTGCCCCTACGACGCGATTCACATCGACCCCGAACACCACACTGCGGCCAAGTGCCATTTTTGCGCGCACCGCATCGACGTCGGGCTCGAACCCGCGTGCGTGGTCGTGTGCCCGACCCACAGCATCCTCGCGGGCGACTTGGACAACCCCGAGAGTGAGGTGTCGCGCGTGCTCGCGCGCAATGACGCCGTCGTCCGCAAGCCCGAACAGGGAACGGCCCCGAAGCTGTTCTACATCGGCGGCAGCGACGTGGTGATGCACCCGACGGCCGCCGTGATGCCGTCGACCTTGCTGACGGTGGATCGCGCCCCGTCGGGTCGGCGGTCGGGTCCGGTCGTCGACGGCACGCAGGGCTTGCCGTCGACGGGCCCCATCGGCGGCGTGACGTCGCGGATGGCGTCGCATCTCGTGACCTACGACGTGCAGCACCACGTGCCCTGGCATTGGCCGATTCCCGCCTACCTGATCACGAAGGCCGTCGCCGGCGGCATATTCGCGTTGCTCGCCTGCATGGCGCTTGGCTTTGGGCCCCCCGCGAGCGGCCGCGCGATCATGATCGGTGGTGCGCCCGCGCTCGTGGCGTGGGCTGTCACGATCGGACTTCTCATTTACGACCTCGATCGTCCCGATCGCTTCTTTTTCCTGTTCCTCCGACCCCAATGGCGCAGCTGGGTGGCTCGTGCGGCGTGGCTGCTTTCCGGCTTCGGCGCGCTTGCCGGTTTCTGGTGGGCGGCAGAAATGATGGGCAACACGGCTCTGCGGACAGCGTTTGCGGTCGTCGTGCTGCCGCTCGCGGTGCTCAGCGCGGTCTATTCGGCCTTTCTATTTGCCCAAGCCGAGGGCCGCGATTTTTGGCAGTCCGGCCACCTCGCGCCGGCGCTCCTGCTGCAGGCCGGCGCTCTCGGTGGGCTCGCACTTGCTGCGGTGGGTGACCTGGCCGGGTTGCCTGGCATTGCCGGTTACGGCGCCGCCGTCGCCCGCGTTGCGTTGTTTTTCGGAGCCCTCGTCGTGGGGGTAGGCGACGCGTTGTGGCCCCACGCGACGGAGACGGCGCAACGCGGCGCCGCCAACATGGTTCGCGGCCCGTGGGCACCCTGGTGGTGGACGGGGCTGGCGCTAGGCTGGGTGGCCCCGATCCTCGTGCTCGGCCTGGGTGCACCGGGGGTGGCGTTCGTCGCCGCCGTCGTCGGGCAGTTTGCTTGGGCCATGGCACTCGTCATGGCGCCCCAGGAAATCCCCAATGCATGACCGTCCGATGGCCCTGCGCATCGCGGACGCGCTCGCCCGCCTCGCCGGGTTGCCCGAAAGCAAGGCCGCGCGCCGGAGGGCCTCGTCGACGATGGGTGAGGGGGTCCGCCCCGCGTCGTACTCTGTCCCCGATTCGCCCCCCGTGCCGCTGGACGAGGTCGTCCACGCCGACGGGCGCATCAGTCGATACCCGCCTTCGGACCGCTGGGATGATTGGACGGAGTGGGACGCAACCGCCTGGCCCGACCGCGTGCCCCGCCGGTACACGCTCGTACCGACGATTTGCTTTAATTGCGAAGCTGCATGTGGCCTGCTCGCCTATGTCGACAAGGAGACGTTTGAGGTCCGGAAATTCGAGGGAAATCCGGAACATCCGGGGTCCAGGGGACGCAACTGTGCCAAAGGCCCGGCGACCCACAATCAGACCTACGATCCGGAGCGGATTCTCTACCCACTCAAACGCGTAGGGCCGCGCGGTTCCGGGCAGTGGCAGCGCATTTCTTGGGAGACGGCGCTGGATGAAATCGGTGGCGCGATGCGGACGAGCCGCCTCGCCCGTCGCGACGGCATCGTGTACCATGTGGGTCGGCCTGGCGAGGACCATTACGCGAATCGGACTGTGATGGCCTGGGGCGTCGACGGTCACAATTCCCACACGAATGTCTGCTCGGCCGCGGCGCGGCTCGGGTATGCGCTGTGGTCGGGCTACGACCGGCCCAGCCCCGACTACGCGAACGCGCGCTGCGTGCTGCTCCTTTCGAGCCACCTCGAGACGGGCCATTACTTCAACCCCCACGCCCAGCGAATCATGGAAGCGAAGATGGGTGGAGCGCGGTTGATCGTGCTCGACCCTCGGCTTTCGAATACGGCGAGCAAGGCCGATGTCTGGCTTCCGACGTGGCCAGGGTCGGAGGCGACCGTGTTGCTCGCCATGGCGCGGCACTTGCTCGAAACGGGCGCGTGGAACCGGAGCTTCGTCGAGCGTTGGGTCGACTGGCGGACGTTTCTGGCGGAGATTCACCGCGTCACGGACGACCCCGTTGTGCTCGCCGCCCGCCCTGCCGACGGGGAAGCGGCGACCTTCTCCCATTTCGAGACGGCGCTCCGGGCGCTGTACCGGGACTTCACGTTCGAGCGGGCCGCCGCCGAGGCCCAAGTCGATGCGGCGTCGATCCGTGCCGCGGCGGAAGCCGTGGCGCGCGCTGGCGACAGATTGGCGGCCCACAACTGGCGCGCGGCGAGCATCGGCAACCTCGGTGGCTGGCAGGTCGCGCGCTGCCTGTTTCTGCTCAACGTGCTGACGGGCAGCGTCGGCACGATGGGTGGGACGTCGGCCCATTCGTGGAACAAGTTCGTCCCCAAGGCCTTCTCGACCCCCGAGCCAGGGACGGCCTGGAATGCGCTTCATTTTCCCGATGAATGGCCCCTGAGCCATTTCGAAATGTCGTTTCTCCTGCCGCACCTCATGGCCGAGGGGCGGGGTACGATCGACGTGTACTTCACCCGCGTGTACAACCCGATGTGGACGAATCCGGACGGGTTCACCTGGTATGAGGCGCTGCGCGACGAGCGAAAAATCGGTTGCCACGTCGCGCTGACGCCGACGTGGAACGAGACGGCTTGGTTCGCCGACTACGTGCTTCCGATGGGCCATGCCGGTGAGCGCCACGACCTGATGTCGCAGGAGACTCACGCCGGGCGCTGGATCGGTTTCCGCCAGCCGGTGCGCCGCGAAGCGATGGCGCGGGCCGGAATCGAGGTCGACGCGACATGGAAGGCGAATCCGGGCGAGGTGTGGGAAGAGGCGGAATGGTGGGCGGAGCTGACGTGGCGAATGGACCCGGACGGGGCCCTTGGCGCGCGCAAACACTTCGAGAGCCCGTACCGTCCGGGTGAACGCGTCACCCAGGACGAATATTGGCGCTGGATTTTCGAAAACTCCATCCCGGGGTTGCCCGAAGCCGCGGCGGCGAAGGGGCTGACGCCGCTGGCCTACATGCGTCGATTTGGCGCCTTCGACATTCCCGGCGGCGTCGAGCGACCCTACGAGGCGGTGGTCGCTGGGCAGACGGGCGCAGACGGGCTCGTCCGCGACGCGCACGGGCATGCCGTCGGAGTCGACGTCGGGGACGGTCCGCGAGCCGGTTTCGCGACGCCGTCGAAGCGGCTTGAGCTGCTTTCGCCCACGATGGTCGCGTGGGGCTGGCCTGAAATGGCGGTCCCGTGGCCGAACAAGAGCCACGTGCATCCCGACCGGATCGCGCGCGACCGCGGCGAGATGATTCTCCTGCCCAACTTCCGGCTTCCGACGCTGATCCACACGCGATCGGCCAACGCGAAGTGGCTGGTCGAACTTAGCCATCACAACCCGGTGTGGATGCATGACGAAGACGCGACGCGCCTCGGGCTCGTCACCGGCGACCTCGCGCGTATCGACACGGAAATTGGGTGGTTTGTCGATCGCGTATTCGTGAGCGAGGCGATCAAGCCTGGCATCATCGCGGTCAGCCACCACCTCGGCCGGTGGCGGCTGGCGGAGATGACGGGCGTGAACCGTGGCGCGAGCGCGCTCGCCAGGTTGGACGACGATGGAGCGGGGTCCTACGCGCTTCACGTCGTGCACGGGGCGACGCCATTTGCGTCCACCGATCCCGACACGTCGCGTATTCACTGGGAAAATGTCGGCGTCCACCAGAATCTGACGCACGCCGTGCACCCCGACCCCATCAGTGGGGCCCATTGCTGGCTGCAGCGGGCGACCTCGGTGCGCAAAGCGGCGCCCGACGAGCGCTACGGCGAAGTGCACGTCGACACGGGTCGCTCGATGGCGGTGTACCGGGAGTGGCTTGCGCTCACGCGTCCGGCGAGTGCCTACAGCCCCGACGGAACGCGCAGGCCCACTTGGCTCGGGCGCCCGCTCAAGCCCGTCCGCGCCGCGTACGACCTGCCGAAGACGTGAACGATTCGGGCCCGTTGTGGGACCTCGTTGGACGCCTGTTGTCCGGCGACGCTGGCGCTCTGGAACTCGCAGCGTCGGTGGAGCTGTTCGAGGCGGTGCCGACGTCGGGTCTGGAATTCGGCGAGCGGCACGTCGCCGCCTTCGAAATGGACGTCTGGCCTTGGGTGAGCGCCTGGGCGTCCGCGGAGGGGCTTCGAGGCGGCGATGTGTGTGGCCACTTGGTCGAGCTGCGTTCTCGATGGGGGCTGACGGGCGACGAGGCCGACGACGTTGGCGCGCTCTGCCGGACGGCCGCCGAAATGGAGGCCGAACCTCGGGGGACCTTCGTTCGACGGTTTCTCTCGCCCTGGTTGCCGTCGCTACATTCTGCGTTGGCCCTTCGGGGCAGCGTGTTTCAGGCGTCCCTCGTCGAAGTGGCGCTCGAAATGGCCGTCGTGGAGGGTCCCGCAGAGTGGTCGTGGGGGCCGACGCCGCAACGCTGGTCGCATCTGCTGTTGCCGCGGCGGGCGGGGGTGTTCTTGTCGCGAGCTCGGCTGTGTGCCATCGGGTCGGCGTTGGAGGTGCCGGTGTCGCCGGGTCCGCGCAGCGTGAGTTTTCGGGACCTCGTGGAGGGCGCCGGGGTGCGTGGGCGGGGTGGGCAACTCGTCGCGGCACTGCGGGCGGAGTTGGCGGGGGAGCGCGCCGCCCTGGAGGCTTGGGGACGCCGCGGGGCCAAGGTGGCCGCAGCGACGTCGGCCCTCGACGCGTCCGACGCTTACCTGGCCGCCGAAGCGCCCTGACCCGCGAGTACCCGAATCGCGCGGTGCAACGCGGCGATTTCGAGGCCTTGGGCCGGAACGTGGACGAAGGCTGTCGGCAAGTCCAACGTGGCCAAGTGGGAGGCGACTCTGTTGCACACGAATCGGCCCGCGTCGTCAGACAGGTCCGCGTCGAGTGCGGCGGCCACGGCTTCGGCCCACGGCAGCGCGGAGACGTCGACACCGTAGCCAGCGTCTGCCAGGCCGTCCTCGTCCAGGCGCGGACCGGGGGCTCCGTGAGCCCGTCGCTCGACGGAAACGCGGGGTCGGTCTGCGGCGAGGCCCATCGCCAGTATAGCGGACGCTCCGACGCGCGCGGCGACTGCGCGAAGGGCTTGCGGGGCGCGCACATAGGAGACGGGCAGGAGGGCCGACACGACGTGCACGTCGTCCAGCACCGCGCCGTGGACCTCCAACGCAAGCCCGCCCGACGGGTTGATGCCCTGTCGCCCAAACGGAAGGAAGCCCGTGACGAGAACGCGGGTCACGGCGTTCGCTCGAAGCGGGCGACGAGTTCCATGTGCCCGGTCTGGGGGAAGAGATCGACGGGCCAGAGGTCGGTCATCCGCCAGCCGGCTGCGCGCAGGACCGCGCCGTCGCGGCCGAGGCTGGGGGGGTGGCAGGCGACGTAGACGAGGTGCGAGGCGGCACAGGCCGCGAGGGCGAGCGCCACCTTGGGGTGGAGGCCTGCGCGCGGCGGGTCGACGAGGACGTGGGCGCCGTTGGCGTCGATCCGCGCCAATTCCGCTTCCACCTTGCCGCAAACGAACGTCGCATGGGAGATGGACGCGGTTTTCGCGGCGGCCACGGCGTCCTCGACGGCGGGGGCGACTTCTTCGATGCCGACGATGGACCGGTATCTGGCCGCCTGGGGCAGGCTCAGTGCCCCGGTTCCGCAGTAGAGGTCGTAGAGGCGGTCTCCAGGCGGCCCGAGCGCTTCGATGACGGTGGCGAGCAACACCTCCGCGCCCGCCGTCGTCGTCTGGAAGAAGGAGCGGTGGGAGATGGCGAAGTCCACGCCGCCAAGCGACTCGCGGACGCGCGGGGCTCCCCAGCTCTTGCGGAGCGTGCCGATCGCGGCGTCGGCGACGCCGTCGAAAACGAACCAGGCGACGCCCGCGACCAGGGGCGTCAGCTCGGCGACGAGCGCTTCGACCGCCGCTTCCGCGGCTTCGTCCGGCGATGCGGTGTGCAGAGCGACGAGCACGCCGCTGCTCGCCTCGCCGACGCGGAGGCCAAGGTGGCGCCAAAAGCCCGTATGGGCGCGCGCGTCCCAAGTCGGGGGAGCGCCGTCGGCGAGGGCCATGCGGCGGACGACCTGGAGCGGCACCGCGAGGGCAGGGGAAGCGATCGCACAGGCGTCGATGTCGACGAGTCGGTCGAAGCGCCCAGGGGGGTGGAAGCCGAGAAGGCGGCCGGTGCCGTCGACGCCCGCGAGGACTTCCTCCTCGCTCAGCCACCGACGCGTCCCAAAGGACAATTCGAGGCGGTTGCGAAAGCCGTAGGGGCGGGTGTCGCCTCGAACGGAGTGTACGACCGTCGTCGCGTCGGGCGCCCCAGCGGCCACGGCCCATCGCACCTTGTGAACGCGTTGGGCGTCCAACGGGAGGTCTTGGAGCGCACATCCGCCACAGGTACCGAAGTGAGGACAAACGGGGGTGACGGCGTCGGGGGGAGGCCGAACGAGGGCCAGGCGTCGCGCGGTTCCGCGGCCGGTGGGGCAAGCGAGCACGCGCGCACCCGGCGGCGCGAAGCGGACGTTGACGCGGCGACCTTTGGGGTCGCGCCCGATGCCAAGGCCACCGCGGTCGAGTCCCTCGATCTCGGTCTCGAAGAGTTCGACGGGCTGCCTCATGTCGGTCGCCCCGCCCGAGCCTGCTCTTCCGGCGGGTAGGGGCAGTGGCGGCAGCCGGTCCCGCAGCACCAACCTCGGGCGGCGAGCCGAGGACCCGTCATCACCCACAGACCCAGGTCCTCGTCTTTGTAGAGCGGGGCGGCCTTCGCCACGGCTTCGTCGTGCCACCGCTGCCATCGGGCCTGCAAACGAACTCCGGGGCCGGCCGGATAACCCCTGCCCATGGTCGTCCGTGCCTTCGAACATCCCGTGTTGGCCGTCGACACCTTTCCTGTGGCGACGCGGGGCGGCGAGCGCCAGTACATCCGGCTTGCGGTTGCGGATTGGGTCAACGTGGTGCCGGTTACGCCCGACGGCGAAGTCGTGCTCGTACGCCAGTTCCGACACGGGATCGGCGCGTCGACGATCGAGGTGCCTGGCGGCGTCGTGGAGGCCGGCGAGGAACCGGAGGTGGCGGCCATCCGCGAGTTGGAGGAAGAGACCGGCTTCGTCGCGTCCCGCCTGGAGTCGCTCGGTTGGGTGTGGCCCAATCCGGCCATCCAAGACAACCGTGTGCACCTGTTTGTCGCGTGGGACGCGCGGGAAGTGGGGCCGCCTGCGCTCGACGAGGGCGAGGACATCGCCGTCGAGCTTGTCGCGATGGACCACATTCCCGCCATGCTCCTGGCCGGAGAGATCCGGCACGCGCTCGTCGTCGTCTCGCTGGAACGTGCGCTCACGCGCTGGAGGCCTCAGTGAATCCTCTGTTGCTCAACCCGCGACTTCGCGATCTCGTCGCGCAGGCCGAGGCCATCGATGCGGTGATCGAGGCGGCCCAGTCGCGCGGCGAAGACGCGGGCGCTGCGGAGGCGGCGATGGTCGGCATTCTTCGGGAACTCGGCCGCCATGTGCTGAGCATGGACCGCGACGCCCGTGCGCTGGCACGTCAGGACGATGACGCCAGCCCGGTGACGGCCGATGGGGGGTTCACCGCCGAAGCCGCCCTCGAGGAGCTGGACGCCGGTTCGTGGGACATCGAGCGATGACGCGCCGAGAGCGAGCAGGCGCTCAGGGGTAGACGCAGTCGTAGACTTGGTCGCAGACCTCGGGCCCGGTCGGCAGCGGCATGTCGCCAAGCTCGTCCTGGCATCGCCACTCGCCCTCGATGCAACCGTAGGCGTTGGCCTCGTCATAGGTCAATCGGTACGAGTCCGGGCAGACCTTCGCGACGTCGGCCAGGGAGTCAAGGCAATCCACGTCGGGGATGCACGTCGTCCACCATTCGCAGTACAATTCGGCGTAGGCGGCCACGAAGTCGCTCTCGTCCATCTCGCCTACGGGCAGAGTGTACGAGGTGGTTGTGCCGGTCGTGGTCGTGGGTTCGTCGACGATCGGGTCAACCACGTCGTTGCCCCCAAAAAGGAAGCAGGCGGCGAGCAGCGTGAGCATGGGTCCTCCGGCGCTCGCCCTCTAACGGCGCTCGGGTCGAGCGGGTCGCATTGATAGGGCCGCAGGGGAACGGCGGGCTGGCCAGTGGAAGAAAGTCCTTGCCGGGGAGGATCCCACCGCCTCCACTGAGCATGAGCCGATGTTTCGGGGGGGCCTGAACTCGGCGCCATTTTCATTCAGGGGTCCGACATGCGGAATAGTGGACGTGTGTCTGTTGCCTTGGCGCTCGCGCTTCTCGCGCCGAGCTCCGTGCTCGCCGCGACGCTCCAAGTCGGCGGTGGTGGCCAGTACAGCACGATTCAGAGCGCCATTGACGCCGCCGTGGCCGGCGATGTCGTGAATGTCGCCGCTGGCACCTACAACGGCAGCATCGACCTTCGCGGAAAGGCCATCACGCTCAAGTCGCTGAGCGGTCGCGCCGCCACGACGCTCAACGGCAATGGGACCTACAACGGGATCATCATGGTCAACGGCGTCGGCGCCGGGGCCACGATCGAAGGGTTCACCATCCAGAACGTCGGCCAGCGGGCCGTCCTCTTGGAGAACGCAAAGCTGACGCTGCGCGACGTCGAAATCAAGAACTCGGGCAACATCTACCTGCTTGGTGGCGCCATCCAGCAGAAGAGCGGCACGCTGACGGTCGACAACGCCCTGTTCACGAACAACGACTCGTGTGGCGGCACCGACCTCTACGCCTACTCTGGCGCAGCGGCGACCTTCAGCAACACGGTCCACAACGACGGCTACGGCTACTTCGGCGGTGTCGCGCAAACGATCGACACGACGCTGACGCTCACGAACGTCGAAATGAACCGCACCTTGTCCGACCTCGATGGCGGCGCGGTGCACATGAACAACACCGACGCGGTGTTCACGGACGTCGTCATCGACTCCGCGAGCAATGCCTACGGCCACGGTGGCGCGGTCGCCGTGGTCGGCGGCTCGACGTTGACGTGGACCGGCGGCGCCGTGACCAACACGTCGCCCCAGAACACCTACGGCTACTACGGCGCCGTCTACGTCTCTGGCAGCTCGGCCCTGACGGTTGAAGGTGTCGAGTTTGCGGGCAATACCGGCGGAAATGGCGCGGCCCTGGCGGTCGTCGACGGGTCCACCGCGACGGTCACCGACTCGGAGTTCGTCGACAACGACGGCGTCTACGGCGGCGCGGTCCTCTTCGAAGACAACGTCGTCGCGGTGATCGACGGCGTCGTGTTCAGCGGCAACGAAGCCGAGTGGGACGGCGGGGCGATCGAGGCGAAGTACGACGTCGACCTCACCGTCTCCAATTCGACCTTCACTGGCAACGAGGCGACCAGCGGCTACGGCGGCGCTGTGCGCATCGCCTACGGGTGCTCTGCGGACTTTGACGACGCGAGCTTCGTTGGCAACATCGGCGCGACCGGCGGCGGCGTCAACGCCTACGATTGCGGCGAGACGGTGAGCTTCGACAGCGTCACCTTCGAGAACAACGTCGCCACGGCGGCCACGGGTGGCGGCTTGTACGTGGCGGGCGCCACCGATGCAACGGTCGCGGACTCCAGCTTCGTCGGCAACACGTCGGTCGGCTCGGGCGGTGGCGCCTTCTTCGAGGGCGGCTGGTCCGATGGCGACGACGCGGACGCGACGATCACGAACAGCACCTTCGACCAGAACACGTCCTCCGACGACCACGGTGGCGGCGTGTACGCCGGCATCCGTGCCTACCTCACGGTCGAGGACAGCCAGTTCTCGCAGAACCAGGCCGACGGCTACGGCGGCGGCATCGTCAAGGACTACGACGGCGACCTCACCGTGCGCCGCTCGGTCCTCGCCAACAACAGCGCCGACAGCGACGGCGGCGGTGTGTACGTCTACAGCACGCTGTACGGCGCCAGCACGGCCAATGTCATCATCGAGGACTCCGAGTTCAGTGCGAACGCCTCGCTGGATGACGGCGGCGGCATGGCCATCCTCTGCTCCGTGCAGAGCGATGTGACCGGCAACCGCTTCGTGCAAAACGTCGCGACCGACCAGGGTGGCGGTTTCTACCTCTACTATATGGGCGGCCAGAAGGTCGAGGCCAACTACGTCTGTGGCAACACCGCCAAGAACGGCGGCGGTGCGTACAGCACGAACTACTACCCGGCTGAGGACGCCTGGCTCGACAACTGGATGGTCGAGAACACGGCGACCAGCAACGGCGGCGGCATCTACCTTTCGGGTGCCTACAGCGCGACGTTCACGGGGACGTCGGCCGTCGGCAACGCGGCGGCGCTTGGCGGCGGCGTGTACCTGAGCAGCTCCTACGTCGACTTCGACGGTGGTGAATTCGCGTACAACGACGCGGGCAACGGCGTCCACGCGAAGGACAACAACTCCAACCTGAACTCCACGTTCGCCAATGCGAACTTTTACGCGAACACTCCGGCGCACGTCGGTGGCTACTTTGCGGCCAACAAGATCGTTGGCAACGGCAACACCGAGACCCAGCCGGTCCTTCCCGTTCAACTCGACAGCGCGTGTGACGACGACCCGTGGGGCGGCCCCTGCCCAGGCGCACCGAGCACGGACACGGACGGCGACGGTATGCCCGACGCCTGCGACGTCTGCCCGGCTGGATCCGATGTGGTCGACAGCGATGGCGACACCGTGGCCGACGGCTGCGACGCTTGCCCGGCCGGTGCCGACAACCTCGACCTCGACATCGACGGCGTCCCCGACGCTTGCGACGTCTGCCCGGCGGACCCGGCGGACGACTCGGACGGCGACGGCGCCTGTGACGGCGACGATGAGTGCCCCTTCGACGCCGACAAGTTCGCGGAAGGTGTCTGCGGCTGCCACTCGGATGACGTCGACAGCGACGGCGACACCGTGATCGACTGCATGGACAGCTGCTCGGGCGGCGACGACCGTCTCGACTGGGACGCGGACGGCATGGCCGATGCCTGCGACGTGTGCGTCGGCGGTGACGACTCGGTGGACAGCGACGGCGACAACGTCCCTGACTTCTGCGACGACCTCGGTGGCTCGCCCTGCGGCGACGGCATCGAGCCGCTGCCCTGCAACCCCTGGGGCGACACCGACGGCGACGGCCTCGGCGACACCGCGGAAATCAACGCCTACTACACCGACATGTTCGACCCCGACACCGATGGTGACGGCCTGCTCGATGGCGACGAGGTCATCCTCCACGGCACCTTGCCGACGGACTCCGACACGGATGGCGACGCCGCCCTTGACGGAGCTGAGATCCTCGCTGGCACCGACCCGCTCGTGGCCGATGTGATCCCCGCCCTCGACGTGAACCGGCCGACGCCGGGTGTCTCTGGCACGGTCAACACCTACAGCCTCTCTGGCGGCACGCCCGGCGAGAAGGTCATCTTCTTCATGAGCACGAAGACGGGTTCGACCGACGTGTACGGATGCGATGACGCCACGCTCGACATGGCCAGCCCCGCGACGGTGGGGTCTGCGACGGTCGGCGACGACGGCACGGCCAAGGTCGTCCGCTTCGTCGGGGTCGCGGCCTCGGGCAAGGAGTACCGCATTCAGGCCGTCGAGAAAGACACCTGCCGCGTGAGCGACGTCGAACTCGAGACGTTCTGAGTCGCCTCACACAAACCGGCGCCGCCACCGAAGGGTGCGCGGCGCCGTCTTGCGTTTGGGGCTCGGGTCAGTCGACAAGGGCGCGGGCGATGCGTTCCGAGTTCGGGAAGGGGCGAAGGACGTCCCAGTCGATCTCGTCGAGGACGACCTGCGCGGCGGCGCGCCGTCCGCGGGCCCGCTGGAGGCTTCGTCGGGTTGGGCTCCAAGGTCGTCGCGCTCCAGGATCAGGGCGACATCGATTTCAGCGGCGGCGGGATTGTCCAGGGCCCAGTGGGCGCGCGCGCGGCCGACGCGATGGGTACGGCCAGCGGCGGGGTCAGCAGCGCGATCCAGAATGGGACACTGAGCACCGGGGTGTCGATGGCGGTGGTCAGGGCGGCCGATGTCAGCCAGGTCAGCGACCAGGGGCGCACACCCAAGTTGGTCGGCGCGCCCCAGGCGAGGGCGGCTGCGGCGATGACGGGACCGACGGCTGGCTCGCCCTGGATCCACAGTGCGGCCACGCCGGTGCCGACGATCCATGGCGGCCATCGCCGCCAAGCTGGATGGGGAGGAGCCGGTAGGGACGGGGCCGGGTGTGCCAAACGGCGTCCAGAACGAGCGAAGCCCTTACTTGGTTTCTTGGCTGGTCGGGCTGGGTATATGCCTGTGGAACTTCCTGGGTCGACCCCGGGGCGGACTTGCCGGCGGGGGCCTTGGCGCTGCCATCGTGGAAGAGCGCCCGCTCAGATAGCGACGCGCGGAGGGTCACCTCCGGCGTGGTGTTGGTCCCACGGATGCGGGACATCTGGCTCCCACCGGCTCAGCGCCACCGGGCCTCCTGGAGCCCTTGGATTGTTCGTTCACAACCACCACTTTCCGGCCACGTTCCGAGCCAGCGTTGTGGACCCCGTGCGGCGGGCTTCGCAGGGTGGCTTGGTGGGAGGGTTGTGGACCCAGCGCGGCGAGCCTCCGCGCCCAAACGGCCCAGTTGTCCCAAGGGGTGCTCTCTTCGGACATCTGGACCGGCGCGCAGCGTTCCTACAGCGGCCCGATCCCGGTGAACCGGAGGATGTAGGCAGGGTCGGTCATGCTCCCCATCTCCGTCATGCTGGACTCCCGGAAGCCGTCGATGTCTTCCGCGGCGAGCTTTCCCGAGACGCGAAGCTTGGTGCCGGGGCTCAGCTCCGCGATGGCGTCGAAGAGCGGCGAGGACTGCGGGATCAGCGTGTTGTCCGAGATGTCCGAGAGGGCGTTGTTCCAGGTGCCGAGCGTCACGTCGCACGGCAACTCAACGACGAACACCGCCTTGCCTTCGCTGTTGGTCTGAAGGCTGTCGATCGTGGCGACCCAGTCTTTGACGGTCCCGCCCTTGACGGCGGCGAGCACGGCGGCCCTCCGGGTGCTTCGCAGTTTGGAGAGCTTCAGCTCGTTCGCCCCGCTTCTCTGCCCCACATTGTACTCCTCGCGGGCCGTTGTGATTGCGTCGCAGAACTTCTGTTGGCTCGCCGGCATCTCAGGCTCGGCCACCTTGACGGGCTCGGGCTCCGGGGCGGGCGTGGGGGCGGCGTCCTGGGCCGGAGCCGCCGTTGGCGCGGCAGCCGCGGCGGTCGTCGGTGCGGCAGGGGCGGGCGCGCTCGTCGCCGGGGGGGGCGGTTCGCTCAGCGCGCCGACCAGGATCCCGACTACCGTCATCACAGAGCCCGCGCCGATGCCGATGTACGCCCGCGTCTTTCCGGCTGGGCTCGCGCTCGGCGAAGGTGACGGTCCTCGTGACCGGCTGACCTTCACGGGGACGGGCTACTCGGTGCTCCGAACCTCGACCGCCCCGCCGCGCACCAGGCGCGCGAGGCCAAAGTTGGCGGCACGGATCAGCGCCCGTGCAAGCTCCACGTGCGCCGTCTCGTGAGGCAGGTCGGTGCGGTGATTGACGCCGAGGTCGTGCCACTCGCATGGAGAGCGGATGAACGCCCGGCTCGAGCAGATCCACGGAGAGATGCGGCAGCGCATGCGCGAGGTCGGGCTGCGCTCGACCTCGGTGCGCCTGGCGATCCTCGTGGAGCTGCACGAGCACGCGGGGCCGCTCTCCCACGAGGCGCTCATGGACCGCGTCGGTGAGACCTCGTTCGACCGCGCGACGGTCTATCGGGTCCTCTCGGACCTCACGGACGCGGGGCTGCTACGACGGATGGACCTCGGAGACAAGATCTGGCGGTTCGAGCTCGATGATGGCTGCAGGCCCGTCGCCGACGATCACCCTCACTTCCTGTGCGAAGGGTGCGGGCTGGTCGCGTGCCTGCCCGAGCTGGAGCTCAGGCCGACTCGCGGAGGCTTGCCCGAAGCCTTGAAGGGTGCCGACCTCCGATTCAAGGTGACCGGCCGGTGCGGGCGGTGCGTCGGCGAGACGCCGTGACGCGCGGGGGCGCTGGTGTTGCTCTTGGAGCGCATCGGGCCGTTCGTCGGGTTGCTCCTGTTGCTGTGATGAAGGGCGGGTCGTAATTGGGCCTGGGCGTTGGACAACGCGCCCACGATGTCGATCACAGCGGCATGTACGCCCCGGACGCGGTGCGGCGGGCGTGGGAACCCTTTCTGCTCGCCCAGCCGATCCGCAGCCGCCAAGGTGAACCGAGGAGGCACGCGCTCCTCGGAGCACGTGCATGCCCAGCGCCGAGGCCCTCGTCGACCACATCGCCACCATCGTTCGAACTCGTCCTGGGCCGGCGGAAAGCTCACCATCGAGTGGCGGAAACCGTACGTCTTTCTTGCCGAATTCCAGAACCCCGAAAGCGACGGACCCCCCTCCGAGGGTGACCTCGAAGGGGGGCCGTCCGAAATGGTCGGGGTGGTCCGATTCGAACGGACGACCACCTGCTCCCAAAGCAGGTGCGCTACCAGGCTGCGCCACACCCCGGTGGTGGGCCGCTAACGCGACGACCCGCCGCCGCGGAGTTGTGGGTCATCGCACCCCGGTGCAGTTAGCGGCCGTGGGGAGGGCGCGATGGGTCGAATCGGCTGGTTGCTCGCACTTAGCGTCGGCTGTGGCGACGCGACGGACACGGGGACCGACACGACGGACCCGACGGACCCGACGGACCCGAGCGATACGCCGCCCACCAGCGACACGCCGCCGACCTCGACGGACATCACGGATTGCACGCCGGTGTACAGTGGCGATTGGGCGGGCGTGGAGCAACTGTTCGTCGACCACTGCGACTCCTGTCACCCCAGTGTCGGCGGTTTCGATCTCCACGTGGACGTTGCGGCCGACGTCGCGAATGGGACAGGGTACTTTGTCGTCCCCGGCGACGCCGCAAGTAGCCTGCTTTGGAAGGCCCTTGCGGGGCTGTCGCTCACGCCCATGCCGCTCGCGGGCCCGCTGGCCTGCGACCAAGTTGCGCACGTGGAAGCGTGGATCAACTCCGGCGCAGGGGTCTACTGATGGTTCGCCTCGCCGTCGCGATCGTCTTCGCCGCCGGCTGTGACGACCACCTCTTCAACTCTCCCGAGGTCGAGGTGACCGGCACGATCGACGCTTCTTGGGCCGGCATGGAAGTGTTCTTCGAAGCCCACTGCGACACGTGCCACGTGTCGATTGCGCCCGACCTCCACGTCGACATCCCCGCCGACATCGACGCGGGTACCGGAACCTACGTCGTGCCGGGCGACCCCGATGCCAGCAAACTGTGGCAGGTCCTCCTCTTCGCGCCTGGGGTACCCGGAATGCCGGCGACGGGGCAGTTGGACGAGGCGTCGATTGCACCTGTCGAGGCGTGGATTTTGGCCGGCGCGCCGGTCGAGTAGGAGGTTGGGTCGATGTGGATGATCCTCGGTGCCGTCGCCCGCGCGCAAGTTGCGCCCGAATGCGCGGACCTCGAAATGCCCGACGACTACAACGAGCAGGTCCAGGCCGACTTCCTCGCCAACTACGTCGCGCTCGCGACCACCTATTCGGCGGTTCACGGCCCCATTCCCCATGAGCCAGGGCATGCCGGCGTGGGGCTCGACGTCGGCATCATCCCGCCGCTTGGCTGCGAGAAGCGCTTTGTCCTCAACTACACGAAGACCGAGGACACGAACAAATCCCCGATCGTTCCGCGCCCGCGCATCATCGTGGCACTGCCCGCGCTCGGCAAGGTCGTTCCCTACATCGGTGGCGCCTACGTCCCCCCCGTGCCTTTGCTTGGCACGGTCAACGTCATCGCGTCGCTGGAAGTGGGAGCCGGAGCGCCGATCGGCGAGCACTTCCAACTTGGCGGCCGCTTCCACGCGACCACCCAGAAAACCGTGGGCGACATCGCCGGCGCGTTTGACCCCGAGGACCCTCCCGTCGACGACATCTTCGTCGCGAGTACGATGGGCCTCGACGTGCTCGCGGGTTGGGAGACGGAGCACATCACGCCGTTTCTTGCCGCTGGCGTGACGGACGTGTCGACGTTCTTCCTCATCGGCGACGACGGCTACGTGGCGAACAACCTGCATCCGTACTTTGGGCCGACCTTTTCGGTGGGCGCAGACGGCAAGCTGTTCGAGCACCTCCACATCGCCGGCGAGCTCTACGGCGCCCCGGGCGGCTACTCGATGCCGGATCGGCAGGCCGAGAACGTCACCCCCGCGTCCCGGTACGGAAACATCGTCACCGGGCGTTTCCGCTTCGCCTGGGAGTTTTAGCAGGCTGCTGCAAAGCGCCGTCCTGCTGCGCCCGCGGGGGCATCCCGCCCCGCGGCGTCACGGGGACCCCAGGCTCGGTCGCCGTACGCTCGGTACGGCTTTCCTCGCCTTGCACCCCGTTCCTTGCGGGATCGGGCGCCCTCGCGGGCTCGCTTTCGGACGGCGCCGGTCATCACGCACGCCGGCACGCCGGCGAGCGTTTCGCCCTTTTGCAGCAGCCTGCTGGCAGGCCGCACCCCGTTCCTTGCGGGATCGGGCACCCTCGTTGGCTCGCTTCGGACGGCGCCGGGCGTCACGGGCCCCGGCACCCCGGCGAGCATTTCGCCCTTTGTAGCAGCTCGCCTAGGGGGAAGAACAGTCGTTCCAGTGACTTGTCGGCGCGTCCGGCAGCCTAGTCGCTGGCATGGCTCAGGACCTCCGTGCAACTGCCGTCTTGTTCGCTGTCGCCAGCGCGCTGGCAGGGGCCTGGCCGGTGTGGAGCCCCGATGTGTGGGTCCTCACGCCGCTCGAAACGGTGTTGGGCTCGCATCCCGCGGTGTTGGGACCGGTCACGCTCGTTCTGTTGACGAGCACGTCGTTGGCTTGTTTAGCTTGTGCGAAGGTCTTGATGCGCGCGCAAGCGTTCGATGGCGCGACCGCGGTGGCTGAGCGCAGCCTTCTCGGCGAGGCTCATCTCGGCCATGGAGCGGCCGTGCCCGCCCACGGGCAGGAACAGGGGGTCGTAGCCGAAGCCGTCCTTCCCTCGGGCCGTCGTCCCGATCTGGCCGTCCACGCGGCCCTCGACCTCGATGATTCGCCCGTTGGGCAGCGCCAAACACAGGGCACAGACGAAGGCGGCCTGCCGATCCTCGATGCCCTGGAGTCGACGGAGGAGCAGCGCGTTGTTGGCTGTGTCGGTCGCTTCGGGGGCGAACCGGCGGCTGCGCACGCCAGGGGCCCCCCCGAGCGCCCCCACCTCGAGGCCGGAATCGTCGGCCAGGACAGCGACACCCGGCGCACGCGCGGCCGTCCAAAGGGCCTTGCTGCGGGCGTTTCCGGCGAAGGTGGGCTCCTCCTCGGGGGCGTCCCCCTCGATGCCGACGACATCAAGACCGACGAAATCCGCCTCGGGCCACGACGCGCGGAACTCACGGGGTTTGTTCGGATTGCGCGTGGCCAGGACGATGCGCACGGACCCGGCTAACCGCGGCCCCGGAGGGCACGTGTCCGAGCTGGACGTCTTGATCGATCAGATGGACGAGCTTCTTGGCGAGGGCATCATCGACGGCAGTGATGCGCTCGAATTCGCCATGGTGGCCGGATTGGCCGCCCGCCTCGGCGCGAGCCCCGGCGCGATGGAGGCGGCCAATGCCTGGCGGACGGGGCCGGGGGCGCCGCTGCTCGACGAGATCTGGGCGGAGGTGGACCCGTCGGAATTCGTCGAGTCGCTCACGGCATGTCTGGAAGGCGATTTCGACGAAGCCAAGATCGAAGAAGCGCTTCTGGATTTCGACGAGCTCGTCGCGGCGGCGATCTGGTGCCGGCAGATTCCCCGGGTCCGCGCCGCCGCCGCCGAGGTGAGCGACGTCGTGCGGGACGTCCCAGAGGCCTTCGCTGCCCTGGCCGAAATGGGCGTTGGGATGGCTCGGTCGCGTGAAGTGGCGGAGTGGGCCGAGGTTTACGCGTTTTGGTTCGCCGTCGCCGATGCTGGCCGCGCGGGCTGAGGAGAATCGCAGCGGGGAGGCGCGCGAAGCGGCTGACTAGGCGTCCGCCCAGACCCCGTCGCGTTCGATGGCTTCGCCCCGATTGCATAGGGCCGCGAGGTGCGTGCGAAGTTGGATCGCTCCGAGCATGCGGACGGGCTCCGGCAAACTGGCGTAGATCGTGTCCGCCAGGGCCTCCGGCGTGGACGGCCCAAGCGCCAACAGCGCGCGAACCTGCTGCGTCCGCGCCTCACGATGGGCGATTTGGGCTCGAAGGAAGGCGGGGGCATCGTCGAGGACCGGGCCATGGGACGGCAACAGGCGCATGGCGCCCCGTGTGCGAAGCCTGTCGAGGGACGCCAGGTAGGCGTCGAGGTCGGCTTCGTCGGGGTGCAAGAGAATGGTCCCCACGCCGGCGACGAGGTCGGCCGCGAAGGCGAAACCGTCGGAGGCATCGAGCAAAGCGACGTGGCCTGGGGCGTGGCCCGGAGTCACCAGAACCTCCCAGTTGCGGTGTCCAATGTGGAGAACCTCGCCGTCGGACAGGAAGCGGTCGACCGGCATGGACACGCGTTCGGCCGTCTCGCGGGTCGCCCAGATGGGCGCTGCCTGCCCCCGCGCGCGCAGGGTCGAGGCGAGTGCCGCCGCGCCGGAGACATGGTCGATGTGATGATGGGAAAGGAGGATGGCGGCGACGTCCCTTCCGTCAAGCGCGCGGCTCAGGGCAGCCTGTTCCTCCTCGTAGGGACTTGCAGGGTCGACGACAACGATGGCGTCGTCGTCACCGAGCCAGACGCAGTTCGTATGTGTCGCGGGCGGTAGGGTCGGCGTCCGGACCTCGACGCGTCGGACGCCCGGGACGATCAGGTCCAACGCGCGAACGTCCATGCGATCATTCCGACCACCAAACTGGCGATGGCGATGGAGGCCACGATGCGTGCCTGCCGCGCACCGGGGATTGGCGGCAAAGGTGGAATGGGCTCGTCATCGTCGACCTGAGGTGCCGGCGGAGGCGTGTTGGCATGGTCGATCGCGTCCAACCCCGATCGCTCGAGGCTGCCCCACGACAAGGTCGGTCCTGAGGGCAGGGGGACCGGAAGAGGCCCTGTGCTCAGCGCCGGTCCCGCCTCGGGGTCGGTGATCTCGATCTGCACTTCGGCGGGAAGAACAGGTCCGTCCTGGTGGGGCACGGGCGTTCGCGGTTGGCTGGTCGGGAGATCCGCGTCGTCCTCTTCGGGGCAGGGCATTGCGAGCCATTGGGCGATGGCGCGGCGGTCGCTTGCGCCGCCCGCGCGCCTTGCAAGCGCGAGCAACTCCTGGCGGAGCGCGAGCACGCTCGGGAACCGCTCATGGGTCGCAGGACTCATCGCCCGGGCCAACAAGCGCGCGAGTGCGGGCCACTGACGGGTGACAGGGGCGATCGCTTCGTCGACGGACCCTTTGCGCGCGGCCGCAGCGGTCTGGCTCGACGGCCAAGGGGGGTGACCTGTGACCAGGGCCAACCCGACGGCGCCGACGCCCCAGACATCCGTCAGCGCCGACGGCGACTCGCTGCGCGCTCGTTCGGGCGGGATGTAGCGCGCTGGCGGTTCCGTCCGTTCGCCGAAGCCGTGCACCCAGACGCCGCCGGTCGCGTCGAGGGCCACGTTGCCAGGGTGCAGGTGGCCGTGGACGACGCCTTGCCCGTGCGCCTGCGCCATCGTCTCCGTGAGTTCGAGGAGCACGTCGAGGAGAGTGGCCGGCGAGAGCGGCAGCAAGTTGGCACGTCGCCCGTGGAGCGCCCCGGACAACGGGGTCGTCGCAGGCGCTGCGAATGCGATGGCGCCGGTCTGCTCGTACAATCCGATCGTGGATGGAACCCGCGGGTCGGTGAGCGTGCGGCGCACCTCGTAGCGTCGCGTGAGGTCGGCCCGCTGGTCCGCGGTGGCATCGGGAGGCAACACCAACAGGTGGACCTGCATGGGCTCTCGGCTCGCCCCAGCCACGCGGCGCGCCAGCCACCAAGAGCCCGTTTCGGGGACGCGCACCGGGCTGACGACCTCGAAGGGTCCGACGCGCAGCCCGGTCCGGTCCATCCCGCCTCCGACAGGGCGGCCTAACGCATGTCGAGCGCGTCCCAGAGTCTCGGGTCCGGAGCGGTCCCGACAAATGCCCGTGCGACCGGGCAGGGGGCCCAACGCCGGAGATCTTCGGCGTTGATCGCCTGTGAAGGGTCCGCCGGCCCGAAGTCGACAAGAAACAGGGCCGCGGCGCGAAAACCATCTCGCGTGAGCGCCTCCACCGTGAGGAGGGCATGGTTGATGACACCAAGCCGATTGGGCGCGGCCACGATGACGTTTCCGCCGGGGCCGACTGCCGCTTCGGCGAGGTCCCTTACCCAGCGTCCGCCCCCAAGCGGCACGCGCCAGCCGCCAACGCCCTCGACCAGGAGGGGATTTCCCTCCTGGCGCGCCAACCAGGCCACGAGGCCCGTCCAGTTCAGATCTCGGTTTGCGGCCCTGGCAGCGGCCTCCGGCGAAAGCGGGTCAGGCCAGGTCGCGAACACGGCGGGTTCGTGACCGGCGGCACGAGCGAGCCGAACGGCGTCGTCGCCAGGCTCCCCGTCGGGCACGCCCGTCGCCAGGGGCTTGACCGCGCGCGTGCCGGGGCGCGACGCCGCAAGCATCGCCCCGAGCGTGGTTTTGCCGGCGTCCGTGTCGGTGCCGGTGACGAAGAACCGAGACATGGGCCCGGTTATCGTGGCGGCCATGATCCCCGTCCACATCGTTGCTGGCTACCTCGGTGTGGGCAAGACGACGGCGCTCACCCACCTGCTGGAGTCGGTGCCTGGGCGGGTTGGCGTTGTCGTCAACGACTTCGGCACGACCGGTTTCGACGGGGAACGCCTTGGGACCCGCGCGCTGGTCGTCACGATCGACGGCGGTTGCCTGTGTTGCACCGCGCCAAAGGGGTTCGTCGCCGCCGTCGGTCAACTCATCGACGCGGGCGTGGACGCGATCTTCGTCGAGCCGACGGGCATCGCGCAGCCCGAGGACCTCGTCGACAGCCTGCGGCGGGCGCCGATCGCCTCGCGTCTGGCGTTGGGGCCCGTGGTTGGCCTCGTCGACCCGATGCGACTCTCGGACCACGAGGTGGCCCAACGGGCGGCAGGGGCGGACGTGGTGGTCGCCAACCGCTGGAGCGACGCGACGCCGGCCGCTCGGGACGCCTTTGACGCATGGGTGGCCGCGTTGGCGCCACCGCCCATGGCCGTGGCGCGTGTCGATTTTGGCCGCATCGCGGTGGGCCTGCTGGATTGGCCCGACGGCGAAGGTCCTCGTGTACGGACGACGCCAGTTGGGCACGGGCACCACGGGGTGGTCAGCCTGCGCTGGCCCCCAGAGGTACGATTCCGCCGGAGCGCCGTATTGGCCGCGTTGGGCCATGGGTCGGGGCTCGCGCGCGCCAAGGGCTGGCTGGTGACGGACGAAGGTGTCCGCGTCGTCGAACGTGTCGGCGACAAGGTGACGGACGCGCCGTCCACCTGGCGCCGGGACAGCCGCATCGACCTCATTTTTCGCGGCCCGGTCCCGGTCGACGTGGCAGCCTTGTTCGACGGGTTGTTGGCGCCGGCCGAGGCTCCTTCTGGCCTCCAGGTCGTCGTTCGCGGAGTGGGCGACACTTGGACGCCCGCCGCCCTGGTCGCGCGCGCCGACGTGCCGGATGTCTCTGTCTACGTGCCAGGCCGCAACGGATGTGCCATTGCCGTGGGGCCGTGGTTCGCGGAGCTGGGGGTGGCGCCCGACGATGACGTCGTGGTGGTCGCGGCGGACGGCTTTGTGTCCTCCGCTGTGTCCGTCGCGGCGTTGGGGGAGGCCTGGCTCGTGGTCGCAGACCCCAGTGGCGGCCCGCTGCCGGCGTCGCAGGGCGGGCCGTTGCGCTGGTTGGCCCCCGCGAGCGGGTCGAGCTGTTCCAACGTCAAGCAGGTCGCCCGCGTGGTGGTGCGACCGTCGGAGCGCACATGAAACCGGTTGCCATCGTCACGGGCGCGAGTTCCGGAATCGGGATGGCCATCGCCAAGCGGTTGGGGGCCTCGGGGCACCATGTGGTGCTCGTCGCGCGCCGCGCTGACGCCCTGGCGACGCTGGCCTCCTCGATGGCGAGTGCAGAGGTCTTGGCCGCCGACCTTGCGTCCGAAGAAGGGGTCGCTGCCGTGGCCGCGCGGATCGAACGGGGAGCGGACGTTGTCATCAACTGTGCCGGGTTTGGTCAGGCCGGCGTGTTCGCGGACCTGGACATCGCTCGGGAGTCCGACGTCCTGCAGGTCAACGTCGTCGCCGTCGTTCAACTCACGCACGCAGCGCTGCGCGCGATGCGCCCGTCGCGTCGGGGCGTTGTCGTCAATGTGGCGTCGCTCGCTGCATTTCAGCCATGCCCCTACCTGGCCACCTATGGGGCAACGAAGGCCTTTCTGACGAGCTTCGGCTGTGCGCTGGACCACGAGATGAAGGGCACGGGCGTCCGCGTCGTCACGTTGTGCCCGGGGTACACGCGTTCGGGCTTCCAGGAGGCGAATGGGGTGCCCGCGGACCACCTGCCGTCCATGGCGTGGCAGACGGTCGACGAGGTCGCGGAGACGACGATGGCCGCCATCGGCGCGCCCCGCGCCATTGTCATCCCAGGCTGGATGAACTGGCTGTCGTCGTTGGTCGTCGGCTTCGTGCCGACGTGGATGGCGGCAGCCGTGTCGGCCAGGACCGTCGGCATACCGAAGTCGGCGAACTAGGGACGGCTAGCTCAGGCGGGCGTTCGCGAGGTCGCGGGCTGCTTCGGCGGCGCGGCGGGCCTCCGTGCCGTCGGCGGAGTGGGTGACGGCGTCTTCGGCCTTCGCAAGGTCCTTCTGGGCCGTCGCCTTGTCGTAGGTGCCGGCCGTTTCGGCCGCGTCGACGAGGACGGTGACCTGGTCGGGCGCGACCTCCGCGAGGCCGCTACCGACCACGAAGCGCTGGTCGCCAACGACCGCGAGCCCAGGCCGTAGCAGGACGACGAGCCGGGTGTGGCCCGGACGCACGTCCATCTCGCCTTCCCAACCGGGGAGGGTCACGGAGGCGGCCGTCCCGTGGAAGGTGGCGCGGTCGGGAGTGACGATCGTGACGTTCATGGGGCCTCCTACGCGGCGGCGATCTTCTTGGCCTTCGCGATGGCGTCGTCGATCGTGCCGACAATGTAGAATGCGTCCTCAGGCAGATCGTCGTGCTGACCCGACAGGATCTCCTTGAAGCCGCGAATCGTGTCCTCGATCTTGACGAACCCGCCGGGGGTGCCCGTGAAGACTTCGGCGACGTGGAAC
>SXOB01000060.1 GCA_005776945.1 Pseudomonadota bacterium
GGCGGGCCGGCGGCGTGGGGGCGGGCGCTGCGGTCTTCGCTGGGGTGGCTGGGGCGGCCGGGGCCGCTGCAGCCGGCGCCGGCGCAGGAGCTGCGGCGGCCGGGGCTCCCGACTCGTCGATGGCCAACAACGGTGCGTGGACCTTGACGATGTCGCCGGGCTTGCCATGAAGCGCCACGATCGTGCCCGACTTCGGGCTGCTGATCTCCAGCTGCGCCTTGTCGGTCGTGATCTCGCACAGCGGCTGATCGACGCGGACGGTGTCGCCAACGGCGACGAGCCAGCGGCCGATCTCGGCCTCCACGACGCCTTCACCGACTTCGGGCAGATCGAACACGAACGCCATGGTCCCTCCTGTGGCTACCAGGCGATGGCGGCACGCAAGGCGGCCGCCACGCCGTCGGGGCCCTCGGCGATCGCCGTAGGGCATTCCAAGAACTCGAATGCGGCGTCCATCGCGAGGAGGCGGACGCGATCGGCTTGCGCGGGGTCGCCGCGATGGGCCACGACGATGCGGCCGCTGCTCAGGGTGGCAGGGTCCAGGTCGCCGTTCAGTGCCGTGAGCGCCAAGACCGTTGCGTCGACGCCGCTACGGGCGACGCCGGCGACGGCGTCGCTGACTGCGTCGCCCCAGGCCAAGACCACGGCCTCTTTCCCGACCGGCAGCGCCATCGCTGTGATGGCGTTCAGGCTGCGGTGGGGCCACAAGATGACGACGGGTCCGGCGGTGCGCAGGGCTGCGGCGAGTTGGGTTCCAACGTCGTTGGGGTCGCAAGGCACGAACACTGGCACGCCGAGCAACGGGGCGATGGCGCCTGCGCCTGAGGGGGCGGCCAAGATGAGAGGTGCCTGGGACGCCGTTGCGTCGGCCAGGAACGCGGCGGCGGACGGCAACGGTGTCGCGTCTGGAAGCAACGCGAGCGTCGGGCGACCCGAGATGGCGCGCCCGGTGGCCCATCCGAGGACGGTCGCATCGGCGGCTGGCAGGTCGACGACGCGGTCGGGTCCGAACTTCGCCAGAAGCCCGGTCGTGAAGCCCTCAAGGTCGCCCCCGCGACCCACGGTCTCGCCGCCTACGGCCGCTGCGGGTTGTTCGCTCAACCAGGCCTCGATGGCCTGCCGGATGGCGGCACGGCCGGTCATGTCGACCGCGCCCGCAGGTGGCCAGCGATGTAGACCTCGCCCGCCTTGTAGGAGCTGCGAACGAGCGGCCCGCTGGCCACGTGGACGAAGCCAAGGTCGAGGCCGAGGCGCTCGTAGGCGACGAAGGTCTCGGGCGTGACGAATTCGTGGACCGGCAGGTGTTTCGGCGTGGGCTGGAGGTACTGGCCGATCGTGAGGAAGTCGACGTCGATGGCGCGAAGGTCGCGCATGGTCGCCTCCATCTCGGTGGGCGTCTCCCCCAATCCCACCATGATGGACGACTTCGTCATCCGGGTCGGGTCGATCGCCTTGATCGCGGCGAGGATGTCGAGCGTCTGCCGGTAGCCGGCCTTGGCGTCGCGCACGGGGTGCGTGAGCCGTTCGACGGTCTCGACGTTCTGCGCGATGACCTCGGGTTGCGACGCGACGAGGATGCCAAGCAGGTCGGTGCGCCCCCGAAAGTCGGGAATCAACACCTCGATGAGTGTCTTGGGTGCGCGCTCCCGGATCTCGCGTACGCAGGCGGCGAAGTGTCCCGCGCCCTGATCGGGCAGGTCATCGCGGTCGACGCTCGTCACGACCACGTAGTCGAGGCCCATCTCGGCGATCGCAGTCGCGACGTTGACCGGCTCCTCGGGATCCACGGGTTGACCGGCCTTGCGGGTCTTGACCGCGCAGAATCGACATCCACGCGTGCAAGTGTCGCCGAGCACCATGAATGTGGCGGTCCCGCCGGACCAGCACTCGCCGATGTTCGGGCAACGCGCCTCTTCGCAGACGGTCGCGAGCCGGAGCGTGCGCGCGCGCGCCTTGAGCTCCTGGTAGCGCGGCGAGCCCGGCATGCGGACTTTGAGCCAAGGAGGCTTTTCGCGCGTGGTGATCAACCGACCCTCTGAAGGGCGGGCCCCCTAACGTGGCCACGCGGCCTCGCCGGTGATGCCGAGCACCGTTCAGGGCGTCTCTGGACGAAGGCGGTCAAAGGCCGCCGCAACGCTCTCGCCGGGGAGGCGCTGGGCGCCGCGGCGAAGGTGGCCCCAGCGCGGGTCGATGGTGCGGGTGGCTTTGGGCGGAATCGTGGGGCGCCCGGCCGCGCGGGGGACGGGAGCCGGCAAGGGGGCGTCGGGCGTGGGCGCCGCGGCCCGATTGGGCGGGGCGGCAGCGGGCACGGGCTCTGCGCGTCTTTCTGGCGCCGGCGGTGCATCTTGGGCCGGAGCGGACACCGGGGTTGGCGCTGAAGCGCTGCCTACGCGGCGTTCGTAGGCGGACGAGGAGGTTCGGATCGTGTCCGCCGCGCGCTGAACGGCCGCAAGGGCGTCCCGCGCTTCGTCGGCCGAGCTTTCGGGGCCGATGCGCCGCGCGGCCAAGTCGGCGCGTTGGGCGGCCATCGTCGCCGCGCGGGCCTCACGATCGGCTCCGGGGCGTGCGCTCAGTGCTGCGGCCGCCGCCTGTGCGGAAGCCAGGGCTGAGCGGAGCGCGTCGAGGGTCTCGGAGGGAAGGGACATGGGTCGCCTTTAGCCTGCAGCGGCCTGCTACGGTGCGTCGTTCAACGCGGAGTCCCAGGGCATGGCCCGCTGCGGGCATCCCTTGGCGGCAAGCGCCGTCAATTCGGCCTCGAACGCGGGGTCCGCGTACCTGGCGGCGAGTGTGCAAAGGTCCTTGCCGCCAGACCAGAACGTGAAGTCGCGGGCGTAGGTCTCGAAGACTTGGCTGACGACGAGGACGTCGGCCTCAATTCGCATCCCCCGCTCGCGGTCGGCAACCCAGTTCTTGAACTGGTCCTTGAGTTGCCCCTGCAGGCCCCCCCTTTGGTACAACTCCCGCCGAAGCGGGGGGCACGAGCGGCTGGCGCAGTTCATCGCCGCATGATCTCGGAAGTCCATTTCCGTCATCCGGATGCGCTCGTGCTCGATCTCGGCGAGGCTGAGCCAGTCTTCACCGACGTCGAAGGCCGTCTCGACGAAAAAGCCAGCCCCGGCGCGTGGCAGGGTGCCCGGGACGTCCATCACCGAGGCCGGCCGGCCGCGCTCGAGCACTTGGAAGAGAACGAGGGCGTTGTAGGCGTTGAGGTAGAGCGCGTGGTCGTCGTCGCCCTCTTGCCCTTGGATGAGGTCGTCGCGGGACAACCATGCGACATAGGTGTCGAGCGGGTTGCGATTTTCGGCGAGGACGGAGTAGCGGACGTAGCCGTCTTCCGTCACAACCTCGGCCAGCAGGTCGCCCCAAGCGGCGCTGGGATCCACATCGGGAACGGGCGCGGACGACGCGAGGTGGGTGCGGCAGGCGAGGGCGGCAAGCCAGATCACGGGTCGGTCCCAGCGAGCGCGGTTCCTATCACAGCGCCTGCTAGGGCGCCGAGCCGATGGGGCCCAGCCACATCCACCAAGCCGCGAAGGTGACGACGGCCGTCACGGTCGCGATCGCCAACCATCGCACGGTGCACCCTTCGGCTTCCTTGCCCCGAGCGCCGCTTCCGTGCACGCGTGCAGGCCCTGGCTTGCCTAGGTCTCCGTACGGGGGCTACTTGCGCAGGCCCGGAGGGTCCCATGTCCCCCAACCCGCGGCGTCCGATCCGCATCGTGACGGCGGCGAGCCTGTTCGACGGGCACGATGCCAGCATCCACATCATCCGACGGATGCTCCAGGCGGCGGGGGCGGAGGTGATTCACCTCGGTCACAACCGCAGCGCCGAGGACGTGGCGACGGCGGCGATCCAAGAGGACGCCTCTGCGATCGCGCTCTCCAGCTACCAGGGCGGCCACGTCGAGTATTTCACCTACGTCCGCAGCCGATTGGACGCGCGCGGCGCCTCCCACGTCCGCATCTTCGGTGGTGGCGGCGGCGTCATCGTTCCCGAGGAGATCGCGCTTCTGCAGCGCTCGGGGATCGAGCGGATTTATTCGCCGGAAGACGGACGCCGTCTTGGCCTCGACGGCGTGATCTCCGACCTCATGCAACGCGCGGACGTCGACCCGCTCGCGGTGGCCCCCGTGGACTGGGCCGCCTTCGATCGCGGCGATCATGGCGCACTGGCCCGCGCGATCTCCATGGTCGAGGCCTTGCCGCAGGCGGCCTGGCCAGCGGAACTCGCCGAACGTGTGGCGCGGGGCGGTCCCGCGCCCACCGTCGGGCTGACGGGAACGGGCGGCGCCGGCAAATCGAGTGTCACGGATGAGCTGATTCGCCGCTGGCGCCGCGACTTTCCGTCCGAGCGGATCGCGATTCTCAGCGTCGACCCCACGCGCCGCAAGTCTGGCGGAGCGCTCCTTGGCGACCGCATTCGAATGAACGCGCTCGATGCAGAGGCCACCTACATGCGTTCGCTCGCGACGCGCGAGGCCAAGGGTGAGCTGTCGGCGGCCCTTGCCCCAGCGATTGCGCTGGCGAGGGCGGCCGGTTTCGACCTCGTCGTGGCGGAGACGTCGGGCATCGGCCAGGGCGACTCCGACATCGTCGGCCTCGTGGACGCCAGCGTCTACGTGATGACGCCCGAGTATGGTGCGCCGAGCCAGCTCGAGAAAATCGACATGCTCGACCTCGCCGACATGGTCGTCGTCAACAAGCTCGACAAGCGGGGTGGCCTGGATGCGCTGCGCGACGTGCGCAAGCAGTTTCGCCGAAATCGTCGCATCTTCGACGGCCCGGACGACGCGCTTCCCGTCTACGGTTCGATCGCGAGTCGTTTCGCGGACAGGGGCACCGACGCATTGTATTTAGGCGTTCTCGACCGGCTCGCCGTCGCGACGGGGCGGAAACGCCAGAGCCAAATTTCGCGGCCGGAGTTTCCGGTTTCCGATCGGCAGTCCCAGATGATTCCTCCTGGCCGGGAGCGGTACTTGTCGGAGGTCTCCGATTGCCTTCGCCGGTACCACGCCCGCGGCGCGGCTCAGGTGCGCGCACTGAGGCGGGAAGAGGCGCTGGCGACGGCCCGGCGCGAGGTGGCGGGAACGGAGGCCGAGGCCATCGTCGCCGAGCGCCTGCGCGCTGCCGAGGCCGAAGTTGCCCCCGAGGCGCGCGCGGTCGTGGCGAAATGGCGCGCACGTCGTGCCGACTACGCCGCCGACGAATTGGCCTATCAGGTTCGCGGCCGCGAGATCAAACAGACGTTGGCGATGCCCTCCCTGTCGGGAACGCGGATTCCCAAGGTCGCGGTGCCGTCCACCGACGAATCGGGCGCCATCCTCGAGTGGGCCTGGAAAGAAGGGCTTCCAGGGGAATTCCCGTACACGGGAGGCGTCTTTCCGCTCAAGCGGGAGGGCGAAGACCCCAAGCGGATGTTTGCTGGGGAAGGGGGTCCGGCCCAGACGAATGCGAGGTTCAAGCTGTTGTGCGCTGGCGAAACCGCGCACAGGCTTTCGACGGCGTTTGACTCCGTCACGCTGTATGGGGAAGACCCCGCGGAACGCCCCGACATTTTCGGAAAGGTGGGCGTATCCGGCGTGAACGTACCCCACCTCGACGACATGAAGATCCTCTATGGAGGCTTCGATTTGTTGGCGCCGACGACAAGCGTGTCGATGACGATCAACGGTCCGGCCCCCATTCTGTTGGCGATGTTCTTCAACACGGCCATCGACCAAGCCGTCGAAGCCTTCGAACGGAAACAGGGGCGGCCCGCCACGGAAACCGAACGCGCCTCGTTGTCGAAGGCTGCGGTTTCCAAGGTTCGAGGCACGGTTCAAGCCGATATCCTCAAAGAGGATCAGGCTCAGACCACCTGCATCGTCTCGACGCCCTGTGCCCTACGAATGATGGGCGACGTCGCTGCGTGGTTCGTCGAAAACGACGTGAAGAACTTCTATTCGGTGTCGATTTCGGGGTACC
>SXOB01000061.1 GCA_005776945.1 Pseudomonadota bacterium
TAACTGGCAGGGGCACAGGGACTCGAACCCAGGACCTGCGGATTTGGAATCCGCTGCTCTACCGACTGAGCTATACCCCTACGACAGGCCGGCGGTAACGCCGACAGTGCGCGGGTTCAAGGCGCGGCGTCGCCGGCGTCGGGGTCGGGCTCGACTGGCGGCGCGACCGGCGCCGGCGCTGGCTTGGTCCCGTCCGTTGGCTTCTTGGGCAGGCTCTTCATGTACTGAAGCACGCGCTTGGCGTCGAAGCGGTCGAAGCTCGACTCAAAGCCTGGCATCGCGCCCTTGCCCTTGAGCACCAGGCGGTTCGTCTCCTCGTCTTCCACGACCTTGCCCACCAGGTCCGGCGCGGGCGTCACTAGCGAGGCCGCCGCAGGGCCGTCGCCGCGGTTCTCGGCGCCATGGCACGCGAGACAGTGACGCACCCACAGTTCCTTGCCCCGCTCCTCGTCGGACGGCCGGCGAACCGGCTTCTCCGCGTTGGGGTTCGGCGCTCCAGGCGCGGCCATTGTGACCGGGCTCAGCATCAACAGCAGAAGGGTCAGACGCATGCGAAACAAAAACGCCCGGCCGGCGCGAACCGGACGGGCGAAAAGTGGCGGGATGGACGGGACTCGAACCCGCGGCCTCCGGCGTGACAGGCCGGCGTTATAACCGACTTAACTACCACCCCGACGATCAAAGAGGAAGGTTCGATGGGCGGAACAGGATTCGAACCTGCAACCCCCGGCGTGTAAAGCCGAAGCTCTCCCATTGAGCTATCCGCCCGACAGCCATAGCCGCCGAGCCCCGACGAGGTAGCGAGCCGGGCCCGCTCCGTCAAGTCGCGCCTGCACGCCAATGCATGGCCGCTCACGCGTCCGTCGGAAGACGGCTTCTCAATCGCGAGCCAGCCCGAAAGCGAACGGTGGCCAACGCCGGTACCTCAAGCCACTCGCCCGTCCGCGGATCCCGCCCCCGTCGCGGCCGTCGCGCGGCCGGCTCGAAGCTCCCGAAGCCCACGAGCACGACGCGGCGGCCCTCCGCGAGCGCGTCCGAGACCTCGCCGAGGATCGCGTCGAGCGCCTCGTCGATGTCGCTGCGCGTGAGCTGGGTTGCGCGAGCGGCGCGGGCCACCAACTCCGCCCGGTTCAGGGCTCCGACGCGCATGGAACCTCCTGCGCCGCGCTCCGTCGCCAGGAGGCCGGCAACGGCTGGGCAAAACACCCCTCGAGCATGGCGTCGAGCGACGACACCCGCCGGATGTCCATTGCGCTCAGCACCCGCTTTGGCACCCGCTCGAGGTCAGCCGCGTTCGCGTCGGGGATGAAGACGACGCTCAGGCCGCGCCGATGGGCCGCGAGCAGCTTCTCCCTCAGCCCGCCGATCGGCAAGATCTGCCCCCGCAGGCCGATCTCGCCGGTCATTGCGATGTCCGCCCGCACCGGCAGGCCAGTCAGCGCGCTGGCCATCGCCACCGCCATCGCGAGGCCTGCCGACGGCCCGTCGGTTCGCAGGGGGTTTCCCGGGTAGTGGACGTGGATGTCGAACCGCTCGTGGAACGACTCCGACAAGCTCAATGCCGCCGCCCGGCTTCGGATGAACGTCAGCGCCGTCCAGGCTGACTCCTTCAACCAATCGCCGAGCCGCCCGGTCAGGTGGACCTCGCCTTTGCCTGGCACCACGACGGCCTCGATCGGCAGGACGTCGCCGCCCCACGGCGTGACGGCCAAACCCATGACGACGCCAACGGACGGCGCTTCCGTCGGCCGGTCGCCGTAGCGGGGGGGCCCAAGGACGCGATCGACGTTCGTGGACACGATGTGGACGGTGGGGCCTTGGCCCTGGGTGACCACCCGTCGCGCCGTCTTGCGGCACAGGGTCGCGATTTGGCGGTCCAGGTCGCGGACGCCGGCCTCGCGTGTGTGGTGGGTCACGAGCCGCAGCAGCGCCTGGTTGCTGACGGAGAGCTGCTCATGGTTCAGGCCGGTCATTTCGAGCTGCCGCGGGAGCAGGTACCGCCGCGCGATCGCAAGCTTCTCCATGTCCGTGTAGGCCCCGAGCTCCAGGACCTCCAACCGGTCCTGCAACGGGACTGGAATGCCCTGCAGGTCGTTGGCCGTGCAGATGAAGAGGATGCGGCTCAGGTCGTAGTCGACGTCGAGGTAGTGGTCCGCGAACGCGTGGTTCTGTTCCGGGTCGAGGACCTCCAACAGGGCGGCCGCGGGGTCGCCGCGGAGGTCGGAGGACATCTTGTCGATCTCGTCGAGCAGGACGACCGGATCCGTGCGGTCGGCCCGGCGCAGGGCGTGCAGGATCTTGCCAGGCATCGAGCCGACGGAGGTGCTGCGGTGTCCGCGGATATCGGCCTCGTCGCGGACGCCGCCGAGCGCGACCCGTACGAAGGGGCGGCCCATGGCGCGCGCGATGGACCGCGCCAGCGACGTTTTCCCGACGCCGGGCGGGCCGACGAGGCACACGACGGGTCCGCGAACGCGCTGAACCAGGCGTCCGACGGCGAGGTGCTCGAGGATTCTGTCCTTGACGCGCTCGAGGCCGTGATGGTCCTCGTCGAGGATGCGCTGAGCGACGTCGAGATCGATAGGGTCCGTCGGCGGCGGGTCGCCCCAGGGCAAGGCGAGCAGGTGGTCCAACCAGTTGCGGACGACCGTCGCTTCGGCGGAGACGGCGTTCATTTGGCCGAGCTTCCGCATTTCCGACGAGGCCCGAAGTCGAATCGCCTCGGGTAGGGGCAACGCGGCGATGCGCGCGGCCAACTCATCGAGTTCGCTGCGGTGGACGTCGGCGGGGGGTTCCGTGCGCTGTTGCGCGTCGCTCCAAGGCTCCCGCGGCGTGGATTCTCGCTCGCGCCGCACCCGGCCCTTGAGCTTCTTTTCGACGTTGAGGAACTCGATTTCGGTCAGCAGAGCCCGGTAGACGCGCTCCAGGCGCTCCTGCGGGTCGACCGTCTCGAGCAATTCCTGCCGCTCCGCTAGCTTGAACCCGAGGGGCGCGATGATGGCGTCCGCGAGCTTGCCCGGGTCCTCAATCGCATTCAGGGCCGCCAACGTGTCCGGCGGAATGGCCCTTTGCAGGCGTGCGAACCGCTCGAAGGTGGTGCGCACGGTTCGGGCCAGCACCGCCGCCTCGGCCAAATCCTGGACGACAGGCGCGAGGACTTCGTACTCTACGTCAAAGTACGGGTCCGTCGAAACATGCCGCAGGATGCGCACCCGGTCCCGCCCTTCGACGACGACCTTGAGGTTGCCGTCGGGCAGCTGCAGGACCTGGTCGATGACGGCGCATGTGCCAACGTCGTACAGCTCGGCGAGCGTCGGGTTCGCCACGTCGCTTTCTCGTTGGGCGACGAGCACGATTTCTGGGGGGACCATTCTGGCCGCGGCTTGGACGGCCGCGATCGAACGGGGCCGGCCGACGACGAGGGCTACGGGCTGGTTGGGGAAGGCGACGATCTCCCGCGAAGGCAAGAGTGGTCGCGTATTCCCGCGCGGCCCGCGGAAGAACATCAGGCCCACTCCCCGTCGTTTTCGTAGACGAGGATGGGCGGATGTTTGCCGAGGACGACGTCCTCGCTGACGATGCACTCGCGCACGGCGGTTTTTCCGGGCAAGTCGTACATGGCGTCGAGCATGATGTCTTCGACGATGCCGCGCAGTCCGCGCGCGCCCGCCTTTCGCGTCAACGCCTCCCGGGCGATGAGCGCGAGGCTGCCTTCGGTGAAGCGCAGCTTGACATTGTCCATCTCGAACAGCCGCTGGTATTGCCGGATCAGCGCATTCTTCGGGCGAACGAGAATGTCCGTCAGCGCGGCCTCGTCGAGCTCGTCGAGGGTGGCGATGACCGGCAGCCGGCCGATGAATTCCGGGATCAACCCGAACCGCATCAGATCCTCAGGCTCGGTTTGTGCAATGAGCTGAGAGGATGTGAAGGCGTTCTTTTTGTGGGTCTGGCTGCCGAAACCGAGCTGTTGTTGGCCGAGGCGGCCGTCGACGATGCGGTCGAGCCCGACGAAGGCGCCGCCACAGATGAA
>SXOB01000062.1 GCA_005776945.1 Pseudomonadota bacterium
CGCCGCCGAAGCCGCCGCCGCCGCCGCCGAAGCCGCCGCGACCACCGCCGCCGCCGCCGAAGCCGCCGCCGCCCGTCCGAGGCGGCTTGTCGGCCGCTTCGTTGACCTTGATCGTCCGGCCGTCGAAGGACGAGCCGTCCATGCCCGAGATCGCCGCATCCGCCGCTTCGCCTTCCGCGAAGGTGACGAAGCCGAAGCCGCGGCTGCGACCCGTCTCACGATCCGTGATGACCTTGGCGTCCGTGACCTCGCCGAACCGTTCGAACCCCTGCTTCAGACCCGCATCGGTGGTATTCCAGCTGAGACCACCGACGAACAACTTCTTTGCCATGACTACCTGATCCTTGCGCCCCCCACGCTCCGGCGGACGCACGCGATGAAAACGGGCGGAGGGGCCCACCGGCACGCGGAGGCGCGAGACGGGTCGCTTGCGCTCGGGCGCTACGGCCAGCGATCGATGTTGGTGCAACCGACACCGATCGGGACGACGACGCCGCGTGCCTAAGGTGCAAGCGCGCGGCGTGCAAGACGTCAGCACCCGGTCATGAGATCCATGCCGTAGGCGCCGATGCCACACTCACCGATTCCGCGCACCGAGACGAGTTCGCCGGAGATGTGGTCTGGGAACACGTTGGCCACGACCGAGAGCTCGGTCATCTCAGGGTCCACGTAGGTTCCGAGGTTGTCGGCCGGAGCGATGTACGGCCCGTAGTAGAAGGAGTCGACGAGCGCGTCGACGGGGCCGGAAACGTGGGCGGAGACATCGAAGGCGCCGTCGTCGGTCCACAGGTGGCCGGAAATGCGGGCGGTCTGGTGGGAGGGGCCACAGGCCGTGGTGCCGTCGCCGCTTGGGATCACGTGGATGTCCTCGGCGTCGAGGACCTCGAGCGACAGGTGGATCGGGGTCTCGGTGCCGTCCGCGTAGACGAACGTGGCCTCGTGATCCCCGAGGAAGGGTCCGTAGACTTCGTTGGCGCTGAGGCCGGACAGCCCGGGCTCATCGGCCGTCAGCGGAGTGACCGTCTCGTCGCAGGGGTAGGTGTCGGCCGTGCTGTCGGCGGGCTTCGACGACTCCGGAACGTCCGTCGCCGGAAGGATGGTCTGAGACGAACAAGCGATCAGGAAAGCAAACATGGAGGTCCTCCGCGTCACGGTTGTTCATGAACCGTGCCAGCTCGACGCTCCGCTGACGGACGACGCGCGTATCCCAGCGCGTCGCGGATACCTGACGTGGGTGTCGCGGAGGAAGTCGATGGAGAACGGTGAAGCACACGCGGTGCATGGTCGGCCGATTCGGCCGCCGTGGCCCGGCGGTTTGGCCACGGCCGTCTTGGGTCTGGGCTGCTTTTGGGGTGCGGAGCGGAAGTTCTGGCAGACGCGCGGCGTGTTCACGACCGCCGTCGGGTACGCGGGCGGACTGACCGAGGCGCCCTCGTACCGACAGGTCTGTGGGGGCCGGACGGGGCACGTCGAGGTCGTCCTCGTAGTGTTCGACCCGACGGTGGTCACCTTCGAGACGCTGCTTAGGACGTTCTTTGAGGCCCATGACCCGACCCAGGGCAACCGCCAGGGCAACGACGTCGGGACGCAGTATCGGTCGATCATCCTCACCACCGACGAGGCCCAAGACCGCGAGGCGCGGGCGGTGCGCGCAATCTACGGCGAGCGTCTACGGGCCGCCGGCTACGGGCCTGTCACCACGGAGATCGCGCCGCTTGGTGCCTTCACTTACGCCGAGAAGGAGCACCAGCAGTACCTCCACAAGAACCCCGGCGGGTACTGCGGCCTGGGTGGAACGGGCGTTTCGTGTCCGCTCGGGGTCGACGGGAAGACCTGAGGTGACCAAGAACTCGGCTCCCGAGGACACGGGAGAACCCTGGAAGTCTTGGACAGCTCTTCTGCACTTCGCCGAAACTGCCACGGTACCTGTCAACAAGAGTGAAACACCGCGTTCGCGGTCCCTGTCTCTGGGATGACGAGGCCGACCGAACGCTTCAAGTGGACCGAAATTCCGGGAGCAAGTCAGCCGCCCGTCGGGGACTTTGGCGAGTGGTTCGGCAGGATCGGCGTCGACTGCGGTCCACGGGTTCCGGCCCGCGGCGTAGTCGAGACGGAGGTCCACGCCGATGCCCACCACCTCGAACAAGCCCCCGAGCGGCCATCTGCGCCAGGGTGAGCACGACCGAGCAGGACACCGGCATGCAGGTCGCTGGACTGCGCCAGGTGTGCGGCTGCGCTGACGTCACCTTGCGGCGCACGAGGGCGGGCGGGCCATCGGGTTAAGCCACGCAGTCCGGCCGACACAGGCCGTGTTCGCCTGATGGAGCCGACATGTTTCGCGTAGTGGTCTTGTCCGCTTGGTTGGCCTACGTCGCGAGCATCTTGTGGAAAATGAAGACCGACGACGCGTTCTTCGGCGCCTACTACGAAAGAAGCCGCCAAAATTGGTTCTGGCGGAAGGTGCTCGGCGAGAATCCGGCGCCTGAGGTCTTGCGGACCTACGCCGTCAGGCTTGGCGCTGCGACGTGGCTCCTCGTGTTGATTGCGGTGGTCGTTTCGGTCATGGCGGACTGACGCTGTCGACAGCCGTCGATCAGCGGCCGGTGGTTGTGAGGACGTCGGCCAGGAGCTTGCGCAGCGCGGGCAACAGATCGTTTTCGAACCACGGATTGCGGCGGACCCACAGCTGATTTCGGGGGCTGGGATGGGGCATCGGCACCACCCTGGGCCAGGTGGAGCGCCAGTCCTTGACGGACTCCGTGAGCGAATTCGCCCGGTTCGGCAGATGGTAGGCCTGGGCGTATTGGCCGATGACGATCGTGATTTCGATTCTTGGGAGATGCGCGAGGGCGCGGGCTCGCCAGGCCGGTGCACACTCGGGGCGAGGCGGCAGGTCTCCGCTCGCGCCCGTGCCGGGAAAGCAGAAACCCATGGGGAGGAGCGCGATCTTGGTCGGGTCGTAAAAGACGTCCTTGGAAATCCCCATCCAAGCGCGCAGGCGGTCTCCGCTGACGTCGTCAAACGGGACGCCGGAGGCGTGGACCTTTCGGCCTGGCGCCTGGCCCGCAATGAGCACGCGAGCGTCGGGGTGGAGTTGAACCACGGGCCGGACGCCGTGGGGGAGGTGGGGAGCGCAGATTGTGCAGGCGCGAATTTCGCGGGTCAGCGCGTCGACGGCGGCGGGGGTTGGGGGCGTCACGCCGGTCCGCGGCCGGGGTCGGTGTTTGCTGACTCCGCCGCCCGGGTCGGGGGGTGGGGATTCCAGCGGGCCATCGCGTGGGCGTCCACGAAAACGCCGTCGCGCAGCGCGTAGCCGCGGTGCGTGCCCTCGATCTGGAAACCGTGGCGTTCGTAGAGACGGATCGCTGCAAGGTTGTCGGTGTAGACCGTGAGCTCGATGCGCATCGCGCCCACCCAGCCGTCGGCGTAGTCGCACATCGCATTCATCATCGCCGTGCCGACGCCGCGGCGTTGGGCGCCCCGGGCAACCGAGATGCCAAGCGCCATCACGTGGCGCCGCCGCGCCGATGCGGCGGCGGGGTGGAGCAGGCTGGAACCGACGACCTCGCCGTCCAACTCGGCGGTCAGGGGGAGATCGAGCTTCCCGGGCGCCGTCGACTCCGCCAGTGGTCCACCGAGGAAAACGGCATCTGGAGCAGTTGGCCATAGACGGCGGGGTCGGCCATGAGCTTCGCGTAGGCGGCGGCGTCGTCTGGGGTCGAACGGCGCAAGGTGAGGGCCATGGGTCCGAACTCCATGGGCCGCTATCCCGTCGGTAAGCTGTGAACGTCGGTCGCCCTTCTGCGCGTGCGGTGCTCGACGCCGCCGCCGCCTGCATCATCGTCGAGCCAGCGATGGGCCATTGGGAAGCTGTCGGCCGCGGTTTCTGAACATGGTCATGGCTCGTCACGCCGCCGGCGATCTGGGCTGTCCGACCGCCTTCGTGCGCTTAGGGGGGCGCCCCCGTGGAGGCGCAGTGGCGGCGTGGATCGTGGGACTTTGGGTCGGGTGCGGCGGCGGCGACGCCGGCCCCGCCGCTGCGCCCCCCGTCCCCGTCGAGTTCGTGACGGTCGCGCCGTCGTCCCACGCCTCCGTGTTGCGTGCCACCGGCGCCGTGGAGGCCCTCCGCTCCGTGGACGTGCGCCCCGAGGCGTCGGGCCAAGTCGTCGAGGTTCGGTTCAGCGACGGGGCGACCGTCGCCGCCGGCGACGCGCTCGTCGTGCTCCGGGACGCCGACGCCCGGGCCACGCTCGCCGAAGCGACCGCGCGGCGCGAGTTGTCGCGTCTCGAGCTCGAACGGGCCGAGGCCCTGCGCCAGAAGGAAGACGTGTCCCAGGCGGACCTCGACCGCGCCCGCGCCGAGTACGCCCTTTCCGAGGCCGCTGTCGCCCGTGCAGACGAGATGGTCCGGCGCACGGTCGTCGTGGCCCCCTTCGGCGGCGTCACGGGCCGTCGCGAAGTCGAGGTCGGGACCGTGGTCGATCCCGGTCGGCGCATCACGCGCGTCGAAGCGATGGACCCGCTCACGGTCGACGTCGCCCTGCCGGAACGCGCCGTCGCTTCCATTCGGCGGGACCAGGTTGCGCGGGTGTCCGTGGGTTCGATGGGTCGCGAGGCCGAAGGGCGCGTGTCCTACATCTCACCGCGCGTCGACGCCGGCAGCCGCACGGTCGACGTCCGAATCCTGCTCGACAACGGCGACAGTTCCTTGCGCCCCGGCCTGAGCGCCGACGTGAGTATCGAGGTCGGCCGCGCCGAAGACGCGTTGTTCGTCCCGACCGAGGCGGTGGTTCCCGGCGCGTTGGGCGCGTCGGTGTGGCGCGTGGCGGACGGCGACGTCGCCGAACTCGTGCGCGTGGAGACAGGGGCTCGGGAAGCGGACCGGGTCGTCGTCACTTCGGGTCTGCAGGCCGGGGACCGCGTCGTCGTCGTCGGCATCGCGCGGCTCCGGCCGGGCGCCTCGATCGCGCCTACCGAGCGAGCGCCTTGACCCACTGGACGGAGCTGTTCGTCCGGCGGCCCGTCTTGGCGACGGTGGTTTCGCTCATGCTCGTGGTGTTCGGGCTGGGCTCGGGCACTCGGCTCGGCGTTCGCGAGACGCCGGACATCGCGAGCCCAACCGTGTCCGTGTCCACCTTCTGGCCCGGCGCGGACCCGGCCATCGTCGAATCCGACGTCACGGAGATCCTGGAGCGGCAGCTCAATGGCGTGGAAGGGGTGCGCACCCTGACAAGCACGAGCTCGGAGCAAAGCTCCTCGATTTCGATCGAGTTCGACCTCGACCGCGATCTGGAGGAGGCCGCCAACGACGTGCGGGCGAGGGTGGCCCGGGCCCGGCGCGACCTGCCCCAGGATGCTGAAGAGCCCGTCGTGGAGAAAGCCGACGCGAACGCGCAGCCCGTGATGTTTCTGAGGTTGACGGCGCCGGGCGCCGACTTGCTTGCGATCACGGAGGTGGGCGAGACGCTCGTCCGCGAACGCCTCGAGAACGTGCCGGGCGTCAGCGCCGTCGAGTTGTTTGGCGCCAAGCGCTACGCGATGCGGATCGAGCTCGACCCCGTTGCGATGTCCGCACGCGGCCTCACGCTGAGCGATGTCGAGGGCGCGCTGTGGGCGGGCAACGTCGACCGGCCCGCCGGTCGGGTGGAGGGGGAGGCCACACAGCTGACGGTACAATTCCGTGCGGGCCTCAAGACGGTCGAGGATTTCGAAGGCCTCGTCCTGCGCGGCGACCCCCAGCGGCTGGTCCGTCTGCGCGACGTCGCAACGGTGCGCGTCGGCGCCGAAAACGAACGGTCGGCTGCACGTGCCGACGGCGTTCCGGCGATTTCGGTCGCGATCGTTCCCCAGGCCGACGCCAATGTCGTTGCCGTGAGCGACGAAGTGCGCCGCCGGATCCCCGGCATCGTCGCCGACCTGCCCCCAGGGATGACGATGGAGGCCGTCTACGACCGCGGCGACACCGTTCGGACGTCGCTGCACGACGTGGAGATGACGCTCATCCTCGCCTTCGTCCTCGTCGTTCTCGTGACGTGGGCCTTCCTGCGCGACGTGCGCGCGACGCTCGTCCCGGCCGTCGCCATCCCCGTGTCGCTCATCGGGACCTTGGCCTTCATGGGGCTCGCCGGCTTCACGATCAACGTCTTCACGCTGTTCGGTCTCGTCCTCGCGATCGGCATCGTCGTGGACGACGCGATCGTCGTGCTCGAAAACGTCGTTCGCCACATCGACGAAGGGCGTACGGTGCGCGAAGCGACCCTGCTTGGGACGCGCGAAATCGCCGGCGCCGTCGTGTCGACGACCCTTGCCCTCGCGGCGGTGTTCGTGCCCGTCGTGTTCACGGGCGGGACGACCGGGCGCCTGTTTGTCGAATTCGGGATGACGGTCGCGGTGGCCGTCCTGCTCAGCGGCGTCGTGGCGCTCACGCTGACGCCGATGTTGTGCGACCGTCTGCTGACCGAGCGGTCCGTCACCGACGCGCCCGCGCCCTCCCGAACGGGTTGGATCGACGCGTTCCTGACGCGCCCGCGCCGGGTCGTGCCGATCCTCGTGGTCGCGGTGTTGGGTCTCGTCTTGGGCGCGAACGGGCTGGCCCGCGAGTTCTTCCCCATCGAAGACCGCAACATGTTCATCCTTCGCACCGTCGCCCCCGAAGGCACGAGTTTCGCCTGGACGGATGCGCGGATGCGCGAGGTGGAGGAGCTCCTCACGCCTCTCGTTCCCGAGCGGCGGATCGTGCTCACGCGGGTCGCGATGGGGCCGGGTTCCGTCGTCTCCTCGACGAATCACGGGATGTTCATGTTCCCGTTGGTGCCCGCGGCCGAGCGCGACCGCAGCCAGATGGACATCGTGGCGTCGTTGCGGCCGACGCTGGGCCAGATTTCCGCGTTCCGGGTGATTCCGATTCAGTTTCCGACGGTGGGGCGCGGCTTCACGACGCCCGTCCAATTCGTCCTGCAGCACCCGGACTTCGCTGCACTCTCCGAGGCCTTGCCGCGCTTCCTCGCCGCCGCCCGCAAGCTGGAAGGGCTGACGGCGGTCAACGAAGACCTCAAACTCGATCGACCCGAGTTGCGGGTCCGGGTGGACCGCGTCCGCGCCGCGGAAATGGGGATTTCGCTGCGCGACATCGCGCGGTCGATGCAGGTGCTCACGAATGGCGTGGCCGTGTCCACCTACCAGCGCGGCGTCCGCCAATACGACGTCATGTTGGGGATGGAGCCGGGCCAACGGGACGAACCCGACGACCTGGCCCAGATTGCGCTTCGAGCCCGCAACGGGCGCATGATTCCGCTTTCCAACCTCGTCACGTTCGAGGAGGGGGCAGGTGCTGCGGCGCGTTTCCACTTCGACCGCTCGCCCTCGGCCACGATTTCGGCGAATCTCGACGGCTGGACCCAAGGCGAAGCGATCGCCGCCCTTCGCCAGGTCGCCGACGAGGTCCTGTCGCCGGACTTTCGAACCGCCCTTGCGGGCGAGTCGCGCGAATTCGAGGACGCGAACCGCTCCCTTGCCGCAGTGTTCGGCTTCGCAATCCTGCTCGTCTACTTGCTGCTCGCCGTCCAATTCGATTCCTTCGTCGCGCCCGTCGCCGTGCTCAGCACCGTTCCCCTGGCGCTCTTCGGCGCATTCGCCGGCTTGTGGGCGATGGGGCAGCCTTTGTCCTTCTTCGCCCAGGTCGGCCTCGTCCTGCTCATCGGGTTGGCGACCAAAAACGGGATCTTGATTGTAGAAGTCGCGCGGCAGCGCACCCTGGAGGGAATGGACCCCTGGGAAGCGGCGACCGAGGCCGCCCATCTGCGTTTCCGGCCGATTCTGATGACGTCGCTGGCGACGATCAGTGGGGCAATTCCCATCATGATGGGGATGTCGGGTTCGAGCCGGACGGCGCTCGGGACAGTCGTTGTCGCCGGCATGTTGGGGGCGACGTTCTTGTCCGTCGTCGTCACGCCGGTCGTGTTTGCCGCGACGGCGTCGATCCGGTGGCCCCGTTGGGGCGCCGCCGCCGTCCTCCTGTTGCTGTTGCCCTTCGCGGCCCGCGCCGAAGAGCCGCTGACGCTCGCGAATGCGCTCGAGCAGGCGATGAGCAAGGGCACGGCGCTGCGCGAAGTCCGGTTGGGCGTGGAGGGCAGCGACGCCGGCCTGGCGCAGGTCCGGGCCGGGTTGCTGCCAAGCGGTTCGGCTTCGGCTGGCCTCACCTGGTCGGATCCTCTGGACGGGGGTTCCGTCGACGGCACCTGGTCGTCGAATGCGTCTGCGCGCGTGGACGTGCCGCTCATCGACTTCGGCGGCATCGCCGGCCTTCGGTCGGCCGTTCGCGGCAACCGGGAGGTGCACGCCCGCTACGAGGCCGCCGTCGAGCACACGTTGGCCGACGTCGCGAGCCGCTACGTGGGCCTGCAGCAAGCGCGCGAATCGGTCGCGGAGGCGCGTACGCAGCGGGCCGCCGCCGTCCGCCTTGCGGACCTCGCCGGCGACCGCGTCATGGTCGGGGCCGCGCCCGCCATCGACCGGACGCGCGCCGAGTTGGCCGCGCGCCGCTCGGACTTCGCCGTGCTCGCCGCGGGAACGCGCGCCGAAGCCGCCCGCCTGGCCCTCGCGGAAGCCCTTGGCGGCGAGCTGACGGCGCCGCTTGTGCTCGCGGAGGCCGGCCCGCTCGTCGACCCCGACGCCATCCCCGACAATTTGGCCAGCGCGACGACCGCGGCGCTGCAATTGCACCCAGGTTTGGCCGCGCTTCGGGAGCAGGTGGCTGCGGTTCGGGCCGCGCGAAGCGCCGAACATCTCGACTTGCTGCCTGGCCTCGACGGCTACGGGCAAGTTGGCGCGTCGGGCGGCCTGTCGGGCCCCGTGGTGCCGTCGCTCTCGGCCGGGGTGAGCACGTCGGTGACGCTGTTCTCAGGCGGTTCGCGCTCGGCCTCCCTTCGCGGGTCGCGCGTCGCGGTGGAGGCCGCCGAATTGGCGCTGTTGACGGAAGAGAGGCGCGTGGAGACGGCGCTCCGCGTCGGCCTCCGCGTGTTGCGCGACGCCGCGGATGGGCTCGTCGTCGCCGACGCCGTCTACGCGCTGGCCGAGGACGAGGTGAAGCGCGCCGAGGAGCGGTACCGCGCCGGCGCAACGAGCAACTTCGAGGTCATCCAGGCGCAGGCGGATCGCGCTGGCGCGGCGTCCGCACGAATCGAAGCGCTCGGCGGCTTCAACCTCGCCGTCGTCCGTTGGTACGCGGCCCAAGGGCGCCTTCGCGAGTTCATGAACGGCAGCCGCTGACGGCTACGGGCGTCGGATTGCTTTGCACCTTGGACGGCTGGACCGCGACCAGGGCATAGACGACCATGATGTTCTGGCTCGCGTCCGCGGCCATTGCTGGAAGTCTGCGCGAACGTGGGTCCGGCATCCCGCTGTCGTGCCCGACGTGGGTGGATGGCGTGGCCGTCGACGTGCGCGAAGACGGCGCGTTCGACCTTCCTGCGGGGTCGCCGACGGTGCTGGTCCGTTGCCCGGATCGGCCGGCCCACGAAGGGGTTCCCGACGACGACGGCACGGTCTGGGTCGACGCGATCCCGGCGACCGAAGTCGTCGTGTACGGCGAGGCCGTGGCCGGCCAGCGCAGTGCTGCGGAATTGAACCGGGTGGCTGGCAGCTTCGGCGACCCCGTCCGCGCCATGGCCTCGCTGCCAGGTGTGGCCCGGCCGGTGACGCTCGAAGGGGCCATCGCGCTGCGGGGCGCCGAGGGGCACCACACGGCCTGGCGTATCGACGGCGTCGAGGTCCCCGCCCTCTTTCATTGGGGTCTCGGTCGGAGCATCGTGGACCCCGCCGACGTGGAGCACGTCACGCTCGTTCCTGCGCCGACGTCCGCTGTGGACGGTGCGGGCCTCGGCGGGCACCTCGACGTCGTCCGCCGCGGGGTCGAGGCCCCGGGCCTTCACGGGGTCGTCGGCATCGACCCGCTCGACGCGGGGGGGACGCTTCACGTCGCCCTTGGGGAGTGGGACCTCGACCTTGGTGGCCGCTACGGCTGGTTGGGCGCCGTCGTGGCCGGTGGAGCCCTTGGCCTCGGTGCCATCCGGGGGCTGGAGGCGTCCGAAATAGGCTGGAGCTACCTCGGCTATGGCGACGGGTCGCTGCGGCTGGGGCGGGATGTCGGCCCCGGGCGCGTGCGCTTCGATTTGCTCGGGGCCGACGACACTCTGCGCGTGGTCGAACCCGGCGAAGGCCCGGACGACGACTTGCCCTTCGACCCGACGCGGCCCCTGGCGCGGAGGTTCGTCCAAGGCGTCGTCCGATGGGACCAGCCGCACGCCCACAGCCACATCGCGGCGACCTTCGACCACGCGTCGAGCAGCCTCGATGGCGCGGGCCTGCTCGCGGACCTGCCGGAGAAAGGGGAGGTATCTGGACAGTCGGTGTCAGCCGTCCGCCGCGATCGGTGGGGGCCGGTGACGACCTCGGCGGACGCGTCGATTCGGCCGGTTTCGAGCGCGTCTTGGCAGGATTTGACGGCCGGCGAGCAGACGGACCAAATCGTCCGATCGCGCGCGGGTGCAGGGGCCGAGGTCGCGTGGAAGGGGACCGGCTGGCGGCTCGATCCGGGTGTGCGCGTCGACGTCTTTGGCGACCCCAGCGGGGTCGTCGCCGTCCCCCAGCCTCGGGCCCGGCTCGAATTGCAACCGGCGCCGCGGTGGACGGCGCGTTGGGCGGTGGGCCGCGACGCGGAACCCGCGCCGGACGCGGCTGTGAGCGCCGTCCTCGGCGACCCTGCGCTGGGCCCTGAACGCGCCTGGTCGACGGTCGGCGGGGTGGGGTACCACGCCCCGGCGGGCGCCTCGTGGTCGCTCGACGGGTGGGCGACCCACTTCGAGGCCATCGCGGCCGAGCGCGCCAAGGTCGAGGTCGTTCTCGCCGACCCCGATGCCGGCTTTGCGTCGTTGCAAGCGCTTCCGTCGACGACCCTGGCGGTGGGTCGGTCGGCCGGGGTGGATCTGACGGTCCGCGCGCGCCCTCGCGGGCCCTGGTTTGGGTGGGCGAGCCTGACGTTGGCACGCAGCTTCCGGATCGTCGACGGCGCGTCCTTCCCCGCGGACCAGGACGAGCCCGTTTCCTTTGTCGCGGTTGGCGGCGGGCGGGCGCCGGCCAAGATCGACGTGTCGGGCCGCGTCCGCGTCGGGAGCGGCCACCCGCACACGCCGCTGACGCCGGTCTACGACGCC
>SXOB01000063.1 GCA_005776945.1 Pseudomonadota bacterium
AGCGTGATGGGTCCGACCACCGACGTTCTGCACGACTTCGTGGGCAAGGCCATCACCGGCCTGCCGCTGTTCGGCTGAGCCGATGCTACTACTCGGAGCGGTCGCTTACGACCCGAAGGTCGTTCCCATCTGGGAGGGCATTTGCGCGTGGCTCCAGGCCCACGGCGTCGACGTCGAACCCGTCTGGTTCTTCCGGTACGAAACCCTCGTCCAGGCTCTGGTCTCGGGCGGCGTGGACGTGGCATGGCACTCTCCCCTGGCCGTCGTCCAGACCGAGCGCGCGCTGCACCGCCGCGGCCGGACGCTGCGCCTGCTCGCCATGCGGGACACGGACCAGGACCTCACGAGCGTGATCGTGGCCCGGCGCGGCGGACCTTCGTCGCTCGACACCCTTCGCGGACGGCGCATCGCTGTCGGGGCGTGGGATTCACCCCAAGCCACACTTCTCCCGCTGAACCACCTCCAAGCAAATGGGGTTCGACCGGGGAAGGATGTGGACGTACGGACCTATGACCTGCTCGTCGGAAAACACGGCGACCACGTGGGCGGCGAGCGACTCGCGGCGCGGGCGCTCCGGGACGGCGACGTCGACGCGGCCGCTCTGTTCGACGGCAACCTGCTGGCGTTCCGCGCGGACGGTAGCCTGCCGGACGACGCTGAAGTCATCGCACGTACGGGCATGTACGACCATTGTGCGTTCGCTGCGTTGACCGGGCACCGGGAGGCCGAACTGGATGCCTGGACGCGGGTCCTCCTCACCATGCGTTGGGAGGACCCGGTCGTCCGGGTCTTGTTCGACCTGGAGGGGCTGCGGGAGTGGCGGCCAGGCCGAACGCACGGAATCGAACCCCTGCGGCACGCGGTGGCGACGCTCGACCACGAAGCTGCGGACCGCGTCCGACGCTTCGCAGACACGCTGTGAGGGTCGAACTTGGTGATCTGGCGATCGACCGCGGCGGCAGCGTGCTCGTGGCGAACGCGCTGCGCGACGCAGGACACGTCGAGGTGGAGGGCACCGACCCCGAATTGGAGAGCAACCTTCGGGCCTGGGCACGGGCGCGAGGGCACGGCGCCGACGGAAAGACCGTTCATCGGGCCACGGGGCGTTTCGACGGAGGCGCGGAGGTCGTGCTTCCCACCGGCACGGCCGACGCCCGATGGGGCTTCGCACCGCGCGGCGCACGGGTTGAGGCTGGCACGGCGGCGTGGAACTGGCCTCTCGACGACGCGGCGGTCGTGTGGGACGAGGATGCGGCCCGGATCTACTCGAGCGCAGCGGCGCGTCAGTGGGACCCGGCCCGTGACGTGCCGTGGGACGACGGGTTTCGCCTGGACGAGCCCGTGGAGGCCGCTGTCTGCCAGGTGCTTACCTACTTGGTGGAGAACGAAGTCGCCGCCCTCTCCGTTCCCGCAACCTTCCTGCCGCGGATCCACCCGACGTTCGCCGAAGTCGTCCAGGTCCTGGCCGTGCAGGTCGCGGACGAAGCGCGCCACGCGGCCGTGTTCACCCGGCGCCTCGGCCTGCGCGGGCACGGGCCGGGGACCTCGGGTCGGGGCGGCCAGGCTTCGCTGGCTTCGCTCCTGGCCGAGCCCGACTTCCTAAGCGCCACCTTCCTCCTGTCCGTCCTCGGCGAGGGGTCGTTCGTCGAGCTTCTGCGCTGGCTGGCAGATTGCGCGCCCGACCCGGTCACGCGGGCGGTGGTCCGCCTGGCAGCGCAGGACGAGGCAAGACACGTGGCGTTCGCGGTTGGCCACCTGCGCCGGGTCGTCGAGCGTGACCCCGCCTGGCTCGACAAACTGGCCGGGGCCCTGCGAAACCGAAGTGCAGCCCTTGCGGCGACCAGCGGGTTGAACGAGGACGTGTTCGACGCCCTCGTCGTCGTCGGCGCCGGTTCGCTGGAACCCGACGCCATCGGGCGCTCGTTCGCCTCCGTCGCCGACCTCGTGCGCCGGATGGACCGGGCGCGGCAGGGTCACCTCGCGCGCATCGGTTTCCCGGCAGCCTCCGCGATCGAATTGTCTGGATGGCACACGCGCAATTTCATGTGAGCTCGTCGCGAAACACGAATGACCGCGTCGTTTCCCAGGCTTGACCGGCCAGCGAAATCCGCGTGGCGGCCGCCGTCAGAAGTGCAACACCACGAGGCCGCTGCCGCCGACGGCACCGCCGCCAACCCCGCTCCCGGCCACGTAGTCGGGGTGGAGAGCGCCGCCGGGCGTCACCCCGAACCCGGCCTCTGTCAGCCCATAGCGAACCCCGGTGATGTCGCAGCTGCCGCCGCCACCACCGCTGTCCTTCCCTCCGCCCGACGCGCCGCCGCCGCCGTACCTTCCGCCACCGCCGCCGCCGCCGGCGCCCCCGTCGTTGGGCGCGCTGCCGCCCTGCAGCGCCACGCCGGCCGTTCCACCTGGACCGGCCGCACCTCCGGCGAACTGCGTCCCGCCCTTGCCCGCGTAGGGGCCGCCGCCGTTTTGGCCGTTGAGGCCCCCACCTGCGCCGCCTGGGCCCGCACCGTTGCAATCGCCAGCTCCGCCCCCACCCGCTACCGTGAGTACCTCCACCCCGAGCCGTTGTACCGCGGAGCGCCCTCCGCCCGAACCTCCGACACCGCCGTTGACGGGGCCCGAGAGCACACCGGCGGCACCACCGCCACCGAAGGTAAGCGCGCTGCTGCCCGTGATTCCGCCTTCGCCGACCAGCACGGTCAGGAACTCGCCGGGCACGACCTCCAGGTTTCCACCCGCATGGCCGCCGGCGCCGCCGGACTGCCCGGACACGAAGGCCCCGCCACCGCCCGCGCCCCATGCCGCGATGACGACCTCCGTACAGCCTTCTGGCACCGCAACCAGCGTCTCGCCGGGGACCGCGAGCACCACGGAGCCGTGCGCGCAGACCGGCGGCTCCACGGGAGGGGGCGCGGTGTCGATCGGCGGCGCCGTGTCGACGGGAGGTGCGGTGTCGACGGGAGGTGCGGTGTCATCCGGGGGGGGGCGGTTCGATGGACGTCGACGTGTCTTCGGGAGGCGGCGGGGCGTCGTCGTCCGTATCTGGCGGGGTCGTCGGGCCTGTCGTCGTCGGGCCTGTCGTCGGCGTCGTCGCAGGAACGGCGCCGTCCCCAGGGCCGACGATGGGATTGATCTCGTTGTCGATCGCGCAGCCGACCAAGCACAGCAGGACGAGCCTCACCGCGCCTCCCGCCTCAGTGTACCGCAAAAGGGCCGGCGACGGTCAAGACCACTGGAGCCCGGCACGAACAGACGCACGCTTCCACTGCCAGTCGGTGACGCGCTCTTGCTCCCTTCCGGGTCGGACGGCACCGGCTTCGACCCGGACGGGATGGGCGGGTCACTTTGAGCCGCCCAGCCGCCACCACACCCAAAGGACCGCGACGCAGGTAGCCACTGACATCGCCACGTACTGCTCATCCATCCATCCCGCCATGCCGGGAATCGGCGCCCATGCCAAGAATTGGGTCAGCGCTGTGAGCGCCAGCAGAAGCACGCCTGCGCCTGTGTCCGCGGCCCAAAGCAGCGCGAACACGGCCAGAAAGGCGTAGTAGTAGCATGTCAGTTCGACACCAAAAGGCACGAAGCCGAGACCCGCCACTGCGGCGACCCAGGGTGCAGATCGCCGCGCGACGCGCCACAGGAGCACGAGCGCGCCGAGACCGATGACGGTACCGATGGGCTTGGCCTCACGCCAGTTCTCCAGCCGCGCCTCCTTCCAGGGCAGCCACGGATCGGTGAGTTTGTTGTCGCGCAGATTGCGACCAGCATCTTCAGGTCGCCACGAAAGCGCCGTTCGTAGGCCCATGTGGTTCGTCAGCGGCGTCTCCTGGTGCTTGACCGTATTGTCGACGAAATCGGGCCACGCAGCCGGCCCGAAGGCCACGATGGACATCCCCACGAGCGCCATGGTGGCCGCCGTGGCGCCGCCGAAAAACCGCGTCCAAATCGTCGCGAGGGTTCGCGTCCGCCAGAGCCCATCGAGCGCCGCCAAGAGCGGCCCAGCGAACAACCATGCTGGAAACAGCCGCAGCCATGCCGCGTAGGCAAAAGCCGCGCCAGCGAGGCCGGGCCGGTCCCGCCGCAACGCCACCGCGCCGGCGAAGAGCCAGAACAGCCAGTCGAACCGCAGGAAGGAGCCACCGGTCCAATAGAAGCGCGACGGGAAATTCGTGCCGAACACGAGCAACACCACGGCCGTCGCCCGCCAGCCAAAGCCCCATGAACACAGGGCAAATGCCGCCACGAGGAACAACGGGTCGAGCGCCGCCAGCACCCAGAGCGGTACCGTCGACATCGGGGCGACGTCCGCGAGGCCATGACCGAGAAGCGTCCATACCGGCGGCGCATTGAAGCCGTGGTCCAGCTGCAGGTCGTCCCAGCGCTTGGCGCTTTGACGCTCGCGCCAGAAGCGCACATCCGCACGGAAGGCCTGCCAGCGGGCCTCCGTGAAGCCGTCCTTGCAAAGGGCCGGATCGACGAGGGCGGTCTTGCCAGACTCGATGACGTTGGTTTCGAGGTTCGTGAGACGGCGGGTTTCCACCCGTTTGCGCAGGCCGTCTTCCGCATCGGCGACCGCAATGCAGCGGTACAGATTGTCGTAGCCGAGCTCAGGGAAAAAGCGCGCGCCAAGGTGGTAGTGGGTGTAGTCCCAGTCGTGAAGCTCGTTGCTGAAATGCAGACTACCGAAATTGAAAAAGCTGCACCAGCCGAGCACACCGACCACGGCGAGCAGGGCCGCAAGCGCCCGGCGGTCGGGCCACCGAGCCAGCGCCGTCAGGGCGCCGAACCCGAGCACGGCAAGCACGCCCTCCCACCGCGCCGACGTGGTGTCGTCCCAACGCCAGGACGTCGCGGGCGGCGCCGCGGTCGCAACCACGACGCGCATGTCGGCCGTTGGATCGGGTACCGGGTCACAGTACGCCGCCACCTCCGCAAGCGAGTACAGACCGTCGCCTTCCGGCTCACCGATGCGAAGGTGCCGGACCTCGTGATTCGTCGCGATCGACCGCGCACGCAAACCGTGGCCGTCCACGATGGGAATGGCTCCGACTTCGAACCACTGCTGGCCGTCGAGCGACCCCTGCACAACGTACACGTCGTTGGCGTCGGCCTGCACCCAGACCTGGCCGACATGCACCGGCGCGCCAAGGTCGAAACTGATGTTGCCAGCGCCGCTCTCGATGCGGGCCGCGCGGGGCCCGTTCCAGTCCGC
>SXOB01000064.1 GCA_005776945.1 Pseudomonadota bacterium
AGCCCTGGATCTGCCCGGCGTGCAGGTCCATCGTCAGGACGCGGTCGATGCCGGCAGCCTCGATCAGCTTCGCGACGAGCCGAGCCGTGATCGGGGCGCGCGCCTGAACCTTGCGGTCCTGCCGGGCGTACCCAAAGTAGGGCATCACGGCCGTGATGCGGCCGGCGCTGGCACGGTGGCACGCCTCGGCCATGACCAGCAACTCCATGAGGTTCTGGTTCGTCGGCGCACAGGTGGACTGCAGGAGGAAGACGTCGCGTCCACGAACGTTGCACTCGACCTCGACGCGCGTCTCGCCGTCGGAAAACGACGTCACCCGCGCTGGCGCAAGTTCCACGCCGACGGCCGCCGCCGTTCGCGCCGCGAGGTCCCGCGTCGCATTGCCAGAGAACAGGACCAGATCGCCGTCCATCATGCCCCTCGCGGCCGCTATCCCATGGACGCGACCGCGCCGCATGCGATGTGGGCCAACGGCGTGCGCGACCGGCGCAGCGACACCGCCGTCGAGGCAGCGGGATCGCGGATCGCGTCAGAAAAGTTGGGGCGGTAGGAGTCGAACCTACGGTAGCCGGAGTCAAAGTCCGGTGACTTACCACTTGTCGACGCCCCAGCGAGCTGGACGCTAACGACCTTGCCGCCGGTTCGTCACGCCGCCTTGCGCAGACGTCCCACGCCTTCGCGCAGGCCCGCGATCGTCAGCTCCACCATCGGGAAAACGCGGCCGATGGCCTCCACCGTGGGATGGCCCCACGTCATCTTCGGCTCCGGGTTGAGCCACAGCGACCGCGGCGCGCGCGCCCTCACCCGCCGCAGCCAGTCCAGGCCCGTCATCTCGGACTGCCCGGGCCACCCACCCGAGGAGAACAACTCCCACGGCGCCATCGACGCATCGCCCACCATGAGCACCCGGTGTCGCCCCGTGAGCCCGTCCAGGACGGTCTCCGTCTTCACCCGTCGCACCGAGTCCAGCCCCTCGTACACATGACCGTAGATGCAGTTGTGGAAGGTGTAGGTGTCGAGGCTACGAAAGCTCCGCTCCGCCACGGCCGCCGCCAACAGCGCTTCCACCCTCCGGGCGTAGGGCTCCATGCTCCCGCCGACGTCGAGGAACAGCACCAGGCGCACCTCGTTCCGCCGCATCGGGCGCAGGACGACGTCGACGTCGCCGCCGTTCTGTGCCGTCGCCTCGACCGAGGCGTCCAGGTCCACTTCCGGTTCCCCGTCGTGGGCCAGCCGCCGCAGCGCGCGGAGCGCCACCCGCACGTCGCGCTCCTCCATCCGCCGGTCGATTCGGTAGGGCTCCCACGTGCGCGGATCCGCCACCACGGCCGCCTGACGGCCACCACCCGGCCCCCCGACCCGGATGCCCTGGGCCCCCCGGCCGGAGTGACCAAAGGGGCTCGTTCCGCCCGTCCCAACCCAGCGATTCCCCCCGTGATGAGCCTCCTTTTGCGCCTTCAGCGTCTCCAGGAAGGCGCGCCAAAGCGCATCGAGGTCCGCGTGGGCGTGCTCGACGAAGGCCCCTTCTCGCTTCGCCGCCGCAACCGCAAGCCAAGCCTCCAACTGCGCCCGCCGCTCTGGGTCGACGACGGCGCCTGAGAAGGCCATCGCAAAGGCCGCGTCGTACCCCGCAAAGTCCGCCTCGCTTCGAGCCAGGATCGCGCGGCCGACGTCGTGCAGACCGTCGATGTCGACGATCGCCCCCGTCGTGAGCGCCCGGTGGAACGTCAGCCATTCGGTGGTGCCAACGGGCACGCCCTGGGCGCGCAGCGCCATCAGGAAGGCGTGGAACACGGGATCTCCCTCGGGCAGAAGCCTTCCGGAACCTCATCGTACACCGTCCCCTCGGCGATCTCGCGCGCCAAAGTCGCCCCCACCGTCCAGACGGGCCCGCCGCGCCCCTGCCGGACGAGGGCCAGCGCGACCCGAACCGCGATGGCAGACGTCCGGCTCCGATCGAGCGCATCGACGTCGACGGCCACCGACACGAGGGACGCAAACCACGCCCGCGGCACGACGACGGCCACCCAGGGCTCCTCGACGTCGGACACGGACGCCGCCAGGCGCACGGAATGGCCCACCCGGCCGCGCTCCATGAACAGCGCGACGTGGGTGGGCGACGCCATCAGCCTCATCGACGGGGACGCCCCTGAACGGTCGCCAAGTCGACCTCGGTCTTGAACAAGACCCCCATGAAGGCCTCCTCCTCGCGAATCGCGTCCGGATTCAATCCCGCATGGACGAGGACGCCGATCCAGTCGACGAGTTCGGAGGTCGACGGGGCCTTCCGCAGGCCAGGCGTTCGACGCAGCGCGTAAAACCGGTCGAGGGAGGCCGTCAGGATCGCCTCGTCCAGCGCCGGATGGTGAACGCGCACGATCCGCTCCATGCGTTCGCGGTCCGGAAAGGCCAGAAAGTGAAAGACGCAACGGCGCAGGAACGCGTCGGGCAGCTCCTTCTCGGCGTTGCTCGTGAGCAGGACGATCGGGCGCTGTTTCGCAGTCCAGGTGTCGCCCGTCTCCGGCACGTGGAAGGCCATCTCGTCGAGCTCGCGCAACAAGTCGTTGGGGAACTCGGGGTCGGCTTTGTCGACCTCGTCGATCAGCAGCACGACCCGCGTGTCGGCCCGAAGCGCCTGACCCAAGGGGCCGAAGCGGATGTACCGACGGATGTCCGAGACGTCGCCCGTGCCGAATCGCGCATCGTTGAGCCGGGCCACGACGTCGTAGGTGTACAGCCCGTCGACGGCCTTCGTCGTCGATTTGACGTGCCAGGTCAGCAGCTCCAGCCCAAGCCCCTCCGCGATCGCCTTGGCGAGCAGCGTCTTGCCGGTGCCGGGTTCGCCTTTGACCAGCAACGGGCGGCCGAGTGCCACCGCGGCATCCACCACTCGCGCCAGCGCTTCGTCCACGATGTAGCCAGCCGTGCCGACAAACTGAGCCACCGCGCCTCCCCGCCGCCGGTAGCCCCAGCGCCCAGCCCCGCGCCACCCGCCCGCCGAGCACAAAAGCGGTCGACACGCTAGAACCGGTCCAACTCGCGCGTCCCCCTAGGCGCCCCGCAATGTGGCGGGCCCGCCTTTTCCGCCGGACCCGCGTGGAGATCCACTCATTGGAACATACGCTCGCAGTCCTCATCGACTTTGAAAACATCGCCGCCGGCACCGAAAAAGAGGGCCTTGGCCGCTTTGACATCGACGCTGTCCTCAACCGCCTCAAGGAGAGTGGCCGCGTCTTGATCGCCCGCGCCTACGGCGACTGGGGCCGCTTCAGCCGCTTCAAGCAAGGCTTGCTCACCGCCAACGTCACGATGATGGAGCTGACGTCGCACGGGATGCAAGACAAGAATCGCGCCGACATCGCACTCGTCGTCGACGCCCTGGAACTCGCCTACACCCGCTCCTACGTCGACACCTTCGTCGTCATCTCCGGCGACAGCGACTTCACGCCGCTGGTCCTCAAGATGCGGGAGCTCAACAAGCGCGTCATCGGCTGCGGCACCCGCAAGTCGACGTCCCGCCTTCTCGTCAACGCGTGCGACGAGTTCATCCACTACGACAGCCTTGTCGCCACCAGCCGGCGCGAGCGGGCCCGCCCTCAGAGCGACGCCCCCATCGACCTGGACACGGCCCTTGAGTTGCTCGTCGGCGCGATCGCCGGCCTCCAGCGCGAGAACCCCGACCCGCCGTTGGCCGGCCTCGTCAAAACCGCCATGTTGCGCAAGTCGCCAGACTTTTCCGAAGGCGACCTCGGCTACGCGTCGTTCGCGCGCTTCCTCGAAGTGGCCCAAACGCGCGGCCGGGTCAAGGTCATCCGCGACCCCAAGGCCGGTGGCTACCGGGTCGAGTTGTCGGAAGACGACGCTCAACGCGACACGCGCGCCCCGCTGCGCCCGCAGCGCAACCTCGACGATCTTGACGCGCTGCTCGAGGGTGGCGATCCCGCCCCGGTCGAAGCCGCCGCGGCGCCTGCGCCCCGCAAGCGCCGTCCATCGCGCAGAAAGGCCGACGTCGCCGCCCCGAGCGAAACGGCCCCGGCCGCCGACCTTGAAGCGCTGCCTGCCGACCTCGACGCTCTCCTCGAGGGCTGAAAAACGACGGTAGGCGACGGCCTGCGCGCGCTCACTCGCCCCAGGCTGGAATTCCGGGGGCGTCGAAACCGTCGCCGTCGCGGTCGACCCAAATCGGATTCGTGATCGCATACGACGGGATGGCGTAGGCCGTCGGATAGGGCGCTGACGGCGTGATCAGCGACCCCACCCCGGGTACGCCAGCGAGCGCCTCTTCCACCACCGTCTGCAGATCGATGTACGGAATCTCGACCGGCGTGAAGACCGGGCCCATGTCCCCGTCGCCGTTCGCAACGACGACATACCAGCTGTCACGCTCTGGTTCGACCGTGATCACCGCCGCGAAGCGCAGCGCGTCGCCCGTCGGGGGGACGTCGTAGTCCTCGATCAGGACTCCGTTTTCGTACACCTCGACGCGATCGACGGGCACCCAGGTCGGCGCCTGCACCTCGATGTCCAGCGAGACGGGCCCCGTCCCCGTCAACGTGGTCCCAATCGGTTCCCCGTTGCCAAGCAGTTGGATGAACGGCCCGTAGCTGGCGACGACCCGACCCGCGCGGACCGCCTCGGCGACCTGTTGGTCATCGAGCGACGCGGGGTCGTCGGCGCCAACGAGGACGTAGTTGCGCGGGCAGCCCGCCTCGACGCTCGTCGTGCCGTGCGTGTCGGAGTTTCCGAGCGCGGTGAAACGAAAACCTAGGTTCAACAATGCGAACCAGTCGTCCACCTGACCCTGGGGCCCGACGCCGAAGGTCTCCGTGCCGTCGAGCAGCGCCACCTCCTCTTTCGCTGTCCGCACGAAGAAATCGTGGATGTGCGCGCGACCCTGCGCTGCATCGTCCATCTCGGACTGGGTCGGCGTGCGAATCAGATCGAATCGTTTGCCATTGAGCAACTCGAGCGCGTCGAAGTCCCAGCTCATTGGATTCGCAGCAATCACCGGATTTGTGGCGGAGAAGAGCGGGATGCCGTTGTCGGCGACGCCCACATTCCCGGCCGTTCCCGGGATGCCGCCAAAGGGGTCGAAGCCATACTGGTCGAAGTAGCCGAGGATGCCGTCACGCGGGTGGGCCACGAAAACGAGCGGGTCCGTCCCAGCCATTTCCCCGAGCTCTCGGAGGTTGCCGATCAGGTCATCGGGGCCGAGACCCGTCCAGTCCAGCAATTCGCGCGTCGCGCCGCCCTCACCCAGATGATCGTGGTGCAGCGGGAAGGCCAGGAAGTGCCCTACTTCCACAGTGGTCGTCTCCACGCCGACCGCCGACTGAACCCACGACTCGAGCCCCATGGCTTCGATGACCGGGGCGTAGTCTGTGACATGGTCATGATCCGTCGACGCGAAGAACTCGACGCCTTCGGCGACCATCGTCAGGACGCGGTCGGCCAGGGTGACGCCAGAGTCGTGCGACGGGATCGCGTGAACGTGGAAATCGGCGGAAATCCAGCCCGACGATTCCACGCTCCGGCGGACTTGCAGGTCCACCTTCGCACCCACCTGCGCGTCGATTTCGACAGGCGCGCTGACGTCGATTTCGTACTCGAGCCCGCGCGAGGCCACGACCTGGTACAGCCCAGGGGCGACGTCGATCACCGCGTGCCCGTCAGGCGAAAAGGCCACGCCTTCGATATTCTCTGTGAGGACGGCATCGCCGAGTAGCGGGTCGGCGCGGGACTCACCCAGGCGCAATACGGTCACCTTGGCGGGGACCGACGCCCCGGTTTCGTCGGTGACGTGGACGGACAGGGCGCCCGCGCGCGCGGCGACGAGCTGGACTTGGGTTTCCTGGCCGGCCACGACGTCGACTTGCGTCCGTCGGCTTGTTCCCCGACCCTGGTCGTGGACGACCACATCCCAGATGCCAACGGGCAGCGACCCACGGAACGAACCGTCGACGTCGACGTCGTTCCACGCGCCGTCCGTCGCGTAGGTGGCGACGGGTTTGCCCGACCCCGCTTCGTAGACGGCCACGGTGAGATCGGACAACGGATTTCCAGACCCCTCCTCCACAACGAAGCCAGACAACGTGCCGAAGGGCTCCCCGTTCGACTCGACCGCCGCAGACAGCGCGCTGCCCACGTCGCCGTCGCCTACGAACAGGCGTCGCGTGTAGGAAATCGTCGTGCCCGGCGCGAAGCGAACGCTGGAGCTTGGATCGGTGCCTTCGTGCGCTGCGCCCACGGCCACCGTCTGGCTCGCCGTGAACAGCGGCACGTGTAGCGGCGCCCCCGTTGCCGTCTGCAGCAGGTAGCTGACGCCGTCGGCCGATCCCGCGATGTACGGAAACGCGAACGGATCCTCGAACAGGTTGCGCCCCGAGTTCATGGCCTCGAAAACGGCACCGTCTTCGTCAAACCCGATCTCGGGGGCGAAGACATCCACCGAACCGCCAGACAAGTAGAAGTCGCCGAGGACCACGCCCGACGTCATCGCGTAGTCGAGCAGCGGGAAACTCGTCGTGTAGGCGCGCGCTTCCAGCGGTACGGGCGTCAGCGACGCGTCGCCATACCGCACCGTTGTGACGATCTCGACGTACGGCTTGCCGGGCGCGAGCACGTAGTCGGTCGTCAGCCACAAATCGGGGGCGCCCAAGATTGCCCAAAGCGCGTCGAGCACCGTGAGGAAGGGTGCCGCCGGCCCCTCGGCACGCACGATCGCAGCCCCGCCGTCCGCACCGTCGGCGACGATGGTGACGCCCCCTTGGGGCACGCCGAGCGCATCGAGCTGGCCGGGCGCCGGCACCATCAGGTTCGCGGTCGGAATCAGCTCAGCGAAGGCGTCCTTGCCGGCGCCCCCCGTGGTCCGAGGGTCACCCCGTTGGAGGTCCGCGTCGACGAGGCTCCCGCCGAAGAGGCCGGGGCCCAAGCTGTTGCGGGCCCCCAAGACGACGAACCGGACGCGATCGTTCTCCAGCAACAGGTCGCCAGGCGCGCCAACGGCCTTGGAGCCACCAATCGTTTGCGACAGGTCCTCGATGACGATCGCTCGCGCGGTCGGCGCCTCGGGCGCACAAGAAAGCCACAGCCCCCACCATCCGCCAACCATGGGCTCCCCGCGTGGCGCCGGAGTATCCTCTCGCACCCGGAGGTACGCCGTGCTCGCTGCCCTGCTCCTGTCATGGAACGCGGAGGCCAGCGAGGTTCGCGGCGAGGCGACCGGGCTGCTGCACACCTGGCTCACCGCCTACGACCAAGACGACGACCCCGTCGCCGATCCCGCCGGCTACGGCGACCCCGAACACGACATGGGCCTGACCCTGCAGCGGGCGCGCTTGGGCCTCGTGCTCGAATTGCCGGACCCGCCGAAGCTCACGGGCACGACGGTCTGGATGACGACCGTCGTCGGCAGCGACGCCCCGGCCGACGCGCTGGACACGGCGTCGTCAGACATCGCCCTGATCGACGCCCGTCTCGGCTTCGACCAGGACATCGGGCGGTACCACAACCGCACGGCCGTCGGCTTCCAGCGAATTCAGTACAGCCGCGAGTCGATGATCGCGTCGGCCGACCTCGTCTTCCAGGACCGGTCCATCGGTGCGACCCACCTCGTTCCATCCCGAAGCGTCGGGGTCTCGGCCGCGCCGTCTTTGGACTGGGGCAAGGGCGAGACGCCAGTCCGCACCACCCTTCGCTTCGGCGCCTTCGATGCCACGAGCGAGCTGTTCGACAGCTCCGGCGGTGGCGGACTCGCGTTTGGTCGACTCGATGTGGGTTGGGGCGAAGATCACGCGACGTGGTCCGCCGACGGCGATTCAGCGCTTGGCGCAGGCGCCAGCCTCGTTGGCCACGACGTCGTCGGCGCGACGGACCTGACTTGGCACGTCGACCTGCTCGCACGTTGGCGCTGGGTGACCGCGCTTGGAGGCCTGACGCGCTCGACCGTCCGGCCGGCCGACGGCCTCCTCGTCAACCCGCTCGTCAACCTGGAAACGGAGCGGACCGCCACTTGGGCCCAACTCGGAGGTTTCATCCCCTGCAGCGGCGACCAAGGCCTCGAGATCGCCGCCCGCTACGAGCTGTTTGACGACGCGGGCCACCTCGAGGACAACGGCGACGTCTCCCGCCTCACGGCCGGTCTCACTTGGCGCAACCTGGTGCCATTTGTCGACATGGGCGCGGGCTACGTCCACCGAGAGGAGTTGCACGGCAACGCCTTCGACAACGACACCCTGCGCATCTGGATCGGCGCCCGCCCGAAGGTCGGATTCGGCGGCTGACGGCGTCAACGCCGCCGCGCGACGACCTGGTCGACGAGGCGACCAAAGGCGTGCGCGAAGGCGGCGCCGTCGCCAAGCGGCGGAATCCGACGCTCGGCCGCCCGATCGACCGCGTCCGCCAACTCGCGGACGTCGAGGACGACGACCGCGCGCTCCGCGAGCGTCGCCGCGTAGTGGAGTTGGTGCGCGTCGACGTGTTCACCGCGAGCGGGGTCCCGCGGGACGACGACGGGGACACGGCCGAGCGTCCACGCGGCCGCCAACGTGCTCGGGCCGGCGTGGCACACCAGAACGCGAGACCGGCGCACAAGCGCCTCGTGTTCCGGCGGGGGCAGCACGTCATGGACGAGCGCCGTCCCCGGGACGACGCGCGACGTGCCCCGTTGGACCACCACCTCCTCGCGCTGGGCAAGCCGCCCAGCCGCCTCGACAAGGCGGTCGAAGGGGTCCGTATGGGTACCGACGCTGACGTAGATCACAGAACCGGCCCCAGCCAGCGGCCGCGCGGGTAGGCGGCCCTCTGCTCGGGGACAGACCACACGACCTCGTCGCACAAGGGAGCCACGAGGCGCCCCGTCCAGCTCGCCGGCCCGACTCGGTCGGGAACCTCCCAGAAGATCGCGGGTATAGACCGCAGCCGGGCGGCGAGAACGTAGGGGACGGCGAGCCCGGCACCATTGGTGACGAGCACGTCGGGGCGCCGCTCCGCCAAGAGGCGCAATGCGGTCGGCAGTTCCGTCAGTGCGCGGAGCGGTCGGCGATTTGTGGGACCGGGCCGGAAGACGGCGTCCTCTGCGGCGAGGTGATGGCGTGCATCGGGACCGTCGAGCACCACCCAGAAACGCTCGTGGTCCTGAAACCAAGGGCGCAAACGGAGCAGGAGGGCGAGGTGGCCACCGGCGCTGGCGACCAAGGCGATGCGCATCAGGCCAACGCCTGCGCGTAGCCAGCGACGTAATCGTGGACCCGCACCGACCACGCCGACGCTTTCACCAGCGCGTCGGCCCGTTGCCGCCGCGCCGCGTCCGTTCGCAACGCCGTCAGCGCCGCCGGTGCGGCACGCCCGGCGAAGTCGAGGACGACGCCCGCCGCACCGTGGTCGACGCGCTCTGGCAGCGCCCCAAAGGGAGAGACGGCGACGTCGACACCGGCCGCCTGGGCCTCCACGACCCCGAGCCCAAACGACTCGAAGGTCGATGGAAATATGGCCCATTCGGCCTCGGCCACCCGCCGGTCGAAGGACGCGCGTTCCAACTCACCTCGAAAGGCGAAGATGTCGGCCACACCGAGGCGCCGACAGAGCCGCGCCAACCCGTCGACGAGACCCGATCCGCCGTCGCCGCCCAACACCTCGACGCGCTTCGGCGGCGCGTCCATGCGCGCCACGCTGCGGATGAGGTCGGCGTGCCCTTTGTGCGCGTCAATCCGACCCGGGACCACCCACAGGCCCGCGAGACCCGTCCCGGCCCGCCGCGTCCGATCCACGTCGACACCCGGGGCCATCACCGTCGACGGCACCCCGCCAAGGAGGGCCTGGTCGACCCGGCTCGTCGCCCACACCGCGGCTGCCCGGCGCAGCGGCGGCGCGACCACGCCCTGCACCAGCCGCCTCCACCACGGCGAGCGCACGCGATGAAAGCGCAGCCCGTGGGTCTGCACGACGAAGGGCACCCTCCCACGTGCGAGCGCAAACAGGTTGCCGTCGATCCCGTGGAGGTGGACGACGTCCCGATCGGCGACCGCCTCGCCGAGCCCCTTCATCCAAGGCCAGCTCGCCGTCCCAGCCCAAGGCAGCCGACGTGTTTCCAGACCTTGCCAAACACCCGCCGGCAGGCACTGGCCGTCGCGGGGGTCCCGGTCCGGCGTGACGAGCACGACGTCATGGCCCGCGTCCGCAAGCGCGCGACCAAGCCCCCCGACCACGGACTCCATGCCTCCTACGTGCGGTGGCCCGGTGCGGCAGACCAGCGCGACGCGCACGCGTCAGCGACGCGGGGCGGAGCGGGCCCCCCATTTGGGCGCGGGCGCCGTCGGCATCCGCGGATCGGGTCCACCTTTCCGCCCGCGCACCATCATCTGGCGGGCGAGGTCTTCCGGAAAGAACTGCAACCACGCCTCTGGCAGCTTGCTCCGGTCGATCTTGCCCTTGTTGGCAATCGTGCGCTGGAGACCGAGCACGAGCTCACTCTTGGGATGGGCCGTCACGCCTTTGGCCAACATCGCGAGCGCCTCCGTCCCGTCACCGGCTTCGGCAAGCAGGACAGCGGGGACCACAAAGGCCATCGGGTCGGCCCCTCCGGTCGTCACGGCGTCGCCAAAGGCCTTCTTGGCGGCGGCTTTGTCGCCTTTACGCCAGTGGATACAACCGATCGCCGTCACCGCCATCCAATTGCGGAATGTGCCGCGTTTGAGCAACGGCAGCGCGGCATCGAAGTGCAGTTGCATGTACTCGAGCATGCCGATCTGCGCGTCCATCGCACCCGAGAGCAGCGGCTGCCAAGGGCCCCAACGGTTGCGGATGCCTTCCAAAACGCGACGGGCGTCGTCGACCTTTCGCTCTTGCAGCAGTGCCGGCACCCGCGTCATTTCGACTTCGACGAACTTGCCCACGCGCCGCGTGAGGAAGAATTGTGTGCCGATGCCGAGGAGGATGAAGGGGACGAGGCCCGCGATCCATCCGAAGAACCACGTCGCCACGGCTGCGCCCAAAAGGCCGACCGCAACCGACACCGCAATGGAGCGCACTAGAGCGCCTCCTCGACGCCCAGAATCTGGGCCGTCCCGTTGAACGTGCCCGACGCCGTGCCCTGGCTCCAGGACTCAGCCCAATCGACGAGGCCGTCCAAACGGTCGTCGTAGGTCCAGAAAGACCCGTCGGCGCGGAAGAAGTGCTCGTCGCCAGCCTCTCCTTGCCAGACGCCTTCCCATTCCGCGGTGAACGACCCGCACTCGATGTCGTCCCAGGCGCCGGTACCTGCCCAGGCCTGACCCGCGACGTCGACGGTCACCGCGGTGGGGTCGGTCGCAGAAAACGTGATCTGCCAGAGGTGGCGGCCGTTGACGGGCACGTCACCCGTGAAGCCGTCGACGCGCCCCCCTGGATTCAGCACGTTCGCGTCGACGGCGAAGGCTCGGCCCGCAAGGGCCTGGGAGCCCGGGCACGGAACACACGCGATCGCGAACCACCAGACCATGGGTTGTCCCTACCCCGGCCGGCGCACCTACTCCACCAGTCGGAGGTGGGGGCGCTTGGGCTCGGGTGGGGGCGCGTTCTGCGCCTGGGGGATGGCCGGAAACAGCGTCACCTGGCGGATGGCCGACCAAGGAAAGGCGCAATCGACGAGCCGGTCGAAGCCCAACTTCAACCGGATGACATCAGGGCCGGGCCTCGGGTCATTGTGCCGATGGTAGGCCGCGTCCAGCCGGATGACGAGGTCGCGGTCGCGGTGCTTCGCGAGGACCGCGTCGGGCACACCGCTGCCACCGAGCTCGTTGGCATCCGCCGAAAAGACGAAGTCGATGCCGAATTCAAAGGCGATGGCGAAGAGCTGCGATGGCTGGTTGCCCCACCTGTCCACGACAGGCTGAAAGGGCGGCGGGGCCACGATGAGGTCGGGTTCGGCGTCCGGTACGTCGGGCATCCCCTTGAGGCCGAGGTCCTCCGGCGTGAGTTCCATCGTGGAGGCGATGGCCATGAGCTCGTCGACCGTCAGCTCTTCCGTACCCTTGAGCGTACGCCGCAGACGGGCGCGATCCAGGCTCGCGACCCGCGCCAGCTCGGCCACACTCATCTGTCGCCGGTCGAGCGCGGCGCGCAGGTGCCGCAGGAGCGGCTCGGTCCGCGACGACATCAGAACTCGCCGCCCGCAGCCGCCCCGGCGGAAAGGAACTCGTGCAAGCCGAAGTCGGCGCGAACCCAGGCGCGGTCCTTGATGTGCACCTTGAGCGCCATTCCGATGTCGATGATCGGCAAGACCGGCGGAATCCGCGCCTCGCCGTCGGGCTCGCAGCCCGTGCGGAGCGGGGAGGGCGCGATCGGCTCACACGCCGGCTCCACATTGTCGGGGTGCCCACCCGGGTACCACTGCACGGCGGCGCCCGTCACGACGCCAACACCGAGGCCGCCCCCGACGAGGAACGAAGGCCACACGTCCTTGCTGTCGTCGAGGATGGGGAACTCGTACCGATAATCCACGCCAAAACCGGCATAGCCCATGTTCTGGAATTCGACCCAGTCGCCGTCACCGTGATCCGCCGGCGATTCGCGATCGTCGAAATAGCCGTCAGCCGATGTGAGCTTGAAATATTCGACGTAGAAAAGGAAGTTGTTGGGACGCGGCTGAAGCGCGAATTCGATGCCGACGAGCTCCCCCTTCAACGTGGGTCGCGGGTAGCCAGCAAGGGCGCCCGGCTCGTCGTCGGCGAAAAACCAGATGTCGAGCAACGACGCTGGAATCCACATGTGCTTGTAGCGGGCCCCCACGGCATACTTGGGGGGCTCCGACGCCGCCGGAGCCGCCGGCACCTCGCCCACGGCATCAATGGCCATCGCAGCGGCCGCCCACCAACATGCCCACATGGACCCTCCGATGGGGATGTCTAACGCGCCGGCCGGCTAGGTTAGCTGCGCCCCCCGGGGGGACCATGTCCGTCGAACGCGTCGCGCAGCGCGCCGAGGCCCAGTTTCAGGACACCCTGGACTCGCTCTGCTCTTATTTGAGGCACCCCGCGATCAGCAGCAAGCCCGAGCGCGCGAGCGACGTCCTGGCCCTCGCCAATCGCGTCGCGCACGATCTGCGCGAACTCGGGCTGGAGTCGACGGTGCACGAATTGCCCGACGCCCTGCCCCTCGTCTCGGCCCATTGGATGTTGGCCCCGGGCCGACCCACCCTCCTCGTCTACGGTCACCTCGACCTGCAACCGGCTGACGAACCCGAATGGGAGACCCCGCCCCACGAACCCACACGCCGCGGGGAGCGATTGTTCGGACGCGGGGCGGCCGACGACATGGGCGGCTGGGTGAGCCACCTCGCAGCGATTCGCGCATGGTTGGACGAGGACGGCAGCCTTCCGTGCAATCTACGCTTGATCATCGAAGGAGAGGAGGAGATCGGCTCTCCGAACCTCGAACGGTATATGGACGCTTGGCCCGAAGTATTCGAGGCCGACGCCATGGTCCTCACGGACTGCGAGAACCCCGCGCCCGACGTGCCCGGGCTCACCGTCAGCCTTCGCGGCCTGTGCGAATTGGAGTTGGTGGTCGACGCACTCAGCGCAGACGTCCACAGCGGCCTGTGGGGCGGGATGGTCCCGGATGCTGGCCTTGCCCTGATGCGCCTCATCGATCGCCTGACCGACGAAGACGGGAGACTGAAGGTCGGCCGCGTCGCGATCGACGACGCTCGCCGGGTAGCCGGCACCAAGGTGCCGATCGGGGAGCCGGAAATTCGCGCCGGCGCGCGCCTGCTCGACGGCGTCCCCCCGTTGCCGAACCGCGACAAGAGCAGCGCCGAATGGCTCTGGTGGCAACCGGCGATGACCGTCATCGCGACCTCCTTCGCCCCGCCAGAAAAGAAGAAAAACGCCCTGCGGCGCCGGGCGTCCGCCATCCTCAGCCTGCGCGCCGCCCCAGGGCAGTCCACGGCAGACCTTTCGAGCGTCGTCACCGAAGCCCTCATGAAGGACCCACCCTTCGGCGTCCACGTCAACGTGCGGCCTCACGGTTCGCCCGGCGAAGGCTGGCTCTACACGCCCCGTGGACCGGCGTTCCCGGCCGCGGACCGCGCCTATCTGGCGACGTGGGGGCGGCCTTTGGTCCAGGTCGGCATCGGCGGGTCCATCCCGTTCGTTGCACTCTTTGGACGCCGGTTCGGCGACAAACCGCTCATACTCAATGGCGTCATGGATCCTGCGACGACGGCCCACGGCCCCAACGAGTCTCTGCACCTTGGCACCTTCGCCAAGTCCATTCAGGCCAACGTCCGGCTCTACGACGAACTCGGCCGCGCGCTGGGGGCACCATGATTCTATTTGTCGGCAACAGCTACGTCGGCAGCGGCGACCTGCACGACGTCACCGCCGATCTCCTCGCCCAGGTCGACGCCGCGTGGACCGGCGGCTCGGCGCTGATCCACGAGGGCTACACCTGGGAAGACCATTTGGGGCAAGTGACGACGCCCGGGACGACGTGGAATGACGCGCTCGTCGTGGACCCGAGCGCCTGGTCGGTCGTGGTGCTGCAGGAGCAGAGTCAGATTCCGGGCTTCCCCCAGAGCGATCCCACATGGCAGGGGTCGAAGGAGGCCGGCTCCGCCCTCGACGACATCGTCGCCGGCCTTGGTGTGCAGACGATCCTGATGCAGACGTGGGGACGCCGGGACGGCGACGACGAAAACCCCTCCCTATACCCAGACTATCCGACGATGCAGGACCACCTGACGGCCGGCTATGCCGCCTATGCCGACGCGTTTTCGACGCCCGACCGGGCGGTGCTTGTCGCGCCGATCGGCGAGGCGTTCCGCGTCGTCTACGACGACATCGTCGCCGCCGGGGAGGACCCCCTGGCCTCCGGCGGCACCTTCGTTTCGCTGTACAGCGGCGATGGCAGCCACCCGTCCGTGGTCGGCACGGCTCTTGGAGCGTGCGTGATCACGGCGACGGTGACGGGCCATTCCACCGCGGCCCTCGACCTCACCGACTACGTGGACGCCGATGTCGCCGCCGTACTCACGGCCGCGGCCGACGAAGCCGTCTTCGGCGCTTCATCCCCACCGCCACCATCCGGGACCACCGGTCCAACGAGCACGCCTGGCGAAAGCGCCGACGACGAGGCGGCGAACGACCCTGGCGAGGGCGTCGTCAAAAGCTGCAACTCCGCGCCTGGTGGCATGGGGCTGGTAGCCTTGGCCGTGCTTGGCCTGAGGCGGAAGAGGCGCGGCTGGTAGGGCCCAGGCTCACCCGCCTTTGCCGCCACCCTTTCCGCCACCCTTTCCGCCACCTTTCCCCCCGCCCTTTCCGCCACCCTTCCCGCCGTCGCCCTTGCCGCCTTTGCCGCCCTTCGCCTTTGGCGGCTCGAAATCGCCAAAGAGCACGCCGAATTCGATTCCGGCGGACAGGTAGTTGAACGGCGCCTTGACGTCCTGCTCGACGCCGCCCTGGTCGGTGTAGAAGTGGTTGCCCGGGATGCCGTATTGGCCGAAAAGGCCAAGGTTGTAGGCCCGCGGCCCGTCCAGCAGCTGGCCCTGCAGCGTGGCCCGGAGCGGGTAGTACGGAATCCGCAACTTCTCTTCGCCAACGGAGCCGTCGAAGGTCCACTGACCCGCGCCAACGCCGGCCGACGCCGTCACCAGAAATTCGTTCGACTGCACGAGGACGTACTCGCCACGCAGAATCAGCGAGATGTCGCTGAACGCGCTGCCAAGACCGAAGCCGAACCCGACCTGCGCGCCAGCCCGCCACGACTTGTCGATGCCGTAGACGCCGTCGATCCCCAAATTGAGGTCGGATCGAACGCGCTCGAGACTCGTCGTGAGTTCATTGCCCCGCTGGTCGAGGTCGGGCCCTTCGACGTCGTCGAAGTCATAGTTGGCCACCTTGTTGGGGAAGGCCGCCGGGAAGGAGCCGGGAAGGACGATCGTCCCCAAGCGGGGCCCCACGCCCCAACTGTACGGCTCGTCGAGCGCCAAAGAAGTTGCCGCCCACAACATCCACACCATCGTTCCTCCGCAAGCGCCCGACGCGCCCGGTGCGCAGCTTATTCAACCGCTTCCAACTCGATGGGGAACGGCGAGAAGTCCGCCACCAGCGAACCGCTGTCGATCGCACTGAACAGGTGGCTGTTCAAGTCCGTTTCCCCGCTCAGGGTGGACCCGTCCGCGGGTGAGACCGCGCTCGCCACCGCGACGTAGTCGAGCAGGACGCCCCAGCAGTCCTCGACCGAGACGAGGTCGTCCAACGCAAAGGTGACGGTCCCATCGGCGCCCGTGACGCCCTCGGCGAGGATCGTCCCCGGTTCCCAGCCACGGTCTTCGACCCAGATCGTTGCACCCTCGAACGGCAGGTCATCGAGCACGACGGCGCCGAGCAAGGTGACGTCGTGCGTGGTGACATCCCCACACGCTCCGTCGGTGTCCGGCGGCGGCAACGGGTCCGAAGTCATGACGTCCTGCCCACCGCACGCCGCAAACCCCAGCCACCACACGCGCATCGTCGCCCCTCACGACGTCCTAACCGCCGCGGCGAGAGGGCCGCCATCAGGCGACCCGCTGGTTAGAGGCGCCGCGCTTCGAGGAACACCATGTCGCAGGTCGCGGCCGCCAAGGCCCAGGTGCTCGCCCAACTGGCCCGGTCGAGCGGGTCGCCAGAGGAGTCCGCCGCTTTCCAGGCGTTCGCCACTGAAGCGGTCGAGCGCCTTCGCGGGCCCTTCCTCATCAGCCACCCCCCACGCCGCGCGCTCAGCTTCCTCGAAGAGGCCTGGCGCTTCTCGAAGGATCGCGCGGACGCCGTCAAGGTCTCGATCCGTCCCCGGCCGGGCGGCTTCACGCTGCTCACCAACCTGCCCGACCAGCCCTTCATCGTCGACACCATCCGGCTGTTCCTCCGCGCCGCGGGGGCGACCTGGGACGGCGGCTTCAACCTCGTCCTCCCCTTTCGCCGGGACAGCGCGGGTCAACTCGTCGGCGTGGGCGGCGACGCCCCGTTGGAGAGCCTCGTTTCCGCCCAGGGCCACGGTGGCGACCTCTTGTCCGACCCCGACGTGCAAGCCGCCAGCCTCACGACCGCGCTGACGCTGGCTCGCGCCGTAGTTTCCGACTTCGCCGCAATGACGGACGTGGTCAGACGCACTGCGGACCGCGCCGATGGCCTCGCCCAGGAGCGCCCCGCCGACGCCCAGGGTCTCCGCGAAACCGCCGAGTTGCTTCGCTGGCTCGACCGCGAGAACTTCGTGTACATGGGGGCTTGCGCCGATCGACCCCTCGGCCTTCTGCGCCTGGCGGAGGCGCCGTCGGATGGCAGCTGGCCGGCCGCGCACAGCGGCACCTTCGTCCGAGTGCGCAAGTCCTGGGAGGAGTCTCGCGTCCACCGCGCAGGGCGCCTCGATGAACTGCTTGTCGAGCTGCCCGACGGGCATCAGCTCTTCCTTCGTGGCATGTTCACCCACCGCGCGATCACGGCCACGAGTCGCAATGTGCCCGTCTTGCGGCGCGTCCTCGTGGACATGTTGTCCGAGGTGGAGTCGCTGCCAGGTAGCCACCGCCACAAGGGCCTCAGCAACGTCTTCGACGCCCTGCCAACCGAAATTCTGTTCGCGACGAGCCGCGACAGCGTGCTGCAACTCGTCGAACGCGTCTTCGAGGCCGAACAAGCCGGCGACGTTGGCGCCAGCTTCCACGAATTGGGTCGGGGCGAGGCTTTCGCCGTGGTGGCGATGCCAAAGGCCTCTTGGTCCGACGACGTCCGCGCTGAGCTTCAAGACCTGTTGCAGGCCGCGTTCAGCGCCCGCTTCGTCGACCATGCCGTCCACGTCGGCCGCTTTGAGACGCTGCTGCTGCGTTTCCACGTGTCCGGCGGCACGTGGCCGGGCGACGCCGCGCGCGCGGCCCTCGGCACCCGGATCCGCGACTTGGCGGCGCCTTGGCAGAGCCGCCTGTGGACCGCGCTCGCCGCAGCGTCGTCCGACGATGCCGCCGACCGCCTCATCGAAGGCTGGACCCGGGCCTTCCCGGCCGCTTGGACCCGCGCGGTCACCATCGAGCAGACGGCCTGCGACGTGCTCGAACTCGACAAGATGGCCACCGCCAACGAGACCATCCGCGCCAAACTGCAGACCGTCGAAAGCGCCCTCCAAATTACGCTCTACGAGGCGCGCGACGTCACCCTCACCCGCGTGTTGCCCGTGCTCGGCCACCTCGGTTTCGAGGCCAAAGACGCGGTCGCCTTCACCGTGAGTACACCCACGGGACCCGTCCACATCGACCGTTTCCGCATCGCGACCACCCACGGTGCCGACGTCGCCACGGTTCTCAAGCGTGCCACGGCCATCGAAGACGCCATCGTCGCCACCCTCCTTGGCCGGACCGAAGATGACACGCTCAACGCGCTGGTCGTCCGCGCGGACCTCGGCTGGCGCGATGTCGACGTGCTTCGGGCCTACAGCCGCTACTGCCGCCAACACCAGATCAAGGTCCTCGTGGCTCGCGTGCGCGAAATCCTGATCACGCATCCAATCTGCTGCACGGCGTTGGTGGCCTGGTTCCGCGCCAGCTTCGACCCCGACCTCACAGGCGACCGCGCCAAAGCGATGGTGGACGCCGAAGCCCGCGCCCGCGACGAGCTCCGCCTCGTCACCGGCTACGACGAGAACCTCATCCTCAACGCCATCGCGGAGCTCATCGGAGCTACGCTCCGCACGAACCGCTGGCGCACCGACCGCAACGGTGACTACCTGAGCTTCAAGTTCGACTGTTCGCGCGCCGCCCGCCTGATGGGCGAACGGCGCCCGATGTACGAAATCTACGTCCACGGTGTCGAGGTCGAGGGTGTCCACCTTCGATTCGGGCGAGTCGCCCGCGGCGGACTGCGTTGGTCCGACCGCGACGACTACCGCACCGAGGTCCTGAGCCTCGTCACGACCCAGCTCGTCAAGAACGTCGTTATCGTTCCGACCGGAAGCAAGGGCGGCTTCCTCCTCAAGAACCCGAGCCAGGACCCCAAGGTTCGGCGCGCCCAGGCCGATCGGCACTACGAAACCTTCATCCGCGGTCTGCTCGACCTGACCGACAACGCCGTGGAAGGCCGCCCTGTGCCCCCCCGTGGCGTCGTATGTCACGACGCGCCCGACCCGTACCTGGTCGTGGCCGCCGACAAAGGCACGGCCCACCTGTCCGACACGGCCAACCGGATCAGCCGCGAATACGGTTTCTGGTTGGACGACGCCTTCGCGTCCGGTGGCAGCAATGGCTACGACCATAAAAAGGTCGGCATTACCGCACGCGGCGGCTGGGTTCTCGTCCGGCGGCACTTCGCCGAATTGGGTCTCGATCCCTACACGCAGCCGTTCACCTGCTTCGGCATCGGCGACATGGGCGGGGACGTGTTTGGCAACGGCCTCATCGAGACGCCGCACGCACGCCTGCTCGCTGCGTTCAACCACCTCCACATCTTCCTCGACCCGAATCCGCCGACCGCCGCTGCAGCCGAACGCAAGCGCCTGTTCGACACGATGGGCGGATGGGACCAATACGACACGAAACTCATCAGCGAAGGTGGTGGCGTATTCGCACGCTCTGCGCGCCTCATCCCGTTGTCTCCCCGAGCCGCAAAGATGCTCGGTCTGGACGGCGAAACCGAAGCTGAGCCCGAGCGCGTCATGCACCAGATCCTCCAAATGGAGGTCGACCTGTTCTGGAATGGCGGCATCGGCACCTACGTCAAAGCGGCCGACGAAACCCACGCCCAGGCCGACGACCGCAGCAACGACGGCAACCGCGTCGACGGCACCCAGCTCCGCAGTCGCGTCGTCGGCGAAGGCGGCAACCTCGGCTTCACGCAGAAGGGGCGAATCGAGGCGGCGCGCCGCGGAATCCGGCTGAATTCCGACGCGATCGACAATTCTGGCGGCGTCGACTTGTCCGACCACGAGGTCAATCTGAAAATCTTGTTGGGTCCCATCGTCGCGCGAGGCGCACTCACGACGGACCAACGCAACACGCTGCTCAGCGAACTGACGGCGGAAGTTGCGGACCTCGTGCTCGAGAACAACGACACCCACGGCGTCCAGTTGTCCCGCGACGAAATTCGCAGCCGGCGCGACTTGTCTCCCTTCGCGTCGTCCATCCGGTTCGTGGAAACCCACATGGGCCAGACGCGGGCCAGCCTGCGCCTGCCGACCGACGAAGAGCTGGCCCGCCGCGCGGCGACCGGCGACGGGCTGAGCCGCCCCGAGCTCGCCGTGTTGTCGGCGTGGGTCAAGATGTTCGTGTTCGCCCGGCTCATCGAGCAGGGACCGTCAGGCCTTCCCGGCTACGACGCAATGCTCCGGACGTATTTCCCGGCCTCGATTCAGGAGCGCTACCCGGACGACCTCCAGCGGCACATGTTGGCGAACGAGATTGTGGCCACGGTCGCCACGACCCGAATCGTCGGCATGGCGGGCGTCACCCTCTTCCCGAGCCTGCTCGAGGCGAGCGGACGATCCGTGCTCGACGTCGCGACGTTCTGGATTCATGCGACGGACCTTGCCGGCCTCAAGGCGCTTCGCGGCGACCTGGAAGCCAAGGTGCTCGGCCCCGCCCTGCACGCCCGGTATGAGGCGTTCGTCGCCGCCACCGACGGCATCGCCGAGGTGGTCCGGACGTGGCTCGGCCGGGGCCCGGCGCCGACTGAAACGACGGCCATGGCGGCCGCCGTCGCGGCGCTGCCCGCGCGCAAACGCGACCCCGCCGATGTCGAGACGTGGATCGCGGCGGGGCTGCCGGCTGCCGTCGCACGCCGCTGCGCCCAGTTGCGCAACCTCGACCGCGCGCTCGGCGTCTGGGAGGAGGCGCAGCGCATCCGCGTCCCGTTCGCCGCCCTGCTCGCACACACCGAAGCGGTGTCGGCCGCCAGCGGCCTTGGCCGCGTCCTCGACGGGCTCGCGAGCGCCCAACCGGCGGGACGCTGGGAGCCCCTCGCCGTCGGCGTCCTCCGCGCCCGCTACGAGGCCGCCTTGCACGAACTCGTGCGCCGCATTCCCGCAGCGGCCCCCCTCGACGGCCCGCTTGGACCGGTGCGCGCCTGCGTCGACGAACTTGGCGACGACCTCGACGTCAGCGCGCTGCTCGTCGCCCAGGATCGCATCGCGACGCTGGCCGCACGGATCTCCGCGTGACCGTCCGACGCGTCGCCCCGTCGGCGACGGCGACCGAGATGACCCAAATCGTCATGCCTGGGCACTGCAACGCGCTCGGGACGGTCTTCGGCGGTCAGGTGATGGCCTGGATCGACGTGGCCGCGGCTGTCGCCGCCCAGCGCTTTGTCGGTGGGCCGGTCGTCACCGCCTCGATGGACGGCCTCGTCTTCCGCAATCCCGCACGCATCGGCGACGTCATGGTCCTGCGCGCCACCGTGAACTGGGCCGGCCGCACCTCGATGGAGGTCGGCGTCCGCGCTGAATCCGAGGACCTGAGAACACGCGCACGCACCCACACGTCGAGCGCCTGGCTGACGTTTGTCGCGCTGGGTGACGACGGCCGACCCGTGCAGACACCGACGCTGACGCCGGAGACGGACACCGAGCACCGGCGCTGGCGCGAAGCCGAGGTGCGTCGGGCCTCACGCCTTCGCCTGCGCGACCAACTGTCGCCCCGATGATCGCCCTCGCGTCGGCCAGCCCCCGGCGGCGAAGCCTGCTGGAGATGGCTGGCTACACGGTGTCGGTCCATCCTGCGAATGTGGACGAGGTCCACCGCGGCGAGGAACCCGTCACGTGGGCGAAGCGGCTTGCCGCCGACAAGGCCAGGGCGACGGCCACGGACCTGACGGTGGTCGCCGCGGACACGGTCGTCCACCGCGACGGCGTCCTTTTCGACAAGCCCCGAGACCGCGCCCATGCTTGCGAGCTCCTACGCGCCCTTTCGGGCCAAACCCACACCGTGACGACGGCCTGGGTCGTACGCCGCGGCGCCGTGGTCCACGATGGCGCCGTCCACACGCGCGTCACCTTTCGGGCCCTGAGCGACGCCACCATCGCGCGCTACGTCGCGACCGGTGAAGCCGACGACAAGGCCGGCGCCTACGCCGTCCAAGGTGTGGGTGCCGCCCTCATCGCGCGCGTGGAGGGGTCCCTGCTCAACGTGGTAGGACTGCCGCTCGACGAGGTCATCGCGGCCCTCAGCGCGGTCGGCGAAACGCCGCGATGAGCCTGGCCGAGCGCCTGAACGCCCTTCGGCTGAGCCTCCCACCCACGGCGCGCTTGTTGGCCGTGAGCAAGACCGTCGGCCTGCAGGCCATCCAGGAGGCCCTGGACGCCGACCAGCGCGACTTCGGCGAGAACTATGCGCAGGACCTGCGGGACAAGGCTGCTGCTCTGCCGTCAGCCACGTGGCACTTCATTGGACGGCTCCAGCGCAACAAGGCCAAGTACGTCGCCCGGGCCGCCAGCTGGGTGCACGCCATCGACCACATCGAGCAGGTGGAGGCGCTGCATGCCCTTCGCGCCGGGCCCCCGCTGCGGGCACTCGTCGCGGTGAACCTCGCTCAGGAGGCCACGAAGGGCGGCGTTTCATCCGCGGCCGTGATGCCCCTGGTGGAAGCCGCAACCGCCTACGACCAAGTCCAAATCGTGGGTCTGTTCACGATGCCGCCGATGGCGGAGGACCCGGCGGCCAACATCCCGTTCTACGAGGCCTTGGCGGACCTGGCACGCCAAGGGCGCCGCGCCGGGCACTTGCTCACCGAGTTGAGCATGGGAACGTCGGCCGATGCCGCGGTGGCCGCCGCACACGGCGCCACTTGGGTTCGCGTGGGTACGGCGCTGTTCGGCGCGCGAAGCTGAGGACGGGTCGACGAGCAGGCGGCTAGAACGTGAAGTCGACGCCAAGGACGCTTCCCGCGGCCGCCACCTGAATTTCTTGGGTTTGAGCGGACGTCGGCTGCCCAGGCACCATCGCGCGGACGACGTGGCTGCCCGGCGTCACCGGGTAGTCCGTCGGCGCGTAGCCCACGGCCTTTCCGTCCACGTAGATCAAGACACGGCGATTGGAGCGGATTTTCAGCGTCCCGACCGTCGCCGGATCCGGGCCGGCCTGAACCACCGGCGGCTTCGAAACGACCTTGGGAGGCTGGGTGACGGTGGGTGCAGCGACGTCGACGTCAGCGCCCGGGGACGTCACCGGAGGCGCCGGAGGGGGTGGAGGCGCGGGGACCCCAAGGGTCCCTCCGACTTCACTGTCCTGGCGCGGTGCAGCCACCTCGGAGCGATCGGTGCGCCCCGTCGTGGTCGATGGCCTCGGCCCCGGAGGCGGGTCCGCCGCAGCGGCGGCCTGCACGTCGAGCAACGTGGAAGGATCGACGCCTTCGAACTTCGGAGCCTGGCGCAGGCCCGACCGGACCTCCACGCCACCGGCGTCCAACGCGCGCGCGGGCGCCACGTCTCCAGCGACCTGCCCCGCGGCGCCCTCTGGCGGCTCTGGGATCACGTCGGCCGCAATCTGGCGGAGGTCCAGCAGAAAGACGACCGCGAGGCCCCCGGCCCCGAGCATCCCGATCCCCGCCATGGAAATCAGGGGCCACAGCCAGTTGCGGCGCGGCTCGTCGGCACTGCCGACGACGACGACAGCTTCCTGGCCTTCGTCGTCAAAGTCGGGGCGCACCCAAGGGCGCGCGGCCGCCTGCGGAGCAGGGGGCGGCGTCTCTGCCTTGTAGGACGGCCGGTCCGCGGCCGAATTGGGCGTGGGCGCGCTGACCTGGTTCGGCAACATTGGCGATTCTTCGCTGAGGATCGTCGCCGCCCCTCCGCGCACCGCACGAGGTCTCGCAGGCGGGGCAGAAACGCCCGCGTCTTGCTCACCAGACTCCTCCTTCCGCGTTTCGGCCGGGACCGCGGATGCGCGCGGCACCGGGGGCGGCGTGGGATGGCGCGGCGCAGGCGCAGGCGTGCGAACGACCTCCGACGTCCCCCAGTCGTCATACGGGTCACCTTCGTCCGCCCTGGTGGCCTCCGCACCCCCCGCCCATCCTTCGACACCCTTGAAGGCGTCGGCCCAGCCGGAGTCGCCCGCCCACGGCGCATCCTTCCAGCCGTCCGCCCAGGCCGGGGCGACGGGACCGTCGACGGTGGGCTCCCGAGGCACGTCAGCGGTGGGCTCGCTACGCGTCGGCCACGGCGCGTCCCGCGGTTCGGTCCACGGGTCGGCGGGGAAGTCGTCGGCGTCGGGTTTGGCCGCCGTAACAGGCGCAGCTTCCGGCTCGGCGTCCGCCGGTGCCGCCCCTGAGACCTCGGACTCTGGCACCTCGGCAGAGGCCCCCTTCTTGATCAGCGACCGGCGCTTGCGGGCCGCCATCAATCCGTACCCCAGGCCGACAGGATGGTCTCAGGAATTGGACTGCCCTTGACGGCCGCCTTGACCACCGCCAACTGCCCCTGGGAAAGCGACACCATGCGGCCAGCCGGCGTCGCCGTGGCCCGCAGCCAACCTGCCCGGATCAGCGCAGAAATCACAGGAACAAGCGCCGCACGCTCCGCGGCTTCCAACCCCGCCAGGAGGTTCTCCGACCGAATACCGTGGTCGCCAATCCAGCCCTTTTCGGCCATCCTGGCCAACATTCCCCGGATTCGTGCGCGGCGGGGGTCGTCGTCGCGCGGAAGGGCGACGTCGGCCCAGAAATCGCTTTCGATGCCGCCGAAGTTGCGGAGCATCGACACGTCGGACGACGAAAAGGCCCATGCGTCGGCCGGCACGCGATCGGACACCACGGCAAGGCGAACGACCGTGAAGATGTCGACACCGAGCGCGTCGGCGGCGCCGTGCAAGCCCAACGGAATGAAGCGATCAAACATCGTCGACCTCGTCGGACGGCAGCAACAGGTCGACGTCGATCCGACGGGGGACGACCTCAACCCGCGCCCCGAGGAGGTCACCCGCGCCAGACAGCACGAGGGTCAGGCGTTCCTCGATGTCGGCGACGAAGCCCTCGGGCATCCCGGTGAGGTCCACCTCGAGCGCCAAGAGCCCCTCGTGGCCCCCCGACGCGACGTCCACACCCGGCCGCGATCCGGCGCCGATGGCCTCATAGAGGGCCTGCACCACCCTGGCCGCGACCCACGTCGAAAGGTCCTCGACGCGGGTCGAGCCCGCTGTCGCCACGTCTTCCGGAACCGGCAACACCCCGATCCACAGTTCGGGACGCCCTCCCGGCGCGTCGACGGCCCAAACCATCTCCACCGTCAGCAGGTCGCCCTCGACGTCGACCGGCTGGGTCTCCAACGCCGCGACGGCCGCTGCGACCTTGTCCACCACCGTCTGGTGGTGGACAAGGATGGCGGTCCGGTACCCCTCTGGCAACGCAGCAAGCGTGGGCCGCACCGACGACTCGAATTGCTCCACCTCGTGCACCCAGGCCGCGGTAGCGGCGTCGGCGAGCAGGGCGTCCCTCACGCGCTCGCGGCGCCCCGCCAGAGCGGAGACGACCCGCGCGCTGCGCTCATCCAACTTGGCCGCGTCGGCGCGGAGTCCCTCGATCAGGACGACGCCGGGCGCCGGGACGACGACCTCGGGGATGTCGGCGAGCGCGGCCCGCAAGGCCGCAAGCCGCTCGCCCATCTGGGCCATGGAGGCTTCGAGCCAAGCGATCTGTGTCGCCAACTCCGCTCGTCGAGACATCGACGCGCTCGCCGCCTCGCGGGCCGTGGACGCCGCGCTCATGGCACCCCCCTTTGGTGGTCCCTGTAGCCCGCCACCCCATCGCCCGAAACCCGAGCCAGCGACCCCCCACCCGGTTCGCACTCGCCCCACACACCGCTGGCGCCCGCCTCGGCGTGGGCCACCGCGGCGTCCATCCTTGTTTGGTAGATCAATGGCGCCACCCAGTCCTCGTCGAAGGGCCACACGACCCCCGTGTAGAGTAGCCACTCGTTGAGCAAGAGACTGGGTTCATCCGCGCCGGCGGAGAGCTCGTCGAGAAGTTCGTCGACGCCGGGTTCGGCCGCCATCGCGTCCAGAGCGTCATCTTCGAGCCAAACGTAGGCCAACACACGGTCGTAGACGTCGGTACACGCCACATCGAACGTCAGACGGACGCGCTCCCCCAACAGGCGCTCCGACAGCTCCGCCGCGGCTTCGTCGGCCAGGCACTCGGCGGGAATGTCCCCCTTGGCGGTTTCCGGAGCGTCGATGCCAAGCATGCGGATGCGGATGCCCTCCTCATCACCGCAGGCCGTCAGGTCGATCGTGTCGCCATCGACGACACATGCCACGACGTATTCGTCGCGATCCAGGCACGAAGAACCTGGCGCTGCTTCGATCGGGATCGTTTCGATCAAGGGAAAGTCAGGCGGTTGATAGCACCCGACGAAGAAGCCCCACACGTTTGCCCCCGCCCAACGTCCTCTATTCAACTGGCCGACCTACGCGGCGTCAGCCTTTGACCGCCCCAGCCGTCAACCCGCCGATGAAGTGCTTTTGCAGCGCGAAGAAAAGGACGATCACGGGCAGGCTGGCGACGATGGAGCCCGCGGCGAACGCGCCCCAGTCGGCGCCATAGTCTCCGACGCTGCGCTGGAGAACGACCGGCAACGTGAACGCGCGGGGGTCGGACAACAGGGTGGCGGCCAACACGTACTCATTCCAGGCGTTGAGGAAGCAAAACACGCCCGTGACGGCCAAGGCCGGGCGCAACAGCGGCAAAAGGACCGAGAAGAAGGTCCGGAATCGGCCGGCACCATCGAGCATCGCCGCTTCTTCGAGGTCCTTTGGCAGGCCGTCGAACCACCCTTTGAGCGTCCACACGCTGAACGGGATGCTCGTCGCCGCGTAGACGAGGACGAGGCCGAGTAGGCGGTCGAGCAGCCCGAGCGCGTCGAGCATCAGGTAGAGCGGAACGGCCATGACGACGCCAGGAAACGTCTGCGTCGCGACGAAGCCGGCCAAGGTGAGATCGCGGCCGGGAAAGTCGAAGCGGGCGAGCGCCCAGGCGGCCGTCACCGAGAAGGCGAGGCCAGCGAGCGCCGCGGAGGTGGCAACGACGATGGACGTCACCAGCGCCGCGGCCACGTCCCCCCGCGCCAAACCGGCCAGGTGGGTCCACGTCGGCTCCGTCGGCCACGGGACGACGCCGGTCACAGGGCCCACCGACACCGCCATCGCGAGCACCCAGGCCACGGGGTAAAGCGCCACCACGGCCGCGATGAGCAGCGCGCCATGCACGGCCAAAGCCATCGGCAAGGACACGGGCTTCATCGCGCCCCCATGCGGGTCGTCACCCGGCTCCAGGCGAGCAGCACGACCATGACGAGCAGCGCGTAGGCCGCCGCGTACCCCGTCCGGTGACCTCGGCTGAAGGCCCAACGCCAGGATTCCGTGACGAGCAACTCCGTGGCGCCATTGGGTTCGCCACCGCTGACAAGCATGACGACGTTGAAGGCGTTGAAGGTCCACACGCTGCCGAGCAGGATCGCGGGGATCATCGCCGGTAACAACGTGGGCCACACGACGTGGCGGAAGCGCTGCCAACCCGTCGCGCCGTCGACGGTGGCGGCGTCGACGAGGTCCTTGGGAACGGACGCGAGGGCCCCAAGGGCGACGACCATCATGAAGGGGAAGCCAAGCCACGTGTTCGTCGTGAGGTTCGCCGTGAAGGCCGCCAGAAAGCTGCCGGTCCAATCGATGTCGACGTCGCGGCCGATGCCGATGGCCAACAGCGCGTTGATCGCGCCCATCTGGCTGTGGAACATCCCCTTCCAGACGAGAGCCGTCAGGTACGAAGGCACTGCCCAGGGCAGGATCAGGATCGCCCGGAACGCCGTCCGTCCCCAAATCCAAGGGGCGTTGAGCGCCACCGCCAACCCGAGCCCGATGCCGACGTGAAGCGCGAGGTTGGCGGCCGTCCATACGACGGTCACCGCGAGCGCGTACCAAAACGACATGGGCGCCCACAGCGGCCCGTGGCCACCGAGCAGGATGTCGCCGAAGTGCGCGAGCCCAACGAAGCGCCAGCCGTCGCCCACCCGCTCGTACAAGGCCCGCGACGCCCCCCATAGGAACGGGATGCCGACGAGCAGCGCGGTGGCGCCGGCCCCCGGGGCGACCCAAAGCCAATCCCCCGACGAGAGCCGTTTTCGCTGTGTCCACAGGTGGCCAAAGCCCGCGCCGAGCGCGGCCACCGCCGCCAACGCGAGCGCCAAAACGTAGGGCCACGAGGCGACCGCCGGCGGAATCGGGCGGGTCAGCACATCGAAGGTGCGCTGCGCACCTGCCGCTGCCGAAGCGGGGTCGCCGCCGCGCAACACGTCGCGCAGCGCGCGGGCATGGGCCTCGAAGGCGCTCGAAAGCCCGGGATCCGTCGGCATCGGCACGAGCCCATCGATCGACGCAACGACGGCCTTCGCCAACGGCGCCACCGCGTCGACGTCGCGGCGCGCCGGCGCCACACCGCCCTCCTCAGCGAGCCGGCGCGCGGCTTCGACGCCAGCAAGCGCCCGGGCCAAGGCGTGTGCGGCGCCGGGCGAACGGGCGTGGGCCGAGACGAAGGCCGCGTCCACCGTGAGGAATGGCCGGGCGGGCAGGTCGGACGACACCGCTGGCAGCGGGACTGCCGCGAGTGGGCGGGTCACCTCGGCCGCAAACCACGGCCCCGAAAACACGATGGGGATGTCGCCAGACGCGAACCCGTTGCGGACGACGTCGCTTGTCGGCTGAGCCGGCATCGCGGGATGCCGACCGAAGCGCTGAGCGATGGCCAAGGCGGCGCGCTGGGCGTCGCTCTCGAGCGCGCGATCCGCGCCCACGAAGGCACCACCCAATGCGTGAACATAAGGCGCAAGAAAGTAGGGCTCGGCCACCATCCAAGCAAAGGCCAGCTCGCCCTTGGCCGCGCGGGCGTCGCCATAGGCGGCGAGCGCGTCCAACGTCTGGGGCGGCGACTCCACTTGGGTCGGGTCGTAGACGAGGACGAGCGACTTGAGCGACAGCGGCTGCCCGTAGGCTCGGCCGTCGAGCGAAACCGCGTCGGCCGCCACCGGCCAAAACGCGAGGTCGAGGTCCACCACGGGCGCAACGAGGCCGAGCTCGCGCCATGCCCCCAGGCCGCCATGCCCCGCGATGAACACATCGGGTCCGTTGCCGTGGGGGATGGCCGTCTCCAGCTTCGTGTCGAAGGCGCCAAACGGGATGCCGACGACGGACACGGCGTCTCCCTGAGCCGTGGCCGCCATGTGGGCCGCGGCCTCGAGCGCGTCGGCTTCGGCACCCCGCATCGAATGCCAGAGGACGACGTCCGCGGCCTGCGCGAGGCCCATCAGCCAGATCACAGGCGCGCCAACACGACGGCCCGCTCGACACTCAAATCGACGCCGCCCTCAACGATGCCGACGTCGCGGTCCCGCAATTGGACGGCGACTGGCGGAAACCCAGGCCGCACGACCGTGACCACGCGTTCCGCGCCCATCCACTCGACTGCGTCCACCTGGCCCCAGGACCCTGGCGTCAGGGTGCACTCCGCTGGACGAACACCCACCCAGACGGGGCCGACCAGCGGGGTAGGAAAGGACCGATTCCAGCCGTCGACGCGCGCGACGTGCCCGTCGCCAAGGCCCGGAAGCAGGTTCATTGGCGGTGTCCCGATGAATCGGGCCACAAAGGCTGACGTAGGCGCGTCGTAGAGCTCCCGGGGCGGTCCGGATTGGGCCACGCGTCCGCCTTCCAACACGACGAGCTGGTCCGAAAGCGCCAACGCCTCCACTGGGTCGTGGGTGACGTGCACGAAGGTGGCGCCAAGACGCCGATGGAGCTTCTTCAACTCGATGCGGACGTCCGCGCGGAGCGCAGGGTCGAGGTTGCTCAGGGGCTCATCGAACAAGAAGACGGCCGGCCGCCGCACAATCGCGCGACCCATGGCCACCCGTTGGCGCTGCCCGCCGGAAAGTGCCGCGGGAAGACGATCCAACAGCGTCCGCAACCCGAGTTGATCGGCGACGGCCTCGACGGCGGCGTCGATCTCAGCGCGCGGAAGGCCGCGAACCTCCAGCGCAAACCCCAAATTCCTGCGGACGCTCATGTGCGGGTAGAGCGCATACGACTGAAAGACCATTGCGACGTCGCGGGCTTGCGGCGACAACGCGTCGACGCGCCGGTCCCCGAGATGGATCGTGCCAGCCGCGGGCCTTTCCAAGCCGGCAATCGCGCGCAGAAGGGTCGACTTGCCGCACCCCGACGGACCGATGAGGATGGCGTAAGCGCCGTCGGCAACCTCGAGATCGACACCGTCGAGCACCGAGGTGGCGCCGTAGCGGACGGCCAGGCCTCGAATGCTCAGGCTCGCCACGGCTCAGCCCGCGACGAAGTTGACGAGGCGCCCGGGCACGACGACCTCGCGCCGAATCGTGACGCCCTCGAGCCATTTCGCCACCGCCGGATCCGCCTTCGCAGTTGCGAGGATGTCGGCCGCGACGGCGTCGACGGGCACTTCGATCGTGGCCCGCAATTTACCGTTGACCTGAACCGCTATCGGCAGCGTTTCAACCGCCAGCTTCGCGGGATCGAACGCAGGCCACGCGACCCAGGTGATGCCGTCGCTGTGGCCCAAGCGCTCCCACATTTCCTCGGCGATGTGCGGCGCAAAGGGGGCCAGCAACTTCACGAAGTCCTCGATCTGGCCCCGCTCGACGCGCGGCGCCCGCGTGGCTTCGTTGACGAAGACCATCAAATCCGCGATGCACGTATGGAATCGCAACGTGACGCGGGCCGCTTCGGTCAGGTTGCGAATCGCGCGGTGAAGCGCCCGTTCCACATCCCGGTCGCCGACGGCTTCATCGACCACTTTCCTCGGCAACGAGCCCGTTTCCGGATCGACGACGAGCCGCCACGCTTTGTCGAGGAAACGCCGCGTGCCGGCGACGCCCTGGTCGTCCCACGTCGCGCCATCCTCCAGCGGACCCATGAACAACTCGTAGAGCCGAAGCGCGTCGGCCCCCTGGTCCCTGCAGACGTCGTCTGGATTCGTGACGTTGTACTTGCTCTTGCTCATCTTCTCGAGCCGCGTCTGGACCGGTTCGCCGGTGGAGCGCAGCACGGGGCCGTCGGCCCCGGGGGTCACGTCGGAGGGCGGCCAGTATTTTCCGCGCGCGTCCTGGTACGATGTCGCGTGGATCATTCCCTGATTGAACAGGCGTTGAAACGGCTCTTTTGTGCTGACCAGCCCGCAATCGAAGAGCACCTTGTGCCAGAAACGCGCGTAGAGCAAATGCAACACGGCGTGTTCGGCGCCGCCGACGTACAAATCGACGGGCATCCATGCGCGCTCGGCTTCTGGCCGCCAGGCGACAGCGTCGTCCGTTGGCGACAGAAAGCGCAGGTAGTACCAGCAGCTTCCCGCCCACTGGGGCATGGTGTTCAGCTCGCGCTTGGCAGGCCGACCGTCGGGTGTCGTCGTGTCCACCCACGACGAAACACGAGCAAGCGGCAGGCGGTCATCCGCTTCCGGGCGGTAAGTCGCCAACTGCGGCAACGTGACAGGCAACTCGGCCTCGGGGACGGGGACGACCTCCCCGTCGGCCGTATGGACCAAAGGAAAGGGCTCACCCCAATACCGCTGACGCGAAAACAACCAGTCGCGGAGCCGGTAACGGACGACGCCTTTGCCCTTGCTCTGCGCCTCGAGCCAACGGATGACGGCGGCCTTCGCGGCCTCGTTGTTCAGGCCGTCGAGGAAATCCGAGGCGACGTGCGCGCCGTCCCCCGTGTACGCGGCCGTTGCCGGGTCGCCGCCCGAAACCACCTCGACGATCGGCAGGTCGAAGGTCTTGGCGAAGGCGTGGTCGCGCTCGTCGTGGGCCGGACAAGCGAAGACCGCGCCGGTGCCGTAGTGGGCGAGGACGTAGTCCGCGATCCAAATCGGAATCCGCTTGCCGTTGACGGGATTGACGGCGTAGCTTCCCGTGAAGACGCCCGTCTTCGGCGCATCGGCCGCCGCGGTCGTCCGATCGCGTTCCGAGCGTTTGCCGACCTCGGCGCGGTACGCGTCGACCGCCGCGCGTTGCAAGGGCAGCGTCAAGCCGTCCACGAGCCCATGTTCGGGGGCCAAGACGACGTAGGTTCCGCCGAAGAGCGTGTCCGGCCGCGTCGTGAAGACCTCGATCCGTCCGCTGCTGTCCGCAACGTCGAAGCCGACCTCCGCGCCGACGGACCGGCCGATCCACTCGCGCTGCTGGGCCTTGATGCCCTCGGGCCAATCGAGGCCTTCGAGGTCGTCGACGAGCCGGTCGGCGTAAGCGGTGATGCGCAGCATCCACTGTTTCATCGTCCGACGTTCGACGATGTCGCCCGTTTCGACGTAGCGCCCGTCCTTCACCTCTTCGTTGGCGAGCACGGTGCCAAGTGCGGGGCAGAAGTTGACGGGCACGTCGGCCTGGTAGGCCAACCCGCGCCCGTGGAGCTGCAGGAAAATCCACTGCGTCCATTTGTAGTACCGCGGGTCGCTCGTCGCGATCTCGCGGTCCCAGTCGTAGGAGAGGCCGAGCCGTTCGAGCTGGGCCTTGAATGTGGCGACGTTGCGGGCCGTGATCTCGGCGGGATGACGGTCTTCGCGCTCCGCCTGCCTTTCCGCGGGGAGACCGAAACTGTCCCACCCCATCACGCGCAGGACGCGCTCACCCATCATTCGGCGTGCGCGGGCGACGACGTCGGTCCCGACGTAGCCCTTGGGGTGGCCGACGTGCAGACCCGCCCCCGACGGGTAGGGGAACATGTCGAGCACGTAGTACTTGGGCTTGTTCGGATCTTCGTTCGTCGCGAAGGTCCGCTCGGCCTGCCAACGCGCTTGCCAGCGCGCCTCGATCGCCTGATGGTCGTAGCGCATCCCAACCCCGGGGAGCGCGGAGCTAACGCGGGGGCGGGGCCCTACGCGGGGCTGACCTCCCTGACGGTGCAGGGGGCTAGTTCAGGCCGATGACCTCGACCTGGGCGCTATAAATGCCATCCATACCGGGCACGTCGACGACCCCGCATCCGGCCACACTTGCAAGCGTGGCCTCGTCGAGAGGCACGGTGCCGATCCAGTCATCGATGGCGAGGTCTTCGTCGTCCAGGTCAATCCAGAGTTCCCCTCCGTCGGAGGGTCGAACGTCGAATTGCATTCCCAGCGCTGGCTCGTACGTGTCGTCGGCAAGGTTGAATGAGACGTCGGTCGTCGTCGTGTACCCGAAGGTCGTGTACGTATACGTCGTCGACCAAGCAGAAGATCCGCTCGATGAAGGAAAGAACCGGGTCGCCGTCACGATCGGGTCGGGCGGAACCGTACCCTCAAGCAATTCCGGCGCATACTCATCCACGAGTTGCAAGATCTCTGCGGCCGTCATGAGTTCGGTGCTCGCCAGCGCCTCGCCCAAGGATGCGGTCGCCTCCAAGAGCCAATCGGGTATCTCCCCGTTCCAGTCCCAGGGCTCTCCCGTCCCTGGGTTCAGGGGATGAATGACCACAGAATCGACCCACACGTCGTAGCGATTCGCGCTCCCTCCACAAGTCGGCTCGTCCGCAGTCGAGCTGCTGGCGCCGCCACCACCATCACCGCCAAAGGCAGAACCATCGACGGAACACGCACCCGAAAGCGCAAAGAGCGCGAGCCCAGACTTCATCGTTCCTCCTAGCGGCCGAACGGCGGCCGTTCGTCCGGCTAACGACAGCCCTCGAAAGCGCCCCTTACAACCTCTGTCACGCCGAGCCGAGCCATGGACGGAGTGGGATTCGAACCCACAACATGACCCGGGTTTTAAGCCCGGCGCGTATACCGTTCCGCCACCCGTCCGTGATTCACGGCGTCGCGGGCGTCGGCAGCGGGGTCGCGAGGCCCGCCACGGCCCGCACGAGCACCCGCGCGACCTCCGGCGCCACCTTCTGCTCCGGCAGCCAGTGCGCCAACACGACGGTGTTGATCAACGCTCCGTCCGCCGCCACCCACTCCTCCTCGGTGAACAGCTCCTTGCGCGCCAAGTCGCACTGCTTGTAGACCAGCCGCCGCGCGTCCGCTCGCACCTTGCTGTAGGCGACATCCACGGCCACGCCCGGCGCCGCCGGACAGGCCGCCTCCACGAGCTTGGACTCGTCGCTGGCCGTCTTCATGTCGACCTGCGGCCGGTGTTCGGCGGCCACCATCGGCAATTCGGTCAAAGCCGAACCGACGCCGTCCGGGAGACGGCAGTGCGTCGTCAGCGCTGAGGCGCCCCACGCCAGCGACTCGGCCGCATCGGCGGGTGGAACCTTGGCCGCATCCGCGAGGCGGGCCACGTCGCACCCCAAACTGACCGCCCAGGCCGCGCCCAAGGTCGCCCAAACCATCACAGGACCCCCATCCCTTGCAATTCGGATTCTACGGTCTTGGACCAGCCGCGATTCGCCATCGGACTCGCGGGGCTCGGATGAAGGATCCGGCCCACGGGGACTGAACCCGCAACCCTGCGGACACATTGCTCGGCGAATTGCCCGACCCCCACCACCCGTCGCGGCGCAAGCGTCCGAATCATGCGCCCAAGCGCCTCGTCACAGGCCGCGGTCAACGGCGCACGTTCGCTCGCCGGCAGTGCGTCAGGCGTGATGTTCCGCCCACCGGGGCCCATAAAAGCCAGGGGGCACCAGTTGACGACGAAGAACTCGGAGAAAAAGCGATCCGCCGTCCCGAAGCGCTCCGCGACCCATCCCCAAAGCCTCTGCCCGCTCACCTCGCCGCGCGTCGAAGCGAATCCGAGGACAGGGCGACGGGGATGTTCGTCCGGCGGCCGACCCACATCGCCGCGGAGGCCGAGGAAGCTGGAGACGAAGCCCGGGTCCCCAAACGGCACCCCCGTTTGCACCATGCCGTAGGGCCCGGGGTTCATTCCAACAAGGATGACCCGCCCGCGAGCCGCGCCGTACCGACGAATCCACGCCTCGTGGACCCCCCAAGCGTAGTCCAAAGGCTGATAGACCGCCTCGACCGGCGGACCAAACCGCAGGCCTGCGATCGAAGCTCGCAGGTCCAGCGTCGCCGACAGCAGGTCCGCTGTTGGGTCCACACCGCCCCCGACGGCATGGTACATCGCCACTCGACCTCCCACCACCCGTTAGAGTGCGCCCATGTGGGTTTGGTCTGTCCTCGCCTGCGGCTCTGGCCTCGGCCCGCCGGCTTTCACGAGTGACCCGCCGCCTCCCGTGACCACGGGCACCCCGCCCGATCTGACACCTACGAACACAGTCCCGACGCTGCCGACGGACGACACCGACCCTCCGGTCACGACGGACCCCACCACCGATCCGCCGACCGACCCGCCCACCACCACGGGCACACCGCCGCCTCCGACGGGTACCGGACCCTGGTCGCATGGCTGGGCCATCGACGGCGACGACGTCGACTGGTTTCCGGAAGAAGAGCAGGCCATCGTCGACGGTGCTCTTGCGCTCACGTGGGATTCGACCGACCTGTACATTGGCGTCCGGCATCCCGACGTCGCCGAGGGCGGCTCCCAACACTGGTTCCTGCTCGCGATGTCCGACGGCACCCCCGGCTCCACCGTCCTGCCGTCGATCGGCACCCAACAGGCCACCCTGCCCTTCGCCCCCGACCGCCTTTTGCGTTGGAAGGCCGACGACACCTACGACGCGCTGGACACCTGGGACGGGACCGCCTGGGCGACGTCCGACAACTGGCTCGAGACCCAGGGGTCGCTGCACCAGGAACACAACGAGCGAAGCATCGTCGAGTTCCGACTGCCGCGTGACGCGTTCGAATCCACCACGCTCGAGTTCGCCGCTTGGTGGGTCTTCGAGGGGGCCGGCTTCGAGACCAGCTACGCCGTCTCGCCGACCACAGCGTTTGCCCACGGGATCTACGACCCCGACCTCGCTTCCTGGTGGCGGGTCGACCTCACGGGCAGCCTCCCCTTCGGCGACATCCAACCGCAGCCCTGACGCGAGTTAGCCGGCGGCACCCTCTCCTCGGGTGGTGATCATGTTGCACATCCTTTTTGGCGCCTTCGCTGGGGCTGCCGAGCCCGTCATGCCGATGATCGACGCCGCCGCGGCCGAGTTCGGCGTCCCGCGCGACCTCCTAGCGGCCCTTGCGTGGCAGGCGTCCCGCTTCGACCCCGACGCACGCAGCGACTGGGGTGGCGTCGGACCCATGGACCTCCGTCCCGACCGCGACCCCCGCCAGTCCCAGGCGGCCGAATGGGTCGGCTTGTCCGTCGACGACTTGCTCGCGCGCCCCGAGGACCAGGTCCGCGGCGCCGCAGCCATCCTGCTCCAGCAAGCCGAGGCCGCCGGCGGCGGTGCCGCCCCGTCGCCCGACGACCTCACGGCGTGGGCCGACGCACTGGCCCTGTTCAGCGGATCGCCCGACCCGCTCTGGCAGCGACGCCACCGCACGAGCATCTACGAACTCGTCTACGTTGGTGTCGATGCCACCAGCGTCCGCGGCGAAGCCGTGCGATTCGGTGGCGTGCCGGTCGACCTCAGGGCCGTCGCCTCGGTCGGTCTGCCCGTCGCCATGTTGCCAGACTACAGCGGCGCTGCCGCGTTCGTCGCCGCCGCATCGTGCAACTACACGAACGATTCTCGGACCGGTTCGGCCATCGACACCCTGGTCGTCCATACGATGCAGGGAACGTACAGCGGCGCCATCTCCTGGTTCCAGAACTGCGCGGCCGGCGCGAGCGCCCACTACAACGTGCGGAGTTCTGACGGCGAGATCACCCAGTCCGTTGCCGAGGCCGACATCGCCTGGCACGCAGGCCACTGGGACACGAATGTGGCGAGCATCGGCATCGAGCACGAGGGCTTCATCGAAGACCCCGACGATTGGTACACGACCGAGATGTACGAAGCGTCCGCGGCCCTGGTCGACGACATCATGGCCCGCACATCCGTCCTGCCTGACCGCAACCACGTCATCGCCCACGCCGAGGTGCCGGGCTGCCCGTACTCTGGCGGCGGCGCCGGCTGTCACACCGATCCGGGTGACGGCTGGGACTGGGACTTCTACCTCGACCTCATCGAGGGGACCGCGCCCACCACGGGAACCGTCATCGGTGTCATCGCCGAAGATGACATCTTCACCGGCGCACGCATCCCCGGCGCCACCGTCGTGTTGACCCCGGGCGGCGACACCTTGGCCGCCGACGGCACCGGCCTCTGGTCCTTCGACGGCCTGTCCGAAGGCACCTACACGGTGACCGGGTCGGCCGACGGCTACGACCCCGCGAGTTGCACGACGACGGTGACGTCATCGGGCCAATTCTGGTGCAGCATTGCCCTTGTGCGGGCCGGCAGCGCGCCCCCCACGGATCCGCCTGGGGGGTCCACCGCCCCCGGCGGGACCACCGGACCGGGCGGTACCGCGCCGACGTTTCCGACGTCTCCCGCGCCCGGCGACGACTCCCCTGGCGACTCGCCCCGGACCGTTTCGAGCCTCCGCTCGTCGGGCGGATGCCACCACGGCGCGTCGACGGACGGCCTCATCAGCGGCTTCCTCACGACGTTCGTCCTGCTGATGGCGATCCGTCGCCGCCCGTTCAGTCCCGAATCCGATCCGCGATGACGTCCCAACCGCTGTAGCCGGCCTCGAAGGCCCGCACGACGCGGTTGGGATCGACGAGAACCCAGGACGGGTAGGCATAGGCCTCCCCGAGCGCTGGCCCCATCACGGCGACGGCCCAGCCGCGGTCCCCGACAACCGGCCCCTCGAGCGCGAAGGTGTCCGTCCAGGCCAGCCGTTCGTCGAGGCTGGCTTCCGCGAGCACGTCGTCCAGCGACGGCGTCAGGAGCGTGAGCACGACGACCTCGATGCCGTCACGCGCGAGGTCGTCGATGAAAGCCTGCTCCTCGGCCGCCGCTGATTGGCACGGGCCGCAGTCCATCGCCGAAGCCTCGACGACAACCCAGCGGTCGGCGAGGTCGTGCAGTCGGAGGCCGTCGCCGCAGGCGTCACCAAAGACGCCGTCGGGCACCCGGGCGCCGACCTCCAAGACGTAGTTGCCGGCGTAGGGTGGCGGGTCCGCCTTGGGCCAGCCGCAGCGGTAGGTCGGGGGCGGCCGCAACCCGTGCCACGGGTCGAGCGTCGCCGATTCGACCGCCAACTCCCCCGATACGGTCAGCGTCCACGAGAGCGAGCCCTCTTCGGTCACGTCGGCGACGTTGTCGACGACGAGGACGTCGTCACCCGTGACAACACCCTGCTCCGTCAACGAATAGTGGGGGATGCTCGACCGAAACCAACGGTCCCCGTCGCGCCCCAACCACTCCGAAGGCGAACCTGGCGTGCTGCTGATGCGCTCGTAGCAGTCGGTTCCGTCCATCACGGCCTCCGCACGCCAGACGACGTCACAGTCCGGGCAAAGCCAGCCGACGGAGTGGTCCTCCTCGGCCCCATAGGTCCGCCCGTAGCTGCACGGACTTGCGCCGTCGGCAAACGTGACGTCCCATTGCAACCGCCCCGCCAGGGTCGTCACCTCCTCCAAGACGACGGGGATTTCCACGATTCGCGTGCAGGCGAGCGCCAAAATCACGGCGCCGCCGAGTCGAGCGCACGCAGAAAGGCGAGCAAGTCGTCCCGCTCTCCGGCGTCCCACGTGAACCCCGTCACGCGCGGGTCCTTCAGCGGGCTCGCGCGGCCGTCCCCCATCAACGGCCCTGCAGCGACGTTCCGCCCGCCCGCTGCGTAGGTATCGACGACGGTTTCCAGGCTGTCCCCCGTCCCATCATGCCAATACGGCGGGGTGGCCGCCACATTGCGCAGGGTCGGAATTCGGAACCGCCCCATGTCGTCCGCGTCGCCGGTCCACTCATAGACACCCCGGTCGCCGAGCGGGTAGGCCCCGGCGCCATCGACGTTGTAAAGGCCGGTATTCGCGAATGCGGGGGCACCAGGCGCGTCGACCGTGAAGCGCGGAGCCGGGTGGCAGCCGTCACAACTGCGACGGACGAAGGCCGTTTCGCCTCGCTGTTCGGCGTCGCCCAATTCGCCGAGGTCGACTTGGTTGGGGCCCGAGGTCAGCGTCATTTCGTAGGCGACGAGCGCGTCGATCATCACGGCCCGCGTGATGCCGGACGGCGCCAGAGGCCGGAGGTCCGCATCGTCGTTCAGCGCAGCGAACGCCTTGTCTTCCACGCTGCCGAGCCCCAATTCCAGGGGCTCGGTGCCGTAGAGGGGCACGATGACGTGATCGGCCGGGTCGGTGAACTGCGGACTCGCCCATCCAAGCGACCCCCGCTCCCCAAGGTCGAACAGGCTCGGCGTGTTGTGTTGGCCGAGCGCTTCGAAGGCACCGAGGCTCACGGGCGCGGTGTCGGCAAAGGCCCGCGACGGGTCGTGGCAAGTCGCGCAAGAGGTCTGGCCGTCGGCCGAGAGCCGTACGTCGCTGAAAAGGCGCTCGCCGAGTGCCGCGAGGTCGCCCTCAGCCGCGCAGGCGACGAGCCACCACACGTCAGAACAAGCGGAAGAGGACTTGTTCCTCGCATTCATTGATGCAGTTGCCCGTCTCCCAATCCAGGCCGACGACGCCGAAGGCTGAAGGGCATTCGGCGACTTCCAGCGGGTCGGAAACGCAGCCGACTTCGGTCTCCGGCGTGTCGAGTTCCAGGTCGACGTCGGCGAGGAAGTGGCCGAGCCTGACGCGAACGTCGTCGGAGGCCGGATTGAGGTTTTCGACCCGAATGCGCGCGACGTTGGGACGTTCGCAATCTTCCGTCGGGGCCACGTCGGCGCCGCTGCTCGCACAGTCCACCGACAGGATTCGCGTCGACCAGTTCGTCTCCCCGTCGATGAGAAGCCCGAAATCGAAGAAGTGGTGGCCGCGTTGGGCGCTGTGAAACAGGCTGGCGTCGCCGAGCGGGGCATCACCCAAGGCGTGGTTCAGTTCGAAGGGGACGCCGAGCGTGAACTCGATGCCGTTGTACTCGCCGGGGCTCACCTCCCCCTGGATGACCTTGCGGGTCTCGGGGGTCCCGCCGACACAGTCCCCCGTCCCATCTTCGAAGTCGAGCAGGGCGACGTCCTCGGACTGCCAGACGCCGTCAGGGACAAAGTGCACGGGCAACGGACTGCCATCGACGGCGAGCACGTCGACGTCGGACACATAGAACCGCAGGTCCGTCAAGGAGGCGTTGTTGCCGGGCGCAGTGTCGAGCAGGTCGATGTCCAGACCGCAGCCGACCTCCTCGTCAAAGACGTCGGGCAGGAACGTGATCGTGATGGGGTCACGGGGAATCTCGGTGACCGGATCCGTGGTGTCGGTGGCCGTCACATCGGTCGCTTGGGGCGGCGCTGGTTGGTCGTCTCCGCCTCCACATGCCAGCCATAGCCACAGCCCCATGGTGCCTCCCAACCCGCGGATATCCCATGCGGTCGGCAGGCAGCCCGAATACAACGGCGCCCCGCCCCGAGGCCCCGTTGTTCCTTCTGTTCGCCGCGCCCTCCCTGGCGTCCGAAGTCGTCGTCGAGGGCGGCTACCGCGCGCGCGGCCAACTCTTCGAGAGCCTGTCGCTGGACCATACGTTGCCCGACAGCGAAGGGCTCGCCTTCGGCTTTGACCACCGCCTACTCCTGCGGCCCACCCTCCATCTTGGCGACAAGGCGCGCGTCAGCCTCGAGGTTCGGGCGCTGGACGGCGTCGTCTGGGGCGACGAGTCCCTGTCGCCCTCTGGGCCGGTCCAAGGCGCTGCGCCTACATTCGACCCGACCCTCACCGCCCCCGTCAGCACGACGGACGACTACCAGGTCCTCCAGGACATCACGGTGAGCCGGCTCTGGACGGAATTCGACACTGGCATCGGCCACTTCGCCATCGGCCGCATGCCGCTGCATGGCGGCTTGGGCATTTGGCACAACGACGGCTGGCAACGTGCCCCTGAATTGGCCGAACATGGCGACAGCGTCGACCGCATTGGCTGGGACCTGCTCGTTCAGAACCAGTTCTTCGTGGGCCTCGGCGCCGCCGTGTTGACCGAGGGCACCGTGGGCGGCGAAGACGACACCACCCGATTCGACGGGACCGTCGCCTACCGCACGGAGCTCGTCCAGGCGGGCCTCCTCGCCGAGGTTTCCCACACGACCGACCCCGAGTTCACCCTTGGCACCTTCGTCGGCTCCGCCGACATCACGCTCGGCAAGCTCCGCCTCGGCACCGAGATCATCGGCCAGTTCGGCGGCGGCTCTCTGTCGACCATCGGCGACGGCGTGTCGGTCGGAGCGGCTGGCGGCGCCCTGGAGGCCGGCCTCGACCTCGACCCATGGAAGTTGGAGGTGCTTGCGGGATTCGCGACCGGCGACGGCGACGACCGCGACCTCGCCGTGCACACGTTCACCTACGACCGCGATTTCAGCGTTGGCCTCGTCATGTTCGAGCAACCCCTGCCCACGCTGTCGGCCGCCGCAGCCAACGACGAGAATGATGGCCGCTCGCTCGAGCAGGCGCTCGCCGGCGACGCCGTCTCCAACGCCCTGTTCTTGCGGCCAACGGTTCGCCGGACCCTCGCCGACGGCCTCGTCGCGCACCTCTCTTGGCTCGGCGCTCGCGCCGCCAAAGTCCCCGAATTCCGTGCCGAGCGCAACAGCTACGGCATGGAAATCGCCACGGGCCTTCGCTGGGACGCCGTCAGCCATGTCGCGCTGGGCCTCGACGCCGCCGCGTTCCTGCCCGGCACGGTGTTCACCAACTACGAGGACGACGTCTACGACAGCTTCGACGACCCGGTCTACGGAGTCATGCTTCACACCCTCGTCCATTTCTGAGGCCATGTGTTCGGCATCCACACCGCCCTGGTGACGCCATTCGATGACGAAGGCGCCGTCGACCGCGACGCCGCCGCCCGCCTGCTCGCCCGCCAGCTTGACGCCGGCGTCCACGGCGTCGTCGTCGCGGGGACCACCGGAGAGTCCCCCACCCTCGACATGACCGAGTGGGAACACCTCGTCAGCGACGCCGTCGACCAAGTCGACGCCCGCGTTCCGGTGTCGGCCGGCATCGGGACGAACGACACCCGGACCTCGGTCCGCAAGGCGGAGAAGGCCGCGGCCCTCGGCGCCGACGCCGGGCTGCTCGTCCTGCCCTACTACAACAAGCCGAATCCGGAGGGGCTCCGTCGGCACGTCGCTGCGGTGGCGGCCGTCGGCCTGCCCCTCATCATCTACCACGTGCCGGGCCGCACCGGTCAACGCCTAGAGGCCCCGTTGCTCGCCGAACTTTCGGCGGGCGCGGTCGCCATCAAAGAGGCGACGGGCGACGTCCGCTATGGCGGCGACGTGCTCGCCCGGACGACGACGCCCCTCCTGAGCGGCGACGACTTCACCTTCCTTGGCCTCATGGCCCAAGGCGCCACCGGGGTCATCTCGGTCCTCAGCAACGTCGCCCCCAAGCAAACGGTGGCCATCTACGACGCCCACAAGGCAGGTGCCGTCGAGGAAGCGGCGGTCCGTTTCCGCCGTCTGTGGGCGCTGATGACAGCGCTGTTTTCCGACACGAACCCCGTCCCAGCCAAGGCGGCCCTCTCGTGGTTGGGGTTGTGCCGGCCCGCCGTCCGCCTGCCGCTCGCACCGTGGGCAGGGCCGGACCCGGCCACCTGGGTCGACGCATCGCTGCGGGACGGATGAGCACCCTCCGTGCCGCCGTGCTTGGGGCGACCGGGCGCATGGGCCGTCTCGTCGTCGCCGAAGTGCTGACGGCACCGGACTTCACCCTGGTCGCCGCCTGGGCGTCCCGCGCCACGGGTCAGGACGCGGGCATCCTTTCTGGGGGTGGCGCGGCCGGGCTCGCCGTCTGCGCACCCGGCCCCGTTGCGGCGGACGTCGTCATCGACTTCTCCGCTCCGGGCGCCCTCGTAGCGGCGATGCCGCACCTGATCGGCCGACCCCTCGTCTGTGGCACGACCGGCCTGGACGACAGCGCGCGAGCGGCGCTCGACGCCCATGCGCGCACGGCGCCCCAAGTCGTGGCGTCCAACTTCTCTGCAGGAATTGCGGTGCTCACGCGGCTCGTCGCCGAAGCGGCCGCCTGCCTGCCCGACTACGACGTCGAGATCGTCGAATTGCACCATCGCGGCAAACGAGACGCGCCAAGCGGAACCGCGCTCGCCCTCGGTCGCGCCGCGGCCCCCGACCGACGACCCACCCACGGGCGCCAGGGCGTCGCGTTGCGGCAGCAGGCCGAGATCGGCTTTCACGCCGTCCGGCTTGGCGACGTCGTCGGTGAACACACCGTTTGGCTGGCCGGCGACGGCGAACGCCTCCAGTTGGGTCACATCGCCACGGACCGCCGCACCTTTGCCGCCGGCGCCCTCCGCGCGGCGCGACACCTCGTCGAACGGCCTCCCGGCCGAGTCGCCCTGACGGACCTGTTCGCGGGGCGACCCTGATGGGCTTGCGGGACGCCCGCTGGCGGGGCAAAAGGCAGACCATGCGCATGCTTGCCGCAATGGTGGGGTCGACCCTCCTCCTGTCCAGCTGCAACAACAGCTGTCAGACCCTCTGCGTCCGCCTCGCCAAGTACGCCGACGAGTGTGGCTACCCGGTCACCCAGGCTGAGTTGACGACGTGCATCGACGAGCAAGCGGGCTCCGAAAGCCGCGATGACCGCGCCACTTGCCGGCAATTCGGCGACGTCGAGACGCTCCGCGCCCAATGGACTTGCGACGACATGGCGATCTACTGGGAAGACGCGGGCACAGGAAGCTGATGACGGCGGCCGCGTCGGAGCCCCACAGGGGTCGACCGTTGGGCGATCGGTCCGGGAGGGATCGGTGAGCGAGCCCCCGTTCGAACCCCAACCGTTCGGCAAGTACGTCCTCATCGACAAGATTGCCACGGGCGGCATGGCCGAGATTTTCAAAGCCAAGGCCTACGGGCACGCCGGCTTTGAGAACCTCATCGTCATCAAACGGATCCTGCCGCACATCGGTGAGAATGCCGAGTTCGTCGAGATGTTCATCGACGAGGCCAAGGTTTCAGTCGCGCTGCAGCACCCGAACATCGTCCGAATCTTCGACTTCGGCAAGTTGATCCAAAACTACTTCATCGCGATGGAGTGCGTGGAGGGCAAGGACACCCGCAACCTGCTCCGCAAGCTGTCGCGCAAAAAGCAGCTCATCCCTCACCGCTTTGTAGCCTTCATCGCCCACGAAGTGGCCAAGGGCCTACACTACGCTCACACCAAGACCGACCTTCAGGGCCGTCCCTACGGCATCGTCCACCGAGACGTGTCTCCGAGCAACGTGCTCGTGTCCTACGAGGGAGAGGTCAAGATCGTCGACTTCGGAATCGCGAAGGCCGAGATCAACGCCTACGAGACCCGCGACGGCGTCCTGAAGGGCAAGTTCGAGTACATGAGCCCCGAGCAAGCCACGGGCAAAGAGGTCGACGCCCGCAGCGACCTGTTCAGCCTCGGCATCCTGCTTTGGGAAATGAGCACCGGCCGTCGACTGTTCAAGGCCGAGAGCGAAATCGCGACGCTCAAGATGATCCGGGACTGCGATTTCCCCCCGCCGACACAGCACAATCCCAAGCTCCCGCCGAAGCTGGAGCAAATCGTTCTCAAGGCGCTGAGCCGGCACCCCGAGGAACGCTACGCCTCCGGTCAGGACTTGGCCGACGAACTCCGGGAACTCATGTTCCCCGCGACGCCAGACAGCCTCCGGCCCGAGCTCGCCGCGTTCATGACCGAGACGTTTGCCGAGGAGCTGGCCGACGAACGTTCCCGACTCGCTGTTGGCTCTGCGATCGCCCGGAAGATGAAGGGCGAAGACGACGAAACGGGCACCCCGGGCCCTGCGCCAACGGTTCCCGAGGCCGCGGCCGTCGAACGGGCTCGCTACGTCGTGGCCGCCGCAGGCGTCCTCATCGTCGTCGCGTTCATCGCGCTCTTGGGCCTCTTTTCGGTCGTCATGGTCGGCCCCCGCTTCGGATCCGCGCCGGCTCCGCCCGTCGAAGTCGCCACCACCGGCGGCATCGACATCCAGGTCCTTCCCCCTTCGCGCATCTTCATCGATGGCGCGCTGAAGGGGACGAGCGATGTCCTGCAACTCGACGGACTGGAGCCTGGGACCTACACCGTCGCCCTCGAGGCCGACGGCTACCAGCGCATCGAGGAGAAGGTTCGCGTCACGCCCGGTCCAGGGACGCGCTTCGCGCGCACGCTGACCCAAATCGTAGCGCCCCCGCCGATGCCTCCGCCCGCACCCGTCAGCGTCGTCGAGGCCCCGCCGCCCGCGTCCGCCGTCGAGCCCGAGGTGCGTACCCCGCCAGAGGTGCGGTTCACCTCGAGTCCATCCGGCGCCACCGTCCGCATCGACGGCCGTCCCATCGGCAGCACCCCGTTCACTTGGCGCAGCGGCCGGTCCGGCGCGTCCTACCGGGTCGAATACAGCCTCGCGGGCCACGAATCGTCCGTCGGGGAGCTCAACGGGCTCCGCAGCGGCAAATCTCGGGACTTCGACCAGACCCTGAGGCCCTTGGGCGGTTCGGCCCCGACGCCACCCGCACCGCCCCCAACCCCGCCTTCATCGGCGACGACAGGCACGCTGACCGTCACCCTCGTCGGCGGCGGCTGGGCCACCGTCACGGTCGACGGCAAGAAACTCGAGAAGAACGCGCCCCTGAGGAATTATGCTTTGGCGGCGGGGAAACACACCGTGCGCGTCGAGAACCCTGACCTTGGCATCGCAATGGTGCAAGACATCAACGTGGAACCTGGCGGGACCGTGACCCTTCGCGCGGCGCCAAAGTGAAGCGCCTGGCTGCCTTCGCACTGGCGGCCTGCACAACTCCGGAACCACCTCCGGTCCTGACCCCACCCACGATTCCCTCGACGCCAACCATCCCGACCCTCCCTACGGCGACCAGCACGGGCACCCTGGCCTTGACCCTGGACGAGGTGGCCCCCCGCAACCAGTCCCTGTCGATGGACGAGGCCCTCGATCGCGACGACTGGATCGAGATCAGCAACCTCGGTACCGACAAAGTTGTGTTGGCGGGCTGGTCCATCGAGGTCGACGGCGTCAGCTGGGCGCTGCCCGACGAGGAACTACGCGGCGACAAACACCAGGTCGTGTGGCTGGACGGTGAGCCCGAAGAGGGGCCCTGGCACGCGCCGATGACGCTGGACGGCGAAGGCGGCAGCCTCACCTTGGTCGACCCCGAAGGCGGCCGCCAGACGGTGACCTGGGAGGACGTACCCGATGACGTCGTCGTCGGTCGCTTTCCGCCCGGTTCGGATGGCCTGCAGCCATCCATTCTCGCTTCGCCGGGGAACCGCAACCCCGTCGACCCGGGCACTGAGCTCGACCCGTCCACGGTTCTCTTTCCCGAAGACGAGATCCTTCGGATCGACATCAGCCTCCCCCCCGAGTCGTTGGACGCGCTTCGGGCCGACCCCTACGGCGACGCCCTCGGCTCTCTGAGCTTCGGCGGCGTCACATTTCCCCAGGTCGGCGTCGCCATCAAGGGTGGCTACGGCTCCTTCCGCACGATCGACCAAAAGGCGGCGCTGCGCATCAACCTCGACGCGTTCAGCTCGGGCGCCAGACTGCGCGGAATGGAACATCTGACGCTGAACAACATGGTGCAGGACTCGTCCTGCGGCCACGAGCGCCAGGTCTACCGACTCCTACGCGACGCTGGCATTCCGGCTCCCCGTGTCGCCCACGCCGAACTCTATATGGACGGCGCCTACCGGGGTCTCTACTTGCTCGTCGAGACGGTCGACGACCAATTCCTCCAGCGTTGGTTCGACGACCCCAACGGCAACCTCTACGAAGGGGCCTATGGACCGGACTTGACCGCCTCGGGCATCTGGGGCCTGGAGTGGGACGAGCAGGGTTCGGACGACGTCGACGACCGCAGCGAACTGCTCGCCATCGCCGAACTCCTCGCCCAGGCCCCAACCGAGGACCTCGCTGACGACCTCGAAGCCCTCATCGACCTGGACCGCACCCTGCCGGGCCTCGCCGTCGAAGTCCTCGTCGGGCACTGGGACGGCTACTTCTACAGCCCCAACAACTACCGTCTGTACCACGAGCCGAGCACGAACCAGACGACGCTGTTGCTCTGGGGAACGGACCAGACCTTCGGTTGGACAGGCGACCCTTGGGGTCCGGCGGGCGACCTTGCGTGGTGGATTCTCGAGGTCCCGTCCCTTCGCGCCAGGTTCGACGAGGCGTTGGCGGACATGGCGGTGCGCCTGCAAAACCAAGGCGTGGAGGTCGACGTTCCGGAGACCGCGATCCGCGTCCGACCCAGCTTTGAGGCCGACCCGTACCGGGAGGCCGACATGGCGACCTTCGACGCTGGGGCGCCGGCCACCGTCGACTACGTGAGCTGGTGGCCAGATTCCATTCTGGACCAGCTCTAGCAGGCTGCTGCAGCCTGCTGGCAGCCTGCTAGCAGGCCGCACCCCGCCAGTTAGTCGACGACTTCGCAGACGTAGGGCAACGCCGCCGAACACGGCATGTCGTTCCAGTTGATGCCGCTCCAGCGGAACGTCATGCAGTCCTCCCCGCCGGCGTCGTTGGGCTCTCCGGGCGCCCAGTTGCGGTAGGTCGATGGGTCGCCGCCCGCCCACACCCACGTACCTTCGGACGCGACGTCGTTCAGCGCGGCCCACCAGCTCGTCGCCCAAATCAAGCCGGCCTGGTCGTGAACCCAGAGTTCCTCCGCCGCATCGGTGAACGCCACCAGTTCCATGCCCCAGCCTTGACACGTCGCCGATGCGAGGTCCCAGGTCACCGCCGTCGGGCAGTACGCGTGCACTGAGTCCTCCCAAGGCACCACGGTGCACCCGTCACACGCCGCCTCGTCGATGCTCAGGTTGCAATTGTCGTCGACGCCGTTGCACAACTCCGTCGCGTGCGGGCCAATCGCGCCGTCGTTGTCGTCACAATCCCCCGTACACGTCGTGCGCCCGTCGCCATCGGCGTCGACCGTTTCGGATGTCGCTGGGTCGCAGTCGGTGTCGACGCCGTCACAGGCCTCGGGTTGGTCGGGGTGGATGCGCGAATCGGCGTCGTTGCAGTCCTCCGCACATAGCGGCCAACCGTCTCCGTCGGCGTCGGTCTCGTCGGCGGGTATGACCCCGTCGCAGTCCGAGTCCACGCCGTCGCATTCCTCGACGAAGCCGCCGGCGCTCAGCGGGTCGTTGTCGTCGCAGTCCCCGTCGCAGGAGCTGACGCCGTCTCCGTCGAGGTCGAAGCCGTCGTCCGTGACCCCATTGCAGTCATTGTCCACGCCGTCGCACATCTCGACCTGCCAAGGTCCAACCGCCGGGTCGTCGTCGTTGCAATCCCCTTTGCAGGTCTGCACGCCGTCGTTGTCCTTGTCGAAGCCCTCGTCCACGAGGGCGTCGCAGTCGTTGTCGCGCGAGTCGCAGACCTCGGTCGCAAGGGGGTGCCTCAGCGGGTCGTCGTCGTCGCAATCGATGCACGCGCCGACCTGGTCGCCATCGGCATCAAAGGCCTCGTCCGCAAGGCCCGAGCAGTCGTTGTCGATGCCGTCGCACACGTCCTCGAGGCCGGGCGCCGACAGCGGGTCGTCGTCGTCACAGTCATAGCAGGCGTCGACGCCGTCGAGGTCGAGGTCCACCGGCCGCTCGGGTTCGCCATCGCAGTCGTCGTCGAGACCGTTGCACAGCTCAGGCGCGCCTGGAAAGACGAGCGGGTCCGCGTCGTTGCAATCGACGTCCTTCGTCGGGACTTCGCAGATGGAGAGTGGGACGCCGTCGCCGTCGCCGTCGATGTCCTCGTCGATGAGGCTATCGCCGTCGTCGTCCAAGCCGTTGCAGATCTCCACAGCCGCGTCGGGTGCGTCGGTCGGCGGGACGCCGAGATCACACCCGGCCATCGTGAAGAACCACATCATGGGGCCGACCTCAGTCTGGCAGCGATGGCAGCCAACTCGGCGCGCCCAGTTTGCTTGGCGAGGGCGTCGATCCAGGCAGCGGCTTCGGACTTTCGCCCGCTGTGCACGGCCGCAAGAACGAAGACGACGCCGACCTCGGAAAAGGCCTGTCGCTGGAGCTGGACCCGGGCGGCCTCATAGGCTTCATCCGCACGCCCAAGCTCGAGCAAGTAGGCCGGGCGCGCGGCCACGGCGCGTCCCGAAGCGGGAAACTGTTCGGCGGTCTCGCCGAACAGCGCCAACGCGGCGTCCCGCTGCCCGAGCGCCGCGCGCGCCTTGCACGCCGCCAGCCACAGGTCGACGTCCCAAGTGTGAACGGCGCGCGCCGCGTCGAGCAGCGGAAGGGCGGCCGCAGGGTCCCCCGCGGACAACAGGACGGCGCCAAGCACGGCCGAGGCATCCGGGTCGCCGGGGAACAACGTCAACACCTTACGCAGCTCGCTCGTGGCGCGCGCGGCGTCCCCTTGGGCCCGCGCTGCGCCCGCCAAGGCCAGAGAGGCGACGGCCGAGCGGGGGTAGCGTCGGACAACGTCGGTCAGCGCCATGACGGCGGCCGCGTCCAACTTCGCGTTCGCCGCGACGATGGCCTGGTGGCCGGCGACGTCGAGCCGCCCCGAGGCCAACTCTTCGGCGGCGCGCGTGATGTGCCGGACCCGCAGCGGGTCAGCACCAAGGCGAGCGGCCAGGACGACCGCTTGGCGGGCCTTGGAGGGCTGATTGGCATCCACCCAGGCCTCGGAAAGCCGGAGATGGATGGCGGGGTTCTCTGGCGCCGCCGCAGCCGCCTCCTGCAGGACGGGCAAAGCGTCGGAGGCCGGAGCCAGGTCGGCATAGAGCAGCGCGAGACTCGTCGCGTCGACGACGGCGTCGAGGCCGGCACGGGCGGAAGAAAGGGCCTCCGCCTTCCGGTTCATCCCCATGTGGGCGCGGACGAGCCCCATCCACGCTTCCTCGAGGCTGCCATCAAGGTCGACGGCCCGTTCAAAGGCCTGCTTGGCGCCCGGCCAGTCCCCCCGCGCAAGGTAGATCGAGCCCGCGCCCATGTTGGCGCGCGCATGGCTCGGATCGAGGCGCAGCGCCGCTTCGTAGGCGGCCATCGAGCCGGCGTCGTCCGGCGTCGCCCGGCCCAACAAGTAGTGGCGGTCCGCGTCGGTGGGCGTCTTGGCGACGGCCGCAAGGGCCTGTTCGCGGGCGACGGCAGCTCGGCCAATGGACACGAGGATGTCGATGAAACGCTCTTCGACCTCCACGTCTCCCGGGTTGGCGGTGACCTCGGCGGCGGCCACCTTGAGGGCCTCCGTGATGCGCCCCTGGGCCAGGAGTTGGTCGACGTCGGCGCCGAGCGCAAGGCCCGTCCAAAGTGCTAAGGTCCACACGTCCGAGGCCCTAACCATGTCGACCTGGATCACCGCCGCCCTTCTGCTGGGGACCGACGCCCGGGCCGCCGACGCCGACCTCCCTCGCATCGCGGTGGTGGGCATCCACCAGACGGAGCTCACGCTCGCGGCCCAGGAGGTCTTCGTCGCTCGTGCGGCCGAGACGATCACCCGTTCCAAAGCGGCGAGCGGCCTTGGCCCCGCTGACGTCCACACGGCCATCCGCGGCCGCGAAACCGTCATCGTCGAAGATGGCCTGCTGGCCGAAGGGCGTCGCCTCCTCGCCGACGGCACCAACCTCTACAACCTTGCCCAGCCCGAAGAGGCCATCGCGTCGCTGGAAAACGCCATCGCGTCGCTCGAATTGGGCGTCGCGGCGTCGAACACGTCGAAGGACCTGTGGGACACCTGGATGTTGGTGGGCACATGCCACCACGCCATGGACCGCACGGACGCCGCCCGTGCGGCTTGGGAAGTGGCCGCGGCCATCAACCCGGAACGCAAACCGAGCGCAGCGATGTTCCCCCCAGACGTCGTCAGCGGCTACGAGTTCGCGCGCACCGCGGCAGCCACGGGCGGCCACCCCATCCGGGTCGTCGCTCCGGCGGGCCACACGGTGTTCGTCGACGGTCTCGAACGCGGCGTCACGCCATTGACGGTGCCAGGCGTCTTGCCCGGCCCCCACCACGTGGTCGTCCGCGGCCCCGAAGGCATGGGGCACGTCCGCGCCGTCGTGCCGCCCGGACGCGACACCACCGCCGTATCGGTGACGCTCGGGCCGCCTACGCTGGGACAGGCGGCGACCTCTGCGGCCGGCCGCGGTCGCCAGGTCGCTGGACTCTACCAAGCGTTGGGCACACGGGCAGAGGATGTGGACTACATCCTCCTCGCTGGCGTCGACCAAGGCCAACTGGCCATGCAGCTCTACAGCGCCCGCGCGGAGGCGTTTTCGCGCGAGGTGCGCGTCCCGGTCACGGGGACGGCCGACGACGAGGCGATCGGCGTTCTGCCCCTCCTGCTCGCGCTTCTCGACGAATCGGGACAGCTGCCCGAATTGGCCCGGGCCACGACCGCGGCGCCAGTGGCCGTGGGATCGAATCCTTGGTTGGCCTCGGCCCTGTTGTCGCCACCGACTCCAACAGAGGCGCCGGTCGACGTTGCTCAGACTCCCGAACGCGAGTCCAAGGGCGGGAAAACGGCCCTCATCGTCGCAGGAACGGCGGGCGGTGCCCTGCTCGTCGGAGGCGGCGTCGCCGCAGCCGTATTGTTGACGGGCGGGCCACCGGCGGATGGCGGGACGATCGTCGTCGGGCCGTTCTGACGGCCGAGGACAGAGGACCAGCCTTCAACCGACCTACTGCAGCCCCGTCACCTTGTCGCCCTTCTCGATTCCCTTCGCCGCAAACCACCCCTGCGGCACTTCGATGGCGTACCGTGCCGGGTACAGGCTCGTGACGCGCGCCGTGTCGAACGGCGTCAGGTCGGAAATGCGCACGATGACGCCCTGGCCGTCCACGTAGGCGATGCTGAGCGGAATCTGCGTGTCCTTCATCCAGAAGCCGCGGACGCGTTCGTCCTGGAAAACGAACAACATCCCGTCGCCTTCGGCGAGCGACTTCCGGAACATCAGGCCCCTTGCGCGCTCCGCGTCGTCGTCGGCCACTTCGACCGTCAGCGTTTGACCGCCAACCTGAATCGTCTGCGTAGGCAGCGTGGCCTCGGTGGCGCACGCGACCCAGGGTGTGAGCCACATCATGGAATCAACCGGGTTTGGGGATCGTCCGTTTCAGCGCGGGGCGGCAGGCCAAGGTGGGCTCTGGCCGCCGGCGTGAGCATTCGGCCCCTCGGCGTCCGTTGAAGGAAGCCGAGTTGCAGCAAATAGGGCTCCGACGCGTCTTCGATCGTGTCCTTGGATTCACCGAGCGCGGCCGCAAGCGTGTCGAGGCCCACGGGGCCGCCAGAGAACTTGATTTCGATCGTCTCGAGAATTCGCTGGTCCAGACTGTCCAGGCCTTTGGGATCGATGTCGAGGCGGTTGAGCGCCGACCTCGTCGAGTTTCCGTCGATCGTGCCGTCGCCTTCTACCTGCGCGAAGTCGCGAACACGCCGCAAGAGGCGCGTCGCCACGCGGGGCGTACCCCGACTCCGGGAGGCCAATTCCCGAAGACCATCCATGGTAGCTACGACGCCCAATTTCTCCGCCGCCCGGATGAGGATGCGCTCCAACTCGTCGGGCCGGTAAAAGTCGAACGTACAGTGGATGCCGAAGCGCGCACGCAGCGGTGATGTCAACAAACCCGTTCGCGTCGTCGCGCCGACCAGTGTGAACCTCGACAGCGGGAGACGGACGGAGTGCGCCGCGGGCCCCGACCCCAGAATCACGTCGAGCTGGTAGTCCTCCCTCGCCGGGTACAGGACTTCCTCGACGGCACGCGGCATCCGATGGATTTCGTCGATGAAGAGGACCTGCCGCGGCTCGAGATTCGACAACACAGCCGCCAGATCGCCCTTGCGCTCCAGCGTCGGCCCACTTGCAATCGTGCAGGGGACGCCGAGTTCCTCTCCCAGAATTTGTGCCAGGCTCGTCTTCCCCAACCCTGGCGGTCCCGCGAGCAGCACGTGGTCCAACGCCTCGCCCCGCGCCAGCGCCGCACGGACGTAGACCCGCAAGTTGTCGACGATTCGGCCCTGGCCGACGAATTCGGCAAACCGGCGCGGCCGGAGTGCCGGATCGAGGTCGCCGCGGTCATTCACGTCGAGCAACGGATTCACGAGCGCACCGACAGCACCCGGAGGGCCTCGCGGAGTCGAAGCTCAACGGCAGCGTCGGGACCGAGGCCCTTGGCCTTGAGCGCCGCCAACGCGTGATCGATCTCCGTTCGCCCGTATTCGAGCTGGGCCAGCGCGAGGACGAGCGGGTCCGCGACGACCTTCGGGGCTGAAACCAGCGAAATCGACTCAAGCGGCGTCCCCAATTTGCCCTTGAGTTCGAGCACGAGGCGCTGGGCCGTCTTCTTCCCGATGCCCGGAACGCGAGAGAGGCTGACGACGTCTTCCGTCTCGATCGCACGCGCCAAGCCAGCCGCCGGCAAGACCTCCAACAGGGCGTGCGCGAGCCTGGCGCCGACGCCGGTCACCGCAATCAGCTCGCGAAAGGCAGCCCGGTCCGCCAACTCGTCAAAGCCATGCAGCGTGATGGCGTCCTCGCGCACGAGGGTCACGACATGGGCGACGGCTTGTGCGCCGTCTGCCATCCACCGGCGCACGGCGCGGGAAGGCGCCGAGACCTCGTAGCCCACGCCCCCGACGTCGATGACGGCCGCGCCCGGCGCCGAGTCGACGACTTCCCCGACGAGGCGCGCAATCATCGCGCCGCCCAAGGCCGGTGACTCAGGTGCGTGATCGCGATGGCCAACGCGTCCGTCACGTCGTGCGGCCCTTCCGGGCGGACGCCGAGCAACATTCCTACGACGCGCGCAATGCCCTCCTTATCCGCCTTCCCGGTGGCGCCCGTCGTCCTCTTGACCGTCATCGGATTGTACGGAACCGCTTCGTGCCCGGCTTGCGCGGCCGCCAGCAGGGCCACGCCGCGCGCTTGCCCCAACTTGAGCGCGGATTCGCTGCTCTTGTGGCGGAAGATCGCCTCGATCGCCACCCCCTCCGGCTTGTGCTCGGCGAGCGCATCGACCAGAAAGCGATGGATGCGCGCCAACCGCGAACCCATGGGTTCGTCTGCCGACGTACTCACCATGCCCGAAGCCACATAGCGAAACGCGCCCCCCCGCGCGGATACCACGCCGTAGGCCGTGACCGTAGAGCCTGGATCGATGCCCATGACGACCATCGCCAAGGCTGTAGCCGCCAGCCCGATCGGGGTCCACGGCGCCGCACGCCTGACGGCGCGGATTGAGGTCGATGGCCACGGCGTGCACACCGGCGCACCCGGACGGGTGACGCTGACCCCCGGTGACCCGGGGTCCGGGCGCCTGTGGCGATCGCGCGGCATGAGCGTCCCCATCGACGCGACCCTCGTCGACGGCGCCCCCGGCCAGTCCTCACTCCGCGTCGGCGACCTCGCGTTGCAGACGGTGGAGCACGTCCTTGCCGCGATCTCGGTCCTCGGCTTGCGGGATGTCGTCCTCGAGGGCGAGGGCGAAGCACCCATCCTCGACGGGACCGTCGGAGCGTGGGTCGAGCGTCTCCGACCAGCGGTCGTCGGCGACGACCCTCGCCCAACGACCACATTGCCAAGGGTCCTTCGGGTCGAGGCAGCGGGGGGTCGCGCCACCGTTGCGCCCGCCAAGCGACGCGAACTCGCCGTCCGCATCGACTTCGGCGAAGGTTGGTCGACGGTGGCGGCCTGGGGAGAAGGCGACGACCCTACCCTCTGGCTCTCTGCACGGACCTTCGTCCGTCAGGTCGACGTCCAAGCGTTTCAGGCCGCTGGGCGCGGGCGGGGCGCGTCGCTCGAAAACACCTTCGTCTTGGATCCGACCGACCCCTGTGGCCAGTCGGAGGCCGCTCGACACAAGCTCGCCGACCTCGTCGGGGACCTCGCCGTGATGCCGCCCGACCTCGCGTTCCAAGCCTGGGTCGTTCGCCCGTCCCACGCCCTGAACCGAAACCTCGCCCGCGCAATCGCGAGCATCAGCCCAATCGGGTGACCTGGACGCCAGAGGACCGCCGCGGACCGCCCTCCGAGCGCATCCGATCGATGAGCGCCAGGAGACCCGACAAGCGCGCGTCGACAAGCGAAAAGGTCGCGCCAGACTCCGTATGGAGCGTGACGGCCGAGCCCAAGCCAAAGCCGCGCGTCGCTGCGACGATCTCGTCCCAGGCCACAAAGGCTGGCGCCTCTTGGAATCTGGCGACGAGGCCGGTCGTGCACAGGGCCATGACCTCGACGTTCTCGAGGCCGACGCGAACGACGACCTCGGAGGCCGGCGGCATGACGGCCGCCAGGTCGGGGCTCACGAGTTGCCCCTGCGCGAACTGCGCGGCGTCCCAACGGCAGTCCGCCAAGATCTGGGCCAGGCGAATCGCGTCGTAGGGCGGCACGGGGCGCATCTCGCGCAGCACGCGCGCAACGGAACCCGCGGGCAGGTCGAAGGCGTCGGCAAGACCGTCCAACAGTTGGGTTTCCTCGTCGGCGACCGCGCCGTCCTTCCACGCCATCCGCGCCGCGAAACGAATCGTCCGCAGACGCTCTTCCGGCGCCACGATGAGGCGCGCCAATTCCGTCGGGCTTGGCATTCCGCCCTTGGCAAGGTCGCGGGCCCACCCGACGAGGTCGTCGCCCGTCCTTCCCGGCAGCAGCGCTGCAAGCCACGCCAACTCGCGCGGATCCACGGCGTCGTCGCTCGTGGCCATCACGGCCAACAAGCCAAGGAGGGCCCGGTCCGCCTCCCGTTCCGGGTCCAAGGCCGCCGACGGGATGAAGGGTTCCACGCTGCCTCCCTCCCTACGTTAGCGCGCCGCTATGATGGCCGTCGACGCGCTCTCCGCCTGGGACCTCGGGTCGACGCGCCCGGTGCCGGCCGATGGTGGCTTGATCAACGCCACCTGGTGGCTCGAAGCGGACGACGGCACCCGGCCATACGTCCTGCAGCGCCTGAATACCGGCATCTTCCGCCCCACCGTCCACGCCGACATCGAAGTCATCACCGGACGCCTGTC